>NZ_JBVJAB010000037.1:39637-53764 GCF_055591025.1 Streptomyces sp. NPDC041784
GGGGGGGCGCGGGGGGTAGTTCTCCGGGGCCGAGAGGGGTGGTGTGTGCCTCTTGTGTTGGTCCGGGTCGGGGGGGGGGGGGGGGGTGCCCCCCCCCCCCCCCCCCCCGGGCCGGGAGTGGGAACGGCTGTCCCGTGTGCTGGCCGAGGCGAGCCTGTGCGCCTTCGGGCGGCGGATCCCGCCCGCCGCGCGCAGCCTCGCCCGCGCCTACGGGGACCGGCTGGCGGGATGGGACCCATGACCGGGATCGGGATCGAGGTGGACGGCATCGGCCTTGAGGTGCCTGACGGGGCGTCCCTGCTCACGGCGGTACGGGCGGCCGGGATCGAGTTGCCGCGCTGTGCTCCGACGACCGGCTCAGCCCTGCCGGTTCCTGCCGTACGTGTCTGGTACGGGCCGGTGGCCGCGTCGTGGCCGCGTGTGTCACCCCCGTTTCCCCCGGTGTCCCCGTCGAAACCGCCACCGACGATCTCGTGTCTCTGCGCAGGGCCGCGGTGGAGCTCATCGTCTCCGCTCTGCCGTCCCGGGCCCTCGCCGACGGCAACCCCAGTGAACTGGCGGATGTCTGCCGGTCGATGGGCATCGGCCCCGAGGCGGCGCAGGGTGCCGGAGGCCGGGGCGGGGACGACTCACACCCCTACGTCCGTCTCGACCGGGACCTGTGCATCGCCTGCGGCCGGTGTGTGCGCTACGGGGTCAATCTGCTGCGCGGTCAGAACAACGTCCAGGGCGCTTCCGACATGGGCGCCCTGCCGGACGTACTGCCCGGGTGCGGAAGGGTCACCGACACGGCCGTCCGTGCGCGGGCGGAGGACCCGGTGGCCCCGGTAATCAGGATCATGACTGAACCCCTGATAGTGCGTGTGTCGATAGTCGATCTTGCACGGTGGGTGATCGCAGTTCGTATCGCGGGAAGACGTCACGGACGAGCCGTGTGCCAGGACCATCGGCAGGCGGCCTCACGTCGGCTGCTGGTGCGTGGTTCAGGCGGACTGTCCGGCGGTGGCCGCCGTCTCGCGGCGCTGAGCCCGCAGCAGTCGGCGGCCCTGCTCGCCCTTGGCCCAGGTGTGGGAGCCGGGCTTGCGTGCCTCGTTCACCAGCTGCTTGATGGTGTGCTTGCACACGAGTTCCTTCACCTTCGCGCCTGTTCGGCCGCCAAGGTGGAGCCGCTTGGCGGTGTCGTCCTTGTGGGCGAACTGGAAGATGCCTGCGCGGCGCCCCAGGCTGATGCACTGGCCGGCGAACCCCAGGTCGATCGGTGCGGGCCGCTTGCTCGCGATGCGGCTGAGCACCGTGTCGGCGGCGTGTGCGCCCAGAGGGCCCGCGGCCTGGCAGCTCATCCGGAACGGCATGTCCGACGGTGCCGCCGAGTCCCCGGCGGCGACGATCCGCTCGTCGTCGACGCTCGTCAGGGTCTCGTCGGTGAGCAGGCGGCCCAGGGCGTCGGTGGTGAGCCCGCTGCGGGCGGCCAGGTCCGGCACGCCGAACCCGGCGGTCCAGATGGTGACCTCGCTCGGCAGCTCACGGCCGTCGCCGAGGCGCACGGTGTCGCGGGTCACTTCCGTGACCTTCGTGTCGGGGCCCTGCAGCACGGTCACACCGAGGCGGGCCAGCCGCTCGGCGACCGAGCGGCGGCCGTTCGGGTGCAGGTAGGGCCCGAGCAGCCCGCCGCAGACCAGGGTCACGGTGCGGCCCGCCTCCGCCAGTTCGGCGGCGGTCTCGATGCCGGTCGGGCCGGCTCCGACCACCATCACGGGGGCCGTGGCGGGAGCGGCGTCGAGGACCGACCGCAGCCGCTGCGCCTCCTCGAACGTGGCGATCGGGTGGGCGAACTCGGCAGCTCCGGGCACACCCGGGTCGGCGCTGCCGCTGCCCACCGCGTAGATCAGGTAGTCGTAGCCGACCGTGTCGCCGTTCGCCAGCTCCACCCCGCGCCCCGTCGCGTCGATCCGGGTCACGGTGTCGACCACCAACCGGACGCGCTCGCCCAGGACCTTCCGGTAGTCGCTGACGGCCTCGTGCGTCCCGCCCGCCAGCTGGTGCAGTCGGATCCGCTCGACGAAGTCCGGGCGGCAGTTGATCAGCGTCACGGTCACGTCGTCGCGCTGCATCAGCCGGTTGGCCGCCATGACCCCGGCGTAACCGCCGCCGATCACGACGACTTCGGTGTTCTCAGCCATGGTTTCTTTCCTCCGCTTTCAGGGATTCGCACGCGAGATGTCGACTTGGCACGCCATAACGGCGTGCAGGACGGATCAGCCGAGGCGCTCCGGCACCGAGCCGCGGAGCGGGGTGGAGTCCAGGTACCGGACCTCGTAGATGCGTTCGCTGAACTTCCAGCCGCCGGCGGTTCGCTCGTAACGGTCGTGGTACAAGGCGTAGTTCAGGTGCGAGCTGCCGTCGCGCATCCGTCCGAACTCCTGGATGTACGCGCGGCCGGCCGCGGTGTCGCCGTCCAGCCGGATGACGCCGGGGTGGACATTCTGCACGAAGAACTCCCAGAGCAACTGGCCCCACTCGATCCCCGCGCGGATCTCCTCGCGGCCGACGAACTCCTTGTCGATGTGCGGCCAGCGCATGGCGCCCTCAGGCGTGAACAGCGAGACGGCCCGGTCGAAGTCACGCATCATCACCGCGTCCGTGAGCTCGGCTCGCAGCGCATCTATCTCGATGCGATCGGCGATGGCCCGCATGTCGCCCATCGGTTTCCCTCCCCATCCATGTGTGCGTCAGGCGTGTGCCGCCTGTCCGGTGGTGATGTATCCAGCATCGGTGCGGGCGGGCCAGCGGAACAATGTAAGGTTCCTTGGGCTATTCATAATGTGGCGGTTATGTATGGACGGGGGTTGTGCATGGAGCTACGTGACATCGAGATCTTCCTGACCTTGGCCGAGGAGCTGCACTTCGCCCGCACCGCGGAGCGGCTTCATGTGTCCCAGGCCCGCGTCAGTCAGGCCATCGCCAAGCAGGAACGGCGCCTCGGCGTCGTCCTGTTCGACCGCACCAGCCGGCGCGTCGCCCTGACCCCGGTCGGCCGGCGTCTCCGCGAGGACCTCCAGCAGGCCGTCGACCTTCTCCGGGAGGGGCTCGCGCGCGCCGAAGCGGCCGGCGCGGGGACGGGGCAGACCCTGCGCCTGGGTGTGTTCGGCCATGCCGGCCACGAACTGCGGCCCCTCATCGAGGCCTTCCGCTCCCGCCACCCCGGCAGCGATGTCCAGTTTGGCGAGATCTACGGCAGCAACCCGTTCACCGCGCTGCGCACCGGAGAGCACGACGCGCACGTGCTGTGGCTTCCGGTGGCCGAACCGGACCTCACGGTCGGCCCGACCGTGCTGACCGGAGGCCGCGTGCTCGCCGTGGCGGCAGACCATCCGCTGGCCGAGCGCGGCATCGCGTCGCTGGAGGACCTCGGCGACAACCATGTCGTCGACCTCGGCCCCGACGCCCCCGAGTACTGGATCGCGGCCATGATCCCCACGCGTACGCCGCTCGGCCGCCGTATCCCGCGCGGGCCCGCCGCGCGGACTTTCCACGAGGTTCTCTCCCTGGTCGCCTCCGGACAGTGTGTCCACCCGCTGGGCGAGATCGCCGCCCGCTACAACCGTCCCCCCGGCATCGTCTTCCTCCCCCTTCACGACGCCCCCACCATCCACTGGGCCCTCGCGTGGCGATCCACCGCCGACGGCCCCACCCTCCGAGCACTGGCCCAGACCGCCGCTGACCTCGGTCCCATCTCCCTGTGACAGCCGATGACGGGCAGCTGATCGGGTAGCGCAAGCCCCGCCGGTTCGACCGGAGTCGGCAGCGCCGGCCTGGCCCCGCTCCGGGCGGCTGGGGAGAGCCGACGCCGCGAGGGGCGTTTGTTTACCTGCATCACGGGTCGGCGATGCAGGCGTCGGCCGTGGCGGTGGTGTCGGCCAGCAGCCGGGCCGCGCGGTCGTCGCCGCAGCTGTTGGCCGCGGCGATCCGGCGGGCGATCTCGCCCATGGCGGCCGGGTCCTTCAGCCGGCGCTCGCCGGGGTCGACGTGACGGCGGTCGATGGGGCGCAGCAGGCGGGCGGCGTCCACGACGTCGGCGAGGCGGTACTGGTCGGCGTCGGCGTAGCGGACTGTGTTGGTCAGCACGGCGGGGATGCCCAGCTGGTCGCCGAGCGTGAGGGTGCGGGCGGCCAGGAGCAGTGAGCCGGTGCCGGTGCCGGCGAGGCCGAACCAGCAGGATTCCAGGCGCAGTTGGATGCCAGGCAGCTGCCGCCAGAGGGCGAGGAGGTGTTCGGCGAGGTCGCTGCTGCCGGCGGCCAGGACACGGATGGGCTCGGAGGCGGGGCCGAGCAGCACGGTCAGCCCCTGGTTCCAGTCGATGGCATTGAGGAAGACAGGGGCTTTGAGACAGACGGCCGGGGCCGCCGGGCTGCGTGACCGCCGTTTCACGGCGGCCGGAGTGAGAACATCGCGGCCGGCCTCCACTGCTTGCCCGTAGCCCTGTCACCCCTCGGCCCTGCGAAGTGCGCGGTGTCCAAGGTGCCCTGAGTATTCGTCGGACCTGCACGATGTTCAAGGTCCCCTCTTCCAGAGCGGCTTGTAGCCCCACGGCGCTCATTGAACGGGTGGATTCCCCGCCCAGCGCCGGGCCGGCCTCCCAAGATGCGTCACGCCCGGATACTTGACCGCGCTCTCATCCACACACCGCCGCCATCTGACAGCAGCCCCCGGCGGGTCCGAGCGAACAGATGGAGAGCCATGGACGAGCACGGCGGCCACATGCACCACACAGTCGGACACCCGGAACCCGACGCCCCTGCCTTCCACGGCATGGCGGTGGTGGGCGACGACACTCCCTTCCTCTCCCACCTGTCGATGCCCGGACCACCGCACAACGAGCAGACGATCGTGCAAGCTGCCTTCGGGGCTGCCCACCGCGCCTATCGCAACGACCGCATGGCGCACCCGGAAGCCCGGCTCTACACCTTTGTCCCCGAGGTGTTCACGCTCTCCGACCTCTATCCCGGCGAGGCCGGCGAACCGCCCGCCCGCACGTCGTTCACCGGAAGTCTGTTCCGCAACCACTTCGAACATTCGAATCCGGCGAACTGACACCCCACTGACGCAGCGTCCCCCTGCGACCGTCACCAGGAGAGCCGGGGATACCAGTCGCCACAGCCTTGCGGCGTGAGGTCGAGCATTTGCCAGACGAGGCTGAGCAGGTCGGTGGCCTGCTGACCGTCGCCGTCGGCCATCCGCACACGGGTGCTGTAGTAGTGGCGGACCGCGCCGCCTTCGTCGCGGGTGAACACCGACAAGGTGGCGTCCTGGCCGACGGCGGAGTCAAGGGTGCCGGCCTGGTGGTCGGCGACCGAATGGAAGCCGCCGGTCGACATCGTGCGCGAGGCGCAGGGGCCGGTCCTGTTCCTTGCCGCACATGAAGTGGCAGAGCAGCAGCGGCCGGTCAGGGCCGGAGAACAGCTCACTGAGCCGGACCTCGCGCACCGGATCGTCCGCTGCCAGGTCGGCCGGCCCCTCATGGAACAGATAGTCCTCGACGTCCGGACCCTCGGGCAGGCGTCACTTCACTGGATTCGTTGCCGAGGTCGAACACGCGCATGTTCCTCCTCATCAGTCGCCGTTCGGCGCGGCACACCCGCCCAGAAGAACAGGTCGGTCCCCCGCGGTGTGCCAGGCGCACAACGCGGTTCACCGTTCACCTGAAACGACCATTGCCGCTCGTCCCCCGGACATCGCCTCGGAACACATGCCGGCACCGGGTTGCAGCGGCTTGCCACCAGATTGCGACCACCCACGATCGGGGGGACGATGGATGCGTCCTCCACGGCTGGGTCGTATCGCCGGACTCGAGTGCGGGTGGCTGGCGAACTCTCAGCGCTGCCGCACCTCGTAAGGACGAGAGCGGTGCACAGCACCGGCCGGCTGAAGGAGAGCCGTTCCGGTCCGTCGTCATGTGCTCCGCGGCCGGCTGAGCCGGAGAAGCATCACGGGCCTGTCGATCCCGAACCTCTCACCCTCACCGGGAGCTGACATGAATCTCGATGACGTCGCACGCTGCGAGATCCATCCCACGATCGGCATCGCCCGGGTGGGCAACAGCCCCGACGGCTTCTTCATCGGCTCGGAGTCCCCCGGGATCCCGTCGAGTGCGTCCGGCGGTTTCAAGGACGCCGACGGGCGGATCAAGCGTCAGGCCGCCCGGTTCCGTGTGTACGCCTATGACCGGGCCGGCACCGTCCTGGGCGAGCTCACCTCGGCCGAGGCGCAGATCGTCTGGACCGCCGAACTGGCCAATGCCAAGGGTGAGTGGTTCAAGTTCGCCGGGCGCTTCCATGAGTCCACCGCCGACTCCAACCGCCGTAATCGGCACATCGATCCCGCTGATCCCGCCGCTCGGGCGCGATTGGTCATCCGGCCGGGGCCGCGCAGTGTGACCGGTCCGTCCCAGGACGGCACGGATGCCAGGTTCGACACCGGGACCTTCCTGGACACCCCGGTACCGCTGGGCGAACTGCGCACCGACGAGGCGGGCCGGCTGCTCGTCCTCGGCGGCTTCGGCACGTCGGCTTCGGTCGAGCCCGCCAATCCGCTCCGCCACTACGCCAACAATGACGGCTGGCACGACGACGTCTCCGACGGCCCGGTCAGCGCAACCGTGCGCCTGGGCCCGGACGGACGCCATGTCCCGGTGACCTCGGCGTGGTGCGTGGTGGGCCCGCCCGATTACGCCTCCCCCGTACCGAGCCTGGTCACCCTGTACGACGTCGCCCTGGAGGTCGCCCGCGCATCGGGCGGACTGCCCACCCCGCCGGAGGTCTCCTTCACGCGCGACATCTACCCGCTGCTCGCCCGCCCGGTCTGGTTCGCATGGGTCAACAAGAAAGCGCGAGAGATGCACGGCGACCCTCGGCGCAACTTCCTCACGCCGAGCCGTCTCGCCCGGCTGTCCTCGAACACCCCGGACAACGCCACTGCGCGTCAGATCGTCTTCAAGAGGTTGCGCAAGCCCGGACTGGTGGACGACACCAGCCAGGCAAACGCGGGGTTCATGCCCGTCCTGTCCGGCGATGACGGGGACGCTCAGCGCAACAAGCCACGGACGTGGCTGGCGCTGTTGCCCGGCCAGTACGCGCGGATGCAGCGCTGGGCCGCCGGCGACTTCCTGG
This sequence comes from Streptomyces sp. NPDC041784, assembly GCF_055591025.1. Classification (NCBI taxonomy): domain Bacteria; kingdom Bacillati; phylum Actinomycetota; class Actinomycetes; order Kitasatosporales; family Streptomycetaceae; genus Streptomyces; species Streptomyces sp. NPDC041784. The sequence goes on from NZ_JBVJAB010000037.1 coordinate 46,804, forward strand.
CCGACTGGACGGGAGTGCCCGCCCCGCTCCCGTTCGAGGCTCTCGCGCCGGCCGACCAGCCCCACGCCCTGGTGCGGGCCGCGCTGGAAACGGCGAGCGGCGGCGGATTCTTCCCGGGCATCGAGATGACGTATATCGCTGACCGGCAGTCCACCTGGGCAGCACCCTTCCGGCTGCGTGAAGATCTGGTCGCCGGAGATGTCACCAAGTACATGGCCCTGCCCTGGCAGGCCGACTTCTACATGTGCATGGACCACTGGTGGCCGGCCTCCCGCCCCGATGAAGTCCTTCCCGAGCCGGCGCACGACGGGCTGGTACAGGACGCGGCGGCCGGGGCGTTCCAGGAGTGGGACCGCGGTGTCGGGGACGGTGAAAACGCCGAAAAAGGTATGAACGAGATGGTCGAGAAGTGGAGCACTCTCGGGTTCATCGTCGCCCGGACGATGCCGAACGGCGACGTGATCCTGGTCGAGACGGAACGGACCGACCACGAGACCGGGTAGGCCGGGCAGAGGCGGGAGCGGCACGTTGGACAGCGGCGGGCCGAGCGGCTGTGGGAGGGGCCGGCGCTTCGACGTTCTCGTCGCCGGCGCAGGCCCCGCCGGGTGTGCAGCCTCGCTGCCCCTCGTCCGGGCAGGGGCGAGCGTCGTCCTCGTTTCCCCGGTGAGCTCCCTTGACTGGCGGGTGGGAGAGAGTCTCGCTCCCACCGCCCGCCCGCTTCTCGAACGACTGGGGGTGCTCGACGGGCTCGTCGGCGCTGGGCACGCTCCCTGCTACGGCAACCAGGCCGCCTGGGGCCAGGATGCGCTCACCGCGGTGGACCACCAGCTCGGTCCGTACGGCGAGGGCTGGCATCTGGACCGCACCCGGTTCGACGCCGCCCTCCTGGAAGCGACCCGCGCCAGTGGTGCTCTCTGGCTCGCCGGACATGTCCGCGACGCCCGTCGGCATCGGGACCACTGGCAGATCACCACTGGCGAGGGCGGTGTGCTGGAGGCCGGTTATCTGGTGGACGCCACGGGCCGGGCCGCTCGGCTGGCTCGTCGCGTCGGGGCGGCGCGCACCCGCTCCGACCGCCTGATCGCGGTCGCCGGGCTGTTGGGCCCGCCGAGGAAGCAGGCCGCCCACCTGGACCGCACGTCGCTGGTGCAGGCCACTCGCTGGGGCTGGTGGTACACCGCCCCGCTACCCGGTGGTGAGCGGATCCTCATGGCCATGACCGATGCCGATCTCCTCGCCGGCCTACGCCTGCTCGACCCGGGCGTGTGGTGGACCCAGGCGCAGGATGCCGGTCATGTCCGGGAACGGATCGCCGGCTGGGAGCGACCGCTGCGGCGGCTGCGGGTGCTCGCCGCCGGCTCGGCCTGCGCCACTCCCGCGGCCGGCCCGGGCTGGGTAGCGGTGGGAGACGCCGCCACCGCCACTGACCCGCTGGCTGCCCGGGGGATCGTCACCGCACTGGCCACCGGCCTGGTCGGGGCGCGGGCGATCCTGGCTGCCTGGGCCGGTGACGCCCATGCCATGACGGCCTACGCCCGCCGTATGACGGCCGTTCACGCCGAGTACCTGGAGACAAGGGCCGCACAGTACCGCCGGGAACAACGCTGGGACACCCCGTTCTGGAACCGTCGGCACTGAGCGGTGTGATTCTGCCGGAAGGTCTCGCGACCACACCACCGTCAAGGCGGTGCCGCCCGCCAGACGCAGCCTGCCGTCTTTGAGGCGGAAGCCGCGCCGGGTGTAGTTCAGCGTTGGCAGCGTCTCGCGCTTCTTCTTCCACTTCGGCATCCCGGCCCGGCGGTGCTGCGGAACCCGACCGCGGATGTCCTTCTGAGCCTTGGCCTTGGACCTGCCGAAATCCCGGATGAGTTGCTGCTGCGGAACGCTGGAGCCCTCACGCAGCCACGGCGTGCAAGCACGGGCGTCGGTCAGCATCTTGTCGGGCTGCGCCGGGCCGCAGGTACGCTTGACGGTCCCCTCGGGACGGTTCTTGTTCCAAGCGTGGGCCTGCTTCGACTTGGCCACGCACTCGTTCCACACCCACCGGCACCGGTCCCACTCCGCCATCAGCAGCATGTGGGCGGTGGACGACAAGCGAAGCCGGAACGTGTACCGGGCATGCCCCGCTCCGTCAGCCGCTGCCGCTTCCGCCACACCCTCACCCCCGCGCGAAGTTCCGCTCACCCACCCCTGTCGGACGACCGTACGTACGAGATCCACACGCCCCGCCCCTCTCCCGTCACGATCACACCCATCAACGAACATGAGCACATGCGTTCGCCCGCACTCGGCTCCGCCGAGCAGGTCGCAGCGGCGCTCCCCGTCGCTGTCACGGGATGCGGTTCCTCCCCGGCGTAAACGCCGGGGCCTCCTCGCGAGAGACCAGGTGACGCGGTTGCCCGTGCTGTGTACGACGTCGTGCCGCGTAGCCGCCAGGACAGACCGTTGCTTGCGGGCTCCATTGTTCGCCACCAAGCCCGGAGCGGACGAGAGCCGCACCGTCAGTCGCGCGCTGCGCGACGACTGCGGGCAACGCGCCGATCTCATGCACGTACTGTTCGGGCAACCACAGCCGCCGCGGTCAAGCGCGTACAGGTGTCATAGGCATCCAGCGACGGGGTGAACGTGCTGCACCGCTCCACGAGCCTCCAGCACATCCCGTCTGTGTTGACGTTGTTGCCCTCGATCCGGTGGGCGGTGGTGGAGACGCCCTGCAGGAAGCCGTCGGGAAAGCGGAGACCGTCGGCGGTGACCTTCATCGCTGGGCCTTTGCTGGGCCTTTCCGGAGGGGAGTTCGGGTCAGCGCGGTGACGGGCCGGGCCAGATGGCGGAGGCGTCGTCGCGGTGGGGGTCGGGCAGCCGGATCGGGCGGACGGGGATGGGGTGTTCGCGTCCTTCGGTGACGGCTGTCCACGGGGCGGGGTGCCCGGAGTAGCACAGGGTGGTCAGTGCGAAGACGTTGTCGGCGTAGACCTCGACGTATTCGCCGATGGTGAGGACGCGCAGGGTCGCGGCGGGTTCGGTCAGGACGGTCTCGCCGAGCCGGGTGCCGTCGGGGCCGGTGACCCAGAGGTTCTTGCCGTCACAGCCGACGGCGAGAGTGGAACGGTCACCGCCCGGGCCGTCGGTGCGCAGGGTGATCTCGACCGGACCGGATATGCCGATGTCGCCGACCGCGTGCAGGACGGGGCGGTCCGTCTCTTCGCCGAGCCAGACGTTCAAGCCGGCCCACCATTCCAGGCGGGGGGCCGAATCGACGGGCGTGACGAGGGACTTGGGCTGGGTGAGCATGCCGCGGCAGCGGTCACCGGTGTCGCTGAGGCCGACGCGGCGGGGCGTGGTGTGCAGGACGACGCGGGAGCCGTCGGGCGCCGCGATGACACGGGGGGCGTAGGCGCCGGTCGGGCCAAGAGGTCCGCGCCGGGTCCAGGGGCCCCGCAGGCTCGGGGCGGTCCATGCCTCGAAGCCGCGGGTGGCGCCGATGGAGCCGAGCAGCAGCCAGGAGCCGTCGTCGAGGCGTTCCAGGACCGGGCACTCCAGCTCGTCGACGTCGCCGGGTGACAGGAGCGGCGGGTGGACGGTCCAGTGCTCCAGGTCGTCGGAGGTGGCCCAGGCGACGCAGCCGCTGACCTCCACCGGGAGGGAGGCGTCGCTGGCACAGACGGCCATGACCCAGCCGTCGGTCTCGTCGTCGCGTACGACGAACGGGTCGCGCCAGCCCATGCGTTCGCCGGTGCGGTACCAGCGCGGGTCCGCCTCGACGACCGGCCCGGTCCCATGGCGCCGCCAGCCGGTGCCGTCGGTGCGGTCGGAGTACGCCAGCCCGACCGACTGGACCGGCCAGCCGCCCGGCGTGAGACCGGAGACGCCGGTGTAGAACATCGCCATTCCGTCGCCGTGCCGGACGGGGTGCATGGTCCACACGGCCTGCTGGTCGAAGCGGCCGGGCAGCCCATTGCCGAAGGCGGTGCCCTGCGGCTGCCAGTGGACCAGGTCGGTGGAGGTAGCCCGGCCGTAGGACGTCTCCATCCGCAGATGGTCGAATTCCGGTGTCCAGGGCCCCTGCAGGTGCAGCACCGTGTACGTGCCGTCCTCTTCGCGCAGGAGGGCGAAGTCGTTCACGCAGAGGCCGGGCGGGGCGTATCGCATGCACAAGTTCCTGTCGGCTCCACAGCGCCCAAACGCGTGCGCTGACGCTTGATAACAACAAGGTCTCCTGAGGACCGGCCCAAGTAAATATGAACGCAAACGCTTGCGCAACACAGTGGGTGGGTTTACGGTCGCGTCACCCCCAGATCACACCGACGTGAAATCAACAGGAGGAATGCGCCGTGACGGCCAGCATCACCGATGTCGCCCAGGCGGTCGGCGTCTCCGCGTCCACCGTGTCCCGCGCCCTGCGCGGCCGACCGGGCGTGTCCGACGAGGTGCGGGACCGGATCGCGGCCGTCGCCGCCCAGCTCGGCTACACCGCGTCCCGTTCCGCGTCGAGCCTGGCCAGCGGCCGCACCTTCACCATCGGGGTCGTGGTGCCGTATGTGGGCCGCTGGTTCTTCGGCACCGTGCTGGACGCCGCCGAGAAGGTGTTCAGCGCCGCCGGGTACGACGTGCTGCTGTACAACCTCGGCTCGCCGGAGACACGCAAGCGTTTCTTCACCAAGATGCCGGTCCGCAAGCGGGTGGACGCGGTGCTGACGCTCCTCATCCCCGACGAGGAGGAGTCCGCCGCGCTGCGCTCGCTGGGGGTGCCGCTGGCCATCACGGTCGGCGGCGCCCGGCCAGGCTTCACCGTGGTCGGCATCGACGACCGGGCCGGCGCCGAGAGCGCCGTACGACATCTGGTCAACCTCGGCCACCGCCGCATCGGCATGATCTCGGGCGCCAGCGGGCCGCTGCACTGGACGACTCCCCTCGAGCGCCGCCAGGCGTACCTGGACGTCCTGGCCGACGCCGGGATAGAGCACGATGCGGCCCTGGAGGCGGACGGTGACTACACCGTCGAGGGCGGCGAGCGGGCCATGACCGAACTGCTGGCCGTCTCTCGCCCGCCGTCCGCCGTGTTCGCGCAGTCCGACGAGATGGCGATGGGCGCCCTGCGCGCCCTGCGCAGGCACCGGCTGAAGGTGCCGGACGACGTGTCCGTCGTCGGCTTCGACGACCACGAACTCGCCGACGTGGTCGGCCTGACCACCGTTGCCCAGCCGGTCGCCGACCAAGGCGCCGAGGCCGCCCGGCTGCTCCTGCGACAGGTGGACGAACCCGACGCCGAACCACCCGCCGAGCAGGTGCAGATGCCTATCCGCCTCGTCCTGCGCGAGACCACCGCCCCGCCGCACCCGCGCGGACCGCAGTAACTCCCCGAACCCCACACCCCCACGCCCGCACACCACGTCAGCACGTCATCGCGTCAGCGCGTCAGCGCGTCAGCACGTCAGCGCGTCAGCACGTCAGCGCGTCAGCGCGTCGAACCCTCGCCACAGCACGGAGGCACAGCCATGAGCTCGACCAGCAGAAAGTACCGCCGCACCGCCAGCACGGGCCTGGCCCTCGTCCCCCTGGTGGCGCTGGCCGCCTGCGGCTCGGGCGGCGGAACTGATGCCTCCGCCGAGGCCGGGAGCGGCAAGGGCACCATCAGTGTCTGGGCCCACCAGGGCCAGAAGAACGAGGCCAGCGCACTGCAGAACGCGGTGAAGTCCTTCAACTCCTCACAGAACAAGATCAAGGTCGATCTCAAGCTGATACCCGAGGCCGACTACACCAAGACCATCACCGCCACCAGCGCCTCCGAGCTGCCGGACGTGCTGGAGTTCGACGGCCCGACCATGGCGAACTTCGTCTACAACAAGAAGCTCGCGCCGATCGACACGTACGTCTCCGCCAAGACCATGGACAACGCCACCGACGCGAGCAAGGCGCAGGGCGAGGTCGGCGGCAAGCACTACGGCCTGGGCATGTTCGACTCCGGGCTGGGGATCTACGGCAACAAGAAGCTGCTCGACGCGGCCGGGGTGAAGTATCCGACCAGCCTGTCCGACGACTGGACGGCAGCTCAGTTCACCGCCGCGCTCAAGGCGCTGAAGGCCAAGGACTCCGACGGCAAGACCCTCGACCTCCAGGAGACCGGCGGCTACGCCAACGAGTGGGGCACCTACGGCTTCGCCCCGATCGTCTGGTCCGCGGGCGGCTCCCTTCTCAAGGACGGCAAGGCGGAAGGCGCCCTCGACACCCCGGCCGTGGTCTCGGCCCTGAAGACCTTCCAGTCCTGGAAGACCTACGTCGACCCCAACACCGACGGCAACGCCTTCGCCAAGGGCCGCGTCGCCCTGAGCTGGGTCGGCCACTGGATGTACCCCGCCTACAGCCAGGCGCTGGGCGACGACCTCGTCGTGCTGCCGCTGCCGGACTTCGGCAACGGCCCCAAGACCGGCCAGGGCTCCTGGGCCTGGGGCATCGGCGCGGACACCAAGAACGCCAAGGCCGCCGGCGCGTTCCTGGACACCCTCCTGGACGACGCCAACGTCGCCGCCATGACGACGGCCAATGGGGCGGTGCCCGCCACCAAGACGGCGCTCGCCAAGAGCAGCCTGTACAAGCAGGGCGGCCCGCTCCAGCTCTTCGCCGACCAGCTCGCCAAGCCGTGCGGCGACAGCGACATCACCAAGTCCTGCGTCGCCGTCACCCGCCCGGTGACCGCCGGATACCCCACCGTCACCGCGAAGTTCAGCGAGGCCCTGAACTCCATCTACGGCGGTGCCGACCCCAAGAGCGCCCTGGAGAAGGCCGCCCGCGCCGTCGACCAGGACTTCTCCGACAACGCCGGATACAAGATCCCGTAGGACCCATCGGCCGGGGGGGGGGGGGGGGGGGGGGGAGGGCAGGCGGGGGGAGGGAGAGCCCCCGAAGTCCATTGGGACAGCGTACCCCGCGCCAGCCCGGACGGGGGAGGGCCCACCCCCCCCAC
>NZ_JBVJAB010000037.1:53774-65613 GCF_055591025.1 Streptomyces sp. NPDC041784
GAGAGGACCCCGGGGACAGCCAGGGTGGGGGGGAGGCGCCCCCCCCCCCCCCCCCCCCGCCGGGAACAGGACCCTCCCGTGACATCCGTGGAACCCGCGCACGCCGCGCCGACCGGCCCGGAGCAGGCCCCCTCCATGACATCCGTGAAACCCGCGCGGTCGACGCGATCGGCACGGCCTGGCCGCAACAACCGCGACTGGCTGCACGGACTGCTCATGTCCGCCCCCGCCGTCGTCGGACTCATCGCCTTCGTCGGTGTGCCGTTCGGCTACGCCGTGGTGCTCTCCTTCTACAACGTCCGCCTCGGCTCCCCGCTGGCACCGTCCTTCTTCGGCCTGGAGCAGTACCGAAGGCTGTTCACCGACCCCGACCTGTCCGGCCCCTTCCTGCGTGCCCTGCTCAACAACCTGACGTTCGCCGTGGTCGTCGTCCCCGTGCAGACGGCCCTGGCACTCGGCCTGGCCATCCTGCTCAACCGCAAGCTCAAGGCCATCGGACTGTTCCGGTCCCTCTTCTTCATGCCGGTCGTCTTCCCCATGGCGCTGGTCGCCGTGATCTGGCGCCTCATCCTCGCCCGCAGTGACCAGGGCATGCTGAACTCCGCGCTGCACGCGGTGAGCTTCGGCAACTGGGGCGCCTTCGACTGGCTCGGCGACTCCGCCACCGCGATGGCCTCGATCATCGTCCTGTCCATCTGGCAGGGCGTCGGCTTCCAGATGGTCATCCTCCTCGCCGGCCTCCAGCAGATCCCGGGCGAGCTCTACGAGGCCGCCGAACTCGACCGCGCCTCCCGCTGGCAGCAGTTCCGCCACGTCACCCTGCCCGGCATCCGCGGCACCCTCGTCTTCGTCGCGATGCTCACCTCGGTGCTCTCCTTCCGGGTCTTCGACCAGGTCTACGTCCTCGTCCGCGGTGGCGGCCTCGACGAGGACGCCACCCGCACCGTGATGTACCAGGCCGTCACCACCGCCTTCGACCAGAACAACATCGGCCAGGCGTCCGCGATCACCGTCGTCTTCTTCCTGATCGTCGTCGTCCTGACGCTCATCCAGCGCCGCGTCGTCCGGCCCGGAAACGAGGACTGACCCATGGGCACGACCCCTACGCCCCTGCGCCGCTTCATGGACTACGCCGTACTCAGCGTGCTGGCCTTCATCTTCGTGCTGCCGGTGATCTACCTGTTCCTGGGCAGCCTCAAGCCGTCCGACGAGGTCCTCAACGGCCTGTCCGGCTTCGTCCCGACCCATTTGTCCTTCGACAACTACTCCGCCGTCCTCGACAGCCTCGACTCCGACAGCACCGGCCACTTCTGGCGCTTCATGGGCGTCTCGCTGCTGCTGGCCTTCGTCGTGGTGGCGGGCGGCCTGCTCGTCAACTCGATGGCCGCGTACGGGCTGTCCCGGCTGAAGTGGCGCGGGCGGGAAGCGGTCTTCACGCTCATCCTGCTGCTGATGCTGGTCCCGTTCGAGTCGGTGGCCGTGCCGCTCTTCTACATGTTCAACGACCAGCGCAACACCCTCTACATGCTGGCGCTCCCGTTCATCGCCAACGCCTTCTCCGTCTACCAGTTCCACACGTTCTTCCGCTCGATCCCGCCGAGCATCGAGGAAGCGGCCCGGATCGACGGCGCAGGTCCCTGGCGCACCTTCTTCGCGATCATCGTCCCGATGTCGAAGCCGGCCTTCGCCTCGGTCGCGATCCTGACGTTCCTCATCCAGTGGGGCTCATTCCTGTGGCCGGTGCTGATGGTTTCCGACCCGTCGGTACGCCCGCTGCCGCTGGAGATGAGCGTCTTCCAGGGCCAGCAGCCCCCGGACTGGGGCCAGATCCTGGCCTTCGGCGTCCTGCTGGTCCTGCCCGTCCTGGTGGTCTTCGCCTTCTTCCAGCGGTGGTTCGTCCAGGGCGTCGCCAGCTCTGCCGTCAAGGGCTGAGCAAGAGCCGCCAACTTGCACGCCTCACCAACTGACGGGCTCGTGCATGGTGGGCGGTGAGGCGTCGAGGACCTCGGCGCGCCCCGGGATTCACGACGACCCGGCCCCCCGTCCAGGAGCTTGACCAGCGCTGACGGACGGACATGAGTGACATCCGCGCAGCTGCGTGCCGGGCCGGGCCGGGCTGCAGAAGAGCAGCCGGCCGTCGCCATCCGTGACGACCATGGTCCTGACCGCGTTCTGCTTGCTCTTGCCGGAGATGAACTTGTCCCGGTCCTTGCGTCCGGCAGCCGGGCACCTGACTCGGATCTCGGTGCCGTCGATGCTGCCGGTCTTCCCGCCGGCACGCGATGGTCGACGACCTCTGCCAGGGTCCGCAGCCGAACACCCCGGCTCACCGTGCATCCGCGACGGACCTACCTCAGCGACGAGTTCAGCGATCACAACGGCCGACAGCGCGCCGGTTGCGGCACCGAGCCCCATCGGTTCGCGCTCGTCGCGCCGGATCACCGACGTGGTACGCGGCTTCGCCTTCGCCGTACGGGTGTTGCCGCTCTTCCGCGCCCAGTCCAGGGACCATCCCCGCTCGCGCGGGGATGGTCCCTGGCCCGCTGAAGACCGACTTGGCCAACTGGCGCTCTCGGCCGTATCGCCGCTGTGGGAGGTCGGCCCCGTGTCCCGTCTGCCAGGTGCGCGCCGACGGCACGCGGGCCGCCTTCGAGTCCGAACCGTCTCGCTGCATCATGTAGGCATGATCACCATTCATCTGACGTACGAGATCGACGCCGACAAGCTGGAGGACTTCGAGGAATACGGCCGCCGCTGGGTGGGGCTCGTCAACCGTTTCGGCGGGACGCACCACGGCTACTTCCTGCCGAGTGAGGGCGACAGCGACATCGCCTACGCTCTCTTCTCATTTCCCAGTCTCGCTGCGTACGAGCGGTACCGCACGGACAGCGTGTCTGACCCGGAGTGCCAGGACGCGTTCGAACTGGCTCGCCGCACGCGCTGCATCAAGCGGTATGAACGCCGCTTTCTCCGGCCGCTCGACGGAGTGTCCTAGGTCGAGGGGAGGTGCCTGGTGTGACCGTGCTGAGCGGCTGCGCGCAGCGCGGCGATGACAGCGGTGGTCGTGGGGTTCGCAGTGTCGGTGTGACGCGTCGCGGCGAACAGCAGGCGGTGGATCGGGTGATCCTCGATACCCGAGGTGTGGATTCCGGCCGTGGTCGGGTCGATGGCCGTCTGGGGGATGAGCGCGGTGGCGAGGCCGGCCCGGGCGAGGGTGAGTTGGGCCGCGATGTCGGTGGTGACATAGGGCGTTGACGGTGTGAAACCGGCTTGCCGGCAGGCGTGCAGGATGGCTTGTCCGCAGTCCGTGGTCGGCGGCGGCACGGCGAGGCTGTGGGTGGCCAGTTCCCGCAGGGAGACGGGTCGTTCGCCCCCTCGGTCTGCCGCGGTGACGACCAGCAGTGGATCGTCGAGCAGTCGGTAGGCATCGACGCCCCGGGGTGTGGCATCGGGCAGGTGGTGATATCGCTGTCCGAGCACCACATCGACGGTGCCGAGAGCAAGTTCCCGCAGTTGCGCCTGGTCGGTGAACTGGCAGGTGACGGTGAGCTGCGGGTGGCGCGAGGCGAGTGAGGTCAGCGCAGGGGCAACGATGCGGGCGACGGTCGACGGCAGCGCGGCGAGGGTGGCGGTGGCGCCGACCGTGCCCTTGACCGCGGCGACGGCGCTCTCGGCCTCCTGCACGGCGCCGAAGATCCGGTCGGCGTGTTCGACGAGTACCCGTCCCGCCTCGGTCAACGCCACGGTGCGTCCGTCGGGGCGCAGCAGATCGACTCCAACTTCACGCCGCAGCGCGGACAGCTGTTGGGACACGGCCCCGGCGGACAGGTCCAGTGACTGCGCAGCCGCCGAGATGGAGCCGCGTGCCACGACGGTCTTGAGCATGTACAGACGGCGAATGTCCAGCATGAATCGATAGATTACCTAAAGAGTCCCAAGAGGAATCCTCCCCTTGTCCTGTCGAGTCATGGTGCACGATCTTTGGCGCATGGAGATCTTCGACTGCATCGACGCGGTGGCCCGGCCCATCCATGACTTCGGTGACGAGTTCATGTCCGACGAAGCGACCAGCGCCATAGGCCTGCGCGCCGGTTTCCCTCCAGGGCGCGCCTTCTACTGCCGTGGCCGGTTCGGCGTGCTCGGCGAGGTGCCGGTCCCAGTGGTCCAGGCAGTCCAGGGTTTCCTCGGCCCCGGCCTGATTTCCGCAGGCTGGCTGGCCGGTCGGGCCGTGATGTCGGCAGGGGACGCCGCCGCCTGCTACGCCCAGGCCATCTGGCAGTGGGGACACACTCACATCCCCGGGAACGTCGACGTAGAGCACTTCAACCGGCTGGCGCAGCAGCTGATCGACGCTGCCGACGCGGACGCACTGCCTTTGTTCGCCGGCTGGCGTGCACAGCCCTACCCCGACGAAGACCCCGTCGGTGCGGCCATGCAGCGCATCCACGTGCTACGAGAGCACCGCGGCGCCTGCCACCTGGCCGCCGTACGCCTGTGCGGGCTGACCGCCCAGGCGGCCATGGTCATCAACCTCGGCATCGAGCAGGCAGCCCACTACGGCTGGGAACAACCACACCCCGCAGCCGCGACCCTGCTCCCCCCATGGCAGCGTGCCGAGCGACTGACCACCGAGCTGCAGGCACCGCTCTACGCCACCCTGACTGCCCGGCAGCGCACCGAATTCGGTCAACTCGTCAGCAAGTTGACCATCTCTCCGACCCTGATCTGACAAGGGTGCCGTCGCGGCCCCGGTACACGCCCATGGGCGCTGACGCCTACCGGTCCGGCCCTTCGGCCGCGCGTCACCTTGAGATGCGGGCTTCAATGCCGTCGAGCAGGAAGTCGAGGCCGATCCGGAAGGTGTGGTCGGCGTCCAGGTGGGCGGCATCGCGCACCACCGTGGCCAGCGCGGGGAATCGACCGGTGGCGAAGGTCCGCTCCAGATAGGGCCCGAGTGAGGCCTGCCAACGCTTCTCGTCCAACCCGGTGGCCCGCTCGGCACGCCGCTCGGCGACCTCCCGACGCACCGCGCCGATCGCGTACGCGTTGACTGCGGCGACCACCGGCATGACGGCGTCCACGTCGACGCCGTCCAGTGCGGCCACCACGGTCTCCCCACTGGCCAGCGCGTGCGGCCCGAGCTGGGGTCGGCCCCCCAGGAGATCGGCGAGCCATTCGTGCTCGTGAGCGGCGTGCCGAGTGGCTTCGGCAAGAGACCGGAGCACCTCCCGCCAGCCGTCTCCGACCGGCCGGATCTCGGCGTGGACGGCGTCGACCATCAGGTCGAGCAACTCCTCCTTGCTGGCGATGTAGCCGTACAGCCGCATCGGACGGACGTCCAGCGCGGTGGCCACCTTGCGCAGCGACACCGCGTCCAGGCCGTCCGCGTCGGCCAGCTGGATCGCCGCTCGCACGATCCGCTCCCGGCTCAACGGGGCCGGCACGGGTCGATTCGGCGGCTCCGGCCTCTCCCACACCAACATGCTGCTAACAATACATTGCATCGGACGATACAGTGTATCGGTCAGTACGGTGTATCGAAGGGGAAGCAGCCATGACCATCGCCATCGTCGGAGCCGGCCTCGGCGGCCTGGCTCTCGCCCGTGTGCTGCACGTGAACGGCATGGATTCCGTCGTGTATGAACGTGAATCGTCACGCAGTGCGCGCGGTCAGGGCGGCATGCTCGACATCCACTCCGGCCAGCGGGCGCTGCGCGAGGCCGGTCTGTTCGACCAGTTCCACGCGATTGCCCGTGGTGAAGGCCAGGACATGCGGCTTCTCGAGCCGGACGGCACCCTGCTGCTCCAGGAGGACACCCCCGAGGACGCCCCGCTTGAGCGACCCGAGGTCGACCGCGCCGATCTGCGCAACCTGCTGCTGGACTCTCTTCCTGAACGCACGGTGCGCTGGCGGCACGCGTTCGAATCCGCCGACAACGGCGTGCTGCACTTCGCTGACGGCGGCAGTGCGACGTACGACCTGCTGGTCGGCGCGGACGGCGCGAACTCCCGGGTCCGCACGCTGCTCACCGACGCCCGACCAGCCCACATCGGCCAGAACGTCGTCGAGCTCTGCATTCCCGACATCGACCGCACCTACCCCGACCTCGCGGCGATGGTCGGGCGCGGCAACTACTGGGTGCTCGGCAACGGACAATCCCTGGCGGCGCAGCGCAACGGCGACGGCCGGGTACGCATCGGCCTCAGCTTCTACAACACCACCGAGGACTGGTTCGCCACCAGCGGGATCCCGTTCGACGACCCGGCCGCCGCCCGGGCGAGGCTGATCGACCTGCTCCGCGGCTGGGACCCACGGTTCACCGCACTGATCGCAGCCTGCGACGACACGATCGTGCCGCGGTCGATCACCACGCTCCCGGTCGGCCTGACCTGGCCGTCGACGCCAGACGTCACGCTGCTCGGCGACGCCGCACACCTGATGCCGCCCGTGGGAGAGGGCGCCAACATGGCGCTGCTCGACGGCGCCCTGCTCGGCCTCGCGCTGGCCGCGCACCCGGACGACCTTCCCGCCGCCGTCGAAGAATACGAACGCGAGATGTTCGAACGCACCAGCGCTGCCGCCCGGATGTCCGCGGACATCCAGGAACTGCTGATGTCTCCGGACGCCGGCCAGAAAATGCTCGCATTCTTCCAACCTGACGGAAGCTGAGATTCCACAAGGTCTGCCGGTTCCCATCGCCCGTGACACGACCACTCGTTCGCCAAAGCTGGTCAGCTTCATGGCCCTGCCGCGCGTGGCTCGTTCCAGCAGGGGCTGTCCGAAGCGGACGGCGGCTTGCGCCCACTGCGCGAGCCGGGTGCGGGTGGCCGCGACGAGGACGAGACCGACGCCGAGTGAACCGAGAGGACTCCAGCGGCAGGGCGATGCTGTCCGGCCCTATTGGGCACGGTTCCGCGTCAGGGCTGCGGGGCTGTTTCCGGGGTGGGCTCGGGCGTGGTTCGTGCTCGGGTGACGGCGTCGTAGAGGGCTTTCGGGTCGTCGGCGTGCAGCCTGATCACTGTGGCGAGGCGGGTCGCGCCGAGGAACGTCGGTGCGTTGCTGAGTCTCGTAGTCGCGGGCCGGTCGGCGGTGGAACATGATCCAGCCGTAGATTCGCTTGACCGTCCAGCGTTTCGGAATCGGGGTGAATCCACTGGTCCTGGGCGGGCGCTGGGAGATTTGCAGGTCGATGCCGAGGGTCGCGGCGTGTCAACGAAGCGTTTGCAGCAAGCACGGCTGCGCACCCGGACCAGCCGATGGTCCCGGAGTACTGAGCGGAGGCTCACAGAGCCGGTGACTCCTCGCACCCACACCCCACCCCGGCGCCGACCGTTGCCCCACAACCGCAGATGATCAAGGTCCGATATGGTGTGGGCATTCACTTCGATTGCTTGACACGGGGGTTTGCTGTGCAACGACGTGTAATGAGTGCATTCCTGGTACTCGGTACCACGATTGCCGCCACGCTGGTGAGTGGCGGCGCGGCCCAGGCCGTGGGGGTCGAGAAGGTCTGCTACAAGGCACACATCGCCAACTACGGCTGGCAGGACTGGAAGTGCCAAGGCGGCCAGGCCGGCTTCACCGGAAGGAACCAGCCGATCGAGGCCATGCAGATCACGATTTCAGGTTTCGGCGACTTCTGCGCCAAGGCCCATCGCCGGGATCTGGGCTGGGAAGGGCTTTGGTGCGTGTCCAGCGGCGAGGTCATCCAGGTAGGAGAGCCGGGCCGTTCGATGCGCCTTGAAGCGGTGGAGATTCACACCGCCTCTCCGGGTGTGCACGGCCGGGCTCACGTTCAGAACAGGGGCTGGTTGAAACCGGTCGCCGGCAATGTGTTCACCCTCGGCACGACTGGTGAGGCCCGCAATCTGGAAGCCGTAGAGATATGGAAGGAGTAGCAGGTCCTGGCGGCTGATCAGAGAACGTGCGCTGCAGGACAAGCAGCTCACAGGATCAGGCTGCCGACCGGGAAGGCCCACCGCACGGCGAAGTGTGCATTCTCCGGGCGCCGGGGAGCGCGAGTCCGATCCGGCGACCTGCGGCCTGCCCCCCCCCCGGGATACGGCGGCACCCGGCACACACCGACGGAAGTCTCAGCTTGATCTTTATCCTCGCTGCTGTTTCAGGCGGACGTGTTCGGTGAGGGTTCGACTCGTTTCACGATCTCCCCAGGCTCGTGACGTGGGCTGACCTGCGATTCTTCGAGCGGGTGGGCGTCCGTGCCCAGGCCGGGACGGTCTGGGCACGCCAACGGGACAGGCGGCTTTCACGCGGAGTTGGCGGAACCCCAACGGACCCGGGCAGGGGGGAGACCGCGGAGCTCGGCAGGTCGTTCCCAGAGGCGGCGGAGGTCCTCGGCGACCGCGCAGGTGGAGAGGGGCGAGCTCTTGTCCCGGTCGATGACGGTGACTTGGCCGGTCTGGCCAGGTACCCCGCTCAGCTGGGTGCGCCAGCGACGGACCAGGTCCTCAAGAGCGTCCGGCGGTGTCAGCGTCGGGACTTTCCGAGAGTCCGGTCGGCTGTCGCGAAACGGTGCTCCGTTGGCTTCAGCTCGTCGTAGAGGTAGCCGAAGTACTCCGTTTCCGCCGTACCTGTGAGGACGGCCTGCAGGAAGGCCAGGCACCCCAGGTCGTGGTGCTCCCACAGTGGGCCGCGCCCCTCGTTGTAGAGCACGGTCCACTCGTCGGGGTGCTGACCGGGCCGCGCCAGCCAGTACAGGAACGCCCCCGTACCCTCCTCGAATGCCCACGGCAGGACCCGCACCCCCGCCTCCCGCAGGCTGGCGGGCTTCTCCTCGCCCATCTCCCACAGGTCGGCCAGGATCTCGTCCCGTTCCGTCGTCTGCGTGTGCAGGTCGCAGTCGCTGTAGGCGGAGTCGGGGACGAGCAGCCAGATCGTGTCGTCGAAGATGCCGGCGCCGTATGTCTCGACGAGCTGCTTGTAGTCGGCGGGCAGAGCTGTCCCCAGGGCGCGCTCGGCTCGCGCCCAGTCCACCGCGGGCGGCGGGTCGGCGGGCGGTGGGCAGAGTCGGACGAGGGCATCGTGGGCGATCATGAAACGGACGCTATCGGAACTCCGGCGGGTGCCCGTGGGCAGGTCGGATGGGCAGGCGAAGATCTGCCCCGCAAAGTTCGTCCAGCTGACGGGACAGTTCTTCGACCCCTGCGTCCAGCTCCGCCCTTCGCGCTGCGATCCTCCCGGCGCGCCACTTTCCGGCTTCAGCACCCCCTCCGGGACAGATCCGTAGAAACTGCGAGGGCAACGAACGGTCGGGGATGCCCAGAATCCACCCAGAAGTGCCGTCAGATGATCTCCGCCCCAGACAATCGCCACCCACCAGCACGAACACCGGACGACGAACTCACACAAGCCACCTGACCAGCACGTTCAGGATGAACAACGCTCAATGACCGGCATACGGCGTCGTGGAGCTTGCTTTACATGCGCTGGGTGCTGGCTGGAATGCGGTTCCAATGGGGGGTGAGGAGTCAAGGCCGACTTCCGGCAGATACACCCGCGCTTTGCCGTCATCGCCGAACACTTCGGCCTGCCCTGCGGGACCAACACCGCACAGCAGCAGACGACATGGAGCTACGAGGTTCTCAAGGTCCACCAGCACTGCGCCACAGGAGGCGACGAGGCTCAGCGCGTCGTCCCCCGGTGCGTCGTCGAGTGCCACGCGCTCCACATCCACGGTGACCAGGCCGCCGTAGGTCCCTTCGAGGGTGTAGGTCGCACAGGCGTCGAGCGCTACTCGACGGCCGCGACGTACGCCGTCGCACCGCCCGGCTGGTAGCTGGAGAAGATGAGTGTCTCGGTGGGCGGAGCACATGTGTCGGGGGTCAGGTTCACCCAGGCGGCCGCCGCCGCGGAGTCCGGTACCGAGAAGGGTTCCTCCAGCGGCCGGCAAGCCGCGGGACGGACCTTCGGCTGAGGCTCGTCGCCGTCGGCTGTCTCGGGCGAACCGACCGCCCTGTAGCCAGGCAGCGTCCCGTCCTGCGGCAGTGCCGCCGCCAGCTCGGCCGCGCTGAGCCGGCGCACCGCCCGGGAGGCGTCGGGTGAGGAGCCGGTGGATGCCCCGGAGCCAGCGGTCCCCGTCTCCGATCCGGGCGAGCAGGCGCCCATGAGCAGCAGTGCGGCACCAACGGCACCCACGGTGAGAGGGCGCCGCACTAAACCCAGCGACACTGGAAACCCCGAGTAGCTTCAGGCCGAATCGAGGGGAGTCTATGCGGTGATCGATTCGGCCTCGATCGGATTACGGCCCTCTTCCCGACCCCGCCGGGACCGTCACCGGCCGGCGCTGTGCGGCCCGAAGAGCGGGGCGCGGCCCGGTCGTTCTGTCACCGGCTGCGCTGCCAGGGGAAGGCATGGGGGCCGACCATCCTCTGCACCAGCACCCGCGCCTGACAGCCAACACGCGCGACCACCCTCGCGCCAAGCCGCACCCTGCCTGCGGCATCGCGGTTTCCGCTGCACCATTCCGGACAAGGCCGACCAGGTCCGCAACCGCAAGGAGCGCGGGTCCAGGGGTGGCCGGCCACCGAAGTTCGACAGACATCGAGCCTGGCCACCAAGTACGACAAACTCGCGGTCCGCTACGAGGCTACCGTCCTCGTTGCCGCCATCAACGAGTGGTTGTGACGTACTGGTCCGACGACAACTCGAACACCCGTACTCGCCGACCGCCGGTGGGATTGACGGTCTCACGGACCAGATGCATCCCCAGTTTGGTCATGATCCGTTCGGAGGCGTCGTTGCCCACTTGAGTGATGCTGACGATCCGCTCCAGCCCTCGCTCTTCGAACCCGAACCGTACAGCGGCCGCAGCGGCCTCGGTGGCCAAGCCCTGCCCCCAGTGGGAACGTCCCAGCCGCCAGCCGACCTCAACCGCCGGCAGCACCTCCGGCAAGAAGTCGGGCACCGAAAGGCCGGTGAACCCGGCCAGCTCGCCAGTGGACCGGATCTCCACGGCGAACAGGCCGAAGCCCTGTGACTCCCACTCGCTCTCCCATGCCTGGACCCCGCTGCGAGTCTGCTGTTCGTCCCGGACGCTGCCGTCACGGATCCACCGCATGACCTCGGGGTCGGCATTGACGGCAGCCATGGGTGCAACGTCTTCCTCGCGCCAGCGACGCAGGATCAAACGAGGAGTCTCAAGCGTGACCATCCAACAATTCTGGATCACAAATGGACTCTCCACCATCCTCACCAGACACTTTCGATACACGCCCTGGTCGAAGACAGCCTGGACATCGAAACCTGCGAGGGCGCGGCGACCATCGGCCTGGAACTCATGGACACCGTCCCGGCGTTCGACACCGTCCTGATCGCTCTCGGCGGCGGGGCGCTGGCCACCGGTGTGGGGCATGTGGTGAAGACCTTGGCACCCGAAGCCGAGGTGATCTGCATCCAGCCGCTGGGCGCACCGGCGATGACGCCCTCCTGGCGCCAACGCCGCGTCGTCACCACCGACTCGGCCAGCACCATCGCTGACGGCGTCGCCGGCCGGTACCCCGTCCCGGCCGTCCTGAACGCCCTCCTCCTGGTCGCTGACGACGCCGTCCTGGTCCAGGAGGTGTCGATCACCGCCGGTATGCGGATGCTCCTCACCTACGCTGGCCTCGTCGTCGAACCGTGGGCCGCGCTCGGCGCTCGCAGCGATCCAGACGCCTATCACCGCTGGGTCGGTGCGGCTCCCCTCCACAGGTCTTGACAAGTGCTCACTCCTCTCCGGATTCGAGCGGGACTGTAAGACGTTCGGTGTAACTCCCGATCATGGAAGATGCATCGATGACCAGTGAGAACGTGTTCGGATCTGAGGCTGTCGAGCCCGTG
>NZ_JBVJAB010000038.1:0-64833 GCF_055591025.1 Streptomyces sp. NPDC041784
CGCCGCATGATCGAGATCCGCAAACAGAACCCCGCCTTCGGACTGGGCACCTACACCGAACTCCAGTCCTCCAACCCCGCCGTCCTCGCCTTCCTGCGCGAGTACGAGGACGACCTGGTGCTGTGCGTGCACAACTTCTCCCGCTTCGCACAGCCCACGGAGCTGGATCTGAGGCGGTTCAAGGGGCGCTACCCGGTCGAGCTGTTCGGCGGGGTGCGCTTCCCGGCGGTCGGCGAGCTGCCGTATCTGCTCACGCTCGCGGGCCACGGCTTCTACTGGTTCCGGCTCCGCGGGGACGCCGTCTAGAACCCGGTGGCGGGGCGGTTTCCGCTGCCCCGCCCGGGGCACGCATCAGTAACACCCCGACCCCCGGGGAAAGGAATGTGACGCTATGGCGGACACGGTCACACGTTCCGGCACGACAAGCCCCGGCCTCCTCGCGTCACTGGACCCGCTGCTGCGGGAGTGGCTGCCGCGGCAGCGCTGGTTCGCCGGCAAGGGGCGTCCGGTCACCGGGTTCTCGCTGGTCGCGGCCACCGAGCTGCTGCCGGCCGGCGCCCGGCTGGGCCTGTACCACCTGCTGCTGCGCGCCCACCAGCCGGAGAGTCCGGGCGACTGCTACCAGCTGCTGATCGGCGTCCGCGAGGCGCTCCCGCCCCGGCTGGCACCCGCGCTGATCGGCCATGTGACGGCCGGACCGCTGACCGGGCGCACGGTGTACGACGCCCTGTACGACACCCGGCCCGCCGAGCTGCTCCTGGAGGCGCTGCGCACCCGGGCCCGGATCGGCGCCCTGCGCTGCGAACGGGACCCCGGGCAGGAGATCCGCTCCGGGCTGGTCCCGCGCCTGATGACCGCCGAACAGTCGAACTCGTCCCTCGTCTATGGAGATACGTTCATCCTGAAGCTGTTGCGCCGGGTCGTGCCCGGCGTCAACCCCGACCTGGAGCTGCCGCTTGCGCTGGCCCGCGAGGGCTGCCCCCGGGTGCCCGCGCCGGCCGCGTGGATGCACGCGGACGTCGAGGGCGACGCGTACGTGGTCGGGGTGCTCCAGCCGTACGTCCAGGGCGCGACGGACGGCTGGGAGCTGGCCCTGCGGGAGCTGGCCAAGGGCGAGGACTTCGGCGCCGAGGCGCGGGCGCTGGGGCGGGCCACCGCCGAGGTGCACCGGGCACTGGCCCGGGCGCTGCCCACGGCGACGCTCGGCACCGCACAGCTACAGCCCCTGGTCGACGGCATGGTCGTACGGCTCGACGCGGCGGCGCAGGCGGTGCCGGCGCTGCGGCCGTACGCGCCCGCGCTGCGCACCGCCTTCACGGCGCTGGCGGATCTCGCGGCGGAGGGGCACACCTGGACCGCGCAGCGCGTCCACGGCGATCTGCACCTCGGGCAGTGTCTGCGGGCGCCCTCCGGGACGTGGTCGCTGATCGACTTCGAGGGCGAGCCGGCCCGGCCGCTGGCCGAGCGCAGGATGCCGCAGCCGGCCGTGCGGGACGTGGCGGGCATGCTGCGGTCCTTCGACTACGCGGCCCGTTCGGCGGACCCGCCGGCCCCCGGCTGGGCGCACCTCTGCCGGGCGGCGTACTGCTCCGGGTACGCCGAGGTGTCCGGCACCGACCCGCGCACCGACCCCGTGCTGCTACGGGCCCTGGAGACCGACAAGGCGGTCTACGAGGTGGTCTACGAGGCACGGCACCGCCCCGACTGGCTCCCCGTACCGCTGTCCGCGATACACCGGCTCGCCGCAGCCGACCTGCCCTGAGGAGGACCCGTACGTGACTCCCCCGAAGAAGAAGGCCACCGGAGGAAAGAAGGCCGCGGCAGCCGCCGGGAGGACGGGAGCCAAGAAGAAGGCCGCCGCCTCGCCGGAGACGCCCCCCGCCGCGACGAAGAAGGCCGCCGCGCCGAAGAAGCCGGCCGCCTCGGCGAAGAAGCCGGCCTCGAAGAAGCCCTCCGGCGGTCCGCCGCCGGCCCCCTTCTCCCCCGCCCTCGACGCCGTCGACCGTGAGCGGCTGCTGCACGGCTCCCATCACGATCCGCACGCGGTGCTCGGCGCGCATCCGGTGCCGGGCGGGGTGGTGTTCCGGGCGCTGCGTCCGTTCGCGCGGTCGGTGACCGTCGTGGCGGGCGGGCTGCGGGCCGAGCTGCACGACGACGGGGACGGGTTCTTCTCGGGCCTGCTGCCGCTCACGGACGTCCCGGCCCACCGGCTCCTCGTGGCGTACGAGACCACCACCGTGGAGACCGAGGACGCCTACCGCTTCCTGCCCACGCTGGGCGAGCTGGACCTGCATCTGATCGGTGAGGGCCGGCACGAGCGGCTGTGGACGGTCCTCGGCGCGCACCCGACGACCCACCAGGGCGTGACCGGCACCCGGTTCTCCGTGTGGGCACCGAACGCGCGCGGGGTACGGGTGGCCGGGTCCTTCAACTTCTGGGACGGCACCGGCTTCCCGATGCGCTCGCTCGGGTCCTCCGGGGTGTGGGAGCTGTTCGTGCCGGGGGTCGGCGAGGGCGAGCTGTACAAGTTCGACATCACCCGCCCCGACGGCTCGCACACCCTGCGCGCGGACCCGCTGGCCCGGCGCACCGAGGTCCCACCGGCCACGTCGTCCATCGTGCACACCTCGCGGTACGAGTGGAGCGACGAGGAGTGGCTGGCCCGCCGCGCGGAGATACCCGTGCACGAGGCGCCCTTCTCCGTCTACGAGGTCCATCTCCCCTCCTGGCGCCCCGGACTGACGTATCGCCAGCTCGCCGACCAGCTGCCCGCGTACGTCAGGGATCTCGGCTTCACGCACATCGAGCTGATGCCGGTCGCCGAGCACCCCTTCGGCGGCTCCTGGGGCTACCAGGTCACCGGTTTCTACGCGCCGACGGCCCGGCTCGGCACCCCCGACGACTTCAAGTACCTGGTCGACGCCCTGCACCGGGCCGGGATCGGCGTCCTGATGGACTGGGTGCCGGCGCACTTCCCGCGCGACGACTGGGCGCTCGCCGAGTTCGACGGGCGGCCGCTGTACGAGCACGAGGACCCGCTGCGGGCCGCGCACCCCGACTGGGGGACGCTGGAGTTCGACTTCGGGCGGCGCGAGGTGCGCAACTTCCTGGTGGCCAACGCGGTGTACTGGTGCGAGGAGTTCCACATCGACGGGCTGCGGGTGGACGCCGTCGCCTCGATGCTCTATCTCGACTACTCGCGCGAACCGGGGCAGTGGACGCCGAACGAGCACGGCGGGCGGGAGAATCTGGACGCGGTGGCGTTCCTCCAGGAGATGAACGCCACCGTCTACCGGCGCTGCCCGGGTGTGGTGACGGTAGCGGAGGAGTCGACCGCCTGGGACGGGGTCACCCGGGCCACCCATCACCGGGGCCCGAGCGGCTTCGGCGGGCTCGGGTTCGGGCTGAAGTGGAACATGGGCTGGATGCACGACTCGCTCCAGTACATGAGCCACGAGCCGGTGCACCGCAAGTACCACCACCACGAGCTGACCTTCTCGATGGTGTACGCGTACAGCGAGAACTACTGTCTGCCGATCTCCCACGACGAGGTCGTGCACGGGAAACGGTCGCTGGTGTCGAAGATGCCGGGCGACTGGTGGCAGCAGCGCGCCAATCTGCGGGCCTACCTGGCGTTCATGTGGGCCCATCCGGGCAAGCAACTGCTGTTCATGGGGCAGGAGTTCGCGCAGGGCGCGGAGTGGTCCGAGGCACACGGCCCGGACTGGTGGCTGCTGGATCCGGCGTACTCCGCGGAGCCCGACCACCGCGGGGTGCGGGACCTGGTGCGCGACCTCAACACCGTCTACCGGTCGGCGCCGGCGCTCTGGCAGCGGGACACCGATCCGGCGGGCTTCCAGTGGGTGGTCGGGGACGCGGCCGAGGACAACGTCTTCGCCTTCCTGCGCCACGACGCCGAGGGCGTCCCGCTGCTGTCCGTCTCCAACCTCTCCCCGGTCGTCCGCCACGACTACCGGCTCGGCGTCCCGGACGACGTGCCGGCCTGGCACGAATCCCTCAACACGGACGCCGAGCGGTACGGCGGCAGCGGGGTCGGCCACACCGACCCGGTGAAGCCGGAGCCCCAGGGTTGGCACGGCCGCCCGGCCTCGATCCGGCTGACCCTGCCGCCCCTGGCCACCGTCTGGCTGCGGCCTGCCTAGGAAGGGACACGAACCGTCACGCCTGGGCCGTCCCGGTCGGCGCCAGGGCTGTCACCAGCGCCTTCGGCAGCTCCTTGGTGTGGACCACACCGAGCCGTTGGGTGGCCCGGGTGAGGGCGACGTACAGGTCGCTGGTGCCGTAGTCGGCCGGCTCCACCACGAGCACCGAGTCGAACTCCAGGCCCTTGGACTGGCGCGGGTCCAGCAGGACGACGCCGCGGGTGAGGTCCGGCTCGGCGCCCGCCGTCACGCCGTCCAGCCGGGCGGCCAGCCCCCGGTGCAGCGCGCGCGGGGCGATGACGGCCAGCCGGCCCTCGGCGGGGGTCAGCTCCCGTGCGGCGCGGGCGACCGCTTCGGGCAGGTCGTCGGTTTCGCGCGCCCAGGGCCGTACGCCGGTGGAGCGGACCGAGGCCGGGGGCTCGAAGTCCGGGTGCTCCGCGCGGACGACGGCCGCCGCGACCTCCATGATCTCCGCCGGGGTGCGGTAGTTGACCCCCAGGCGGGTGTGCTCCCACCGGTCCTCGACGTACGGCGTGAGGATGCCGGACCAGGAGCCGACGCCGGCCGCCTCGGCGGTCTGGGCCGGGTCGCCGACCAGGGTCATCGAGCGGGTCGGGCTGCGCCGCATCAGCAGCCGCCACGCCATCGGCGACAGCTCCTGCGCCTCGTCCACGATGATGTGCCCGAACGCCCAGGTGCGATCGGCGGCGGCGCGCTCGGCGGCGCTGCGGTGGTCGTCCTCCTCGTGCCGGTCGGCGAACCGCTCGGCGTCGATGATGTCGTGGGCCGACAGCACCTCGGAGCCGTCCGGGTCGCCGTCCTCCTTGTCCTCGAACTCGTAGGTCCGGGAGGCGTAGGAGACATCGAGCACGCCCTGCGCGTAGGCGACCTGGGTCTCCCGCTCCCGTTCGGCGCGGGCCCGCGCCAACCGGTCGTCCTCGCCGAGGAGTTCGGCGGCCTCGTCGAGCAGCGGTACGTCCGCGACGGTCCACGCCCGGGTCACGGGGCGGCGGACGGCGGCCGCGTCGGCGTCGCTCAGGTACCCCTCGGGTGCGGCGAGGAAGTCGGCGACCAGGCGGCGCGGGGTGATCCTCGGCCACAGCTGGTCGACGGCGGACCAGACCTCGGGGTTCTCGGCCAGCTCGTCGCGGATCTGGGTGATGTCGCTGGGGTCGAGCAGGTTCGTGCCGTCGTACGGGTCGGTGCCGACGCGTTCGGCGTACAGCTCGGTGAGCGTGTTGAGGATGTGCCCCTCGAAGTGCTCGCGGGCCGCGTTGTGTGGCAGCCGCGCGGCGCGGGTGCGCTCCCGGGCGACGCCGACGAGACCGTCGTCGAGCATCAGGATCTCGCGGTCGTGCGCGATCGCGATCACCGGGTCGGGCAGCGCCTGGCGGTCGCGTACGACGGCGGCGAGGACGTCCGCCATGTCGGCGCGGCCCTTCACGGCGGCCGCCTCGGGCGAGTCCGTGGCCGTGGCCTTCACGCCGGGGAAGAGTTCGCCGACGGTGGCCAGCAGGACGCCCGTCTCGCCCAGCGAGGGCAGCACCTCGCCGATGTAGCCGAGGAAGGCGGGGTTGGGGCCGACGATCAGGACGGCGCGCTTGGCGAGCAGCTCGCGGTGCTCGTAGAGGAGGTAGGCGGCCCGGTGCAGGGCGACGGCGGTCTTGCCGGTGCCGGGGCCGCCCTCCACGACCAGGATCCCTCGGTGCGGGGCGCGGATGATCTCGTCCTGCTCGGCCTGGATGGTCTGCACGATGTCGTTCATCCGGCCGGTGCGCGCGGAGGTGAGCGCGGCGAGCAGCACGGCGTCGCCGGACGGGTCCTCGTGGCCGGTCCGCTCGTGGTCGCCGAGGTCGAGGATCTCGTCGTGCAGGGCGGTGACCGTGCGGCCCTCGGTGGTGAGGTGCCGGCGGCGGCGCAGGCCCATCGGGGTGTGCCCGGTGGCCAGGTAGAAGGGCCGGGCGACGTCGGCCCGCCAGTCGATCAGCAGCGGGGTGCGCTCGGCGTCGTCGACGCGCAGGCCGATCCGGCCGATGTGGTGGCTGACGCCGGATGTGAGGTCGATCCGGCCGAAGCAGAGGGAGCCGTCCACCGCGTTCAGCGCGGCCAGCAGTCCCGAGCGCTCGACGACGAGGATGTCCCGCTCCAGGCGGGCCTGCATGGGCGTGTTGCCCTGGGCGAGGGCGTCCGTGACGGCGGTCTCGGTGTCGCCGCGCAGCGCGTCCACGCGTGCGTACAGGTCGTCGATGAATTCCTGCTCGCGCCGCAATTCACTGTCTGGAAAGTCGTTGTTTGACAATTCCACTCCCGCCCGGATATACTGTGCCCACTGAACTTCTTTGCGACTCCATTCATGTCGAGTCGCGAATCATCGAATATACGCAGAGAAATCCCCCGAGCGCAATTGCTCGGGGGATTTCCGCTGTTCGGTGCAGGTCAGAGCACGTCGGACAGTTCCTCCAGCAGCCGCCTCCGCGGCCTGGCGCCCACCATCGCCTTCAGCGGCTCACCGCCCCGGAAGACCATGAAGGTCGGCATCGACAGCACTTTGTAGGCGTTCGTGGTCACCGGGTTGGCGTCCACGTTCAGCTGCACCACCTTCAGGCGCTCCCCCTCCTCGGCGGCGAGCGCCTTCAGCACCGGCCCCATCTGCCGGCACGGCGGACACCAGTCGGCGGTGAACTCCACCAGCACCGGCAGCTCGGACCCGATCACCTCGGCCTCGAAATCCGCGTCCGTCACATCGATCACCATGGCCGGCCTCCCAGTTCGCACCCGGGCTCCGGACCCCCCGGAGCCTGCGCGTCGGCGGCCAGCTGGTCCCGCGCCCGCTCGGCCCGCACCAGCTGCCCGGCGACCTTCTCGCGCACCGCCCGCAGCTCGCCGATCAGCGCGTCCAGGTCGTCCAGCTTGCGCCGGTAGACCGCGAGCGAGGCCGGGCACGAGTCCCCCTCGGGGTGACCTGCCCGCAGACACTCCACGAACGGCCGGGTCTCCTCCAGCTCGAACCCGAAGTCCTGGAGCGTCCTGATCTGCCGCAGCAGCCGCAGGTCGCTCTCGTCGTACGTCCGGTACCCGTTCTCACCGCGCCGCGCGGGCAGCAGCCCCCGCGACTCGTAGTACCGCAGCGTTCGCGTCGTGGTCCCGGCCCGCGCGGCCAGCTCGCCGATTCGCATACGGACGAACGTACGGCTTGACGCCGACGTCAAGGCAACAGGGCTTTGCGCTCGACCGGCGAGGTGAGCACGATCGAGGTGGTCGTGCGGCCCAGGACCGAGACCTCCTCCAGCACCTCCTCCAGATGGACGGTGTCGGTGACGGCGACCTTGAGGATCCAGCAGTCCTCGCCGACCACGTGGTGCACCTCGGTGATCTCCGGCCGCGCTATCAGCTCCAGCGTCCTCGGGTGCTTCAGGTTGTACCCGCCGTGCGGATTGACCCGGATGAACGCCTGGATCCCGTACCCGAGGCGGGCCGGGACGACCCGGGCGCCGTAGCCACTGATCACCCCCGCGGCCTCCAGCCGCCGCACCCGCTCGGTGACCGCCGCCGGGCTCAGCCGGACCCTGCGGCCCAGCTCGCTGAGCTTGATCCGGCCGTCGTCCTGGAGCAGTTGGAGGATCTGCCGGTCCAGGGCGTCGAAGGACACCGATGTTTCGACGGCGGTGACGCGCGGATGCCGTGGTTCTTTTGGCACGGCGGCCGGAACTCCCATGGTTCCCCCTTCAGGACGGGCGGGTACGCCGGGAGAATTATGGTCATGGACAAGCCACGAGAGGTACTGGTCATCGGCGGGAACCGCTACTTCGGCAAGCGGCTGATCGCGCGGCTGCTCGCCGCCGGGGACCGGGTGACCGTACTGAACCGCGGGTCGTCGGCCCCGCCGCCGGGTGCCGTGCACCTCGTCGCCGACCGCGACGACGAGACGTCGCTGAGGAGCGCCCTGGGCTCCCACGTCTTCGACGTCGTCGTCGACCAGGTCTGCTACACCCCGCGCCAGGCGGCACTCGCCCGCCGGGTCTTCGGCGGCCGCACCCGCCGCTATGTGATGACGTCCACGGTCGAGGTGTACGAGTACGAGGACTCGGCCGCACCCGTACGGGAGACGGACGTCGATCCGCTGGCCGTCGCCGTGGACCTCGAACTCCCCTGGGACGACCCGGAGTTCCTGGAGGCCCACTACGGCGAGGGCAAACGGCAGGCGGAGGCGGTGTTCGCGGCGGACCCCGCGTTCCCGTACGTCGCCGTGCGGGTCGCCCATGTGCTGGGCGGGGACGACGACTTCACCGGCCGGCTGGAGCACTACGCCTCCCGTATCCGGGCCGGTGAGCCGATCACCGTGCCCGCGGTGAACCGGCCGGCGACCTACATCCACGTCGAGGAGATCGCCGACTTCCTGTTCTGGGCGGCGGGCCGGAACTTCAGGGGCCCGGTCAACGCGGCCTCCCACGGCCGGCTGACCACACGGGACCTGTGCGAGGCCGTCGCCGCGCACCTCCCGTACGGCAGGACGGTGTTCCGCGAGACCGAGATCGGCGAGGTCTCCCCCTTCTCCTTCCGTCGCGGTTACGCCATGGACAACTCCCGAGCCGCCGGGCTGGGTTATGTGTTCGGCTGGGCGCAGGACTGGCTGGCGGGGGCGGTGGCGGAGACCCTCGGGGCGGCCGTGCCCGCCGTATCCGGAAGGGACGCCTGACATGCGCCATCGCACCCTGGGGGATCTTCGGGTGAGCGCGGTCGGGCTCGGCACGATGCCGCTGTCCATCGAGGGACGGCCCGACGAGGCCCGTGCCCTGGCCACGGTCCACGCGGCACTGGACGCGGGGGTGACCCTGCTGGACACCGCCGACTCCTACCATCTGCCCGGCGAGGAACCCGGCCACAGCGAACGTCTGCTGGCGCGTGCCCTCGCCGCGTACGGCGGGGACACCGACGCCGTGCTGGTGGCGACCAAGGGCGGCCGGGGCCGGCCGGCGGGCGCCGACTGGACGGTGAACGGCGACCCCCGTCATCTCAAGGCCGCCGCCGAGGGCTCGCTGCGCCGGCTCGGCGTCGAGGCGATCGGCCTGTACCAGCTGCACAAGCCCGACCCGGCCGTCCCCTTCGAGGAGTCGGTGGGCGCGCTGCGGGAGCTGATCGAGGAGGGCAAGATCCGGCTGGCCGGGATCTCCAACGCGGACGCCGACCAGATCCGCACGGCCCGCGCGATCCTCGGCGACCGGCTGGTCTCCGTGCAGAACCGCTACTCCCCGGCGGTCGGCGACAGCGAGCCGGAGCTGCGGCTGACGGCGGAACTGGGGCTGGCGTTCCTGCCGTGGAGCCCGCTGGGCGGGATCTCCCGCAGCTCCCTGGACGGCCCGTCGGGCCTGGCGGCCGAGGGCCCCTTCACCGTGTTCCACACGCTCGCGCGAGAACGCGGCGTGAGCCCCCAACAGATCTGCCTGGCCTGGCTCCTGTCCCGCTCCCCCACCCTGATCCCCATCCCGGGCGCCAGCCGCCCGGCGACGGCCCGCGACTCGGCGGGGGCGGCGGACCTGGAGCTGACCGAGGAGGAGCTGACGCTGCTGGAGACGGCGGTGGAACGGGGGCGGGAGACAGCATGAGACCGGGCGGCTGAGCTACGGGGGAGTACTCAGCCGCCCGGAGTGGGGGGGGTGGTTGCCGGATGCCCGGCCCCGGTTCAGGCGGGGCCGGGCATCCGGAGTCGCGGGGACCCGGGGTGTGCGGATCAGGCCTTGGCCAGTTCCTTCTGGCCGTCCTCGCGCTGCTCGGGGACGTCCGTCCCCGCGCCGCCGTGGCCATCCTCGTCGAGCAGGGTCTTCTCGTCGAAGGGCAGCCCGCCGGCGAGCACCACCTGGACGCGGTCCCGGTCGATCTCCTTGGTCCAGGTGCCGATCAGGACGGTGGCGACGGCGTTGCCGGCGAAGTTGGTGAGGGCGCGGGCCTCGCTCATGAAGCGGTCGATGCCGACGATGAGGCCGATGCCGTCCACCAGGGCGGGCTTGTGCGACTGGAGACCGCCGGCCAGCGTCGCGAGACCGGCGCCGGTGACACCCGCCGCGCCCTTCGAGGCGACCAGCAGGAAGAGCAGCAGCGGGATCTGCTCGCCGATCGACATCGGCGTGCCCATGGCATCGGCGATGAACAGGGACGCCATGGTCATGTAGATCATGGTGCCGTCGAGGTTGAAGGAGTAGCCGGTCGGGACGGTGATGCCGACGACGGGCTTGCTGACACCCAGGTGCTCCATCTTCGCGATGAGGCGCGGCAGCGCGGACTCGGAGGAGGAGGTGGACAGGATCAGCAGGAACTCACGGCCCAGGTACTTGAAGAGCGTGAGGATGTTCAGACCGGCGACCACCCGCAGCAGCGTGCCGAGCACGATGAAGACGAAGAGGAAGCAGGTGACGTAGAAGCCGAGCATCAGCACGGCGAGGCTCTTGAGGGCGTCGACGCCGGCCGAGCCGGTGACGGCGGCGATGGCACCGAAGGCACCGATCGGGGCGGCCCACATCACCATGCCGAGGATGCGGAAGACGAGCCGCTGGATGTGCTCGACACCGCGCAGGATCGGCTGGCCGGCGTTGCCCATGGCCTGGAGGGCGAAGCCGGCGAGCAGCGCGACCAGCAGGGTCTGGAGCACCTCACCGCCGGTGAAGGCGGAGACGATGGTGGTCGGGATGATCCCCAGCAGGAACTCGGTGGTGTCCTTGGCCTCGGCCGAGACCTGCGCCTGGCCGGTCTCCTTCACCGCGTCCGTGACGGCCAGACCCGTGCCCGGCTCCAGGATGTTGCCGACGACGAGACCGATACCGAGGGCGACCAGCGACATGACCAGGAAGTAGCCGAGGGCGATACCGCCGACGGCGCCGACCTTGGCGGCCTTCCGTACCGAGCCGATGCCGAGCACGATCGTGCAGAAGATGATCGGCGAGATCATCATCTTGATCAGGTTGACGAAGCCGGTACCGATCGGCTTCAGCTCGACGGCGAAGTCGGGCGCGATCAGGCCGACGGCGATGCCGAGGGCGACCGCGACGATCACCGCGATGTACAGGTAGTGGGTGCGGTCCCGCTTGGCGGGTGCGGCAGGTGCCGTATCGGGGGTGCTGCTGGCGGCCACGGCTGCCCTCCTTGACGTCTTCGTCGGCATCACCGGCGTGCGGCTCACGTCCGGGGAGATATGGGGAATGCGGTGACTATCTCCCGGCCTGTGAGGGCGGTCACCCTTCCGTTCATTTAGTTCACGCTTAACGTCGGGGGCACACTGACGACATGCGCCTCCCCTCCTTCCCCCGGCCCCGCAGCCTGGCCGGCCAGCTGTTCGCCATGCAGGCGGTGCTGATAGCGATCGTCGTGGCGGGATACGCGCTGTTCACCTACGCCAGCAACCACAACCAGGCCGAGGAGGCGGCGGCCCGGCAGGCCACGGCGGTCGCCCGCTCGGTCGCCGACTCCCCCTCCGTCCGGGCGTCGATCCACACCGTGGACCCCAGCGCCGAACTCCAGCCGTACGCCCTGCGGGTCATGCGGGACACGGACGTCGACTTCGTCACGATCATGAACACGGACGGCATCCGCTGGACCCACCCGGACCAGAAGCAGATCGGCCAGCGTTTCCGGGGCAACACGGCGGCCGCGCTGGAGGGCCGCTCCTTCACCGAGACGTACACCGGCACGCTCGGCGCCTCGGTCCGCGCGGTCACCCCGATCGAGGACGACGACGGGCGGATCATCGGCCTGGTCAGCGCCGGCATCAAGGTCGAGGAGATCAGCAAGCGGGTGCAGGACCAGGTGACGGCCCTGCTCTCGGTGGCCGCCGGCGCGCTGCTGCTGGGGGCGGTGGGCACGTACGTGATCAACGCGTCGCTGCGCCGCCACACCCACGGGATGAACGCGGGCGAGCTGAGCCGGATGCACGACTACCACCAGGCCGCGTTGCACGCGGTGCGCGAGGGGCTGCTGATGCTGGACGGCCAGTACCGGGTGGCGCTGATCAACGACGGGGCGCAGGAGTTGCTGGGCGTGTCGGAGGAGGTGATCGGCCGGTCCGTGGCGGAGCTGGGTCTGCCGGCGCCGCTCACCGGCGCGCTGCTGGCCTCCGGGCCGCGGGTCGACGAGGTGCATCTGGCGGCGGAACGCGTCCTGGTCGTGAACACCTCCCCGGTGTCGGGCGGAGAGCACCGCGGCACGGTCGTCACCCTGCGGGACGTGACCGAACTCCAGTCGCTCATGGGCGAGCTGGACTCGGAGCGGGGCTTCACCCAGGCGCTGCGCTCCCAGGCGCACGAGGCGGCGAACCGGCTGCACACCGTCGTGTCGCTGATCGAGCTGGGCCGGGCCGACGAGGCCGTGGAGTTCGCGACGGCGGAACTGGAACTGGCCCAGGCGCTGACCGACCAGGTGGTGGCGGCGGTGAGCGAACCGGTGCTGGCCGCGCTGCTGCTGGGCAAGACGGCCCAGGCGAACGAGCGGGGCGTGGAGCTGGTCGTCTCGCAGGAGAGCCGCCTGGACGACGGACTCCTCCCGCCGTCCCTGCCCGCCCGCGATCTCGTCACCATCCTCGGCAACCTGATCGACAACGCCGTGGACGCGGCGCAGGGCAGCGTGCGGGCGCGCGTCACCGTGACGGCGGCCACGGAGGGCGTCGACGGCGGCGAGCTGCTGCTGCGGGTGGCGGACACCGGGACGGGCGTGGATCCCGCGCACGCGCTCCTGGTCTTCGAGCGCGGCTTCTCGACGAAGCCGGCCGGACCGGGCGGCCGTGGCCTGGGCCTCGCCCTGGTCCGTCAGGCGGTCCACCGCCACGAGGGGACGCTCTCGGTGACCGAGGCCGAGGGGGGCGGCGCGGAATTCGTGGTGCGGCTTCCATTGCGCGCGCCGGCTTCTTCCGGTACTTCCGGGTCGATGACGGGGGCTGGAGGCAAGGGATGACGGACGTGACAGGAGAGACGGGCGGGACGGGCGGCACCGGCGGGCCGGGCGTGCCGCGTGTGCCCGGGGGCGAGCCGATCCGGGTGCTGGTCGTCGAGGACGACCCGGTCGCCGCGGACGCGCATGTCATGTACGTCGGACGGGTGCCGGGTTTCGTCGCGGTCGGAAAGGCGCACACGGGTACCGAGGCCCGCCGGCTGCTGGACCGCACCCCGGTGGACCTGCTCCTGCTGGACCTCCACCTCCCGGACGGCCACGGCCTGCAACTGGCCCGTTCCCTGCGGGCGGCGGGCTATCACGCGGACGTGATCGCTGTGACGTCGGCGCGGGACCTGACGGTGGTGCGGGAGGGGGTGTCGCTGGGGGTCGTCCAGTACGTGCTGAAACCCTTCACGTTCGCGACGCTTCGCGACCGCCTGGTCCGCTACGCGGAGTTCCGGGGAGCGGCCGGCGAGGCGAGCGGCCAGGACGAGGTCGACCGCGCCCTGGCGGCCCTGCGCGCCCCGAGCCCCGCGGCCCTGCCGAAGGGCCTGAGCGGCCCGACCCTGGAGCGGGTGACGCAGGCACTGCGGGAGGCGGACGAGGGCCTGACCGCGGCCGGGGTGGCCGAGTCGGTGGGCATCTCCCGGATCACGGCCCGCCGCTACCTGGAGCATCTGGTGGAGGCGGGCCGGGCGGAACGCAAGCCGCTGTACGGGCAGGTGGGACGGCCGGAGCTGGTGTACCGGTGGACGACGGGGACGGCCAAGGCGAGGTAGGCGCCTCGCTCACAACACCCCTGGCGGAAACGGTTCCACCCCCACCACCCGGCGCACCCGTACCGGCTCGATCAGCAGCATCACCCGGCGTTCGCCCTCCAGCAGCCACGGATACCGCTCCTCCCCGATGTACTTCCGGGTCAGCCGGTCCATCGCCCGCTCGGCCTCCGCGCCCTCCACGAACCGCGCCACCCGTCCCCGGATCTCCACCCGGTCGTAGGGGTTCACGGGGTCGTGGTGGGAGAGGGACACCCAGGGGTTGCGCCGCAGGTTCCGCTCCTTCACGCGGCCGATCGAGGTGTTGACCATGACGTGCTCGCCCTCGAGGTCCGCCCACATCGGCGACACCTGGGGCGCGCCGTCCGGCGCGACCGTCGCGAGGTGCCAGAAGTTCGGGGCGAGCACCCGCTCGCGGACATGACCGTCCAGCGCGCCGTTCACCTCGTACAGACCGTCCATCACGACCACCCTCCCGAAACCCCGACCGCTCCGCCCGTACGTTCCTACGACCCGTGATTGTGGCCGAACAGTCCGTGGTCGCGACACCCCCAACAGCACGGCCGGCGTCGCGAGCGACGCCGGCCGTGACTTCCTCGACGCGGGCCCTAGAACACCGACTCCGCCTCGTCCATCCGGTCCTTCGGGACCGTCTTCAGCTCGGTGACCGCCTCCGCCAGCGGCACCATCACGACGTCGGTGCCGCGCAGCGCGGTCATCATGCCGAACTCGCCCTGGTGCGCCGCCTCCACCGCGTGCCAGCCGAACCGGGTCGCGAGGACACGGTCGTACGCCGTCGGCACGCCGCCGCGCTGGACGTGCCCGAGGATGACCGGCCGGGCCTCCTTGCCGAGCCGCTTCTCCAGTTCGTACGCGAGGGCCGTACCGATGCCCTGGAAGCGCTCGTGGCCGAACTTGTCGATCGCGCCCTTGCCGTAGTCCATCGTGCCGTCGGCGGGGTGGGCGCCCTCCGCCACACAGATGACGGCGAACTTCTTGCCGCGGGAGAAGCGCTCCTCGACCATCTTCACCAGGTCGGCCGGGTCGAAGGGACGCTCCGGCAGGCAGATGCCGTGCGCGCCCGCCGCCATCCCGCTCTCCAGCGCGATCCAGCCCGCGTGCCGGCCCATGACCTCGACGACCATCACGCGCTGGTGGGACTCGGCGGTCGTCTTGAGGCGGTCCATCGCCTCCGTGGCGACGCCGACCGCGGTGTCGAAGCCGAACGTGCGGTCCGTCGAGGAGATGTCGTTGTCGATCGTCTTGGGGACGCCGACCACCGGCAGCCCCGCGTCGCTCAGCATCCGCGCCGCCGTCAGCGTGCCCTCGCCGCCGATCGGGATCAGCGCGTCGATGCCGAAGTCGTGGATCATGTCCGAGGCGCTCTCGCAGGCCTCGATCAGCCGGTCCCGCTCCAGCCGGGACGAACCGAGGATCGTGCCGCCGCGGGCCAGGATGCCGCTCACCGCGTTGAGGTCGAGCGAGCGGTAACGGCCGTCGAGCAGACCGGCGTAGCCGTCCTCGAAACCGATGACCTCGTCGCCGTAGTTGTCGACGGCGCGGTGCACGACCGACCGGATCACTGCGTTCAGGCCGGGGCAGTCGCCACCTGCGGTGAGAACTCCGATGCGCATCGTGCTGTGTCTCCTGCTCGCTGTTGATGCCGGTGAGCCGGAACCGATTCTTTCACGCCGCCGTACGGGCTGTCTCTTGACGGGCGCCTTATCCACGCGCAGGGGTATTGTCAAGAGGGATCTGCTCACCTAGGTGGGCGATTTTTATGACCAGGGGCCGACATCACCGACATCACCCAGGAACGGAGAGCACGCGTGACCCGCAGCGTGTACGTGACCGGTATCGACCGCGGCGACGGCCGCCAGGTCGTCGAACTGGGGGTCATGGAACTCCTGACCCGCCAGATCGACCGGGTGGGCGTCTTCCGCCCCCTCGTCCACGACGGGCCCGACCGGCTGTTCGAGCTGCTGCGCGCCCGTTACCGGCTGGCGCAGGACCCGGCCACCGTCTACGGCATGGACTACCACGAGGCGTCCGCCCTCCAGGCCGAGCGGGGGGCGGACGAACTGGTCTCCACCCTCGTCGAGCGGTTCCACCGCGTCGCCCGCGCCTACGACGTCGTCCTCGTCCTGGGCACCGACTACGCCGACACCCAGTTCCCCGACGAACTGGCCCTCAACGCCCGCCTCGCGAACGAGTTCGGCGCGGCCGTGATCCCCGTGGTCGGCGGGCGCAAGCAGACCACCGAGTCGGTGCTCGCCGAGACCCGCAACGCCTACCGGGCCTATGTGGGCCTCGGCTGCGACGTGCTGGCGATGGTGACGAACCGGGTCGCCCGCGAGGACCGCGACAAGATAGCGGCCCAGCTCGACAACCGGCTGCCGGTGCCCTGCTACGTGCTGCCCGACGAGCCCGCGCTCTCCGCGCCGACCGTCTCGCAGGTCGCGCACGCGCTCGGCGCGAAGGTGCTGCTCGGTGACGACTCGGGGCTCGCCCGTGACGCGCTGGGCTTCGTCTTCGGCGGCGCGATGCTGCCGAACTTCCTGAACGCGCTGACCCCGGGCTGTCTGGTCGTCACCCCGGGCGACCGCGCCGACCTGGTCATCGGCTCGCTCGCCGCGCACAGCGCCGGCACCCCGCCGATAGCGGGTGTGGTGCTCACTCTGAACGAGGTCCCGACCGAGGAGGTCCTCACCCTCGCCGCCCGCCTCGCCCCGGGCACCCCGGTCATCTCGGTCCCCGGCCTCAGCTTCCCCACCGCCGAGCAGCTGTTCTCCCTGGAGGGCAAGCTCAACGCGGCCACCCCGCGCAAGGCCGAGACCGCGCTCGGGCTGTTCGAGCGGCATGTCGACACCGGCGGTCTGCTGAAGCGGGTCTCGGCCCCGAGCAGCGACCGCGTGACGCCGATGATGTTCGAGCACAAGCTCCTCGAACAGGCCCGCGCGGACCGGCGCCGGGTGGTCCTGCCCGAGGGGACGGAGGAGCGCGTCCTGCACGCCGCCGAGGTGCTGCTGCGCCGCGGCGTCTGCGACCTCACCCTCCTCGGGCCGGTCGAGCAGATCCGCAAGAAGGCCGCCGACCTGGGCATCGACCTGGGCGACTGCCAGCTGATCGACCCGGCCACCAGCGAGCTGCGCGACTCCTTCGCCGAGAAGTACGCCGCCTTCCGCGCCCACAAGGGCGTCAGCGTGGAACTGGCGTACGACGTCGTCTCCGACGTGAACTACTTCGGCACGCTCATGGTCCAGGAGGGCCTCGCCGACGGCATGGTCTCCGGGTCCGTGCACTCCACGGCCGCCACCATCCGACCCGCCTTCGAGATCATCAAGACGAATCCGGACGCCGACATCGTCTCGTCCGTGTTCTTCATGTGCCTGGCCGACAAGGTCCTGGTCTACGGCGACTGCGCCGTGAACCCCGATCCGAACGCCGAGCAGCTCGCCGACATCGCCATCCAGTCGGCCACGACCGCCGCGCGGTTCGGCGTGGAGCCGCGGATCGCGATGCTGTCGTACTCGACGGGTACGTCCGGATCGGGCGCCGACGTCGACAAGGTGCGCGAGGCCACCGAGCTGGTCCGCTCCCGGCGCCCCGACCTCAAGATCGAGGGGCCGATCCAGTACGACGCGGCCGTCGAGCCGACCGTGGCCGCCACCAAGCTGCCGGAGTCCGATGTCGCGGGCCAGGCCAGTGTGCTGATCTTCCCGGACCTCAACACCGGCAACAACACCTACAAGGCCGTGCAGCGTTCGGCCGGCGCGATCGCCGTCGGGCCGGTGCTCCAGGGCCTGCGCAAGCCGGTCAACGACCTGTCCCGGGGCGCCCTCGTCCAGGACATCGTGAACACCGTCGCCATCACGGCCATCCAGGCCCAGACCCCGATCGAGAAGGCCACCGCCCAGTGAGTTCCACGCGCGTCCTCGTCCTCAACTCCGGCTCCTCGTCGGTGAAGTACCAGCTGCTCGACATGCGCGACAGCAGCCGGCTGGCCGCGGGGCTCGTCGAACGCATCGGTGAGCAGACCTCGCGCCTCAAGCACACTCCGCTGGCGACCGGCGGGGAGAGTCGGGAGCGGACCGGCCCGATCGCCGACCACGACGCCGCGCTGAAGGCCGTCGCCGAGGAGCTGGCGCAGGACGGGCTCGGGCTCGACTCGCCCGAGCTGGCCGCCATCGGGCACCGCGTCGTGCACGGCGGCAAGCACTTCACCCGGCCGACCGTCGTCGACGACACCGTCCTCGCCGAGATCGAGCGGCTGATCCCGGTCGCGCCGCTGCACAACCCGGCCAACCTCACCGGGATCCGGACCGCGCGGGCGCTGCGGCCCGACCTGCCGCAGGTCGCCGTGTTCGACACCGCCTTCCACACCACGATGCCGGAGTCGGCCGCACGCTACGCGATCGACGTCGAGACCGCCGACGCGCACCGGATCCGGCGCTACGGGTTCCACGGGACCTCGCACGCGTACGTCTCCCGGGCGACGGCGAAGCTGCTCGGCAGGGCACCCGAAGAGGTGAACGTCATCGTGCTGCATCTGGGCAACGGGGCGTCCGCCTCCGCCGTACGGGGCGGGGCGTGCGTGGACACCTCCATGGGGCTGACCCCGCTCGAAGGCCTCGTCATGGGGACCCGCTCGGGGGACGCCGACCCGGCCGTCATCTTCCATTTGGCGCGGGTTGGCGGAATGTCCATCGACGAAATCGACACTCTTCTCAACAAGAAGAGCGGGCTCATCGGGCTGTGCGGCGACAACGACATGCGCGAGATCCGGCGCCGTATCGACGAGGGCGACGCACGGGCGAAGCTCGCCTTCGACATCTACATTCACCGTCTGAAGAAGTACATCGGCGCCTATTACGCGGTGCTCGGGCGGGTGGACGCGGTGGCGTTCACCGCCGGGGTCGGCGAGAACGCCGCCGAGGTGCGCGCGGCGGCCGTCGCGGGCCTGGAGACCCTGGGCCTGGCGGTGGACGACGGGCTCAACGCCGTACGCGGCGACGAGCCCCGGCTGATCTCGCCCGCGGACGCCCGGGTGGCGGTCGCCGTGGTGCCGACGGACGAGGAACTGGAGATCGCCACACAGACGTACGCATTGGTCGGGCGGTATTGATATGCGCCTCCGCCGCGTGGCAACTGAACAGTAAAGCAACTGAGCACGAGGCCGCCCATTTGTATCTTCCGCCAGACGGAATATTCCGGAGCGAAACAAACCGATAGGATCGCCCCATGCGCCGTTCGAAAATCGTCTGTACTCTCGGCCCCGCGGTCGACTCCCACGAGCAGCTCGTCTCTCTGATCGAAGCCGGCATGAACGTGGCCCGCTTCAACTTCAGCCACGGCACCCACGCCGAGCACCAGGGCCGGTACGACCGGGTCCGGGCCGCCGCCAAGGAGACCGGCCGGGCCATCGGTGTCCTCGCCGACCTCCAGGGCCCGAAGATCCGCCTCGAGACCTTCGCCGAGGGCCCGGTGGAGCTGGTGCGCGGTGACGAGTTCACCATCACCACCGAGGACGTCCCCGGCGACAAGACGATCTGCGGTACGACGTACAAGGGCCTGACCGGTGACGTCTCGCGCGGTGACCAGATCCTCATCAACGACGGCAACGTCGAGCTGAAGGTCCTGGACGTCGAGGGCGCGCGGGTGAAGACGATCGTCATCGAGGGCGGCGTCATCTCCGACCACAAGGGCATCAACCTGCCCGGCGCGGCCGTCAACGTGCCCGCGCTGAGCGAGAAGGACATCGAGGACCTGCGGTTCGCGCTGCGCATGGGCGCCGACCTGGTCGCGCTGTCCTTCGTCCGCGACGCCAAGGACGTGGCCGACGTCCACCGGGTGATGGACGAGGAGGGCCGTCGGGTCCCCGTCATCGCCAAGGTGGAGAAGCCGCAGGCGGTGGAGAACATGGAGGACGTCGTGATGGCGTTCGACGGTGTGATGGTCGCCCGTGGCGACCTGGCCGTCGAGTACCCGCTGGAGCGGGTCCCCATGGTGCAGAAGCGGCTGATCGAGCTGTGCCGGCGCAACGCCAAGCCGGTGATCGTGGCGACCCAGATGATGGAGTCGATGATCACCAACTCCCGGCCGACCCGCGCCGAGGCCTCCGACGTGGCCAACGCGATCCTGGACGGCGCCGACGCGGTCATGCTGTCCGCCGAGTCGAGCGTGGGCGCGTACCCGATCGAGACCGTGAAGACGATGTCGAAGATCGTCACCGCGGCCGAGCAGGAGCTGCTCTCCAAGGGCCTCCAGCCGCTGGTCCCGGGCAAGAAGCCGCGGACGCAGGGCGGTTCGATCGCGCGCGCCGCGTGCGAGATCGCCGACTTCCTCGGCGGCCGGGGCCTGGTGGCCTTCACCCAGTCCGGTGACACCGCCCGCCGGCTGTCCCGCTACCGGGCGTCCCAGCCGATCATCGCGTTCACCACGGACGAGAACACCCGCAACCAGCTGGCGCTCAGCTGGGGCGTCGAGTCGCACGTCGTGCCGTTCGTGAACAGCACCGACGAGATGGTCGACCTGGTGGACCAGGAGATCATCAAGCTCAACCGCTTCAACCCGGGCGACATCGTCATCATCACGGCCGGCTCGCCGCCCGGCGTCCCCGGCACCACCAACATGGTCCGGGTGCACCACCTCGGCGGCGGCGCGAACGACTGACCCGGCCGCCCCACGGGCGGGTTCGGCCCCGCGAAGGGGCGTGTACGGCGCTGAGGGCGCCCCCTGCGACAGGGGGCGCCCTCAGGCTTGTGCGGCTCCCGAACGGGCTTGTGCGGGGGACTGAGCGGTCTAGTCGGTGGTGTAGACGCGCATCCCCGGGATGTGCAGGTTGCCGCCCATCTGGCCGGCCTGCACGACCTTCACCTTGGTGAAGTAGATCAGCGGGATGTTCAGCGGCGGCGGGTTCTCCGGGTCGAAGGTGACCGGGATCAGACCGAACAGGTTCCCCGAGATGCTCTCGGTGTACATGATCGTGTCGCCGTCGGTGATCGTGGACGTGCTGCCCGAGGCCGCCTGGACGTGGTAGGTCTTGCCCGTCTGCTTGTCGTCGACCGTCTGGTGCAGATCGCCGATGTCGGTGCCGCCGGAGATGACGTACTTCAGGACCTTCTTCTTCGTCCCGTTGGCCGTCTTCACCTCGACGATGCCCTGGTAGTCGGCGCTCTTCAGCAGCAGCGAACTGGCGTTCAGGTACCAGGGGTCGTCCGCGAGGGGCGTCTTGTTGTCGATGCCGCTCTCGTCGAGGGTGGCGACGGGGCAGTCGTCGACGTCGGCCGTGGACTCGGACGGGCTGGGCGAGGCGGTGGCCTCGTCGGCGGCGTCCTCCGCGGCCTCGTCCGCCGTGTCGTCGGCGGCGTCGGCGGTGTCCTTCACCTCGCCGGTGACGGCGTCCGTGGCGTCCTTGACCTTGCCGGTCCCGTCCGTACCGGAGTCGTCCGTACCGGAGTCGTCCGAGGAGCCGGTGTCGTCCGAGGAGCCCCCGCCGGTGTCCGACGAGGAGTCGTCGGTGCCGGCCGACGCCGAGGCGGACGCCGACGGGGACGGGCTCGCGCTGGAGGACGCGTCGGAGCCGTTGTCACCGTCGAAGAGGTCCGTGATGGCGTCGCCGATGGTCTCCAGGACGTTCTTGTCCGTCTCCTCGGCCGACGGGGTCGCCGTGGCCGTGTCGTCGGAGGACGACGCGGCCGACTGCTGCTCGGTCGTGGACGCGGCCTCGGAGGACGCGGACGGCGCGGGCTCGGCCTGTTCGTCGGAACCTGAATCCGACGACGAGGAGTCGTCCGAACCGCTCGACGTGTCCTGCGAGTCGTCCGTCGAGGTGTCCGTGGAACCCTCGTCCGACGGGGAGTCGTCCTGCGCGTCGTCGGTCGACTCGGAGGCCGACGGCGACGGCGAGGCCGACGCGGAGGCGTCCGTGTCCTCCAGGGCCGCCACGCAGTCCTTGTACTCGTCGATGGTGAGGCTCTTCGACGTCGGCTGGTCCTCGGCGTTGGCGAGGGTCGGCGTGAAGCCCATCCCCATGAGGACCGCCGTGGGCATGGCGGCCAGGGCTATCGCCTTGCCGGCCGGCATGTGGAACCTGGTGAACAGCGGCTTCTTGGGTGCCGCGTGGCGGGGACCGGTTCTCACAGGGGACGCCTCCACGTCAGTCCCGTGAGTCACCTCGTCAGCCGGCACTGTGCCTCCCGTTCGCCCCGTTGGCCGGGCTCGTTCCTGACAGATCGTTCGGCTCGCCCTCGCCGTCGTCGTCCTTGGCGGGGGACGCGTCCTTGGTGAGGGAAGGGCCCGTGCTGTACGGGTTCTCGGTCAAGTCGCCCGCGGGGGCGGTGCTCCCGGGGTACGCGCCCTCGGGCGCTCCCGAGGCGGCCGGCCCGGCCGCCGGTGCCGCTTCCGGCACGGGCGGCGCGCCCGGTGCCCACGACACGGCCATCGCCCCGCCGATCAGCGCGAAGAGGAAACCGATGAGGAATCCACCGAGGTTGGAGACCGGGATGGACACCAGGCCGAGCAGGATCGCCGCGACACCCGCGAAAGTACGTACGTGCTTCTGGAACCACAGGCTCAGGCCCAGAACGCCCAGCAGCACACCGATGATCAGGGAGCCTGCGCCCGCGGTGGTCGCCATCGCCAGCGTCAGGTGGCCCACCTGGAGGTGCGCGTACGGGAAATAGGCGATGGGGAACCCGCTGATGAGAACGAACAGGCCCGCCCAGAACGGCCGTGTGCCCCGCCAGGCGCGGAACTGCTGCCTCCGGAGGGTGAACTGGCCGGGGGCGACAGGAGTCTCGGCGCTCATGGAAAACAGCTCCCTGGTGCGGCTTTGCTGTGGTGGAGATGTGGGCCGCGAGTGAAAGCGCGGCGCTTCAGAAGGGACGGGCGGGGGCGCCACCGGCCCCCCCGCCCGTCACCGAGTGCTTAGTAGCACTCCTTGACACCCGTCGACAGCGACATCTTCAGGCCGCTGAGCTTGAAGGTTCCGGCGGTGGTGGCCCACGCCGTCTGCTTCACGTCGGTGAGCACGGCCGAGTCGGCCTGCTGGCCGAAGCCGTAGGGGTTGGCCTGCTCGCTGCCGCCCTTCATGCCCGGACCCTTGTTGAGGTCCTTGGCGGCGACACCGATCTCGATGTTGTTGAACGTGGCGTCGGCGGCCAGTTCCTCGACGTCGATGTACAGGTTGTCGGCCTCGACCGGCTTGCTGCCGCCGCCGGCCTTCAGCGTGAGGCTGACCGAGCCGAGCAGCGGGATGTTCGGCGTGACCACGGACTGGCACATGTTCGTGATCGTGGCGCTCTTGAACGACGAGACGGCGACGGGGTGAGCCGTCTTCTTGCCGTCCAGGGTGTAACCCGAGTCGAGCGCGCCGTACTGCGCGAAGCCCGTGCCGACGAGCTTGTCGGCCGTGACCTTGAACGACTGACCCGACACGCTGAACGACGCGGCGAGCGCGCCCTGCGCGAGGGCGACGCCTATACACGCCGTGGCAGCCACGCTGGGCACCATGACGACGGCGAACCGCTTCCATCTGGTCCCGCCACGCACCTGGGACTCCATATTTCCTCCTTCTCGGACGTACATCTCCTGCCCCCGACTCACCACCGAGGCGGCGGCTCAGCCGGGCAGGGATGGGAGAAGTGCTACGTCCTCGGGAAGGGGAGCGCCCGTATTCGGAGGCGCTGTCCGCGCACCGATCACCGGCGATCACCCCCGAGCGACAACCACTGGTCGCGCCTGACACGCATCACGCACAACCTTGCTGGACAGGCTTCACCGACCGGCGAAGACCCCCCTGCCCGAGAGCCGGCGTCACAGCCGCCGGCCCTGCTCGGTGGGGACCCAGGAAAATCCGTTGACCCAACCGGCTGTCGGGGTACGGCTTTGGACCGAGCGTGGCCGATCGTGGTGCATTCTCGCCGCCCGCACAAGGGGGTTCGTTACTGGCTAGTAACGGCCGGATAACCGAACAACGACCCATAGGTCTCGGGTGGCGACGCAGGGTGGCAACAAGCCCCAGAACAAAACTATTGATCGAGGGACAGAACCCGACACAACAACGGCTTGGACTTACTTGAAGTAACAGCGGCCGCGATTACCAAGATTTGGTAAAGCGCGGCCGCAGGGGAACCTCGTAGGCGGAACCTTCACTCCGGAACCACACGCCCCGGCGTTTAGCGACTGGTCAGGAACCGGGCTCCCGCCCCGCTCAGAACAGCGCCCGCGCCAGCGCCCGGCGCGCCGCCGCCACCCGCGGGTCCTCGGGCCCGACGACCTCGAACAGCTCCAGGAGCCGCATCCGTACGGCGTCCCGGTCCTCGCCGGCCGTGCGGCGCACAGTGTCGATCAGCCGTCCGAAGGCGTCCTCGACATGACCGCCCACCAGATCCAGGTCGGCGGCGGCGATCTGTGCCGCCGGGTCCTGCGGCTTCTCGGCGGCGTCCTTGCGCACCTGCTGCGGGTCCAGGTCCTGCACCCGGTGCAGCAACTCGGCCTGCGCCAGACCGAGTTTCGCCTCCGTGTTCGCCGGGTCGTCCACGAGGACGTTCCGGTACGCCTGGACCGCGGCACCGAAGTCACCGGCGTCCAGGGCCTCCACGGCGGCTTCGAGGAGGGTGTCGTGGGGGCCGGCCGGGACCTCGGCGGGCGCCGCCTGGCCGCCCCCGGGCTCGGCGTCGGGGTCGACGGTCAGGCCGGTCAGCCCGAAGCGCTGCTCGGCGACCTGCACCAGCTGGTCGAGGGTCTGGCGGATCTGTTCCTCACCGGCGGCACCCTGGAAGAGCGGCAGGGCCTGCCCCGCGACGACCGCGAAGACGGCCGGGATCCCCTGGACCCCGAACTGCTGCATCAGCATCTGGTTCGCGTCGACGTCGATCTTGGCGAGCAGGAAGCGGCCGTCGTACTCGACGGCGAGCCGCTCCAGGACCGGGCTCAGCTGCTTGCAGGGCTGGCACCACTCGGCCCAGAAGTCGATGACGACGGGCACCTCGGCGGAGCGCTGCAGGACGTCCCGCTCGAACCCCGCCTCGTCTACGTCGATGACGAGATCGGCCGGGGAGACGGCGCCCGCGCCGCCCTGCCGGGCCGTTTCGGCGCGCGCCTGCTCCGCCTTCGCCTTGGCCTCCTGGGCCGCCTTCACCGCGGCGAGGTCGACGACTCCGCTCATGGACATGTTCCGTGGCTGCATGCGTCTATCCTCCCCCGTCCGCGCGTGTACGTGAAAAGCGTTCCGAAAGCGATCCCGAACGAGCGCTGGGGTCCCCACCCCACGCGCAGCGGTCGCGACCCGCGCACGTCCCGCACGGGCTTTCGCTACGAGTCGTAGCGTAATGGCGCGAGGTGCCTTCGTGCGGCCACTCCCTGGTGATCTCCCTCACGGCGACACGGGAAACA
This sequence comes from Streptomyces sp. NPDC041784, assembly GCF_055591025.1. Classification (NCBI taxonomy): domain Bacteria; kingdom Bacillati; phylum Actinomycetota; class Actinomycetes; order Kitasatosporales; family Streptomycetaceae; genus Streptomyces; species Streptomyces sp. NPDC041784. Next base: position 25,250 of record NZ_JBVJAB010000038.1, read on the forward strand.
CCATGGCGGAAACCGGCGGTTATGGTCGGGGGATGCAGAGCCGCACCCCTGTCCGCACCGGCCGCCCCCGCAGCGCCGCGGCGGACGCCGCGATCCTGGCCGCGACCCGGGCGGCCCTGGTCGAGCTGGGCTGGTCGAAGCTCACCCTGGGGGACGTGGCGACCCGCGCCGGGGTGGCGAAGACGACCCTCTACCGCCGCTGGGCGGGCAAGAACGAACTGGTCGTGGACGCGGTCGCGGAACTCTTCGGCGAACTGGAGCTGCCCGACCGCGGCAGCCTGGCCGCGGACATCGAGGGCGTCGTCCTCCAGTTCGCGGCGATCCTGGCCCGCCCCGAGGCGAAGAGCGGGCTGATGGCGGTGGTCGCGGAGTCCACACGCGACGACGCCCTGCGCGAGCGCATCCGCGCCTCCATCGTCGATCCCCAGAAGGACCTCGTCCTGGAGGGCCGCGCCCGCGCCCAGACGCGCGGCGAACTCCCCCCGGAGACCGACCCCGAGGAGGCCGCCCGCACGGTCGACCTCATCTTCGACATCGTCGCGGGCGCGGTCGTCCACCGCACCCTGGTCAGCGCGGAACCGGCCGACGAGGAGTGGGTGCGCGACTTCACGCGCGTGCTCCTCCTCGGCCTGACGGCGACCGACCGGAAGGCCGGCAACTAGAACCGACCGGAAGGCCGGCTCCTAGAAGCCCGCCGGCTCGGTGTACACCCCCCACTCGTCCCGCAGGGCGTCGCAGATCTCGCCCAGGGTCGCCTCGGCGCGGACGGCGTCCAGCATGGGCTCGATCATGTTCGAGCCGTCACGGGCGGCGGCCAGCATGGCGGCCAGCGCGGCCCGCACCCGTGCGTCGTCGCGCCCCGCCCGGCGCTCCCCGAGCACCCGCACCTGCTCCCGCTCCACCTCGTGGCTGACGCGCAGGATCTCCAGGTCCCCGGTCACCGACCCGGTGTGGGCGTTGACGCCGACGACCCGCTTCTCGCCCTTCTCCAGGGACTGCTGGTAGCGGAAGGCGGACTCGGCGATCTCGCCCGTGAACCAGCCGTCCTCGATCCCGCGCAGGATCCCGGAGGTGATCGGCCCGATCGGGTGCCGCCCGTCGGGGTGCGCCCGCAGCCCGCGCTCCTTGATCTGCTCGAAGATCCGCTCCGCGTCGGCCTCGATCCGGTCCGTCAGCTGCTCGACGTACCACGAACCGCCCAGCGGGTCCGCCACGTTGGCGACGCCGGTCTCCTCCATCAGCACCTGCTGGGTGCGCAGCGCGATCTCGGCGGCCTGCTCGCTCGGCAGCGCGAGCGTCTCGTCGAGGGCGTTGGTGTGCAGCGAGTTGGTGCCGCCGAGGATCGCCGAGAGCGCCTCCACCGCCGTACGCACCACGTTGTTGTACGGCTGCTGGGCGGTCAGCGAGACACCGGCGGTCTGGGTGTGGAAGCGCAGCCACTGCGCCTTCTCGGACGTCGCGCCGTAGACGTCGCGCATCCAGCGGGCCCAGATCCTGCGCGCCGCGCGGAACTTGGCGATCTCCTCGAAGAAGTCGAGGTGCGCGTCGAAGAAGAAGGACAGGCCGGGCGCGAAGACGTCCACGTCCAGGCCGCGGGACAGGCCGAGTTCGACGTACCCGAAGCCGTCCGCCAGCGTGTAGGCCAGCTCCTGCGCGGCCGTCGAACCGGCCTCGCGGATGTGGTAGCCGGAGACCGACAGCGGCTTGTAGGCGGGGATGCCGGCCGCGCAGTACTCCATCAGGTCGCCGATCAGCCGCAGATGCGGCTCGGGCGGGAAGAGCCACTCCTTCTGCGCGATGTACTCCTTGAAGATGTCCGTCTGGAGCGTGCCGTTGAGGACGGCCGGGTCGACGCCCTGGCGCTCGGCGGCGACGAGGTACATGCAGAAGGCGGGGACGGCCGGACCGCTGATGGTCATCGACGTCGTCACGTCACCGAGGGGGATGTCCTTGAACAGGACCTCCATGTCGGCGGCCGAGTCGATGGCGACGCCGCAGTGGCCGACCTCGCCCAGGGAGCGGCGGTCGTCGGAGTCGCGGCCCATGAGCGTCGGCATGTCGAAGGCCACCGAGAGGCCACCGCCGCCGTTGGCCAGGATCATCTTGTAGCGCTCGTTGGTCTGCTCGGCGTTGCCGAACCCGGCGAACTGCCGGATGGTCCAGGTGCGCCCCCGGTAGCCGGTCGGGTACAGGCCACGGGTGAAGGGGTACTCGCCCGGCCAGCCGATCCGCTCGAAGCCCTCGTAGATGTCGCCGGGCCGGGGCCCGTACACCGGCTCCACGGGGTCTCCGGAGAGCGTGGTGAAGTCCGCGTCGCGCTTGCGCGAAGCGTCGTACCGGGCCTGCCAGCGACGGCGGCCCTCCTCGATGGCGTCAGCGTCCATGACTCAAATTTACTTGGACGTCCTAGTAAATGTCGACAGCTATTAGTAGGACGTCCTAGTAAATCTTGGTACGACACCGCCGCACGCGCGACGCGTACGGCGGTGGGGGGTGGCGTTACGCCTTGACGGCGGCCGGAGAGGCGTCGGCGGCGGCCGTCGCGTCCAGCTCGCGGGTGATCTTCCGCTCCACGAAGAAGGCGGCCGTCGGGATCGTCCCGGCGAGCAGCACCCACAGCTGCTTGGCGACCGGCCACTTCGCCTTGGAGCCCAGGTCGAAGGCGAAGACCAGGTAGACGACGTAGAGCCAGCCGTGCGCGATGGAGACGGCCCGCGTGGCGTCCGCCGCGCCGTCCAGGTCCAGTACGTACTTGCCGATCATGCACAGGCACAGGAGGACCAGCAGCACACCGGTGACGTAGGCCATGACGCGGTAGCGGGTCAGCACGCTCTTCTTCATGCCGTCGAGCGTAACCGCCCGTTCCGGCCGATCTTGGGGCGGGTCAGTCCTCCTCGAAGTCGTGCGCCGCGACCCGCAGCGGCCGCAGCATCGCGAAGATCTCCGCGCACTCCTCCTCGTCGTACGCCCCGAGACCGAAGTCCATCGCCATCAGGTCGCGGGTGGCCGCCTCGACGACCTCGCGCCCCTTGTCCGTGATCACGGCGAGGGTGCCACGGCCGTCGTTGGGGTTGGGCCGCCTGGCGACCAGGCCGGACCGCACCAGCCGGTCGACGGTGTTCGTCACCGACGTGGGGTGCACCTGGAGCCGCTCACCGATCTTCGACATGGTCAGCTCGCCCTCCTTGGAGAAGGTGAGCAGCACCAGCGCCTCGTAGCGGGCGAACGTCAGCCCGTACGGCTTGACCACCGCGTCCACCTCGGCGAGCAGGATCTGGTGGGCGCGCATGATCGAGGTGATCGCGGCCATCGAGGGCACGCTGCCCCATCTCTGCTTCCAGAGCTCGTCGGCGCGGGCGATGGGGTCGAAGGGCAGGCTGCGGGGCTTCGGCACGGCACCAGACCCTACCCGCCGGTCATATCCCGGGCAGCCTCGTCTCGGCTTTCGGTCCGCCGGGCCTCCCGGGCCAGCAGCACACAGCACACGGTCCCCAGCGCTCCGGCCCCGGCGACCGCCGCCCGCACGCCCACCAGCTCCGCCGCGACCCCCGCCAACGCCATCCCGACGCCCTGGAAGGTCATGAGTCCGGCGGTCAGCAGGGTCATCGCCCGGCCGCGCAGCTCCTGCGGCACGGCCCGCACGAACCACTGGTCGAGTCCGAGGGTGTACGCCGCCCCGGCGCCCGAGACCACCAGCAGCAGGAGGGAGACGGCGAGGCCGGGGCGCAGGGCGTAGCCGAGGTAGGGCAGCAGGGTGAGGCAGACCAGCGGCAGGGCGACGCGCTCGCGGGCGGCGGGGCGCAGCCGGGACCCCGCGTACAGCTCGCCCGCGACCGTGCCGACGGGCAGCGCGCACATCAGCAGGCCGAGGGCGAGCGGTCCGGCGCCGACGTCGTCGGCGTAGGGCGCCGCCAGGGCCTCCGGCGCGACCGCGAACATCGGCGGGATCCAGGTGAGCAGGAGCAGCGCGCGGACCCGCCGGTCGGCGAGGACGAGCCCGGCGCCCCTGAGGGACTCCCGGACCAGGGTGCCGCCGTCGCGGGACCGGGCCGGGCGGCGGTGGGTGCCCAGGCGCAGGATCACGGCGGAGGCCAGGAAGGTGGAGACGGTCACGACCAGGGACTGGCGCGGGGAGGCGACGGTGAGCAGCAGGCCGCCGAGGCCGTAGCCGGCCAGGAGCGCGCTCTGCGAGACGATCCGCAGCAGCGAGCGGCCGAGGACGAACAGGTCGCCGTCGCCGAGGATGTCGGCGAGCGTCGCCATCCGGGTGCCGGCGAACACCGGTGAGACGACGGCGAGAGCGCAGCGCAGGGCGAGCAGCACGGCCAGCGGCGCCCCCCGCACGGTCATCGCCGCGACGCACACCGCGCACACCAGGTCGCAGAACACGAGCACCCGGCGGGCCGGGAAGCGGTCGGCGACGCCCGCGAGCAGGGTGCCGCCGACGACGTAGGGCAGGAAGCCCAGGGCGAAGGTGAGCGCGCTCATGAGCGGCGAGCCGGTGAGGTCGTAGACGAGGAGGGACAGGGCGATCTCGGCGACGACCACGCCGAGCAGGGAGAGCGTGTGGGCGGCGAAGACGGCGCGGAACTCGGGGACGGCGAGGACGCGGGCGTACCCGGACCCGGCTCCGGACCCGGACCCAGGTGCTTGTGGAGTGGCGGTGGTGACCTCTGGCATGTCCGGCAGCGTGCTCGGGGCGGGCCGCGGAACCTATAGATTCGGCCCCAGCCGAATGTTCCGCGCCCGGCCTGGCTCCGGCCAGGCCGCGGCCGCCACCGCCCCAGGGGGTCCCGTGCCGTCGCGTCTGCACTTCGGCGAGGACGACTTCCTGCGCTGCCGCTTCGCCGTGTCCCCGCTCTGGGAGACGCAGGAGGTGGTGCGGATGCTCAAGCGGCCCGAGCGGCACGGCTATCACGCGCCCTGGCTGCGTCGCCGGGCCGCGGTGGCGGCCGGGCTGGACCTGACGGGTCTGTGGCTGCTGATGCCGCGGCGGGGCCACTGCCCCGACTGGCTCTGCCCGCCGCCGATCGGCCCGGCCGCCTCCTTCGAGGAGGAGATCGCCGCCGTGCGGGCGAGCGATCCGGCGGCGGCGCGCGCGGACACCGCCCGGTCGCTGGCCGACACCCCGGGCGCCCTCGGCTCCCCTCGCGGACGGAGGTGGCTGGAGGATCCCGCCGGCATGGTCCGGGAGCTGTCGGACGCGCTGGAGGAGACCTGGCACGCCCTCGTGGCGCCGGACTGGCCCCGGCTGCGCGCCCTGCTGGAGGCGGACGTGGCGTTCCACTCGCGTCGGCTGGCCGAGGTGGGGCTGGGCGGGCTGCTGCCGGAGATCAGCCGGCGGTTCGGCTGGCGGGCCGGGACGCTGACCGTCGAGTTCCGCGGCGAGCACGAGCGGCGGCTGGACGGGCGGGGCCTGGTGCTGATGCCGAGCGGGTTCATCTGGCCGGACGTCGTGAGCACCTTCGACCCGCCGTGGCAGCCGACGCTCGTCTACCCGGCGCGCGGCATCGGCGGCCTGTGGGCCGAGCCCGAGGGCCGGGCGCCCGAGGTGCTGGTACGGCTCCTGGGCCGCGGGCGCGCCGCGGTGCTGGCCGCGCTCGACGAACCGGCCGGCACCGTCGCCCTCGCGCACCGGCTGAGCCTCGCGCCGTCGTCGGTCTCCGCGCATCTGACGCTGCTGCGGGACGCGGGGCTGCTCGTCGCGCGGCGCTACGGCCACCAGGTGCTGTACGAGCGGACACCGCTCGGGATGGCGCTGGTGGCGGGCGACGGTCCGGACTGAACCCGTCGCCCCGTACGTTCGGTTCAGTACAGGTGGCGCAGCCCGAGGACGTCGCCCTTGCCGAGGGTGCGGGCACTGGTGGTGCAGGCGTACGAGTTCGCGTACATGGTGAGGTTGCCGTGGCCGGCGCCCGCGTGACCGAGGCCGAAGACATGGCCGGCCTCGTGCGTGGCGACGCTGCGGATGTCGTAGGCGTTGTCGCAGGAGCCGCTGGTGGGGCGGTTGGTGAAATGGTAGTGGCGGGTGTTGAAGCGGACGTCGGCCTCGATCAGCTGGTCGGGGCGGGGTCCTGGCACCGGGTGGCTCCAGGAACAGGTGGTGGCGACGACGCCGCTGCTGAGGTCGCCCGCGTCCCAGACGTTCAGGCCGTCGCGCGTGGTGCAGCGGGCCTCGCTGTCGACATCGGCCTCGTGGTGGGTCGGGGCCACGAAGCGCGCCTTCGCCATGACCGTGTCGCCGATCCCGCAGTCGTTGCGGCTGCTGGTGATGGTGGCGATGGCGTCCTCGAAGGCGCGGCGGGCCTCGGCGCGGGTGACGCCGCCGGGCTGCGGGCCGTCGCCGATGAACCAGTCGTAGGTGTTGTACTCCTTGCGGTCCTCGGTGGTGAACGCGGAGTCGGTGCAGGAGGCGGGCGAGTCGGCGCGGCTGCCGCTCGTGGCGGCCGCCGGGCGGCCGGCGTGCCCGTCCCGGCCGCGGTGGTCGTCGTGGCCCTCGTGGCCCTCGTGGCCCTCGTAGTCGTAGGACACCGTGCCGTCGGCGGCGACGCGCACGGTGAGGCCGTGGGCGGAGCCGTCCGCGGTCAGCGCCTCGACGGCGACCGTGGTACCGGGTTCGGGGACGGCGACGCCGACGCCGTCCCGGATGACGAGCCGGCCGACGGCGGCGCAGCGGGTCACGGAGGATCCCGCGGGCAGATCGTCGACCGTGAGGGCGCCCCGGGCGGGCCCGCACCCGGTCGCCCGGCCGACGTCCCCTCCCCCGGGGACGGACAGGAGTGCCGTCACCACGAACGCCGTGACCGCCCTGCCGAGAAGTCCCGGCCCACGCCACCCAGTCACGCATCCTCCCGCTGAACGCCAGGCCATTCGCCTGTGATCGATCCGGGGAGACATTAACCACGCGGACGGGCCCGAAACCCCTCACTCCGTCGCCCTATTGAGCGACCGCTCAAACGGGTGTACCGTCCTCCCGGATTGTTTGAGCGATCGCTCAAAAACCGGTCCGACATGGGGGATTCACATGGGGCTCTACGTCGAGGCGCGGATCCGCGCCGACCTGGACGAGGTGTGGGCACGTACCCAGGACCCCGCTCTGCACCGGCGCTGGGACCTGAGATTCACCGAGATCGCCTATCACCCGCGCGCGGAGGGCGAGCCCCGGCGCTTCCGCTACGCCACGCGCGTGCTGCCGTTCCTGACCCTCACCGGGACGGGCGTGGCGGCCGGCGAGCACGAAGGCCCGGACGGCACCCGCGTCTCCGCCCTGCGCTTCGTCTCCCCGCACCCCCTGTCCCTGCTCGCCGAGGGCGGCGGCTACTGGCGCCACGTCCCGGACGGCGACGGGGTCCGTTTCCTCACCGGCTACGACTACCGCCCCCGCTGGGGCACGTTCGGCGTACTCGTCGACCGGTTCTTCCTGCGCCCGCTGCTGGGCTGGGCGACGGCCTGGTCCTTCGACCGGCTGCGGCTGTGGCTGGAGCGGGGCATCACCCCGGAACGCGCCCTGGCCAACTGGCTGGTGGAAGTGGCGGTACGCGCGTGTGCCGTCATGGTCGCCGTCGCCTGGCTGGGCGCGGGCCCCGCCCTGCGGCTGTTCGGGGCGTTCGCGGCGTCACTCGCCTACCTGTGCCCGCTGCTGCTGAGCGTGGTGGTCTGCGTGGCCCTCTTCGCGTCGCCCCTGGCCTGCACCCCGGCGGCCCGCCGCTGCCTGCGCCAGCCCGTGACCCACGTACGGGCACCACGCGTGCTGCGCGCCCTGGAGAACGGGTGAGCTTCGTGCGCACCCGGCCCGACGCCCGGACGGAGGCGCGCACGTGAGTACGGACACCAGGACCAGGCTCCTGGAGGGCGCCCTGCGGACGCTCACCGAGCAGGGCATCGCGAAGACCTCGGCCCGTACGGTCGCCGCGGCCGCCGGGGTGAACCAGGCACTGGTCTTCTACCACTTCGGGTCGGTCGACGAACTCCTCGCGGCGGCCTGCCGCTACGGCGCCGAGCGCACGGTCTCCCGCTACCGCGCCCGGTTCGACGAGGTGACCTCCCTGACCGAACTGCTCGCCCTGGGCCGTGAGATCCACGAACAGGAGCGGGCCGGCGGCCATGTCATGCTGCTGGGCCAGCTGCTGGCCGGCGCCCAGACCCACGGGGCGCTGGGCCCGGCCACGGCCGCCGGTCTCGACCTGTGGATCATGGAGATCGAGCAGGTCCTCGACCGGGTCCTCGCGGGCACCCCGTTCGGCGAGTTCACCGACCCACCGGGCCTGGCCCGGGCGGTGGCGGCGGCCTTCGTCGGCATCGAACTGTACGAAGGCGTCGACACCGCCGGAGCCGCGTCCGCATTGGACGCCCTGGAACAACTCGGCCTGCTGGTAGCGGCCCTCGAAGAACTCGGCCCAGTGGCCCAACGGGCCGTACGACAGTACCTACGCCGAGCATCGACCCGCCGCTGAACTCCGGGGTGTCCGGCGACCGGTGGGCCACGGTCCCCGTGGGCACACCCAGGACGATCGCCTGGCCGGGGCCCACGCCGCGGACGTGCTACGCGAAGGCGACCTCCAGCAAGCCGCCGACCGGTCCGACGGTGGCCCCGGTCGAGCCGCCGTGGACACGCAGCGGACCCGACGACCCATGACCCCCGCGCCCCGTGACCCGGGTGCCCCTACTCCCCCAGATACCTCTCCACCGTCGCCACCTTCGACGTCAGGCCGTCCGTGACGTCGGGGCGGATGTCTGCCTTGAGGACCAGGGAGACCCGGGGTGCGCGGGCCTCGACGGCGGCGACGGCGCGCTTGACCACGTCCATGACCTCGTCCCACTCGCCCTCGACGGAGGTGAACATGGCGTCGGTGCGGTTGGGCAGGCCGGACTCGCGGACCACGCGGACGGCGTCGGCGACGTACTCCCCGACGTCCTCGCCGACGCCCAGCGGGGTGACCGAGAAGGCGACGATCATGCGTTCACGACCCCCTGCTTGCGGGCGCGGGAGGCGATGACCGCGTCCTCGGCCTCGCGGCGCAGCCGGCGCTCGGCGAAGAAGCCGCCGGCCGGGAGGACGGAGAGGACGAAGTAGAGGGCCGCGGTCTTCAGCGACCACTTCGTGCGGTTCCAGGCGTCCGCCCAGAAGAGCACGTACAGGACGAACAGCACGCCGTGGACCATGCCCATCACGGGTACCGCGTTGAAGTCCGTGGTCCGCTTCAGCACCGAGCAGACGAGCAGCAGCAGGAAGGACACGGCCTCGGGGGCGGAGACCAGGCGCAGGCGGCGGAGGGCGGAGGCTGTCTTCAGGTCCACGGGTCACCTTCGGGGGTTCGACGTCGATGGCGGGGCGGTTTGTGAACGCGCGCACAAGCGTTCGCCCCATTGTGGCAAATGGTCCCCCTAGGGGTGCCGTCAGGGTCGGGATCCACCCATGGGTGCTGTTCCATCCACCCGTTCGACGGCTACCTTTCGCAGCGTGGCGATGTTCCGACTGCAAGGCAGCAAGGTGCTCGCCGTCGACATGACCGGGGACGCCGTGAAGGCGAAGAACGGCTCGATGGTCGCGTACGACGGTCAGATGACCTTCAAGAAGCTCAGTGGCGGCGGTGAGGGCATCCGGGGCATGGTCACCCGGCGGCTCACCGGCGAGCAGATGACCGTGATGGAGGTGACAGGACAGGGGACGTGCTGGTTCGCCGACCGCGCCTCCGAGATCAACCTCGTCCGTCTCCAGGGGGACAAGCTCTACGTGGAGTCGAGCAACCTGCTCGCGACCGAGGCGGGTCTGCGGACGGGCACGAGTTTCACCGGGCTGCGCGGCGCGACCCAGGGCAACGGTCTGTTCACGACGACCGTCGAGGGGCACGGCCAGGCGGCGATCACCTCGGACGGCCCGGCCGTCGTGCTGCGGGTCAGCCCGCAGTACCCGCTGACCGTCGACCCCGGCGCGTACATCGCGCACCAGGGTGACGTCCGGCAGTCCTTCCAGTCCGGGGTGACGTTCCGCACACTCATGGGCGAGGGCGGCGGCGAGGCCTTCCAGATCCGGTTCGAGGGGGACGGCCTGGTGTACGTCCAGCCGAGCGAGCGCAACACGATCGCGGGGGACGTCTGAGATGGCCTTCCGTGAGATCAACTCCAAGATGGTCGAGGCGACGGTGGTGCCCGGCCAGCGGCTGTTCAGTCAGCGCGGCGCCATGCTGGCGTACCGCGGCGAGGTGTCCTTCACCCCGAACAGGCAGGGCGGCCAGGGCGGTGTGATGTCCATGATCGGGCGGCGCCTGGCCAACGAGGACACGCCCCTGATGAGCGTCGAGGGCAGCGGCACGGTCCTCTTCGGGCACGGCGGCCACCATGTCCAGGTCATCCAGCTCACCGGGGACACACTCTGCGTGGAGGCGGACCGCCTGCTGGCCTTCGAGGGCGCCCTCCAGCAGGGCACGATGTTCCTGGGCTCGCAGGGTGGGGTCATGGGCATGGTCCGGGGCCAGGTCAGCGGCCAGGGTCTGTTCACCACGACGCTGAAGGGGCACGGCGCGGTCGCCGTGATGGCCCACGGCGGTGTCTTCGAGATCCCCATCACCCCGCAGCGCCCGGTCCATGTCGACCCGCAGGCGTACGTCGCCCACCACGGCGACGTACGGAACAAGCTGTCGACCGCGCTGGGCTGGCGGGACATGGTGGGCCGCGGCTCCGGCGAGGCGTTCCAGCTGGAGCTGAGCGGCAACGGTGCGGTGTTCGTCCAGGCGTCGGAGGAGAAACTGTGAGCGGCTACCCGGGCGCGGGACTGACCGTGCACGACCCCATGACCCTTCCGGTCGACGACAACGTGAACCCGTACACCTTCTGTGTGGAGCTGAAGGGGAGCCAGTGGTTCCTCCAGAAGGGGAAGATGATCGCCTACTACGGCTCGATCGACTTCAACGGCGTCGGGCACGGCCGGCTGGACCGTCTGGTGCGTACGTCGTTCCATTCGCCACTGCACGCGAGCGACTGGGTCGTGGCGGAGGGCTCGGGCAAGATGCTCCTCGCCGACCGGGCCTTCGATGTGAATTCCTACGACCTGGACAACGGCAACCTGACCGTTCGCTCCGGCAATCTGCTCGCTTTTCAGCCAAGTCTGTCGCTGAAGCAATCGATCGTGCCGGGTTTCCTCACGCTGATCGGAACCGGAAAGTTCGTCGCCGCATCTAACGGTCCGGTGGTGTTCATGGAGCCTCCCCTCCGGGTGGACCCGCAGGCGCTGGTCGGCTGGGCCGACTGCCCCTCGCCCTGCCATCACTACGACCACGGGTACATGACCGGCGTCATGGGCGGTCTACGTGCACTGACAGGGCTGGGCGGGGCCTCCGGGGAGGAGCACCAGTTCGAGTTCGTGGGCGCCGGGACGGTGCTGCTCCAGTCGACCGAGACCCTCATGGCCGAGCAGGCCACGGGGGCCGTTCCGCACGAGCCGGGAGTGCCCGGCGGGGGCGGGATGCCCGGCATGTCGGGCGGGCACGGCGGGCAGTCGGGGGGACCGCGCCTTCCCGGACAGCTGGGGGACCTCCAGCGTCGCTTCGGGCTGTGAACGGTAGTCTGCGGAGTGTGACATCGAACGCGTGCCCACTGTCACACCACCCTCACTAGTACGCATTTCAACATTTTAGGTAGACTTCATTCATGGAGACCGAAACGGCCACTCGCTGGCTGACCGATGCGGAGCAGTGCGCCTGGCGCACCCACCTGGAGGTCAACAGGCTGTTGACGTACCAGCTCGAGAAGGATCTCCAGCCGTTCGGCCTGACGATGAACGACTACGAGATCCTGGTGAACCTCTCCGAGTCGGAGGGCGTCCGGATGCGGATGAGCGATCTCGCGTCCGCCACCCTTCAGTCCAAGAGCCGTCTCTCGCACCAGATCACCCGCATGGAGAACGCGAACCTGGTCCGCCGTGAGAACTGCGAGTCCGACCGCCGCGGTCTGTACGCGGTGCTGACGGAGCACGGCATGGAGACGATGCAGAAGGTCGCGCCCCACCACGTGGCGTCCGTGCGGCGCCACTTCATCGACCTGCTCTCGCCCGAGGCCCTGGTCGACCTCGACAAGTCCCTCAAGCCCATCGCCGAACACCTCCGCGGGCAGCGCGGCCGCCCGTAGGTGCCCTCGGACGACCGGCAGGCGCAGCTCGAACAGGGCTGCGCCTTCCGGCGTCCCACGGACCGTGAGCGTGCCGCCGTGCCGCACGGCCACGTCCCGGGCGATGGCCAGGCCCGGACCCGCACGGGCAGGTCGCTCAGGGCCTCGACGATTGACGCTCCGGCGTCCGAGCGAGGGGAACGGGGCCGCTCGTACCCTTCGTGTCCCGCGTATCCCGCGTATCCGTCGCAGCCCTCACCTCCCTCGTAGCCCTCGTAGCCCTCCGGGGGTTCCTGGCGACGGCCGCCGCCGTCGCCAGCACCACCGCCCCCGTCACCGCGAAGCACACCCCCACCGGCAGCCGCCCGGCCAGGGCACCCGCGGCCGCCGTCCCGGCCGTGCTCCCCGCGTTGACGGCCGTGTTGACCCACGCCCCCGCCCGCACCCTGGCCTGAGGGGCGGCACTCTCGTCGGCCATCAGATACGCGGTGGTGATCGTCGGTGCCACGAAGAACCCGGCGACCGCGACGGCGGCACCGAGGGTCACGATGCCCGGCGCCAGTCCCGCGCCGCACACCGCGAGGCCCAGCCCCGCCGTGAGCAGCGGCAGCCGTGCCCCGGCCGGGATCCGCCAGGCGACGGCCCCGTTGAGGAGCCCGCCGACGGCGCTGCCGGCCGACAGGGCGGCCAGGACCCAGGCCACGCTCGACCCGCCGTGTCCGTGCCGCTCGGTGAACGCCACGACCAGCAGGTCCGTCATGCCCAGCGCGAGCCCGACGCCCGCGACGGCGGTCATGGCCCGCCCCAGTCCGCGCGGGCCACCCCCGCCCCGCCGCACCGAGCGCTTCCCCGGCGGCACCTTCCCCGACGGCATCTCGCGCACCGCCGGCGACGCCACGAACCCGGCCGCCCCCACGGCCATCAGCGCCGCCCCCACGACGATCCCGGCGACCGGCGGCGCGAACCCGACGAGGACGCCGACCAGCAACGGTCCGGTGACGAAGAGCAGTTCCTCGGCGACACCGTCGAGGCTGTAGGCGCGCTGGAGCAGCGCCCGGTCCGGGGCGAGCCGTCCCCAGACGGCCCGCATGGTCGGCCCGAGCGGCGGCACACAGGCCCCGGCGGCCGCGGCGAGGGCGCCGAGGACCGGCGACGGGACGGCGCCCGGGCGGGCGACGGCCAGGGTCAGCAGGCCGAGCGCGGCGAGGTAGGCGGCGGTCATCGGGACCAGCGCCCGGCGCGGCCCGTACCGGTCGACGAGGGCCGCCCGCGCGGGCGACAGGAGGACGGCGGTGGCCCCGAACAGCGCCATCACGGTGCCGGCCACCACGTACGACCCCGCGGCGCGGTTCACGGCGAGCATCACGGACAGCGGGACGATCCCGTACGACAGCCTGCCGACCAGGGCGGCGGCGAAGGTGCGGCGGGCATGCGGAAGGCGCAGGACGGCCGCGTAGGAAGCGGGCATGAGGAGTTCCTCGCATCGGCTCAAGGCAGGAAAAAGGGGACGCCTGATCGCCGCGACCGGACAACGGCCGAACGCCGTCTCGCCGGTCGCGGGCCGGGGCGGGCCCTACGCCAAGAGGAGGAACACGGGGCGAACGTATCAGCGCGGCGCGGCCGCTGACGACGTGTTTTCTCCGCCTTCTCCGCACGGCGGCTGGTGGCCGATGCCCGGCAGCCGCAGGTGCCACTGGGCCTTGGTCAGCGGCGCGCCCACCGTCGCGCAGACCCGGCGCGCGGCCTGCGCCGCGTCGGTGGTCCACACCCGGACCGTGTACTGCGCGGCCGTCAGCACCACCCGTCCGTCGGCGCTCACGGCCGCGTCGTCGAACGTCTCGCCCGGGCTGTCCAGCCGTTCCCGTACGACGGGTTCCGCACGGTCGAGGGACCACAGCAGCGCCGCTCCGTCCTCGCCCGCCGTCAGCAGGGTGCGCCCGTGCCGGGCGAAGGCGAGGGCGGCGAGGTGCCGGGTGTGGCCGAGGAGTGCGCGGGGTTTCCCGTCGGGCCGGTGCCGGGCGTCGTCCGGGTCGAGCCGCCACACCAGCACCGCCCCGTCCTTGCCGCCGGAGGCGAGCAGCCCGCCCCGGTCGGCGAAGGCGACGTCGGTGACGAGCGCCGTGTGCCCGGACCGCGTCCACAGCGGCCGCGGCGCCCCGCGCCCCCGCGCGTCCCACAGCCGTACGGCGCCCCCGGCCTCCCCCGTCGCCAGCACCCGCCCGCCGAGCCCGAAGGCGACCCCCTGGACGCCTCGGTCGCCGTCCAGCCGGGCGCGTGCGGTGAGGCGGCCGTCGGCGGAGACGTCCCACAGCCGTGCCCCGGTCTCGCGGGCGCCGCTGGCCAGCCGGGTGCCGTCGGGGCTGAAGGCGACGTCGTTCACGGTCCCGTGGTGGAGCGTGGCGTGTCCGAGCCGCCGCGGGGTCCGGGACCCCACGTCCCACAGGGTGACCGTGCCGTCCCGGGCGCCCGTGGCGAGCCGGGTGCCGGTGCGGTCGAAGGCGAGGGCCGTGACCCAGGTGGGGTGCGTCAGGGTGGCCAGCCGCCGGGGCCGCGCCGGATCGCGTACGTCCCACAGGGCGGCCGTGTCGTCGAGCGCGGCGGTGGCCGCCCGGGCGTGCCGGTCGTCCAGGGCGACGGCGTAGACCTGCCCCTTGTGGCCGAGGAGCTGCGGCAGGGGCAGCCGCCAGACGGAGACGGTGCCGCCGCTCGCCGGGCCGACGTGGAGCGTGCGTCCGCCGGGGCCCCAGGCCAGGGACTGCAAGGGCGTCGGATGGGCGAGGGTGGTCAGCACCAGCCCGCTCTCCGGGTGGCGGAGTTGGACTCCCCCGGCCTCCCCGGCCACGGCGAGCAGTGCGCCGTCGGGGCTGTAGGCCATCCCGGCCGTGTACCCCTCCGCGCGCTGCCCCGTGCGCAGGGGAGCGGCGCAGCGTCCCCTCCCGTCCAGGGCGCACGTCCACACGTCGCGGTCGGCGAGCCCGGCGGCGAGGTGGCGCCCGTCGGGGCTGAGCGCGGCCTCGCCGACCGAGGCGCCGGTATAGGACACGTGGTCGACGGGCTCGTAGGCGAGCCGGTGCGTGCCGCGCGCCCACACGGTGGCGCGCCCGTCCTCCCCTCCCGTGGCGAGGCGGGTGCCGTCCCCGCTGAAGGAGACCGAGTACAGCGGCCTGCCGGACACCCGGTGGACGACCGGCGGCCGTCGCGGGTGGTCGAGGTCCCACAGCCGCAGCGTCCCGTCGGCGCCGGTGACGGCGAGGGTCCGCCCGTCGGGCGCGATCCGGGCGTCGCGCGCGCCGCCGTCCGCCCACAGCACGGCGCCGGGCCGGGCGGATGCCCCGTCGACGTGCCACAGCCGGGTCTCGACCGTGTCCGCGACGACGAGACGGCGCCCGTCCCCGGCAAGGGCGAGCCCCCACACGGCGTGCCCCGCCCCCAGCCGTACCTGCCCCGCGGGCCGGGTCCCCCGCCACAGCCGTACGACGCCCTGCCGGGTGCCCACGGCCGTGCGGCCGTCGGGTCCGAAGGCGAACGCCGAGACGGTGACGTCGTTGCCGGGCAGCGGGGTGGGGTGGGGCAGTCCGGTGCTGCTGAGCAGGGCGCCGCGGGCGGCCACCAGGTGGGGCGCCCTGCGATGGGCGGCGACGGAGAGGGTGGCGGCGAGGGCCGGGTCGGAGGTGCGCAGCGCGGCGGTGCGCTCGGTCATGGCGACGGCCTGGGCCTCCCGGGCCTGCAGCCGGGCCTTCTCCCCGTTGGTGACCGCGACCGTGGTGGCGATCAGCAGCAGCCCCAGCAGCCCGGCGAGGGCGGCCAGAGCCCGCCGCAGCCGCCGCAGCCCCCGGTCGGCCTCCCGGCGGCCGGCCGTCAGGAACTCCCGCTCGGCGGGCCCGAGCCGCCTGGGACGGTCGGCGGCCCACTGCTCGGCGACCGCCAGGACGGCGCCCTGGAAGAGGAGTTCGGGGCGCCGTCCGCCGTCGGTCCAGGCGCGGGCGGCGTCGGTGAGCCGCTGGTGGGTGCGCAGCCCCGCCCGGTCGGCGTCGATCCAGCCGGCCAGCCGGGGCCAGGCCCGCAGCAGTGCCTCGTGGGTGATCTCCACACGGTCGCCGTCGACGGTGAACAGCCGCGCCCGGGTGAACGCCTCCAGCGCCGCCTCGGCCCCGGGAACCAGCCGGCCGCGTTCGACGTGCCGCCTGCTGTCCGCGCCCTCCTCGCCGACCCGCACGAGCTGGAGCGTCAGCTGCCGTGCGATGTCCCGCTGTTCGGTCCCGAGGTCGAGGTAGGTCCGCTCGGCGGTGGCGGCGACGGCGCCCTGGATGCCGCCGGTCCTGCGGTACCCGGTCACGGTGAGCCGTCGGCCGGTGCGCTGCTGCCAGGTGGCCAGCAGGGCGTACGACAGCAGGGGCAGGGTGCCGGGTTCGTAGCCGCGTCCGGCCGGGTCGAGGTCGTGCAGCAGGACGTCGAGAAGCCCGGCCTCGATCTCCAGGCCGGCCAGTTCGGCGGGCCGCAGCACGCACTCGGCGAGTTCGTCCCGGCTCATCGCGCCCAGCGCCATCGGCCGGCGCTGGACCGCGCCGACGAGCGCCGGGTGGGCGAGGCACCGGTCGAAGAAGTCGGCGCGTACGGCGATGACCGCGAGCGGCAGCGCGCACAGGGCGTCGACGAACGCGCCGCGCTCGGCGGGGTCGGCGCAGAGCGTGAACGCCTCCTCGAACTGGTCGACGACCAGCAGCAGCCGCGTGACGTCACCGCTCTCCCCGAGGTCCTCGCCCGCCCTGATCCGCCCGGCCAGCTCGGCCTCCCCGACGCCGAGGGGATCGGCGAGTGCGCGGGCGAGGGTGTCCACGGGGCGGGCGGTGGGCGTCACGACGACGCCGTGCCAGGGTCCGCCGGGCGGCTCGGGCAGCGCGCCGGCGGCCACGGCGGGCAGCAGTCCGGCCCGCAGCAGCGAGGACTTGCCCGACCCGGAGGCTCCGAGGACGACGACCGGTCCGGTTCCGGTACGGAGGGCCTCGGCGACCCGGTCCACGAGCGCGGAGGTGGCCCGGGCCCGGCCGAAGAACCAGCGGGCGTCGTCCGTGCCGTAGGCGGCGAGGCCGCGGTAGGGGCAGGGGGTGACGCGCTGTCCGGGCAGGGTGCCGGGTGTGCCGCACAGGCGGCGCAGGGTCGCTCCGGAGCCGAGGGCCGTGTCGAGTGCCTCGGCCAGTTCCCGGTGCGGGCGCTTGCGGCCGTGCTCGATGTTCGACAGATGGCTCTTGCTGTACTTCACCGCGTCGGCCAGCTCGGAGAGTGACATTCCCTTCTGTCGGCGGATCCGCCGCAACGCCGCCGCGAAGTCCTCCGCCGCCGTTTCCTCCCGCATCACGTTCCCCCAGGTCACAGGCCGTATTCCAGGGCGCCCCCGATGGGGTACGCGCCGGGCCTAGCGTGCCGGTTCCGGGGCGGGCAACGTGCTGTCAGCGGGCCGGGATCAGCACTTTGAGTGACGGTGCGGCGGGTTCCGCGTTCCTTCCATCCGATCGACGAACGGAGGCATTCTCATGCCCGGAAAGATCATTCAGACCAGGTTCGCGGTGGCCGCGGCGGTGGTGGCGGCCATCGCCACCACGGCCACCGGCCCGGCGCAGTCGGCGCCGCGGGAGACGGTGCGCGCCGCGCACGTCACGACGTGTCAGGCCGGCGGCGGCGCAAGCGGCGCCCGCGCGAAGATCACCTGGACCAACCGGTCCGCCACGGTGGACCTCGTCGCGTGGGACAGGGGCACCTGGTTCCGTCCGACCAAGGCGTTCATCGAGGCCCACGCGGGCCGTACGTACGTCGACAGGAAGGACCTCACGGCCGACGAGGGACAGGCGACCGGCAGGTTCACGTTCAGCACCACCGAGCCCGGCGGCATCACGGTGATCACGCTGTGGACCAAGCTGGGCCTGGACGAGAGCCAGAAGAAGCTCTGCAGGCGCTGACCCGCCCCGGCGGGGCTCACCCCTCGGTGAGCCCCGTCACCAGTTCGTCCGCCGCGCGGTACGGGTCCAGTTCGCCGGCGACGATGCGTTCCGCGAGGGCGCTGAGGCGGCGGTCGCCGTGGAGGTCACCGATGCGTTCGCGCAGGGCGGTGACGGCGATCGTCTCGACCTCGCGTGAGGCGCGGGCGCGGCGGCGCTCGGCCAGGACGCCTCGCTCCTCCATCCAGGCCCGGTGCTTCTCCAGGGCCTCGACGACCTCGTCGATGCCCTCGGCGCGGGCGGCGACCGTCTTGACGATCGGCGGGCGCCAGTCGCCGGGGGCGCGCGACTCGCCGAGGCCCAGCATGTGGTTCAGCTCACGTGCGGTGGCGTCGGCGCCGTCGCGGTCGGCCTTGTTGACGACGTACACGTCGCCGATCTCCAGGATGCCCGCCTTGGCGGCCTGGATGCCGTCGCCCATGCCGGGGGCCAGCAGGACCACGCTCGTGTCGGCCTGGGAGGCGATCTCGACCTCCGACTGGCCGACGCCGACCGTCTCGACCAGGATCACGTCGCAGCCCGCCGCGTCCAGGACGCGGATGGCCTGCGGGGCGGACCAGGCGAGGCCGCCCAGGTGGCCCCGGGTGGCCATGGAGCGGATGTAGACACCGGGGTCGGAGGCGTGGTCCGACATCCGGACCCGGTCGCCGAGCAGGGCGCCGCCGGAGAAGGGGGAGGACGGGTCGACGGCCAGGACGCCGACCCGCTTCCCCTGCTTGCGGTACGCCGTCACCAGCGCCGAGGTGGACGTGGACTTGCCGACGCCCGGCGAGCCCGTGAGGCCCACCACGTACGCGTTGCCCGTCAGCGGGGCCAGGGCCGCCATGACCTCCCTGAGCTGCGGGGACGCCCCCTCTACCAGGGAGATCAGCCGGGCCACGGCCCGCGGCCGGCCTTCCCTGGCCTGGGCGACCAGCGAGGAGACGTCCTGCATCACAGCTCCGTTCGGGAAAAGGTCGGACAGCGGGGCTCAGGCCTTGGGTACCCGCACGATCAGCGCGTCACCCTGACCGCCGCCACCGCACAGCGCGGCCGCGCCGACGCCGCCGCCCCGGCGCTTGAGCTCCAGGGCCAGGTGCAGCACGATCCGGGCGCCGGACATGCCGATCGGGTGACCCAGGGCGATCGCCCCGCCGTTGACGTTCACCTTTTCCGAGGACACGCCGAGGTCCTTCATTGACTGGACCGCGACGGCGGCGAAGGCCTCGTTGATCTCGACGAGGTCGAGGTCGGAGACCTCCAGGCCCTCCTTGCGCAGGGCGTGCTGGATGGCGTTGGAGGGCTGGGACTGCAGGGAGTTGTCCGGCCCGGCGACATTGCCGTGGGCGCCGATCTCGGCGATCCAGGCCAGGCCCAGCTCCTGCGCCTTGGCCTTGCTCATCACGACCACGGCCGCCGCACCGTCCGAGATCTGCGAGGAGGTGCCGGCGGTGATCGTGCCGTCCCGGGTGAACGCCGGGCGGAGCTTGCCCAGGGAGTCCACGGTGGTGTCGCCGCGGATGCCCTCGTCCTTGCTGAAGACGACCGGCTCGCCCTTGCGCTGCGGGATCTCGACCGGGGTGATCTCGGCCTCGAAGACGCCGTTCTTCTGCGCGGCGGCGGCGCGCTGGTGGGACAGGGCCGCGATCTCGTCCTGCTCGGGGCGCAGGATGCCCAGGCGCGTGTTGTGCTTCTCGGTCGACTCGCCCATCGCGACGTTCTCGAAGGCGTCGGTGAGACCGTCGTGCGCCATCGCGTCGAGCATCTCGATCGCGCCGTACTTGTAGCCTTCGCGGGACTTGGGCAGCAGGTGAGGGGCGTTCGTCATGGACTCCTGGCCGCCGGCCACCACGATGTCGAACTCACCCGCGCGGATCAGCTGGTCGGCCAGCGCGATCGCGTCGAGGCCGGACAGACACACCTTGTTGATGGTGAGCGCCGGGACGTTCATCGGGATGCCGGCCTTGACCGCGGCCTGGCGGGCCGGGATCTGGCCCGCGCCGGCCTGGAGCACCTGGCCCATGATCACGTACTGCACCTGGTCGCCACCGATCCCCGCACGGTCGAGAGCGGCCTTGATCGCGAAGCCGCCGAGGTCGGCTCCCGAGAAGGACTTCAGCGAGCCCAGCAACCGACCCATGGGCGTCCGCGCGCCCGCGACGATCACCGAGGTGTTCGTTCCAGAAGACATGAGCTGTGATCCCCTTACCGGCCTGCACAGCCGAGGAGTGAACGAGGGTTTACTTCGAATGTACTGAGCGGTACTCCACCCGTCATCGGCCCTTCGGTGTGATCGCGCGCACGTTGCGTAACCACCTCCGGAGCGCTCCACTAACAGCATGCTGACGCGAATCGACCACATCGGGATCGCCTGCCACGACCTCGACGCGACCGTCGAGTTCTACCGTTCCACGTACGGCTTCGAGGTGTTCCACTCCGAGGTCAACGAGGAACAGGGCGTGCGCGAGGCCATGCTCAAGATCAACGATACGTCCGACGGCGGCGCCTCGTACCTCCAGCTCCTGGAGCCCACCCGGCCGGACTCCACCGTCGCCAAATGGCTGGACAAGAACGGCGAGGGCGTCCACCACATCGCTTTCGGTACGGCGGATGTCGACGGCGACTCGGCGGCCATCAGGGACAAGGGCGTACGCGTGCTGTACGAAGAGCCTCGACGCGGCTCCATGGGGTCACGAATCACCTTCCTTCACCCGAAGGATTGCCACGGAGTCCTGACAGAACTGGTCACATCGGCGTCTGTTGAGTCACCTGAGCACTGACCCTCGTACATATGGGCCGGTAGGGTTGGGGGCGGTCGCCGCGCAGCCAGGGCGACCGGTCCTGTTGCCTTGCGGCGGCGGGACCTGGCCGGGGTCCGGGTTTCGGGGGACGAGCGTCGGGGCAGCAGCCCATGCTCCGCCGTTGATCTGACACCATTCCCCGGGGGCCCCGTTCGGCGGATGGACGGGGACTCGTTCGGGAAGCATGCGACCAGGGACGGATGGGACCGCGCAGTGCGGGGCTACGAGAGCCAGGAGCGGGAGCCGGCGGCTGACGTCGATCACCTGACTCGGTTCGAAGCCGAGATGAAACGGCTGAAGACCGAGCGGGAAAAGGCGATTCAGCATGCCGAGGACCTCGGCTACCAGGTCGAGGTGCTGCGCGCCAAGTTGCACGAGGCGCGTCGCACCATCATGTCCCGGCCCGCCTTCGACGGCGGCGACCTCGGGTACCAGGCCGAGCAGATGCTGCGCAACGCGCAGATGCAGGCCGACCAGCTGCGGCAGGACGCCGAGCGGGAGCTGAGCCAGACGCGGGCGCAGACCCAGCGCATCCTCCAGGAGCACGCCGAACAGGCGGCCCGGCTCCAGGCGGAGCTGCACCAGGAGGCCGTCACCCGCCGCCAGCAGCTCGACCAGGAGCTGGCGGAGCGCCGCCAGACCGTCGAGTCGCATGTCAACGAGAACGTGGCCTGGGCCGAGCAGCTGCGCGCCCGCTCCGAGGCGCAGGCCCGCCGGCTGATGGAGGAGTCCCGGGCGGAGGCCGAGCAGGCTCTGGCCGCCGCCCGCGCCGAGGCCGAACGGGTGGCCGCGGAGGCACGCCAGCGGCTCCAGGCCGACGCCGAGGCGGCCCGCGCGGAGACCGAGCAGCTCCTGCTGCGCGCCCGCACGGACGCCGAGCGGATGCTCAACGCCGCCTCCACCCAGGCCCAGGAGGCCACCGACCACGCCGAGGCGCTGCGCAGCTCCACGGTGAACGAGTCGGACGCGGCCCGCCGCCAGGCCGGTGAGCTGAGCCGCGCCGCCGAGACCCGGATGGCCGAGGCGGAGGAGGCGCTGCGCAAGGCGCAGTCCGAGGCCGAGAAACTGGTCGCCGAGGCCAAGGCGGCCGCCGAGAAGGCGCTCAGCAGCGCCGAGTCGGCCAACGAGCAGCGCACCCGTACGGCGAAGGAGCAGGTCGCCCGGCTGGTCAGCGAGGCCACCAAGGAGGCCGAGACCACCAAGGCGGACGCCGAGCAGGTCGTCGCCGACGCGCGCGCCGAGGCCGAGAAGATCGTCGCGGAGGCCTCCGAGAAGGCCCGCACGCTCACCGCCGAGGAGAGCGCGACCCAGCTGTCGAAGGCGGCCAAGACCGCCGAGGACGTCCTCATCAAGGCGCAGGAGGACGCCCAGCGCACCACGAAGGCCGCTGCCGAGGAGGCCGAGCGGATCCGCCGGGAGGCCGAGACCGAGGCGGACCGGCTGCGCGCCGAGGCGCACGACATCGCCGAGCAGCTCAAGGGCTCGGCGAAGGACGACACCAAGGAGTACCGCGCCAAGACGGTCGAGCTGCAGGAGGAGGCCCGCCGGCTGCGCGGCGAGGCCGAGCAGCTGCGCGCCGACGCGGTCGGCGAGGGCGAGAAGATCCGCGCGGAGGCCCGCAAGGAGGCCGTCCAGCAGATCGAGGAGGCGGCCAGGACCGCCGAGGAGCTGCTGTCCAAGGCGAAGGCCGACGCGGACGAGCTGCGGCAGAAGGCCACCACGGACAGCGAGAAGGTCCGTACCGAGGCCATCGAGCGGGCCACCACCCTGCGCCGGCAGGCCGAGGAGACCCTGGACCGCACCCGCAAGGAGGCCGAGCGCCACCGCGCCGAGGCCGTGGAGCAGGCCGAGGGCATCAGGGCCGACGCCGAGCAGGCCGCGCGCGAGCTGCACGAGGACACCGAGCGGGCGGTCGAGGCCCGGCAGGCCGAGGCCGCCGACGAGCTGACCCGGCTGCACACGGAGGCGCGGACCCGGCTCGCCTCCGCCGAGCAGGCGCTGTCGGACGCCCGGGAGGAGGCCGCGCGGATCCGCCGCGAGGCCGCCGAGGAGACCGACCGGCTGCGCGCGGAGGCCGCCGAGCGGATCCGTACGCTCCAGCGGCAGGCCGCCGACGAGGCCGACCGGCTGCGCACCGAGGCCGCCGCCGACGCGTCCGCCTCCCGCGCCGAGGGCGAGTCCGTCGCCGTACGGCTGCGGTCGGACGCCGCCGCGGAGGCGGAGCGGCTGAAGGCGGAGGCGCAGGACACCGCGGACCGGGTGCGCGCGGAGGCGCAGGCCGCCGCCGAGCGGCTGGCCACCGAGGCGTCCGAGACGCTGGCCGCCGCCCAGGAGGAGGCCGTCCGCCGGCGCCGCGAGGCCGAGGAACTCCTCGGCTCCGCCCGCCAGGAGGCCGACCAGGAGCGCGAGCGGGCCCGCGAGCAGAGCGAGGAACTGCTGGCCTCGGCGCGCAACCGCGTCGAGGAGGCGCAGGCCGAGGCGGTCCGGCTGGTCGAGGAGGCCGACCGGCGCGCCAACGAGATGGTGTCGGCGGCCGAACAGCACGCCCAGCAGGTACGGGACTCCGTGTCCGGGCTGCACGAGCAGGCCCAGGAGGAGATCACCGGGCTGCGCAGTGCCGCCGAGCACGCGGCGGACCGTACCCGGCGGGAGGCCGAGGAGGAGGCGGACCGGGTCCGCGCCGACGCCTACGCCGAACGGGAGCGGGCCTCCGAGGACGCGGGCCGGCTGCGCCGCGAGGCGAGCGAGGAGACGGAGGCCGCCCGGGCGCTCGCCGAGCGCACCGTCGGCGAGGCCATCGCGGAGGCGGAGCGGCTGCGGTCGGACGCGTCCGCGCACGCCCAGCGGGTGCGCACGGAGGCCTCGGACACCATCGCCCAGGCCGACCAGGACGCCTCGCGCTCCCGGGCCGACGCCCGCGACGACGCCAACCGCATCCGTTCGGACGCGGCGACGCAGGCCGACACGCTGATCACCGAGGCGCGCAACGAGGCCGAACGGCTCCAGACGGAGACCATCGCCGAGGCGGAGCGGCTCCAGTCGGAGACGATCGCGGAGGCCGAGCGGCTCCGGGCCGAGTCGGTCGCCAAGGCGGAGAAGCTGATCCAGGACGCCACCGGGGACGCGGAGCGGCTGCGCGCCGAGGCCGCCGAGACGGTGGGATCCGCGCAGCAGCACGCCGAGCGGATCCGGGTCGAGGCGGAGCGGGTCAAGCGGGAGGCCGCGGCGGAGGCCGACCGGATGCTGAGCGTGGCCCGCGACGAGGCCGACTCGACGCTGGACGACGCCCGCAAGGAGGCCAACAAGCGGCGCTCCGAGGCGGCCGAGCAGGTCGACACGCTGATCACGGAGACCACGGCCGAGGTCGACAAGCTGCTCGCCGAGGCGCAGGAGCAGGCGCTCCAGACCACGGCGGACGCCGAATCGCAGGCGGACACGATGGTCGGCGCGGCCCGCAAGGAGGCCGACCGGCTGGTCTCCGAGGCGACGATCGAGGGCAACAGCCGGGTGGAGAAGTCCCGTACGGACGCGGACGAGCTGCTCGTCGGCGCCCGCCGGGACGCCACCGCCATAAGGGAGCGGGCGGAGGAGCTGCGCGACCGCATCACCACCGAGATCGAGAGCCTGCACGAGCGGGCCCGCCGTGAGGCCGCCGAGACGATGAAGTCGACCGGCGACCGCTGCGACGCGCTCATCAAGGCGTCCGAAGAACAGCTCGCCAAGGCGCAGGCCAAGGCGAAGGAACTGGTGTCGGAGGCCAACTCCGAGGCGGGCAAGGTCCGTATCGCCGCGGTGAAGAAGGCGGAGGGGCTGCTCAAGGAGGCCGAGCAGAAGAAGTCGACGCTGGTGCGGGAGGCCGAGGAGCTGAAGGCCGAGGCGATCCGCGAGGCGCGGCGCACGGTCGAGGAGGGCAAGCGCGAGCTGGAGGTCCTGGTGCGCCGGCGCGAGGACATCAACGCCGAGATCTCCCGTGTCCAGGATGTCCTGGAGGCCTTGGAATCCTTCGAGGTGCCGTCCGCGAACAAGGACGGGGGCGTGCGAGCCGGGGCGGCCATCGGAGCGCCACGATCGGGTGGCAAGTCCTCAGACAGCTAGCGGAATGTGTGTATTGCGTTAAAGTCTGGGGACTTTGACTGAGTTTTTGGCAAGCGGCGCACCGTGCAGCCACTCAAAAGGGGTGTCATTCTCCAGATCAAACACGCATCCGCTCGATGACACACCGCTTCGGCCCCTAGGATTCCACCTATCACCTCACCGGTCTCATTCGACAGGAACCCCATGAGCGACACTTCCCCCTACGGCTTCGAGCTAGTGCGGCGTGGGTACGACCGCGCTCAGGTGGACGAACGGATCTCCAAGCTCGTCTCCGACCGTGACAGCGCTCTCGCCCGCATCACCGCTCTGGAAAAGCGCATCGAGGAGCTCCACCTCGAGACGCAGAACGCCCAGGCCCAGGTAAGCGACGCCGAACCGTCGTACGCCGGCCTCGGCGCGCGTGTCGAGAAGATCCTCCGCCTCGCCGAGGAGGAGGCGAAGGACCTGCGCGAGGAGGCCCGGCGCGCGGCCGAGCAGCACCGCGAGCTGGCCGAGTCCGCCGCCCAGCAGGTCCGCAACGACGCAGAATCGTTCGCCGCGGAGCGCAAGGCCAAGGCCGAGGACGAGGGCGTCCGGATCGTCGAGAAGGCCAAGAGCGACGCGTCGCAGCTGCGCCAGGAGGCGCAGAAGGACGCGCAGTCGAAGCGTGAGGAGGCGGACGCCCTCTTCGAGGAGACCCGCGCCAAGGCCGCGCAGGCCGCCGCCGACTTCGAGACCAACCTGGCCAAGCGCCGCGAGCAGTCCGAGCGCGACCTGGCGTCCCGTCAGCAGAAGGCGGAGAAGCGCCTCGCGGAGATCGAGCACCGCGCGGAGCAGCTGCGTCTGGAGGCGGAGAAGCTGCGCACGGACGCCGAGCGCCGCGCCCGCCAGACCGTCGAGACGGCGCAGCGCCAGGCCGAGGACATCGTGGCCGACGCCAATGCCAAGGCGGACCGGATCCGTTCGGAATCCGAGCGCGAGCTGGCGGCTCTCACCAACCGCCGCGACAGCATCAACGCCCAGCTGACGAACGTCCGCGAGATGCTCGCCACGCTGACGGGTGCCGCGGTCGCCGCGGCCGGCACGCCGGCCACGGACGACGAGCCGATCTCCCGCGGAGTGCCGGCGCAGCAGTCCCGGTAGTCACCGAGGTGGGTGAGGGGCGGTGGGACCTGGTCCCGCCGCCCCTTTCGTGCGCGCGTGCCCAGAACACCGGCGCCGCTGTTCGCATCGCCCGGGTGGCAGGCGCTGTGTGCCGGTCATAGCGTGACGGCATGATCGAGGTCGAGGGGCTGACGAAGCGGTACGGCGACAAGATGGCGGTGAACAACCTCAGCTTCACCGTCGGCCCCGGCATCGTCACAGGCTTCCTCGGGCCCAACGGGGCCGGCAAGTCCACCACCATGCGGATGATGCTGGGCCTGGACCGGCCGACCTCCGGTGACGTCCGGATCGACGGCACCCACTACGACCGTCTCAAGGACCCCCTCACCTACATCGGCGCCCTGCTGGACGCCAAGGCCATGCACGGCGGCCGCAGTGCCTTCAACCACCTGCTGTGCCTGGCGCAGAGCAACGGCATCCCGCGCGACCGGGTCCACGAGGTGCTCGACACCGTCGGGCTGACGGCCGTGGCGAGGAAGAAGGCCAAGGGGTTCTCGCTGGGCATGGGCCAGCGCCTCGGCATCGCGGGCGCGCTCCTCGGCGACCCCCGGATCCTGATGTTCGACGAGCCGGTCAACGGCCTCGACCCCGAGGGCATCCACTGGATCCGCAACCTGATGAAATCGCTCGCGGCGGAGGGCCGCACGGTCTTCGTCTCCTCCCACCTGATGAGCGAGATGGCGCTGACCGCCGACCACCTGGTCGTGATCGGCCAGGGCCGGCTGCTCGCCGACACCTCCATGGCCGACTTCATCGCCCGCAACTCCCGGGCGTTCGTCCGGATCCGCACCCCGCAGCGCGAGCGGCTGCTCGATGTTTTGCACGAAGCCGGGGTCACGGTCGTGGAGAGCGGCAGCGGAGTGCTGGAGGTGGACGGCGGCAAGCCCGAGCGGATCGGCGAACTGGCCGCGCGGCATCAGATCGTGCTGCACGAGCTGAGCCCCCAACAGGCCTCCCTGGAGGAGGCGTTCATGCGGCTCACCGCCGAGTCGGTGGAGTACCACGCACACGCGCAGACCCCCCGGGAGAAGCAGTCGTGGGGCGCGGACCGGACGAGGAGGGGCTGAACATGGCGACGATCCAGATCGTCCGGTCCGAATGGACCAAGATCCGGTCAGTGGCGTCCACGGTGTGGACGCTCTCGCTGGCCGTGGTCGTCACCGTCGCCCTCGGCATGCTGATCGCCGCGCTGTCGAAGAGCGAGTTCGACGACATGAGCGCCCGCGACCAGCTCTCCTTCGACCCGACCTTCATCAGCTTCGCCGGGATGAGCCTCGGCCAGCTCGCGATGATCGTGTTCGGGGTGCTGGTGGTGTCCAACGAGTACAGCACCGGCATGATCCGCACCTCGCTGGCCGCCGTGCCGCAGCGCGGGACCTTCCTGTTCAGCAAGATCGCGGTGGCGGGCGGGCTGGCCCTGGCCGTCGGCCTGGTCACCAGCTTCGTGACGTTCTTCCTGGGCCAGTCGATGCTCGGCTCGCACCGGGCGGACCTCGGCGACCCGGGCGTGCTGCGCGCGGTCATCGGCGGCGGGCTCTACATGACCCTCATCGCGCTGTTCTCCATGGGCGTGGCCGCGATGCTGCGCTCGCCGATGCTGTCGCTGGGCATTCTGATGCCGTTCTTCTTCCTGATCTCCACCATCCTCGGCAACGTCGGCGCGACGAAGAAGATCGGCCGATATCTGCCCGATCAAGCCGGCAGCCGGATCATGCAGGTGGTCACTCCGGTCGACGACGACACCCCGTACGGCCCCTGGGGCGGGCTCGCGATCATGGTGGCGTGGGTGGCTGCCGCACTGCTCGGCGGCTACCTGCTGCTGAAGAAACGCGACGCGTGACGCTTTCGGCTTTGCTTTCATTTGAACGGAACCGTCAGCGCGCGGATAAGCTCCTAACCCTTACGGGGGCGTGTGCCCTGCTGTCCTGATCCTTTCGATGGGTGCGGAGCATGATCGAGGCTGTCGGCCTGACCAAGCGCTACGGCGACAAGACCGCCGTGTACAACCTTTCCTTCCAGGTACGGCCGGGTGCCGTCACCGGCTTCCTCGGGCCCAACGGCTCGGGCAAGTCGACGACCATGAGGATGATCCTCGGCCTGGACAACCCGACCGCGGGCACGGTCACGATCGGCGGCTACCCGTACCGCAAACTGCCGAACGCGCCCCGTCAGGTCGGCGCCCTGCTCGACGCCAAAGCCGTGCACGGTGGCCGACACGCCCGCAACCATCTGCTCTCCCTCGCCCAGCTCTCCGGCATCCCGGCCCGCCGGGTGGACGAGGTGCTCGGTGTGGTCGGCCTCCAGGACGTGGCGAGGAAGCGGTCCAAGGGCTTCTCCCTGGGCATGGGCCAGCGGCTCGGCATCGCCGCCGCGCTGCTCGGCGACCCCCAGGTGCTGCTCTTCGACGAGCCGGTCAACGGCCTCGACCCCGAGGGCATCCTCTGGGTGCGCAACCTGATGAAGTCGCTCGCGGCGGAGGGCCGCACGGTCTTCGTCTCCTCCCACCTGATGAGCGAGATGGCGCTGACGGCCGACCATCTGATCGTCATCGGGCGCGGGCAGCTGCTCTCCGACATGAGCGTGAGGGATTTCATCTCGGCCAACTCCGCCGACTTCGCGCGCGTTCGCACCCCGCAGACCGAGCCGCAGCTGCGCGAGAAGCTGGCCTCCGCGCTCACCGGGGCGGGCGGCCACGTCCTGCCTGAGCAGGACGGCGCGCTGAGGGTGACGGGACTGGCCCTCCCCCGCATCAGCGACATCGCGCACGACACCGACGTACGCCTGTGGGAGCTGTCGCCGCACCAGGCCTCGCTGGAGGAGGCGTACATGCGGATGACGCAGGGCGCCGTGGACTACCGGTCCACCATCGACCAGAAGGCCGGGCTCCAGCAGCCGCTGCCGCCGGGTGCCCAGCCGCCGATGCCGGTGCCGGGACAGGGCCAGCCGGGCTGGTACGCCCCGCCGCCCCCGCACCAGGGCTACGCGCCTCCGCAGCCGGCCCAGGGGCCCGCGGCGGGTGCCTACGGCGGGTACCCGGCCCCGGGCGCCCCAGCCGCACCGGCAGCCCCGGCCGCCCCGGCCGCCCCGGCCGCCCCGCAGGGGGCGTACGGCGCTCCGGCGCCCGCGCCCACCGACGCCAACCCGTACGCCCAGACGTCCCCGCAGGCCCCGGCGCAGCCCGCGGCGGCCCCCGCCCCGCAGCCCGCCCAGCCGCCCGCCGCGCCCGCCTCGCTCGACAAGGCGCCGCCGCCCGCCCCGCCCGCCCCGGCCGGCCCCTCCGCCCCGACGACCCAGCCCGAGGACGCCCGATGAGCACCCCGCAGCAGCCCTCGCCGCAGGCCGCGCCCGCCTGGCAGGCGGCGCCCGGTCCCGCGTACGCCGCGCCCCAGGGCGGCCCCGGCTACACCTCGCCGATCCCAGTCGTCCGGACGCACCTCGGGAACGCCATCGCCTCGGAGTGGACGAAGATCCGCTCGGTGCGCTCCACGATGTGGACGCTGGGCGTGTTCGTGCTGCTGGTCGTCGGCATCGGCATGGTGGTCGCCCTGCTCGTCGACGCGAACGCCTCCGAGGGGGATCTGGCCGGCGAGAGCCCGCTGTCGTTCGGCTTCTTCGGCGTACTCCTGGGCAGCA
Organism: Streptomyces sp. NPDC041784; assembly: GCF_055591025.1. Taxonomy (NCBI): domain Bacteria; kingdom Bacillati; phylum Actinomycetota; class Actinomycetes; order Kitasatosporales; family Streptomycetaceae; genus Streptomyces; species Streptomyces sp. NPDC041784. The sequence continues at coordinate 54,996 of NZ_JBVJAB010000038.1, forward strand.
TGCCGATCCTGACCCTTGGTGTGCTCACCACCGCCTCGGAGTACGGCACCGGCATGATCCGCACCACGATGGTCGCGTGCCCGTCCCGCGGCCGGGTCCTCACGGCGAAGGCCATCGTGTTCTTCGCGATCGCGTTCGTGGTGACGCTGGTGTCGACGGGGTTCGTCGCCATGGTGGACGCCGCCCTGTTCACCGACGCCCGTGAACCGTCCGGAAGCGAGTGGCTGAAGGCCACCGTGGGTGTGTCCCTCTACGTCGCGCTGCTGGGCCTGCTGTCGCTGGCCGTCGGCTCGATCATCCGGCACTCGGCGGGCGCGATCACCATCATGATCGGCCTGCTGCTGGCCCCGCTGGTCATCGCGATCTTCATGTTCTCGGCGTCTCTGGAGGGTCTGCGCGACGCCCTGTTCGAGTACTCGATCCCCAGCCAGCTGGGCGTCTGGTACTCGGCCGAACTCACCGAGTCCGGCCCGACCGGCTGGGACCCGCTGTGGATCGCGCTCGGCGTGACGGCCGCCGCCTTCGCCGCCGCCTTCGCCCTGTTGGAGAAGCGCGACGTGTAGAGCGTCAGAAGCGAGGCGTGTTACGAGACCGCTGCACCCCCGGGGTGCGGCGGTCTCGCGCGTTCCAGCACGCCTTGTGCCAGTGTCGGCGGTCGTCCACCCCCGAGTGCTCCGGCCAGGCGACGACGTGCGGGACGCCGTCCGGGATCAGCTGGTCGCAGCCCGGACACCGGTACGCCTTGCCCTGCGCGCTCGCGCCCGCCACGTGCCGTACGCTCCACTCCTCGCCGTGCCAGTTCACCGAGGACTGCCAGCCGCCGTAGCGGCTCGCGCGGTCGTCCTCGGCGCTCGGGCCGGAAGAGTCGGACGAACCAGCACCCTTGGGTCGGTTGCGACGCGGGGACACGGGACACCTCACGGGGCTATACAGGAAGCAGGGTTCGTGTCCAGCCTACGCGGCACGAACGGGGGCACCCGTAGGTCACCGATCCCCACAAGTCGCCCTCCCCGGCACCCCATTCTCCAGACAATCGGCAAATCTCTCCGCCAGGCCGTGTCCTCGGCACGTGTCAGACGGTTATGCCGGGTGGGGGAGCTCCGCGTCGGAGCCAAGGAAGCAGGAAAGTCCATGCGCGTTGGTAGTTTCGTGTTGGGTGCCCAGTTCCCCGGGCAGGGCCAGGGGGAGGCGCTGCATCGCGCGGTCCGCTCCGCCGAGGTCGCCGAGGAGGCGGGTCTGGACTCGGTCTGGCTGGCCGAGCACCACTTCGTGCCGTACGGCACCTGTCCGTCGGCGGTCACGCTCGCCGCTTTACTGCTGGGCCGCACCCGCCGCATCCGGGTCGGCACCGCGGTCAGCGTACTGCCCACCGTCCATCCCGTCGCCCTCGGTGAACAGGCCGCGCTGCTGCATCTGACGAGCGGCGGCCGCTTCTCGCTGGGCGTGGGGCGCGGCGGCCCCTGGGTCGACCTGGAGGTGTTCGGCACCGGCCTCGCGGCGTACGAGCAGGGGTTCCCCGAATCACTCGATCTGCTGGTGCGCTGGCTGCGCGAGCCCTCGGTGGGGGCCGACGGTGAGCGGTTCCGCTTCCGCGAGGTCCCCGTCGTACCGCGCCCGTCCGAGGCGCTGACGGACACCGAGGGCCCGGAGGTCGTCGTGGCGTGCACCTCGCCGTCGAGTGTGCGGCTGGCCGCCGAGCGCGGGCTGCCGATGCTGCTCGGCATGCACGTCGGGGACGAGGAGAAGGCCGAGATGGTCGCCCTGTGGCGGCAGTACGCGCACGCGGCCGGGCGGTCCGGGGACGAGATCCGCGCCGCCGCGCATGTCTCGGCGGGCGTCTGCCAGATCGCCGACCGGCGTACGGACGCCGTCGAGACGCTCGTGAAGGCGATGCCGGGCTGGCTGAAACAGGGGCTCGACGCCCATGTGACGGTCGACGGCCGGGCCCGCTCGATGCGGGACCCGGTGGCGTACACCGAACTCCTCTGCGGGCTGCACCCGGTGGGCACGGCACGGCTGTGCGCCGACCGCCTCGCGGCGACCAGCGAGCGGACCGGCATCTCGCGCTTCGCCCTGCTGGTCGAGGGCGCGGGCGATCTGTCGGCCACGGAGGAGAACGTCCGGCGGCTGGGCGCGGAGGTGCTCCCCCACCTCCGCTGAACGGCCCGGCACACCGGGGAGCTTGCCGCTCCAGTACTGATGGCACCTCCCGCGTAAGGAGCGGCAAGCGACAGGCTCACACTGCTGCCTCAGCAGTCCCGGAACTCCGGTGACTGGTTGAGCACTTGGCTGCGGACCGAGGTGAAGCGGGCCAGGTTCTGGTCGACGGACGGGTCCGTCGGGAACACCGCCACCCGGTGGCAGTTCTGGAAGGCGAGCCGCACGCCGAAGTGCCGCTGAAGGGCGCCGCGAATGGCGTCACTCGCCAGCGCTCGCAGCAGCTGCCCGCGTGCCTGCTCGTCCGGCGGGGGCGTCTGGTTGTCGGCGAAGGCTCCGCCGTCCACCTTCAGCTGGGCCACCAGGGAGCTGATCATCTCCCATGCGTAGGGCAGGGAGGTCCGGACGCAGTCGACGAATTCAGCTTCGTCGACCTCGCCTCGCTCGGCCTGTTCGAGTAGGGCCGGTGAGACGTCGAGCGACATGGGTACTCCTCTCGCACCCCCGGAGAAGCAGGGGTTGCCGGACAGGGAAAGGGAGTTCGGCATGCCGAAATACCGCACACGCTGAGTACACGCATCGCGACCTCCCGTTTACTACGGTAGGCAACCGACGGTGACGGCACCAGGAGAATGGGCACATAGGGAACTCGCAGTAGGCGCACAATCGGCCATGTCCGAACGATCTTTTTCCAGATCAAAAGGGGCGGGCCCGAAGCGGCCCCGGTCACGGGCGGCGGCGGGTGACGGGTGGGCGAATCGCGTGGGGCGCGAGGTGTCGGATAGCGTTGCCGACCATGCGTCTCGTCATCGCCCGGTGCTCCGTCGACTACGCCGGCCGGCTCACCGCCCACCTCCCCTCCGCCCCCCGCCTCATCCTGGTCAAGGCGGACGGCAGTGTCTCGATCCACGCGGACGACCGGGCCTACAAGCCCCTGAACTGGATGTCGCCGCCCTGCACGCTGAAGGAGGGGACCGGCGAGGAGGAGGGCGTCTGGACCGTCGTCAACAAGGCGGGCGAGAAGCTCATCATCACGATGGAGGAGATCCTCCACGACTCCTCGCACGAACTCGGCGTCGATCCCGGCCTGATCAAGGACGGCGTGGAAGCGCACCTCCAGGAGCTGCTCGCCGACCGCATCGAGACCCTCGGCGAGGGCTACACCCTGATCCGGCGCGAGTACATGACGGCCATCGGCCCGGTCGACATCCTGTGCCGCGACGCCGAGGGACAGACCGTCGCGGTCGAGATCAAGCGGCGCGGCGAGATCGACGGGGTCGAGCAACTCACCCGCTACCTGGAGCTGTTGAACCGCGACCCGCACCTCGCGCCGGTCCGCGGCGTCTTCGCCGCACAGGAGATCAAGCCCCAGGCCCGCGTCCTCGCCACCGACCGCGGCATCGGCTGCCAGGTCCTGGACTACGACGCGATGCGCGGCATCGAGGACGACAAGCTGCGCCTGTTCTGACGTCCGGTACGGCGTTCGTACGACCGTGAGGGCCGGGTTCCCGGGTAGGGGACCCGGCCCTCGGGCTGTCCGGGGGCTCCTCAGATCACGGAGCCGGCGGAGGACGAGGAGGACGAGGACGAAGAGGACGAAGAGGACGACGACGAGGCGGACGACGAGGACACGGACGACGCCGTGCTCGGCGAGACCGGGGCGCTGGCCGTGGTCGACGTGGTGTCGGAGGGGGCCGGGCTGGTCGACTCGGTCGGGGTGGCCGACGTCGTCGGTGTCGAGGGGGTCGTCGGTGTCGTCGGCGTCGACGGCGTGGTCGACGGCGGCCTGGAGGTGGTGCTCGACGACGACGGCCGCGGCGTGGTCGTCGTCGATCCGCCGCTGCCCGAGGTGTGCGAGCTGCTCGCCCCCGGCGTGGGCGCCGTCGACTCCGTCGGGGTCGGATCGTCCGACGTCCCCATCGTCCCGTCCGGCCCCGGATCCGTCGGCCGGCTGGTCGCCGTGCCCGTGTCGCCGGTGCCGGTGCCGGTGTCGCCGCCCGGGGTGTCGGAGTCGAGGCCGCCGTCGCCGAGGCCGGTGCTGGCGGAGGGGTTGACCCCGACCTGGTCGGACGGGTTGTCGGCGTCGTTGTTGGAGGTCGCGCCGAGCGTCACCACCGTACCGAGCACGGCGACCAGGAGCGCGCCCGCGCCGGCCGCGACGAGGTTGCGCTTGGCCAGGCTCTTGAGGCCGCCGCGGCTGTGCCGGGCCGGGGGCGACGGCGGGACGACCGCGCGGTGGACGAGGGTCTCGGCCTCCCGCGGATAGACCGGCGCCACCGACTGGATGCCGCGGGGCGGGGATGCCGACTCCTCGTGGCGGGCGTCGGGCACCTCCTCGCCGGCCGTGGCCGCGGCGAGGCCGGGGATGTCGCCCGAGGCGTCGGCGACCAGGGCGAGGGCCCGCCGGCCGGCGACGGTGCCGCGCTTGTCGGTGAGGGTGCCGCGCAGGGCGAGGGAGGCCTCCAGCTCGGAGCGGGCCCGGTCGAGGTCACCGCCGCAGAGCGCGAGGACGCCCAGTTCGTGGTGGAAGTAGGCCCGGTCGGCGGACTCCCCGGCGAGCCGCGCGGCCTCCGCGCCCTCGTTCAGGGTGGTCTCCCAGGCACTCCAGCGCAGTCCGGCGGCGAACGCGGGGGCCGCGGCGCGGGCGAGCCGGACGGCGGTGGCCTCTTCTCCCTCGGCGGGCGGGGTCGTCGTGGGCCCCACGACGGTGAGGGCGGCGAGGACGGCCTCCGCCTCGGCGCAGACCCGCTCGGGGGTGACCGAGGGGTGGGCGGCCCACCAGGCGTAGTGCTGGGCGGCGGTCTGCACGCGGGCGGTGACGTCCTCGCCGTATCCGGCGGCCTCCAGCTGGGCCTTGACTCCGGCGGCGAGCCGGTAGCCGGTGCCGACCGGGGAGACCAGTCCGCAGGCGACGAGTTCGCCGAGGGCCGCGTCGGCGTGGGTGTCGCCGACCAGGGCGGGCAGATGGGCCTGGTGCGGGACCTCGCCGCCGAGGGCGACGGCGAAGCGCAGGGTGGCGCGGGCGGAGGCACTGAGCCGGGCGGCGAGCAGCGGGGCGGGCGCGGCGGCCTCGCCGAGCGAGGGCAGGGGTATCTCCTCGGCCTCGCCGGCGCCGGCGTCCACGGGCGCGGCGAAGGGGCGGGCGTCCTCGAAGACCCCGAAGGCGTCGACGGCGTCGACGTCGGCGCGCAACCGGTCGCGCTGGCCCAGCAGGGCGCCGGCCTGGACGAAACGCAGCGGCAGGCCCTCGGACTCGAACCAGAGGTCGCCGGCCCAGTTGGCCTCCTCCTCGGTGAGGACGCGGCCGACGGCCCGCTCGATCACCTCGACGCCGCCCGCGCGGTCCAGGCCGCCGAGGGTGACCTCGTCGACGGCGGAGCCGGCGGAGGGCGCCGGGGTGTCGGGGGTGGCGCCGAGCAGGAAGGCGCACTCGGGGGTGGCGTTCAGCAGTTCGTCGAGGTCGGCGCCGCCGAAGCCGAGGTCGTCGACGACGACGACCGCGCCGATCTCCCCGACCAGGGCGAGGAGCTCCTCGGTGCCGGGGCGGTACCGGTCGGCGTCGTGGACGGCGTGGAAGAGGTCGTGCAGCAGGTCGGCCGCGGTGCGGCGGAAGCCGGAGAGGCGGACGACCCCGTCGGGGGCGAGGTCCTCGCAGTCCTCGGCGACGAGATCGAGGAGGCTGGTGCGGCCGGAGCCGGCCGGGCCGGTGAGACGGACGGAGCGGCCGCGGGCCAGCAGCCGGACCAGGTGCTCGCGTTCGTCCTGGCGGCCCAGGAGGGGCTGCGCGGGCCGGCCGGGTCCGGCCGGGGCGGGCGGGCGGGCGGCGCGCTCGGCCTCGGCCCGCTGCTCGGCCGTGCGCTTGGCGGGCCGCTCGGGCACCTCGGTCGGCGGGCAGAGTTCTATCTCGCTGCCGTCGACGGGGTTGACCGTGAGCAGGTGCTCGTCGGCGACGATCCGTACCGTGCGCGCCGGGCCGGGCGCGTGCTGGCCGAATTCGGCGGCGAGGGGGTCCCGGGACGGGCGCGGGCGCGGCGCGTTGCCGTCGCCGTCCTGGCCGTACTCCTCGGGTCCCAGGTTCGTCGGGTCCATAGGTCCAAGCCCCCCAAAAGCGTCGTGTGGCGGTAGCCCCTCCCGGCCTTGCTGCACACTGCGCTGTCGCTTCTGGTCCGGTGCCCGCTCGAGGGCTGCGGGCGGCGGGCAGACGAACCGTAAACCTTCGCACAGTATCTACGACAGCCCGGGGTGCCGCGCCGCCCGAGACGTCACAGTCCGGTGAGGATTGCGCCCGCCGTATGTTTTCCGCCGCAGGCCACACGCCGTGCGGGTCAGACGCGGGGCAGGGACTCCACGCCGATGCCGCCCTCGATCGCCAGGATCCGGTGCAGCCGCGTGGCCACCAGCAGGCGTTGCATCTGCGGGGGTACGCCGCGCAGCACCAGGCGGCGGCCGCAGCGGCCGGCGCGTCGGTGGACGCCCATGATGACGCCGAGTCCGGTGGCGTCCCAGGAGTCCAGCTCGGACAGGTCGAGCACCAGGTCGCCGATACCGTCGTCGACGGCCGTGTGCAGGGCCGTTCGAGCGTCGGCCGCGCAGCGCACGTCGAGACGGCCCCCGACGACCAGCTCGGCGTGGTCGCCCCTGATGTGCATAGCGCTCCCCTAGGCGTGCGTCTTGTGCTCCGCGGTGTGATGTCCGGTGTTGCATGCTCTGACTGCGCGAAGCAGTCGGAGGTTGCCGTCTGTGAGCGAACCGATACCGAATTCACCCGCAGGGGTGAGGCAGCTGGGGCCTGTGCGGTTTCAGTGCCTCTGAAAGCCCTGCCCGCTCTCGCGTCCGATGTCACCGGCGTCAACCATCCGGCGCATCCGCTCCACCTGGCTCTCGGCCGGAGATTAGCGGGCGTGAGGCGCTGTGTGACCGGTTAGTAACGCGTCTCACGTCTCATGGGGTGAGACACCGGTCACGTCGTCAAATCCTGTCCGATTCACTCCGATTGAGCCCGGACTGACCGGTGGTGACGAAGGGAACGGAGCGGATCCGCGGGGACCGTCTAGATTGGCCGCATGGTCAATCTGACGCGCATCTACACCAGGACCGGCGACCAGGGCACCACCGCCCTCGGGGACATGAGCCGGGTCGCCAAGACCGACCTGCGGATCTCCGCGTACGCCGACGCCAACGAGGCGAACGCGGTCATCGGCACGGCGATCGCGCTGGGCGGGCTGGACGGGGAGATCGTCACGGTCCTCACCCGTGTCCAGAACGACCTGTTCGACGTGGGCGCGGACCTGTCGACGCCGGTGGTGGAGAACCCGGAGTTCCCGCCGCTGCGGGTCGAGCAGTTCTACGTCGACCGGCTGGAGGCGGACTGCGACCGTTTCAACGAGCGGCTGGAGAAGCTGCGCTCGTTCATCCTCCCCGGCGGCACCCCGGGCGCGGCCCTGCTCCACCAGGCCTGCACGGTCGTCCGCCGCGCCGAACGCTCCACCTGGGCCGCCCTGGAGGTCCACGGCGAGGTGATGAACCCCCTCACCGCGACCTACCTCAACCGCCTCTCGGACCTGCTGTTCATCCTGGCCCGCACGGCCAACAAGGAGACCGGCGACGTGCTGTGGGTCCCGGGCGGGGAGCGCTGAGCGCTCCCCCGGCCCATCCCCCGCCCCGCCCCGAGGCCCGGCTCACCGCCGGGCCTCCTCCTTGTCCCGCGCGGATCGTGCCCCGGCCGCGGCCGCGTCCCGCCGGTCCGTCTCCGGTTCCCTCTTCGGCCAGATCACGTAGGCCAGCGCCACCAGACCGTGGATGCCGGCGGCCCTGAGGGCCACCCACTGGAAGGACCGCAGCGACGAGGTGTCGCCGTCGCCTACGTACCAGACGGCGGCCTGGAGCAGGGCGCAGGCGACGGCGGCCGCCAGCAGCGTGCGCAGCCACAGAGCGCCCTCGTGGCGGGCCCGTGCCATGCCGTACCGCGGCGGCCTCGGCGGAGGCGGGCCGCCGGCCAGGCGGTGCGCGGCGTGCCCGTCGAGCCAGCGGATCGTGTAGTGGCCGTACGCGACGGTGTAGCCGATGTAGAGCGCGGCCAGGCCGTGTTCCCAGCCCGGCTCCGCCCCGTTCCTCAGGTCGATCGCCGTGACGGCGAACAGGACCAGCTCCAGCACCGGCTCGCACAGCAGCAGGACCACACTGGTACGGCGCCACCTCAGCAGGTACCGGACGGCCAGGCCCAGCGTCAGCAGCACCCAGAAGCCGACCTCACACACGATGATCAATGTGACGACCACGACTCGCTCCTCTCGGTCACCCTTCCAGGCTCCCGTCGGCACCGGCCGCGTTCGTCGTCGGCGGTGACGAAGTCGGGGTACATCGAAAGATGCAGCGCGGAAACGTCCCCCGGGAGCAGGCGGGCGCGTGGCGCGCCGTGTTGGATGGAGGACATGGCCGCAGCCCTCCCCCGCCCCCACCGCTTCGACGTGTACGTCGCGGTCGGCGGGCTGCTCGGCGGACTGCTGTTGCTGGCGGTCGACCTGGCCACCCGGCCGCCCGACGAACCGAACGTGCTCTTCCCCGGCCCCTGGCCGATCCTGGTGCCGCTGGTGGTGATGTCCGGCTGCGAGCTGCTGCGCCGGACGGCCCCGCGTGCGGCGCTGCTGACCGGCACGGCGGCGGTGACCCTGGACACCGTCACGCAGGGCAGCGTGGCCACCGTGCTGATGTTCACCGACCTCGTGTACGCGGGCGTCCTGTACGGCCCGCCCGCCTCGGCCCGCCGGATCCCCTGGATCACCGGGCTGCTCACGGTGGCCGGGACCGTGGTGCCGTTCGCGGTGTGGCGGGTGCCGGAGGCGCTGCTGATCGGTGTGGTCATCGGCGCCGTGGCGTTCGGGCCGGCCGCCACCGGCTGGATCGTCCGCAACCACCGTGACGCGGCGACCGCCGCCCAGCTGCGCGCCGAACAGACCGCGCTGCTCGCCGAGATGGACCGCAGCCAGGCGGTGCTCGCCGAACGGGCGCGGATGGCCCGGGAGTTGCACGACATGGTCGCCAACCATCTGTCCGCGATCGCCATCCACTCCACGGCCGCGCTGTCGATCGACGATCCGCGGACCTCCCGCGATGCGCTCGGGGTGATCCGGGAGAACAGTGTCGACGGGCTCGCGGAGATGCGGCGGCTGATCGGGATCCTGCGCGACGGCAGCGGGGACCAGGAACCCGCCGCGGCACCGACCCTCGACGGCCTGGACGCCCTCGTGGACGGCGCCCGCGCCAACGGTCTCGACGTCACCCTCGACGCCGACCACGGCCGGGTCCCGGCCCCCGTCGAGCTGGCCGCGTACCGGATCGTCCAGGAGTCGCTGACCAATGCCCTCAAGCACGCCCGCCCCGGCCGGGTGACCGTCGCCCTGACCCACCACGACAACATGCTCGACGTCCGGGTGAGCAGCCCCTACGGCCGCCGCGACGGGCCGCGGGCCCCCGGTTCCGGGTCGGGCCTGATCGGGATGCGGGAGCGGGCGGCGCTGCTGGGCGGCACGTTCGAGGCCGGGCCGGAGGGCACCCTGTGGACCGTACGCGCCTCGCTCCCCCTTACTGAAGGAGAATCTCAATGACCGTGTCAAGCCGCCTGCGTGACGGGTGGGGCGGAGGTGAAGAGCCTTTTGTCACGCAGCATTGCCCACAGAACGTC
>NZ_JBVJAB010000039.1:0-64367 GCF_055591025.1 Streptomyces sp. NPDC041784
ATGGGCATGGCGTCCGAAATGCACCACTAGGGAAGGTAGTAGGTGATGTGGGTCATGTGGGGTGCTTCACCGGTCAACGGCCCTCGAACGTGACCACGGTCTCGAACGCGGCCCGCCGAGTGGCTCTGCGTAGCGCCTTGAGCACGGCCGGACCGAGGGTGAGGATGAGGTGGACCGTCCCCACACCCGCTGGGACGGCCCCCGGCCTCACATACGGCCATGGCGTCGGCACCAAGGGTGACTGCTTCCTTCGGCACCGTGCCACGCACACCACGACCGGAGCCGGCAAGCCGCCACACACCAACCACCCGATCACCCCCTGGGCCGGCGCCACACCCCACCTCCCCGACGCCGGAGAACCCCACCGGGCACGCCCACACCCCCGCGGACACCACCCCAGCGGCCGCCGACCTCACGGTCACGCCCGCCGGGCACGACCGGGCGAACTCGCCGACCGCCGACAAACACCAGCACGCCTACGAGGAGCCGACGAACGGCGCCGCGATCCGGCCCCACCCGAGCGCCCCCGGCCCCACGCACTCCGGAACTCGTCCCCGCTTCCGCCAAAGACGCCGCGGCACGCGAGCCGTCCGTCACAGCCGACCAGACCGCTGCCGCCCGCCCCGACGCACGCACGCACACATCCAGTACCTGCACACCAAAGCGGAGGGCATGTGGTCGGCCAGGCCCAGGGCACCCAGCAGGGTCTCCAGGGTGTGTTCGGGGGTTCGATCTGGCTGGCTACGACCCCGACCAGCGCTCGGCAACGCCCCCTTTCGCGTCGGCGTATCCGAGTCCGAATGCGAGCGCATGTGGGAACGCGAGCACGTCGGGGAGGAGTCGTTCGAAGGCTCGCCACCCACGAGCGCGATCGGATCAGGGCCGTTTCCTGTCTCGGCGTGGTCTGGCGGCCGGTGAAGCTGAAGCCGGGAGGTCACGGCTCACGGCATGGGTGTCGGGCGGCGCGTGCTGGTGACTGCGGTAGTGGGTCCGTGTGGTGTCCAGGTGGCGGGCGAAGGCGCGGCGGAGGGTTTCGTCGGTGCCCAGCCCGCTGTGGTGCGCCGCCAGGCATGGGTGACCTCGGCGGCGAACCTCGACGTCGACCACATGTTTCTGTGCCTTCGACGGCTTGACCTACAGTTCTTGCTGGTCAATGCGTCAGCGGTCTGCCGCTGGGCGTCCATCGCAGACCTGGGCACCGCCTCACATCAGGTTGAGTGCTCGCTCAATGGAGTCGCGCACCGAGTCGTCCGTCTCGTTCGCCAGGTGCTGGCTGAGGGCCTGTCGTCGCTGGGCGGGTAGCCGCCAGCCTTTCGGAGTGCACGTCGTCATCAGAATGGCCGCGAGGGAGCGGATGCCGGGAACCGGATCGGTGAGCGCCGTGGCGAGTAGATCTCGGCCGGGTTCCCCCTGGGCCGCCAGGGCGCGGAGGATCACTTCACGGACGGCTGGGTGAGTCTCTGTGGTCAGTGCCTGTAGCAGTGTGCCGGGCAGGTCGATGCTCGGGTCCGGGTGGGTGATGAAGGTGCAGGCGGCGGCTCGCCGCCTTGTCGGAAGTTCGTCATCCAGGAGCGTGGCCACAAGTTGGGCCTCGTTGCCGGACATCTGGTCGGCGAACCAGGTGAGGGACCGGTGTCCGGTCAGGACGAAGTCGAGCCACCGCTCGTACCAGGGCAGGAAGCCGGAGTCGGCGTGAAAGCGGGGAGCGAAGAACCCCTCGTCGTTGACCTCGACCAGGCGCCCGCGCCCGGGGCCTGTGACGACAAGCAACGTGAAGTCGCTGCAGCCCCGGTAGACGACCGTGATGGTGCCGGGGAAAGAGCCTGTGAACTCGCCCTGGCCAGCGGGGCCTTGGGGGATATCCAGATCGGGGACGATCGGGAACGATTCGGCGAGCTGTCCCACGCCGGTCTGCCGGCTGACCCACCGCTCCATCGGCAGCAACCCATAGGTGGGACCGTATCCGCCGTGGCCGATACGGGTGAGGAACTGGCGGAATTCCTCAGGCAGTCGGACGCCGTGGCTGTCCTCGAAATCCGAGATCTGTGCTTCGGTGAGCGGGGGGCCAAGTACGGCCTTCTCCGTCGCCGGCAGCGCGGCGAGTTTGGTTTGGATCCGGGTGATCATGGCGTCCACCGGTACGTCTTCTCATGTCGGATGAAAGTTCGAGGCGACCATAGTGCACGGTCGGGCTGCCTGGTTGCTGTCAGTCTGCGTCGAACACGGCAAGACGGCGCCGGAGCTCCAGGTTCTCCCCGTGGGCCACCTCCAGGGCCTTCCGGAGCCGGGTGATCTCCTCTCGGTGGGCCTGCTGCTGTTGTGACAGGCGTGCGCTCAGCGCGCGCACGGCCGCCGAGGTCGACGACGGCGCTTCGGTGTCGGCCCGGCGCACACCGGGAACCTGGCTGTGCTTCGCGCGATGGCGTTCGATCATGCTTCGGAGCTGGGGATGTCTGTAGAGGAAGTCGGTACTCACTCCTGCCTCACGGGCAACGGCGGTGAAGCTGAGGCTTAGCCGGTGTTGACGATCTGGGCGAGAGCGGTCCGGGCCTCGTTTGTCGGCGTCCGTGGTCCGCGCCTTCGCAGCTCGGTGCAGGTGCTCTGGCAGAGGGTTCACCGTGTGAGTTCCTCGCTTCGGGCAGCGGGCGGTTTCGACCGACCCGGTCAACCCGGGACCGAGCAGTCCAGGATGCGCCCGTCCACCGTGCCCACGACCAGCCGCTGTTGCTCCGCCCGGTACGCGGCGGACACCGGCGTGACCGGGTGGCCGTGCGCGCGCAGGGTGTGCCGGGCGCGCACCTCGCCCGTCGCCGTGTCCAGGGTCTCCACCTCACCGGTGAGATACACGACGTACAACCTCCGCTCGTCGCCGTCGAGATCGGCGAGTGGCTTGTCGGTGCCGTACACCCAGCGTGCTTCTCCGTCCGGCAGCCGGCGGCTCACGACGTACGTGCCCTCGCGGGCTTCCCCGTAGGTAGCGCCCCGTTCGTACGACCGGCCCGCGTGGACGAGGGTGTGTGTCAGCTCGACGGCGGGGCCGTACCAGGGCTGGAGTGCGGACGCCGGGTCCCAGCGCAAGGGGAAGAGGGCACGCACAGTGGCGGGGCCGTGGGCGCCTGGAGGATCGATCGCGTGGATCCACGGCGCGTCGTCCGGGCCGGGGCCATCCACATACAGCAGTCGGGCGCTGTGTCTGACGCGCAGCGCCGGGGAGTTGGAGCGGCTGGGGGCGAGGTCGAGGCGTGCCGCCTCCTGGTGCGTGGGGGCGAGCAGCAGCGCGGCCTGTGCGTCGCGCCCTTGCGGGCGCAGGGCGAGCCAGCCTTCGTCCGCGGCGCACAGTGCGGGGACCGACGGCACGTCCACGCAGTCCACCGCAGCGCCGTCCGTCGTCGACATCCGCCGAACAGTGGTCGCGCGGTCAACCGGGCGACCCGTCACCTCGTCGCGCCGGTAGCCCCGGTACGTCACCCACGCCGACTCGTCGTCAGGGGCCGCCTCGACCCGGACGCTCCCCTCCCCGTCCGCAGGAAGAGCCCACCTCAGCGCGCCCGACGGATCCCAGCATTCGAGGTCCGTGTGCCGGCCGGTGGCGAGCACCCGACCGTCGGCCAGCACCGCCAGGTCCCGCACCTCCCCCCGCCGCCGCCACCGGCCCTCCGACAGCCGAGCGAGGGTGTCCTCCACACGCGGGTCGTAGAGGAGCCCGCTCTCGACCATCGGATGGCGTGTGTCGTCGGGGTCGACCAGACCGGCCGGAGCAGACAGCCAGTCGTCCACCGCGACGGCCAGCTCGAAGCCCTTGCGGAAGCCACCGTCCTTGTCCTCGGGGGAGAGCAGCATCGCGAGCCTGCCGTCCTCCAGCCAGCGCAGGTGGCGCACTTGGCGGCTCTTGCTCAGCAGGTTCGTCACGCGCCCGGTCTCCAGGTGCAGCAGGAGCAACTGTCCCTGAAAGTCCCACGAGCCGTCGTAGCGGCCGGTGCCGACGGCGACGAGCGGCAGCTCGGGGTGAGGCTCGATGGCACATACGGAGTAGCGGGAGGCGACGACGTGGCGCGGACGGAGAGTGCCGGCCTCGTACACGCCGATCCGGTGGCCGAGCCAGTGGCCCGTACCGCGCCACATGACGTGCCCGAGGTCACCGGCCGCGATGACACAGCCGTGACGCGCGTCGGTCACCGCCCACACAGGCCGGCCGATCTCGGCGAACGGCTGGTCCCCGAGTATCCGGCGGACGGTCAGCTCATCCGGCACGACATTCTCCCCCTCCCCCAGGTGGCGCACAGTCTGCCAGGCCCGTCGCTTTCCTGTGGTCTTCCGAGGGAACCGACTCATGGGCGCCATCGACGGGACTGAAGTCCTCGCCATCGCCGAATCCGGGGGTATCCAGCTCCGCCTGATCACAACCGGCGCGCCCTTCGCTCCGACCGTCCCCACGCCCAGCGTCCCGAGATGGCTTGCCTTCGCCCGCATCAATGGGCGGGAGGCGATTTTCACGTCACACTTCGCCACGGTGCGCGTCCGGGACCCGCGAACGGGGCGCCTGGTCGCAGAACTGCGCTTCGGTACGGCGGTCGCGGACGTCGCAGCGCTGTCCATGCCCGACGGCAGCCTGCTGGTGGCAGTCGGCGGCCCCGGCGTCGCGGTCACCGAACTGCACGACGATCCTTTCGTGCCGGACAGGCCCTAGCTAGGCCGCAGGGAGGTCAGCCCAGCGTGTGATCCCCTCGGCGCCGACGCGTATGCCGCAGCGGACAGCCAACGCGGTGACGATGTCGATGCCGCGGCCGTGCTCGTCCGGGTCCGGGGCTCCCCACCCGTCACCGCCGAGGACGGGTCCCGCGTCGGTCACTTCCACGCGCAGGGCCCCATGTCCGTCGACGCGGACCCACGACAACCGCAGCGTCGCCGGTGGCAGGGCGTGGACCAGTGCGTTGGTCAGGAGCTCCGAGACCACCACGAGTGCGTCCATGATGGCGTCGGGAGACAGTCCCCACTCGGCGAGCATGTTGCGGACCCGCCCGCGGACGGCGGGCACGGCCTCCGGGGCATGGGGCACGGGGCCGACATGATCGACAGCATCGGGGCCGAGGCGATCGACTGCCTCGGTGCCGACGATGTTGAGCTGGGTGGCCATCTGCCCTCCTCGACGAAAGGTGCCGACAGGTGCCGACGTCACGCACGCTATGAAGTGATACGAAACCGGTCAATAAACGTCGGTCGGCATTACCGAACGCAAGTCGAGATCGGGAGAAACCACCGTGTCATGGCCGATGTGGGACGGGGAAGGCGGATCTAGAATCGCGGTATGGCCGGTCCCGTCCAGTCCATCGAACGGGCGGCGGCAATTCTCCGCCTGCTCGCCGCAGGCCCCCGTCGGCTCGGGCTCGGGGAAGTGGCCGTCTCGCTGGGGCTGGCGAAGGGGACGACCCACGGCATTCTACGCACCCTCCAGCACGTGGATTTCGTCGAGCAGGACGCTGCGACCGGGAAGTACCAGCTCGGGGCAGCCCTCCTGCATCTCGGCACCAGCTACCTCGATGTGAACGAACTGCGATCGCGCTCGATCAACTGGGCCGACGCCCTGGCCGCCCGCAGCGGCGAAGCGGTCCGCCTCGGCACTCCCCTGGAAGGCAGGGTGCTCATCATCCACCACGTCTTCCGGCCGGACGACACCCTCCAGACCTTGGACGTGGGCGCACTGCTGCCCCTGCACGCCTCCTCGCTCGGAAAGGTGCTGCTGGCGTTCGGCAGCGCGACCCTCGATGCGGCGGTCGACGCCGGGCTGGAGGCGTACACCCGACACACCCTGGCCCACGCGGACGAGCTGACCCGCGCCGTCGCCGAGATCCGGGAGAACGGCTGGGGCGCCGAGGTACAGGAGATGAGCATGGGGGAAGCCGGCGTCGCCGCGCCCATCAGGGGGCACGGCGGCCTCGTGGTGGGTGCGATCGGCCTGTCCGGCCCGGTCGAGCGGATCTGCGACGTCAGGGGCCGGCCGGAACTCAAGCTGGTCACCCTGCTCCGTGAGGCCGCCCGGGCGATCTCACGAAACCTGGGGGCCGCCCGCTGGTAGGTCCCTCGCGCAGCGCATCTCCACGCATCGCATCTCCACGCATCGGAAGGCGGTCCGGATCATGGTCGAACGGTATGTGATGTCCATCGACCAGGGCACCACCTCCACCCGGTGCATCCTGTTCGACCACCGCGGGCGATTGGTGTCCGTGGCCCAGCGCGAGCACCAGCAGTTCTTCCCGAAGCCCGGCTGGGTCGAGCACGACGCCCTGGAGATCTGGCGCAATCTGCGACGCATCGTGCCCGAGGCCCTGTCCGGCACGCGCGACGGCGTCGCTGCCGAGGCCGTATCGGCCCTGGGCATCGCGAACCAGCGCGAGACGACCGTCGTCTGGGACCGGCGAACCGGCACCCCGCTGAACAGGGCGATCGTCTGGCAGGACACCCGCACCGCCCCGCTCGTCGAAGACCTGCGCAGCGACCCGGGCGACGCGTTCTTCCTGGAACGCTGCGGCCTGGCGCCCTCGACCTACTTCTCCGCACCACGGATCCGCTGGCTCTTCGACCACATGCCCGGACTGGCACAGCGGGCCGCGAACGGCGACGTCCTGTTCGGCACGATGGAGTCCTGGCTGATCTGGAACCTCACCGGGGGGACGGCGGGAGGCCGCCACATCACCGACGTGACCAACGCCAGCCGCACGATGCTCATGAACATGGGCACGCTCGACTGGGACGAGGAACTGCTGGGGTTCTTCGGGATTCCGCACGCGATCCTGCCCGAGATCCGGTCCTCGGCGGAGTGGTACGGCGAGGACCGCTCGGTGCTCCCCGGCAGGCCCATCACGGCCGCGCTCGGCGATCAGCAGGCCGCGCTCTTCGGGCAGACCTGCTTCTCCCCGGGCGAGGCGAAGTGCACCTACGGAACCGGCAGCTTCCTGCTGCTCAACACCGGCACCGACGTCGTCCGGTCCAGCAATGGACTGCTCACCACCGTCGCCTACAAGATCGACGAGCAGCCCGCGGTCTACGCGCTGGAAGGCCCGATCGCCGTCACCGGCGCCCTGGTCCAGTGGTTCCGCGACCGGCTGGAACTCATCAGCAGCGCACCAGGCATCGAGACCCTTGCGCGGACCGTCGAGGACAACGGCGGCTGCTACATCGTCCCGGCGTTCTCCGGTCTCTTCGCACCCCACTGGCGCAGCGACGCGCGCGGCGTCATCGTCGGCCTGACCTCGTACATCACCAAGGGGCACCTGGCCAGGGCGGCGCTGGAATCCACCGGCTGGCAGACGAAGGAGGTCGTCGACGCCATGAACGCCGACTCCTCTCTCACCCTGAGAGAGCTGAAGGTCGACGGTGGCATGACGTCCGACAACCTCCTCATGCAGATCCTGGCCGACGTCCTCGACGTGCCGGTGGTGCGGCCCATGGCGGCCGAGACCGTCTCCCTGGGCGCCGCCTACGCCGCCGGGCTGGCCGCCGGCTACTGGGCGGACCTGGAAGTGCTGCGCGGCAACTGGCACCGGGCGGCCCAATGGCTGCCGGACATGGACCCCACGCGACGGGCGTCGGAGTACGAAAACTGGCAACGGGCCGTCGAACGGTCCTTGGGCTGGATCAGACGGCCGAACGGCCCCTAGTACTCCAGCTGGGCTTCTGTATTTCTCCTGGTCAACGGCTTGGCGGTGGGGAGTGTAGTGGGGGTGTGGCATGCGCGGGACGGTCTTGGCCCGGCCGTCCCACCAACGTGTGCCCGCGCCGCATGCAGTGTCGGGGCGCCGCGCAGTTCCTTGTCGTGATGCACGACGTACCGACGAACGCCTGGGACCTGGAACTCGACTAGAGGCCATGACCACTCCCGCACACACCGGTCGCATGCTGTTCGTGAACATCCCCGTGGCCGACATCGAGCGCAGCAAGGCGTTCTTCGCGCGGCTCGGGTTCAACTACAACCCGAGGTTCACCGGCAAGACCGCCGCCTGCATGCTGGTCGGCGAGCAAGCCTGCGTCATGCTGCTCAGCCACGAGACGTTCGCGCAGTTCTCGAAGCTGCCGATGGCCGACCCCACCACGCACACGCTGGCGCTCTACTGCTTCAGCGTGTCAACCCGCGATGAGGTCGACACGGTCGCTGAGGCTGCGCTCGCCGCGGGCGGCTCGGAGGCGGACGGCCCCGAGGACCACGGCTTCATGTACTCACGCAGATTCAGCGCCTGCGCTTGCTGGAGCGCCGGCCGGTCCGTGGTGGCGTCGTCGATGGCCGCCGCCATGATGCGCCGTTCCTCATGGTCCAGGGCCTGCAGAAGGCAGATGAAGGCCCGCTGCTCAGTGATCCGTTCCACTCCCGGATCACTGGCGGGCAGCGATTCCTCGGGCTCCCCGGCTGGC
Organism: Streptomyces sp. NPDC041784; assembly: GCF_055591025.1. Classification (NCBI taxonomy): domain Bacteria; kingdom Bacillati; phylum Actinomycetota; class Actinomycetes; order Kitasatosporales; family Streptomycetaceae; genus Streptomyces; species Streptomyces sp. NPDC041784. Next base: position 8,404 of record NZ_JBVJAB010000039.1, read on the forward strand.
GTCGACGGCCTCCTTCGGACCACGTCCACCGCCTTGCGGCCGACCACCGTCCTCAGCCACGCTTCCACGTTCCTGATCGGCTTGTCGTCCTTCGCCAGCGCGGCGAACGCATCGACGACGGCCTCCTCGGCGTCGTGCCAGTTGTTGCCCAGCTTGGGCAGCGCCGCCTTGACCAGGGTGTGCCAATGGTGATCCAGCAGCTGTCGGCCAGCCTCATACTCTCCGGCGCGATACCTCGCAACCAGGTCCCGGTCGTCGGTTGTCATCGCCTTCCTGCCTTTCCTCGCGCCTGGCATGGTCCGCCCCCGCCTTCTCGACGCGTTCGAGGGAAAGTCGTCGCCGCACGACCAAGATTGTCAACGGGGCCGGTCCGCGGGGGCCGCTGCCCCAGCCCACCGCTCCGATCGTGGCGGGCACTCGGCATGTCACAACGCATGCCGGCCCGGCACCGGATGAGGAAGCGGCAGCGGCAGCGGCAGCGGCAGCGGCAGCGTGCAGTCGACTTCAGAAGCCGAAGCTCGGCGGCACAGCACGTCCGCGCGCCAGGCCACGGTGCTTTTGATGCGGGACGTCGGCCCCTTTCCGCATCAGGGCGGGCAGCAGCAACTGACGGCGTCACAGCACGGCGGCGGGGGCGCAGGCACCTGGTGGGGCTGGTAGGGGTTGGCAGGAGGAGGCTCCGGAGCCGTGCATGTCGACACCAAAGACAGCAGAAAAAGAATCGCCGCCAGGAATTCGACGACAATGATGAACTGGCGCATCTTTTCGCGGTCCCTCCCACGGACGGCGCATAACTCGTTCTCGCCTGTTGGTCGTTGGTCCACACGGAGGCAAAAATTTCGGCATCGGATGGCCCGACATCACGCTGCGTGTGGGCGCGGGTCAGGTCGTTCCTCGTCCGAGCAGGCACGTACTGCCGAGCGCCGGACTCAGCCCGAGGGCACGGACGAGGCCTGAAATTGTGGCTGCCGTAGAGGCACCCATACATCCCCCCGATCGAACATGCCCGGCGGACGTTTCTCGGTCCGGCCGATCGCAGGCTCCCCGGCAGGCGCGTCGCCGCGGCAGCGAGGAGCACGTAGCGCTGTGCACGTTACGGAGTGGCATCCTGGGGACACACCAGTGGTCTCCCTAGTCTTGGCCTTCTCATGATGGTCCGTCAGCTCGTCTGGCCGGCCGTCTCGGCTCTTCGGGCGGGTGGTGGTCAGCCGAGATCCCGGCTGTCGTGCAGGCGAGAGCCTGGACCTGCCCGGGACGCAGTCCACTGCTCCGGCCGCGGGACAGCACGTCAGGATCGGCGGTTCCCGCCGACAGCCGGGGTTCGGGGCTTCACCTCGCCGAGGCTTCACAGCCGCAGGAGGCGCAGCACAGTGGTCAGCATCGGGATAGTGGATTCACCACGGGCGGTCTCCGGTCTACTCGCGGGGAACGACCGCATCCGGCCCGGCCTGGCCTTCTGTTCCTCCTCTGGCATGACCAACACCCCCGCGCGCGCGTCGCGACGGTCGCGACGAGGGAGTCGGCGGTGCGGCGCTGCCCGTGCGGAAACTCGGCTTGCTCCGGCGAGCGGGCTGGGCGCGGTCTCGAGCGCCCAGCGCACCGCGGCCTGCGCGTAGTCCGGGCGGTGCCCGTAATTCGGTGCAGCGGTGCTCGGCACAGGCGACCACCGCTGCACCGAATTACGAGGTGTGAAGCAGCCGTTCGTCACTGTCCACGCGGTTACCGGATCGGTGCTGCCGGTGGCCGACCACCCCGCCTCACCACCCACTTCCGCGACGACCACCGATAGCGCGATGGGGCTCGCATGAGGACCGCGCGGTCACTCATGCAGGGATGCGCGAGTCGACGGCCAGACGACTGGCGAGTTCGACTCGGGACCGAATGCAGAGTTTGGCGTAGATGTGACTGAGGTGATACTCGACCGTCTTGTCCGACAGAAAGAGCGCCGCCGCCACTTCGCGGTTGGTATGACCCTTGGTGACGAGGACTGCGACCTGCGTCTCACGTTCGGTCAGTGCGACGGATTCATGGCTGCGGCGGGTGGGTGTCTCGAATCCGGCCGCTCGAAGTTCCCGCTCGGCGAGCGCCGTCCACGGATCCGCGCGGAGGCGCTCGAATACCTGTCGGGCAGCGACAAGCGGACGACGAGCGGCACCGCGCTTCCTCTTCCTGGGCAGGAATCGCCCGTAGGCGATTTCGGTTCGGGCCTTCGCGTAGGGATCCGGCAATTGCTCATGGTGCCGAAAGGCCTCCGTAAGGGCGTCTTCGTCGGCGTGGACGAGTCCCCGGCACCGTGCACTCACTGCGTGACCCCACGCGGAGGGCGCCTGCTGGACCTGGCCCATGAGTTCGCCCAGCGCCGCCTGGGCGCCGGCGTGGTCGCCTGCGGCCACGCAGGCTTCGATCAGGTCGGGCTGGTGCTGCAACACGGTTGGTTCCCTCAGCCCTGCAGCGGCCATCTGCTGCTGTAGGTCATGGAGACGGGCTGCGGCTTCGGAGTCCTTGCCGGTGCCCAGGTCCAGGAGACCGAGTGCGGCTTCCATGTAGGGGCTGACCAGCTCAGCTCCGCGGTTCTCGATGAGTCCGCGAAACTGGCGGGCGTGCTCGGTGCACTTCTCGGCGCGTCCTCGGGCAGCCTCTATCCGGGCCAGAGTGGAGACCGCGTAGGCCTGCAGGACCGGCTGTCCGATCTCATGGGGAAGGAAGGGATTACGGATGAGCTACCAGTACACCGAACCAAATGGCGCCGCCTCCCCCGCCCCCGCCGACGGTCACCGGCCAGATGGTCAACGACGTTCGTCCTCATGGGGGTGCCGGCGGCACCCTTGAGGCGGTCGCCTGGCAGGGCCTGGTCATGCTGGGGGGCAAGACCTTCGAGTGGGTCCGCAGGCGCCGGTGACCGCGTACCCGACGAGCGACACAGTCACCACCTAGCGGGAGCCGCCAGGGCATGTCACGCCACAGGCCGGCCTCGCCGCTTCGAGTACTGCTCTGCGGGGCGCACAGCAGCCGGGAGCGGAGCGTGCGCTGCCGCGCCGCGCTCCGGCGGCTCCTGTGACGGCTCCCCTTGCGTCCCTGGCGGTCGTACGGTGGTCACGCGGGTCGGCCGGATACACCGGGCCCCGCAACAGTCAGGCGCGCCGGGGCACTTCGGTGGCACGGGCGGCATCCGCCGGTCAGCGGCATCGGGGACACGGGGACACAGGGATACGGGGACACGGGGCGATTTCGGGGGCACGTGGTGGAATTCCACAACCTGGCCACGCACTTCTTCGAGGTGCGGGCCCAGTACTGGCAGGCAGCCGACGCAGGGCAGCCGACCGGACGGCTCTTCCAGCATCTGACCGTCCTCGGACGACAGATCCTGGCGGTGCTGGACCGGCCCGGCGGTGTCACGCCGGGCCAGGTCAAGGCGTCCGACGTCGCGGGCATCCTGCTGGACGCCTACGGCCGCGAGCTGACCACCCACCAGTCCGGAGTCCGTACGTACCGGCAGGTCAAGGAGCACTGGGCGGCGGCCGAGGAGTTCACCCCCCACGCAGCGCCGGACCAGCTCCGCAACTTCCTGGCGGGCAAGGCACAGTACGAGCTTCAGGAGGGCCGGGCCAGCGAGGCCCTGTCGCTCGTGGACAAGGCCACGCGCCTGCCGCACGGCCCTTCCCTGCCATCGCGCGGCACACCGCCCGCCCCTTACGGAGACCTGCGGGTGCTGCGGGCCGAGGCGCTGCACCGGCTTTACGACCCCGAAATCGCCCTGGAGGTGCTGGCACCTCTGGAGATGGAACTCGCCGCCGTCCTTCCGGACGGGCCGATCGACGAGACCGACCCCGAAGCAATGCGTCCTCTCGCGGCCCACCTCGCGCGCGGCGGTGACGGTCCGGCGACGGCCGCCCCCGCCGGGGCGGACGGGCGGGGCGGGGTCGGCCGTCAGCCCTGGCAGAGGCCGCGGGCGTAGTCGTACGTCGCGGTGGCCTGGGAGTACCGCCACTGCGGGTCCAGCAGGTCGCTCTTCAGCTGTGCGGCCGCGGCCGGACTCTCGACGATGTACCCGAAGTCCTGCAGCCAGGACGGGTACAGGTTCTTGGAGCCGATGTAGAAGGCCGATCCGTCGACCGAGACCAGCTTGTGGTGCTGGGCGTACGGCTTGCCGTCCGCCCAGGTCGGCTGGTCGGAGGCGCGGAACGTGGCCAGCTGGAGGTTCTCGCACAGGGCCGTGCGCGCCCGACCGTCGTCACCGGTCAGGGCCGTCACCCGGCCGCGCAGGGCGTCGCTCACCTCGGAGAGCGACTTGATCTGCGAGTAGCCGCCGCTGCCGATCGTGCCGCGGTTCGCCGGGTCGCTCACCACGATGCGGACCTTCACGCCGGATACGAGCTTCGCGGCGAGGGCGTCGTAGAGGCGTACGTCGTAGCGGGGCAGTGGCGGGCAGGTGGCGTGCACGTCCTGCTGGGAGATCTCGATGTGCGAGGTCGCGCTGGAGACCAGGGCACGCAGGGCGCTCTCCTCCGGGTTGACGGTGTCGTAGTCCCGGTCGGCGTTGGTGTTGTCGTGCAACCCGATCCCGCACTTGGTGTCGCCGGCCGTGGGCAGGACCGGGCGGAAGGACGAGGTGGGGTCGTTCTTGCGGATGCCCACACCGAGGCCGCCGACGGCGAGTGCGGGCACGTTCCCCCCACCTTCCGGGGAGGCGGGCCGGGGCAGGGAGGGCATGCAGTCCGCTCCGGGCGAGGCGGCGAACCAGACCGAGCTCCAGTTGCTCTTGTTGCGACAGGTCCAGTCCCACAGGGAGTCCAGGTAGCGGCCCGCGGAGCCTGCGGCGGGCCCGGACAGCGCGAGGTCGACGTCGGCGACCGGGTGGGAGGTCTCCAGGTAGTCGTCCTTCCAGCTGTTGATGCCGCCGGTGATCACCGAACTGCCGTCCACCACGACGAGCTTGGAGTGGTTCCAGGAGAACGCGGTCTTCGAGGTGGTCATCGAGGCTACATTGAGGGTGATGTTGCCCGCGGCGGCCGGGCCGAGCTTCGCGAGCAGCTCGTCCCGGTAGGACGAGGGGATCACGGTGGAGTGGTAGATGGGCGCGGCGCCCACCATGATGCGCACCTTGAGCCGGTTGCCCTTCTGGGCGGACTCCTTCAGGCCCGCGACGATCGCCTCCTGGTAGCCGCCGTTGGGGAAGGGCGCCAGCGTCGATATGTCCACCGTTTGCCGGGCGCCGGCGATGTCCTGGCGCATCTTCTCCAGGAGACGGCGCGATCCGGGCCGGTCGGCGCACGCGGCGTCGCCCCAGCAGCCGGGCGTCTGGAGCAGCCAGTCGGCGCCGCCGGGCGTGGAGGAGCCGAGCCGGTTGCCGGTGGTGCGTTCCCAGACCGAGCCCTCCAGGCCCGGCGAGACCTGACGCAGGGTCTGCTCGACCGCGTCCAGGTGCGGTGTGGGCGCATCCGCGGCGGACGCGGGGGCGGGGGCGGCGAGGAGGGACAAGCCGAGTGCGAGGGCCGGGGTGGAGACGAGGGCCGTCGTACGGACGGTGCGTGCCAATGTGGTTCCTTGACTGGGGGGTGGCTCCGGCCGGGGCGTGGTCAGCCACGCCTCCGACCTTGTTCAACCCCCGCAAGTTACCAGCAAGTAACTCTCTGTTCGCCCGCCTCGGGCGAGTTCCGGCCACACGAGGCCGGACCGTCCGCCGGCGTCTCGCGGCCAAGCTCCGGGCCTACACGCGGTACCACCCATGCGCCCGCACCGGTCGCGCGGCGCCCCTCGGCGGAGCCGGTCCAGGAGGAGTGGTGGCGGCACTACCCGCTCTTCCCACGGCTGCTCGTCCTGGACGGCACCGGCCCGGCCGGTATCGCCACCCGCATCCCCGTGCCCCGCACGCAGCCATCGGGGATGCTGCCGTGGCCGGCTTCCTGCGGAGGTGATTGTTCTGGCCGCGCCGATGACCGACCTGCTCCAACACGGCCCCGCCACACCCATATGGCACCCGTCCGCGACCCCGACCGCACCGTCATCTGGATGGACCCGCCGGTGCCGCAGCCCGCGCAGGCAGGTACGCGCCGCCCTGCAGCCTGCGCAGTGCGCCGATCACAGGTCCGACCATGGCAGCCGGAACCCCGATCACGGGGCCGACCATCTCAGGTCACAGCATTGGCAGCCGATTGCCGGACACGCAGTTGCTGTCGCACGGTGGCTCCGGACCGCTTCACCACCATGAGCGAGCACGTCTCCACTGTCGTGAAACGACGGGAGCAGTCAGGGCACCGGCACCGGCGGCGCCGACACGGATGGACGTGCCAGCGTCCGTCGTACGGCTGTCGACGACACGGCAGTCGCCGTACCGTGGACGTCTCGGGCCCTGCGCGGAGGTCTGCCCCGTGTCCCGAATGTTCTGGTCAGGTGCCATCCGCTCCGGCCTGGTCACTTCTCTGAACCAGAGGTGTCCGAGTTGGCTGTGGGCCGGACGCGTGGTCGTAGGCGTTCGCCCTGTGGCCCGAACATGATCAGGTATTCGGTCGGTCCGCCGAGTCCGGCGTTGGCGACTCCGTGCGGGGTGCGCGTGTCGAACTCGGCGACTTCTCCGGCGGTGAGGACAAGATCGTGTTCGCCGAGCGCCAGCCACAGTCGTCCGGACAGCACGCACAGCCATTCGTAGCCTTCATGTGACACCTGGCGTGGCCGTGGCGGCTGGCCGTCGGCGGCGGGCAGGACGTGCTTGTGGGCGTGCAGGCCCCCGACGTACCGGGTCAGCGGCAGCACCGCCTTGTCGTCCACCGAACGCGGTGGTGAAGGGCTGTGTGGTTGCTCGGCTGCGGCGGGCAACCTGCCGGTCAGTTCGTCCAGGGAGGAGTCGTATGCCTTCGCCAGGTGCAGCAGGAGTTCCAGGTTCGGCTTGCGCCGGCCGTTCTCGATGCGCGACAGCGTGCTGAGGGCTATGCCGGTCGTGCGGCTCACGTCGGTGAGCGTGTCTCCGCGCCGCTCGCGTGCCGCACGCAGCCGTGGCCCGATGGCGGCCAGGACGCCGGCCACGTCGTCGTCCGTCATCTCGCGTCGTCCCTCTCCAGCCGCTCCTGCCACTGCCTCCCACCTGCAAGTTTGCCAAAGTGTCAAGGCTAGTCGCATCCCCGGCCGCCGCAACGCATGATCGATGTGTACCACGGCCACTCCGGGAAACCGAGGAGACAGTCATGCACCGGCCCACGCCGTCCACCGACCTGCGCCACCGCGTCATCGACGCGCCCGTCGGCCGGCTGCATCTGGTCGAGCAGGGCACCGGACCGCTGGTCCTGCTGGTCCACGGCTTCCCCGAGTCCTGGTACTCCTGGCGCCACCAGCTCCCGGCCCTCGCAGCGGCGGGATACCGCGCCGCCGCACTCGACGTGCGTGGCTACGGCCGCTCCTCCAAGCCCGCCGCGACGCAGGAGTACCGGATGCGCGCCCTAGTGGGGGACAACGTCGCCCTGGTCCACGCCCTCGGCGAAGAGACAGCGGTCATCATCGGGCACGACTGGGGCTCCAACATCGCGGCCACCTCCGCCCTGCTCCACCCCGAGGTCTTCCGCGCGGTGGGCCTGCTGAGCGTTCCCTACGCCCCGCCTGGCGGACCCCGTCCCAGCGACATCTTCGCGCAGCTGGGCAGCGACCAGGAGTTCTACGTCTCCTACTTCCAGAAGCCGGGCCGGGCCGAGGCCGAGATCGAGCCCGACGTCCGCGGCTGGCTCGCGGGCTTCTACGCGGCTCTGTCCGCCGACACCATGCCCGCGCCAGGAGAGCCCGACCCGCACTTCGTCAGCAGCGGCGCCACACTGCGCGACCGGTTCCCCGCCGGCCCTCTGCCCTCCTGGCTCACCGAAGCCGACCTCGACCACTATGCCGGGGAGTTCGAACGCACCGGCATGACCGGAGCGCTCAACCGCTACCGGAACATGGACCGCGACTGGGGAGACCTCGCCGAATTGAACGGCTCCCCCCTCGCCCAGCCGTCCTTGTTCATCGGCGGGAGCCTGGACGCCTCCACGACCTGGATGGCGGACGCGATCAACGCCTACCCGACCACCCTTCCAGGCCTGGTTTCCTCCCACCTCTTGGAGGGTGGCGGCCACTGGCTCCAGCAGGAACGCCCAGAGGAGATCAACAAGCTTCTGATCACCTGGCTGGAGGCGGTGTCTCAAGAGGGCATCTGATCCAGGTAGTTGGTATTCTGGGATGTTCTGTGACCGGCCGTGTTGTGGTCGCAGCACATCCCAGCGTGACCAAGGTCTGGGCCGACGGCGGATACCAGAACAGCATCTTCGACCACGGCGCCGACCTGGGCATCGACGTCGAAGTGGTGCAGCGGTCGCGCACGAAGGGGTACAAAATGTCCCGCGAACCGAACGGAGAATCCGTACCAACCTGGCGAATCGAAACGGACATCACACGCGCAACGGTCTGAACATTGATCAGGTGCTCGCTTGGTCGCGTGCCCGTGCTGGTCCGTGCGGCCCTACTTGGTCCGGTGGACGAGGATCAGGTTGGGGTCCTTGCCGGTGAGCCAGCCGGCGTTCAGTACGTAGACGGTGTTGCCATGCAAGGCGATGGACGTGGGGTTCTGCAAGCCGTCGGCTGAGGTCAGCACGGTGGAGTGGCTGCCGTCGGGCTGGATGAGCGCGACTTCGTTGGGCCCGTCCAGGGCGGCGAGCAGCTGTTCGCCGTGGCCGGTGAAGGCGATGTCGTCGATCCCGGGCATACCGGTGGCCCGGGTCTGGATGTGGCCGGCGCGTCCGTTCCGGAGCATCGGAACGCGCAGGACGGTGCCCTTGTCAAAGTTGGTGGCCCACACCGCGCCGTTGTGGACCTTCAGGCCGTTGGCGCCGAGGAAGCCGGCGGGCGCCAGCTCCGGAGCGGTGGACCATGCGGTGGGGGTGCCGCCGCGGGTGGGCACTCTCCAGATGGTGCCGCGCACGGAGTCGGCGACGTAGAGGGTGTGGGTGCGCGCGTCCAGCGCCAAGCCGTTGGGCAGGCCGTCGGCGGGCAGCGCGGCGATCCGCTGCGGTTCGCCGCCGGGGCGCAGGCGCCACACGCCGGTGAGGTCGGGTGTGCCGGTGGCGTAGAGGAAGTACAGAGTGCCGTCGTGGGCGCGGACGATTCCGACGGTCAGGGGGAATCCCAGGGCCGGGGTGTGGACCCCGCCGTCGGCGGGCTCGGGCAGGGTGGCCACGATCCGGACGGTGCCCGTCGGGGAGATCTTGGCGATCTGGCGGCCCTTGGCGAAGGTGACGTAGGCGCTGCCGCCCGGTGCCAGGGCGACGTTCTCCGGCGTCTGGCCCTTGGCCAGGTCGAAGTGCGCGGCGATCCGCGCGTTGCTCAGCGGGGCGGAGACGGCCGAGGCCGCAGTGGGACTGAGCGCCGCGGCAGTGGCCGCGACCAGGGCGCCCGCCGCTACAGCGGACACGGAGAGTTTCTTGAGCATGGCTTCTTTCTGCCTTCTGGGAGCGTTTTCGGGCATGCGGCAGCAACAGGCCGACGCGCATGGGTTGGGTTGCGTGGGTTCCTCTCGCGGGGCGGCGCCCTGCGGCTGCCCGCGGCAGGGCCGTTCGTCGGCCGTGTCACGGGTGGAACAGGTGTCGGCTCGTTGCGGTCTAGCGTTCGTGTCGTTCGGTGGGGACAGTCCTGCCGGCTCGCGGCCGCGGCCGCACCTGCTCCAGGTCGGTCAGGAGGCCGACCTGCGTGGTTGCCTGGCTGGTGGCCTGAGCGAGCAGGGTGAGCGCGGTCCACGAGGACGAGCCCGCCTGTGTGGTGGCGACCACCACGATGGGGCCCGGCCCGCTGCTCAGGGTCTGCTGGATGACGGTCAGCGGCCCGACCAGCGGGTGTCGCATCTCGTAGGTGGCGACAGTGCACGCCTTGATCCGGTGGTCGGCCCACATCGAGGCGAACTCCGTGCTTTTGGCGGCCAGTTCGCCCAGGAGCGCGTGCAGTGCCGCGTCCTCCGGGTGCTCGGCCGCCACGAGGCGCAGATTCCCCACCACCGCTCTGGCCTTGCTCGGCCAGTCCGCGTACAGGTCACGGAAATGACAGTCAAGGAACACCAGCCTGGCCATGTTCGGGCGCTGCGCCGTCGTCTCCGGGGCGCCGGGGTCCAGATGCCCGGCGAACAGAGCGTGGCCCAGGCGGTTCCACGCCAGCACGTCGGTGCGCCGGCCCAGCACGATCGCGGGTACATCCCCCAGCACGTCCAGCAGTTGGCGCATCTCCGGCGTCACCCGTTCCGGCGCGGGCCGCCGGCCCCGGGGGCGGTGCCTGTCCACTCGGGCCAGGTCGTGCAGGTACCGCCGCTCGGACTCGTCCAGTCGCAGGGCCCCGGCTATCGCGTCCAGGACCTCCGCGGATGCGCTCAGTGACTGCCCCTGCTCCAGCCTGGTGTAGTACGAGGCGCTCACCCCCGCCAGCAGCGCCAGCTCCTCGCGTCGAAGACCCGGCACACGTCGGCGCTCCCCATAGGTGGGCACCCCGACATCCTCCGGGCGCAGCTGTGAGCGCCGCGTCTGCAGGAAGTCCCCGAGCTGCGTCTTTCCGTTCATGTCTCCGAGTATGGGCGGCCTCCGGGCGCCCAGCCTGCCCCAGCTGTGGATAGGCAGCAGTGGGTCTGGCTCGTGGGCCGGGGCCGCCGGTGAAGTGGGACGCAGCCGATCCGGCATCCCGCGCGCACCCAGGAGGACACCATGAGCGGCACCGACACCGAGAACGAGCCCGTCGAGGCTCTTGACGCAGCCGACTTCGCCTTCACCAGGCGTGCCTGGGTCGACGCCGCACCCGCCCGGGTCTATGACCTGATCAGCGACGTGTCCGCGATCAGCCGCTGGAGTCCCAACGCCACCGACGTCGTCTTCGACCCAGGGGCCGGGCCCCGAGTCGGCGCCTGGTTCAGCGGCCGCAACCGCAAGGACGGCAAGGAGTGGACCAGTCGCTCCCAAATCGTGCAGGCCGACCCCGGGGCGGCTTTCGGCTTCGTCGTCGGCGGCGCCGAGAACGGCATCGTGCACTGGGAATGGACCCTCACCCCCCAAGGGCACGGAACCGTCGTCCAGCAGTCCTGGCGACTGCTGCGCCTCGACCCGGTGCTCGGCACCACCCGCACCGACCTGGACACGCTCCGCCGCTACATGACGAACAGCGTCGAAACCACCCTGACCACCCTCGCCCAGTGGCTGGCCGAAGAGCGCACGAGGTGACATGCCGTGCATCTGACCAGCCATTCAGAACAAAGGCCCGAACGGGAGGCACCCGGCAACGGCGCGATGGCGGCTGCCACCTGGCTGCCGCCTACGCCCGTAGCCGGCGCTTTCGGCCGCCTGCATGGCCTCCTCCCGCACGGACGCGGGAACGCCATGTCCGGTGACACAGAAGCTTGACGGGTGATACGGGACCGGGGCGACGGCCGGCGAGGCGCCGAGGCGCCGAGGCGCCGAGGCATGGTCTCCCTCCCGTGGTGCTGGTGCGCCGTCACCATCTGTGGTTATCTGATGTCGAGTCCTATCTCGACCACCATGCCGCCAAGCTGGTGCGCCGCTTCGACGCGGGCAGCTATGTCGTGCTGGCGGACGCCATGAACAGGCACGACATCGGCCGCGGTCGCGGCGGCACCCCGCGCCGCCCTGCGCCGCGTGACCGCCAGGACGCTTGTCGCCGGGGTGAGTTCGGACCGCCTCTACCCCCTCGCCCAGCAGGCGGAGCTGGCCACCGGTATCCCCACGGCAGATGACCTCCGAGTGATCGAATCCCCCTACGGTCACGACGGCTTCCTCATCGAAGTGGAGCAGGTCGCCGCGCTCGTGCGCGAACTTCTCGCACAGCGGCGGCCGTTCAAGGCAGTCGATGGTGGCCCGCAGCTGTCTTGCCCTTGACGCGCGCGTCAGGGGTGGCGTCCGCACACCGCCCGTCGGACCGGTCCGGCGGTCACGGCCCGCCCTCACCCTCGAAGCCGCTCCGGAGGCCCGACACGGTCGCTGCCCCGCCCTTCACGACCCGCGGGATCCTGGTGGCCGGGACCCCCGGCGGGCTGCCCGGGCCCGAGCGCTTGACGGTCACGCAGAAGCCGATTCTGGTTCCCGGCCGGTGACAAGTCGTCGTCCGGAACCGGTACCTCCTGGTGTTTCCCCGGGCCGCGCCACTCTGATCGGCAGCCAGTCCGACGGCGTACCGCTGCCCCGCGTCCACGCCGGCGAGGCGCCGTTCGGTCCGGCTGTCGGTGAGGTCGTGGCGGCCGCGCCGGGCGGTCCGCTGCACCCGGAGGACATCGTCACGCACATGCACGGAGGGCGCGAGCACGCGCCGACGGCGGCCGACTGCACTCCGCCGGGCGATGCCCTGCCCGACCCGGTCGCCCACCTGTCGTCCGGGTCGGCCGCCCACGGAGCACTGACCCGGCTCGCCGAAGTCCGCCCCGGTGACACCGTGTTCGTCACTGGCGCGGCAGGAGCCGTGGGAACGCCGACGGGCCCCGTCGCGCGTCCCCTGGGACGCCGGGAAGGGTATCGGGAGCACAGGGTTCGCCGGACAAGGCAGAGCGGCTGTGGGCCGAACTGGGCTACGACGCGGTCGTGGTGCCGGGATCCCGGTCGGTCGACGAGCAACTGGCCTCGGCGGCGCCGGACGGCATCGACGTGCTGCTGGACACCGGTCGGCGGTGACCAGCTGACCGCGGCCGTGCCCGCCGCGCGCCGGGGTGCCCGCTTCGCACTGGTCGGCCCTGCGCACCCAAGGACAGCTGTGACGACACGTCTTCGGCAACGGGATCGCCCCGCCGAGAACGTCCACGGCGGCAGTGCGCAGACGTGCTCTGCCGCCACGAGCCCTCACACGTCGGCCGCCTTCCCCTGATGTGCCGCGGTCGGCAGGTCCTTTTCGAACGGCAGGGGGCCGATGGTTTCCGGATCGGCCTCGGTGTCGAACAGCGGGGTGTAGCCGGTCGCCAGGTACAGGCCGCGGGCCTCGGGCTGGCGCGGACCGGTGGTCAGGTAGATACGCCGGTATCCGCGGGCGCTCGCCTCACGCTCCAACTCGGCGACGACACATCGGGCCAGACCGCGCCTGCGGTGGGCGGAGTGCGTCCAGATCCGCTTCAGCTCGGCCGTGGTCTCGTCGAACCGACGGAAGGCGCCGCCCGCGACCGGCTCGCCGTGTTCGAGGAGCAGGAGCAGCACCCCGCCGTGCGGGGCGGTGAACTCCTCATCGGGATAGCGGGCGAGTTCGGCGTGGGCGTCCTTGCCGTAGCGCGTCGAGTACTCGTCGCCGAGTTCACGCAGCAGAGGTCCGACCCTCGGGTCGGACACGGTCACTTGAACGACCGTCAGCTCGACGGCATGCGAGGGTGGTTGTGCGACGGACGTCATCCGTCCACCGCCGCGCGATCCCGCGTGCCGCCCGCTGCTCGCTCGGCGTCGCGCTTGGCGACCTCCTCACGGACGATCGGGATCACGTACCGGCCGAAGTCGATCGCGTCGTCCAGCAGGTCGTAGCCGCGGGCGGAGAGGATGTCGACGCCGAGGTCGTAGTAGTCAAGGAGCGCCTGGGCGACCGTCTCCGGGGTTCCGACCAGGGCATTGGAATTGCCGGCGCCTCCGGTCGCGGCGGCGGTCGGGGTCCACAGGGCGCGGTCGTAGCGCTCCCCCGCATCGGCGATCGCCAGCAGTCGCTGCGAGCCGGTGTTCTGCGGTTGCGCATGCCCGTTGTGGCGCTTGGTGACCGGCTCGCCCTTCTCCTTGCGGGCCTTGATCGCACCGACCGTGCGGTGGGCCTTCTCCCAGGCCAGCTCCTCGGTCGGGGCGATGATCGGGCGGAACGCGACCTGGATGCGCGGTACGTCGGTGCGGCCCGCGGCCTTCGCGGCGGCCTTCACGGCCTCGATCTGTTCGGCGGTCCTGGCCAGGGGCTCGCCCCAGAGGCAGTAGATGTCGGCCTCGGCGCCTCCAGCGGCGTACGCGGCGGGCGACGAACCGCCGAACGACACGTTCGGGCGGGGCTGTTGGACCGGGAAGACATCGCTGACGAAGTCGTGGAAGCGGTAGTGCTCGCCCTCGTGGTCGAAGGGTTCGTGGGTGGTCCAGATCTTCTTGACGACCCGGATGTACTCGCGGGTGCGCGCGTAACGCTCGTCCTTGGTGAGCGTGTCGCCCTCGCGGCCCTGTTCGTGGTCGTTGCCGCCGGTGATGAAGTGCACGGTCAGCCGGCCCTCGCTGATCCGGTCGAGGGTGGCGAACGTCTTCGCGGCGAAGGTCGGGTACGAGACATTGGGCCGGTGGGCCAGCAGGATCTGGAGGCGGTCCAGCCTGCTCGCGATGTAGGCGGCGGCCGGCGCGGGATCCGGCGATCCGGAACCGTAGGCGAACAGCACCCGGTCCCAGCCGTGGTCCTCGTGCGCCCGGGCGAGCCGGAGTGTGTACTCCTTGTCGAACGCGGCGCCGGAGCGCGGGGTCGTTTCGGAGCCGTCGTTGGTGGCGGCTATGCCGAGGAATTCCACGGGCATGGGAGATGGCCTTTCTCAAAAGCCTCTGGGGCCGGCCGCGCCCTGGGCGACGCGCGGGCACGGCGGAGCAGCCCTCGGTGCGGCCGGGACAACGGCGCTCCAGGGTGCTGGGAACCAGGTGGTGAGCGGGTGTGAGACGCCAGGCATGGCCCACGGCGAGGCCAGGCGGCGACAGCGGTGTCAGATCTCGCAGAACCGTCCGTACCCGGATTCGGCGTGCGTCCGGCGTATGCGTACGACGATGCCGCGCAAGGAGGAGGTCGGCCCGCGACGGGGCCACCGAGAGGGGAAGGGCCGGTCAGGCGGCCCGTTGCCGTGTCAGGCGCGACACGCGGCGGACCACACCCGACCGAAGTCGATGTGGTCACGGGTGACCAGGCGCTGCTCGGGATTCATACGACCAATTGAGCAGTGCATCTCGCTTGTCGTCAACCACGGCCCGGATGCTGGACCGGCGTTGAGCAGTTCCCGGGTGTCGGGGCACGCGGCGAGGGTGCTGACGCCGAGCGGCCGACGGCGGCCGGTGGGCCACCCGCGAGACTGCATTCCCTAGTTTTCCTATCGAATTACTAGGAAAGCATTGACGGCCCGCCCGGCGGGTGCGCAGGATGATGTACATGTCCCCCACGCAGCAACGACTCGTTCGTCGTCGGCATGTCGACTTTGGTCACGTCGTCAGCGCCGCCTGCTGTCGCGGGTAGGGCACGCGGCGCAGACGTTGCGCGTGCCACTCCGCTCCTTCTCTCTCATCCTAGGTGATCAGGCGAACCCACCAGCGCGCCTGACGGCCCGAAGCAACTCTGAAGGACGACCGCCATGACCACGGCACCACCGGCTCAGGCCACTCCGTGGATTCGCCGTTCCCCGACGTGGCCCACGTGGACCCACCTCCCGCGCAGCGGACGGGTGGCGGGGCCATCCGCATCGATTCCGCGCGATATGTCGCGGAAGTCGACGGACGCGAACTCGACCTCACCTACCTGGAGTTCGGGCTGCTGGCCCATCTCGTTCTGCATCCCCACCAGGTGCATTCGCACGAGCGGCTGATGGCCGGCGTCTGGGGCTACGACCACATCGGCGACGGCCGCACCGTCGATGTCCACATCGCGCGGCTGCGCCGCACGCTGGGCAGGGCTCATCGGCCCCGGATCGTGACCGTACGGCGGGTGGGCTACAAGTACGTGCCCGACCAGCAGGAGAGCCCGACCACCGCACCTTGCCGCCGACCTTGAGGAGTCACTGCCATGGGCGTTGCCACCGCGTCGTCCGGACCCGCCGCGAAATCCGGCCTGAGCGGGCCCGGCCGTACGCACTGGCTGCGCGTGGCCCGCGAAACGGCGGACGACCTGGCGACGGACGCCGCGGCCAGGGAGCAGGCGGGCAAGGTGCCGTTCGACGAGGTGTCCCGACTGCGTGAGGCGGGACTGCTGACGCTCCTCGTACCGGCCGACCTCGGGGGAGGCGGCGCGGACTGGCCCACGGCCTACACCGTCGTCCGGACGATCGCCGCCGCCGACGGCGCGATCGGTCAACTGCTCGGCTGTCACTACTTCCTGTCGTGGAGCGCCCGCTTCTTGAGCAAGCCCGCCCTCGCCACTCAGGTCGAGCGGACGTCCGCGGCGGAGCAGTGGTGCTGGGGTGGTGGTTTCGCGCATCAGGAACTGCCCCTGACCCTGTCCAGGAAAGCCAGGGGCTATGTCCTCGACGGCCGGCAGAGCTACACCACCGGGGTCCTGGTCGCCGACCGCCTCGCCGTGCGGGCCCGGCGGGCCGACACCGGTGAACCACTCGCCGTCGCCGTCGATCCCACCCATCACGGCGTGCGGATCGAGGGCGATGCCGACACCTTCGGGCAGCGGCTCGCGGCCGGTGGCAGCGTGGAGTTCGACGCCGTGCCGGTCGCCGCCCGCGACGTACTCGGCTCCCTCTCCGCGGACGAGGACGTCCTGTCACCGCTGGCCGCTCTCACCTCGCCGGTCGGACGTCTCCTCTCCGTCCAGATCCTTCTCGGCATGACCGAGGGAGTGCTCGCCGAAGCCCGTGAGTACAGCCGGGCGGGGCACTCACCCCAGTACACCGCCTTGCCGGTCGGCTCTCCCCAGGACCCGCAGGTGCTGACCGCCTACGGAGAACTCACCGTCCTCGCCCGCTCCGCCTCCGCGCTCACTGGGCAGGCGCTGGAAGCCGTGCAGGGCGGGCTGGCACGCGGCGAAGACCTCGCCTACGACGAGTACGCGGAGATCTCGGTCCTGGTGACCATGGCGGAAGCCGCCGCCTCCAGGGCGGCAACGGAAGCGACCACCCGCGCCCTCGACATCATCGGCCCCCGCTCCGCGTCCTCGCGGCTGGGCTTCGACCGCTTCTGGCGCAATGCCCGGACCCATACCCTGTACGAGCCCGTCGCCCACCGGCTCCGCGACGTCGGGGACTACTTCCTCAACGGTGCGCACCCTCCGTTCGTCCTGCCCGTCTGACCGAGGGCCCGGGGAGCACCGGAAGCACCGGATCAGCGAGCATCGTCCCCGCGAGCGTCGACGGCGCACTCAGCCACGTCATCGAGGGCGACAACGCCCCCTGCACGCCCGCCGCGACCGGGGCGCTTCGACCACCCGGCGGGGACACCCGACCGAAGCAGTACGGGATAATGCGCACATGCGGATCTCAGCCAGGGCCGAAACGAGGGCAAGAAGATCGCCACCCCGCAGCTCGGCAACACGCAGGACGTGGCGTTCCTCAACTGCATCACCGAACAGGGCTGGAAGGTCGACGCGGAGAGCGGCAAGGCGACGTATCGGTGGTCCGTACCGACAACAAGATCACCCCGGACGCCTACAAGTCCGGTTCCATCGACGGCGCCTGGGTACCGGAGCCGACCGCCTCCAAGCTGGTCGCCGAGGGCGCCGAGGTGCTCCTGGACGAGGCCGGGACGCTGTCACCATCACCGCACAGCTCGAACGTCACTCCCAGCAGGGCTCCTGATCCTCGGTCAACAGAACTCGCCGACCGCTCGGTAGGGGATCAGGGCGCGGTGAACAGGGTCGGGAAGCGGGGCGCGAGCCAGGGTTTGCGTCCCCAGGCGAGGACCTGTCCCTGCCCGATGGCCCGCCATGGATTACGACGGCCCAGCGCGATGAGGAGGAAGGTCACGGGTTCGATCAGGATGGTGCAGTCCGGACGTTCCCGTGGGGCTGGGGACACGTGCACGGCGCCGTCGCCCAGGCTCACACCGAACGCCGCGCCGCCCCGGAGGCGGATGGCGTAGTGGACAGCCAGATCCGCGATGGCGGCCGTGTCGACGACGCGGGGCATGACCGAGATCATGAACGGCATGCACAGCCCGACCCGGTCGCGGTCGATCATGTGCGGGCGCTTCAGGGCACGCGCGAGGTCGTAGCCGTGGCCCAGCATGTGCGTCAGCAGGTAGGACGCGAGAACGTGCCGGTCCATGGGCCCCAGAGGTGTGACGAGTGCCGGGCCGGCGGCGCTCTCCTCCCCCGCGTCCCGTTCCACGGCGTCGAGGAATACGTCGGCCTGCTCTGTGATCATCGACGCCAGCGGCTGCGCGCCACGCTGCCCGAACGCGGCGAGGGCCTGTGCGTTGGCAGCGGCCAGACTCTGCGGCGTGCCGTCGCCGTAGGGGCGTTCGTGCCCGGCCGCGAGGTCGGCCATCAGCTCGTTGGCCAGTGCCAGATGGGCGGCCGCCTCACCGACCGTCCACTCCGAGTCCGGTACGGGAACGGTCGTATCGGAGGCGTTGTTCAGCAGCGTGGCGATGTCACCGGCAGTCTCACGTATCGCTCGTGCGAGCCCTTCGGGCAGAGGCCCGCGAATGTCCTGCCGCGCCGTAGGCCGCATGCTGCCCGTCCCTCCCGCCTGCCGCGTCCCTCGCGTGTCCGGCGCGCCGAACCCAATCAGACTCGCGGGCGCGCGACAAGCCCTGGCACTCCACGGTGCGCTGAGGTGACTGCCGGCGGACGGGGGACGGGTGACGGCGATGCTGACCACGGCGCGGGCGAGAGGGCGCCGAGTGGGCCATGCCTGAGTCGGGTTACACGGTGCATGGCACGCCAGGGCGAGACGCGCACGCAGTGGTGCTGATCGCGCCGCCTGCGAGAACGCCGTGTTCCCGCAGGTGATGCGCAGCGGATAGGTGGGCGGCGGCTGCGGGAACGCCCGCCAGTCCCTGGCAGGCAGGCGGGCAGGGGCCATGCGGTGCAGCGCCCGAAATGCAGAGGGAGAGCACTCCGCAGACGAGGGCGACGCCCGCCAAGTCGACAGGAGCGCGGCGCTCGTCATCGTCACAAGCCGTCCTTGCCACAGTCCTCGGCCCACCGCGAGGGCCGTGCCGAACCCAAGACGACATGCACCACGCCTTCCTCCACTCACCCGCTGCATGCCCCCCGGCGATGCATCGGCCGTAGCAGTCATGGAAGCACGGCCCTAGCGATCTCAGCTGAGCGTTTGGTCCGCTAGTTCCTGTTTGGTTCCGCGCCGGGTTGAACTCGCGGTGCTCGCCGGTAGATCAAGGTCCGGGCTGGTCGCAGCGAGGCAGTCGGCAGGCACTTCGGGCGGGAACTGCAGCTTCTTCAGCTCCCTGGCCGCTGCCTGCGCGCCATGTGGGGCGTCAGTCGCTTCAGGTGAGTGCTCGGAGGGTCCTTCTCATGCGTCCGGGGCGGTATCGACGATGTCATCGCCGAAGGCGGCAGCGAGCGCCTTCGCGATCAGGTCGGGCAGTCCGGTCCGCCCGTCGCCCTCGGCCCAGCGCACCAATGCCGTGTGCATGGCGGCCAGGCAGGCACTGGCCGCCGCGTGTGCGTGGAACGCCGCGTCGGGATCGGCGGCATCGCCCCCGAGGGCGTCGACGATCGCCCGCTGAAGGGCATAGTGGTTGTCCAGGTGCTTGGCCCGCAATGCCGGCGTCGAGATCATGAGCCGCAGGCGGGCGAGCAGGAACTGCTCGCCCGCCGTCAGGTCGTCTCCGTGGCCGCCGCCGGTCAACGTCGCGGCCGAATCGATGAGCGCGCTGCCGATGCGGCGGACCAAGGGCTGGTCGGCGGACGACGCGATGATCCGCTCGGCGACGAGCTGACCGTTCTGGTCGACGAGCACGAGGTCTTCCTTTGTGGGGAAGTGCCGGTACACGGTCATGGGCGACACGCCCGCGGCTTCGGCGACGTCGGACACGGTCGTGGCGTCGTATCCGCGCTCGGTGAACAGCCGTACCGCGTGCGCCTGAATCGTGCGCTGCGTCTCGGCTCGCCGTTGTTCTCGCAGTGTTGAGGGCTGGTCGGGCATGTGATAGACCCTACCGGAGTGGTAGCGACTACCAGATTGGTAGTCGCTAACATGACGGGGTGGTGGACATGAGTGATCTGACCGGCAGGACGGCTCTCGTGACTGGGGCATCGCGCGGCATCGGGCAGGCGATCGCGGCCCGGCTTGCGGCGAAGGGGGCAGTGGTCATCGTGCATTTCGGCACGGACGAGGACGGTGCGACGGCAACGGTCGACGAGATCGAACGTACCGGTGGAACCGCGCTCGCCGTCAGGGCAGAGCTGGGCGTGGATGACGACGTCGAGACGCTCTTCACGGGAGTCGAGGCCGGCCCGGCTGGGCGGCCACTCGACATCCTGGTCAACAACGCAGCGGCTGCGCCCGCCGGCCCGCTCGGAGCCACGACTAGGAAAGAATTCGACCACCTCTGCGCGGTGAACGTGCGAGCGCCGTACTTCATCATCCAGCGAGCATCGCCGTTGCTCCGCGACGGCGGCCGCATCATCACGATCTCGTCCGTGGCGACCCGGATGGCCAGCCCCGCCCAGACGTCCTTCGCCATGACGAAGGGTGCGGTCGAGACGATGAGCATGACCTTGGCCAACGAGCTCGGGGTCCGGGGCATCACGGTGAACGCGGTTGCCCCCGGCGCCACTCGGACGGCGACCAACGGATCGTTCTTCGAAACGCCGGGCCTGGCCGAATTCATCGCCGGCACGACGGCGCTCGATCGGCTGGGCGGGCCCGACGATGTCGCCGACGTGGTCGCGTTCCTCGCCTCCGAAGCGGCGCGCTGGATCACCGGGCAGGTCATCGACGCAAGCGGTGGGCTGTTCCTCGGACCGCGCGTCGGTTAGCAAGGGACATCCTCGCCGGCCCGCCGCCAGGGCCTCGCCGCCGCCATACCAGAAGGCGTCCCAGGTCTACGACCAACTGGACCACCTCCTGCTGTACGGCTCCTACGAGACCGAACGCGACCTGGGCGCCTTCGACACCCGGTGCGGTTACGCCGTTCTCGACCCGGGGCAGGGAGTCTCCCTCCAGCACATCAACATCCCCTTCGGCGTCCACGCGGGACCCGACGAGTGCTGTTCACCCGCTGGCACCCGCGCCACGCGCCACTGACAGGCCACCGGGGAAGGAGGGCCCGGCGATCACCTCCCTCTGGGGTCACCCCCTGTTCAAGATCAGTGCTGAGCGCCGGCGGGGACATGCCCTCGATCAGGCCCACCGCCTCCGCGATCTCCTCCTCCGACAGCTCCACCTTCCCAGCAGCAACTCGGCAGGGTCCCGGATCGCGTCCGGGCCAGCGCATCGCGTGCAACACGATCACATCGTCCCGGACCCGCAGCAGGCCGAGACGCTCCCGGCCCGACCACGCGTACGTGGCGACCGCGACTTTGATGACCGCTCCAGGGCCTGCCGCAGCACTGGCGAACCCGGTTATGCGAACTTGCGGAATGGTTGAGCGTTCGCCGAGGTTGCGAGTGGACCCGACCCCGAACAAGGCCCCGGCTGGTTCCGGTGCAGCTGGTACGGGGCCGGTCGGCTGGGGGCCCGGGTTGAGCTCTGTGCGCCGTCCCGGTAAAGCGGTACCGCGACCATGCTGAGGCCCCGACGGATCGTCTTGGGTTCTAGGAGTCGTTGCAACACCCCAGTTCAAGGGGTGCGATGGACTTCAGGATTCGGGAGAACCGGGGCAAGGCTCAGGGCCGCAGGACCCTGGTCCGTGAGCGGGAGGAATACTTCCGGCTCATGGACCAGGGCCCGAGCAGCGCCGAAGCCTGCAAACGCGTCGGGACCCCTCTCATCACCGTCGGCTGCTTGGCCGGCGCGTGACCTGGGGCTGGACGCTCCGGCCACCGACTGAAGGAGGTGAACCTGCGGCACCCTCGCCATTGACCGCGCCAGACACACAGGAGGGCCACGGCACCGGTTACGGCCTGGGCCTGCGGGCGTGCAGGACGTAAGCCGGCGGAGAGTTCCGCCAGACGGTGCGGCCGGGGACGACCTCTTCGAAGCGGTCGGCCAGCAGGTCGCGGAAACGGCGGGCGGAGGCCAGGGGGACGGCGTGGCGGTAGGCGAAGGTCGTCAAGGCGCCCGCCGGTGCAAGGACCGCGGTCAGTTCTTCGATGAGTTGTTCCTGGACCGTGGTGGGGAAGAGGGACCAGGGCAGGCCGCTCACCACCACGTCGGCCTGGTCGACGCCGCGTTCGTCCAGGAGCTGGCGCAGATCCGCGGCATTGCCCTGGATCACCTCGGCCGCCGGGTAGCGGTCGCGAAGGAGCTCGGCGAGGCGCGGATTGATCTCCACGGCGAGGTGACGGCCGCGTCCGGCGAGTTTGCGCTGGATCTCTGCGGTGAACGGCCCTGTTCCGGGGCCCAGTTCCACGACGACGGGTTCCCCGCGTTCTGGGATGGCGCACGTGACGGCGCGGGCCAGATGCCGGGAACTGGGCGCGATGGCACCGATGTGTGAGGGCGAGCGCATCCACTGTCCCAGGAACAAGGTCGCCTCACAGTGGCGTGGGAGGTCCGTGGTGCCTCGATTGGTGTCGGTCATGTGGTTCCTATGCATGCGTGCGGATGCCGGTGCACGGACTGATCCCGGCCAGGTCAGTAGGCCGGCAAAGGCAAGGGAGCCGCGGCCTTGCCTTCGCTCCGGCACCTGGGCGCTCGACGTTCACGAAGTCAGTGGCGGCGAACGTGGCGGTGAGCGGCATGCGTACGGCGGCCGGGCGACGGTGGCACGGCGGATGGGCCCGAACGCGCCCATGCCTGGCATCCTCAAGAACGTCGGCTGACGGATTGCCGCGCCGTCGCCGGACGGCGAGGCACGCTAAGCCGTGGGGACGAGCATCGACGTGACATCGATCAGCACGTACTGTCACGTTGGCGATCTTGTGGCCGGGTCCTGTCGCCTCGCTGACTGGCGAGCGCACTGCGGGCGAGCGCGCGGGCAATGTGCTTCGTCAGCTGGCCAGGATCACGGAGGCGACCGTCCGCCATCCCGCCTCGGTACGGGCGGCCAGGTAGAGCACACGGACACGCTGGAACTCCCGCCCCTGGCTGTCCTGGCGCGCCCAGGTCACCTCGATTTGCGCGGCCCGCTCGTTGAGCACGCGCACCACCGGGTCGAGGGCCTTGCTGCCCCCGTAGTCGGCGTCGCGCAGTGCACGCAGCTCGTGTGCGAGTCCCTGGGAGAGCGCCTCGGCGGAGGTGAGAACGGTGTGGGCCGTCCCCGTGGTCATGCTGATCGGCACCGAGAAGTAGTCGAGGAGCGGCGCAGGATCGGTGCTCCCCTTTGCTGCCAGTCCGATGAACGTCTCGACGTAGCTGTCGAACCATGCCTGTGCTTCGTTCGCGACGGCGGCCAGATCGGTGTTCGTCATGATTTCGTGATCCTTCTTGCGGAGATTTCAGGTGCGGGTTTCTTGGAGGGGAGTGCGCTCTGCCGTCGTGTCACCGGTTCGCGAACGCGTTGGTGCCGGTCAGCTGGGCGGACAGGGTCCACAGGCGTGCGGCCTGTTCGGGGTCGACCGCGTAGGGCCTGACTCCGGGTGCGTCGTCCTGGGAGAGCGGGGCGATGTCGCAGTCGTCCAGGTAGACGCCGCCGGTGTGGGCCAGCTGCGGGGAGGTGGCCGCCCAGACCTGGGTGGCGGCACCCTGCTCGGGGGTCTTGAAACTGGGGGCCGTGTTGCCCTGGTCGTCGATCCAGCCGAAGGCGATCATCTCCTCGCGGGTCATGTGCCGCTGGAGCGGGGTCATGACGGCACCGGGGGCGACGGCGAAGGCCCGCACCTGGTGCTCGCGGCCGAGGGCGTCGAGGTGGACGGCGAACAGCGCGATGGCGGTCTTGGACTGTCCGTAGGCGACGGCCTTGTCATAGTCGTTTGCGGACATGACGTCGTCCCAGCGGATCGGCGAGTAGCGGTGTCCGGCAGAGCTGAGCGCGACCACGCGCGCGCCGCCGTCGGCTGCCAGGGCGGGCCACAGCCGGTTCGTGAGTGTGTAGTGGCCCAGGTGGTTGGTGGCGAACTGCGCCTCCCAGCCGGGGCCGAGTCGGGTCTCGGGCAGGGCCATCACGCCGGCGTTGTTGATGAGGATGTCGATGCTGCGGCCGCTTGCCAGGAACTCGTCCGCGAAGGTGTGCACGCTGGCCTGGTCGCCCAGGTCGAGACGGCGCACCTCGACCCCGTCCACTGCGGTGAAGGCTTCCGCGGCCGCTTCCGGGCGGCGGACGGCTGCGACGACGCTCGCGCCGGCGACCCGCAGGGCGCGTGTGGTCTCCAGCCCCAGTCCGGAACTACCGCCGGTCACGACGGCGAGCCTTCCGGTGAGGTCGAGGCCGGCCAGGACGTCGGCCGTGGTGCTGCGGGCCCCGAAGCCGGAACCGATGGGCTGCTGTGCTGTCATGATCGCCATTCCTTGCGCGTGGAGCGTCACGGTCAACGCCATAACCGGGGAGTTCCCCGGTTAGTCATCACGGTAAACGGGGAACTCCCCGGTTGTCCAGATAGACTGATCCCCTGACGAAGGGAGCACCTTTGACCACCAAGCCGAGCGTGTTGCGCGCCGACGCCCGCCGCAACCGCGAGCGCATCCTCGAAGCGGCCGTGCGCGCCTTCTCCGAGAAGGGCCCGGACGTCGCCATCGACACCATCGCCAAAGCCGCGGGCGTCGGCTCGGCCACGCTCTACCGCCACTTCCCCACACGCGAAGCACTCATCGAGGCGGCCTACCGCAACGAGCTGGCCCGTGTCTGCGACAGCGCCACGAACCTCCTCGCCGACCATGCGCCGGACCGGGCGATCCGCCTGTGGATGGACGACTTCATCGACTACCTCACTGCCAAGCAGGGCATGGCGGACGCACTGCGGGCCGCGGCCGCATCCGGTGCGGACCCCTTCGCCGAAACCCTCGCCAAGCTCGCCACCGCCCTCGGCACCCTGCTGCACGCCGGCGCCGACGCCGGTCTCCTGCGCCCGGACATCGACCCCTTCGATGTCGGCTTCAGCCTGGCCGGCATCGGGCTAATCACCAGCGCTCCCGACCAGCGCGAACGGGCCGGACGCCTCCTCGACCTGCTCCTCGACGGCCTCCGGTACGGAGCGGACGGATCGGCATCCAGCTCGTGACCCGGCATTGGCCGCGTCCCCGCCGGCTGTGTGACGTCAGCGGTCCAGCAGCCCCGACCGCGTTGCGGAGCGCGAGCCACTGACACGGGTCAGGAAATGTGAATCAGGCACTGACGCTCGATCAAACAGCTGTCAGCGGGGCGGCCTTTTGCTGCGGTCGGCGGCGTACTCCGTTCGTGCGCTGCCGACGGCGTCGGCCCATTGGGTGGCAGCTTTTACGCCGACGCCGAGAACTTGGCTGAGGACGGCGGGGGGCATCTGGGCGGCGAGGTCCATCAGGGCGCTGTTGCGGCCGCGTCGGGAGGGCAGGCCGTAGGCGGTCAGGCGGGAGCGGAGATGGGCCGTGCCGCGCGGGCGTCCTGGCAGGAAGCCGGGGAGGAGCCAGGGCTGGTCGGCCCGGCCGAGGCCGGGAGGGCCATCGCGGTCTTCGGCCAGGGCGAGCAGGAGCCGGTCCAGCGGTGGGGGCACGTCGACGGGGTGCGTGCCGAGGGCCAGCCGGACGCTTTGCCCGGCCTGGATGACGTGGCTGGTGGTGAGGCGCGAGATCTTGGTGAGGGGCTGGCCGTAGAGGAGAACGAGCAAGCCGACGACGCGGTCGACGGTGTCGATGGTGTCGTCGTGAAGGAAGCGGTGGGCCAGACGCCACCGTTCGTCGTCTGCCAGAGAGCGGCGCGGCTTGCCGCTGGGCATGGGCGGGAAGTCGACGGGGCGGCGGATGTGGCTGCGTCGAGCGGCCCACAGGACGAAGCCGCGGGCGTTGTACCGCATCACGGTGCCGTCGCAGAGGTAGGCGTCGATGTCCTCCTGCGCGCAGGCGGTGAGGGACGTGCCGCCGTGCCGCAGCCATTGCAGGAAGTGAACGGTGTGCGTGAGGCAGTAGCGCACTGGTAGTCGAGCTTGGCAGTCATCACATCTCCTGGTCCGCCGCATAGGCGCGGTCGAGAGCCTTACGCATCATCGTGTTCATGAAGTCCCCGCTGACTCCGGTGTAGATGGCCGTGGTCGACGCGAACCGATGCCCGACCTGCTCCTGCACGAACGCAGGATCGGCACCGTCCTCGATCAGGTGCGTGACGTAGGAGTGCCGAAGGCAGTGCGGGGTGAGCTCCTTATCCAGCCCCAGCTCGTCCCGGTACTCCGCGAAGCGTTCCTCCATCTCACGCGGCTTGAGCCGACCGCCCCGCTCCGTCAGCCATAACGCGGACCCGTCGCTGCTCCGGTACCGCGGGCGGATATTGACCAGGTAGTCCTGGACCGCCTCCACAGCCCAGGGCATGACGCTGAGCACCATCCGACGGCGAGGCCCAGACCCCCTGCTCGCCTTGCCGTAGCGGACCTGGAGCGAACCGAACCGCCCCAGCTCCGGCGCCTTGGGATTCCGGTAGAAGTCGGTTGTATCGATCCGGGAGGTCTCGTTGCAGCGCAGCCCCCACCCGTAGATGACCTTGAACACGGTCGCATCCCGGTACGCCGCCGGTGCACCCTTGCGGCCCAGTCTGACCGCGCGATCGACCTGGTCATCGGCGTGATCCAGGAAGAGTTGCACTTCCTCCCGAGTCATCGGCCGCCGACCCGGCCGTCCCTCGTAGTCCGTCAGATGGGCGATCGTGTTCCACTCATGGCAGACCTGCACTGGATGGGTGCCGAAGCGGGCTTCGCACACCTCTGGCCACTGGTAGTACGGCGAGGTGATGTAGTCGCAGAACAGCTTCAGCGCGTCTTGATAGCTGCGGATCGTAGATCTCGCCCGCTTCTTCTCGGCGACGAGATACGTCATCCACTCGTCCACGTGGCCAGAGGTCCAGGTCCATGGGTACTCGTTGATGCCTTCCATGAACCGGCGCACGATCCGCTGCCGTCCAAGGATCGTCTCCGTGGCCAAGCGGCGGCCCCCGCGCTGCTGGCGACCCCAGCCCTCCAACATCGCCTCGAACACAGCGTCCTCGGGATGGAGCAGGGCAACGCCGTCGAGTAGCAGCATGCGAGCACGGCTGCTGTCACCTCCAGCACTGACCATTGCCCCCTCCGTTCAGCTGTCGCGCGAATCATGCATCACATGCACGAATGGGCAACCGGCCAGCCCAGAAGGGAAGTTCGGCGCTAACATGCGACCGCGACAGAAGCCCAGGCAGTACGGCTACACCGGGAAGTCGGCTTGCATTCGCTGCATTTCCCCGGGGTTCAGCTTGTACGGCTTCGCAGCGACCTGCCCGGCCGGCTGCAGGTAGTCGGCGGTTCCTCCGTTTGGCGGGCTTCCTGGACGTAGAGCTTGACGCGCTTGCAGTTGCGGGTGACCCCGTACTCCGTGGGCAGCTGATCGTGGATGACCGCGGCATTCCCGGCCTCTGGGAACGCGACAGGGGTTCCGACAGGCCTAAAATCGAGTCATGCCCGAGAACCCCGGTGGAGACCCGACCGGCACGGTGGTCGCGGATCTCACGGCCGTCGCGGAGGCCTGGGCCGCGGCCATCGTCTCCAACGACGCGGCACGGATCGCGAGCTTCATGACCGACGACTGGGCCATCGTCTCGGAGTCCGGCATCGCCTCCAGGGACGAGTTCCTCGCTTTCGTCGCCTCCGGGCAGCTGACCCACTCGGCCATGGACCTGGTCAGCAGGCCCCGGGTCCGGGTGCACGGCGACACAGCGGTATTCAGCGTGCGGATGACCAACACCGCTCATTACGGGGGTCGGCGGTTCGACGCCGACGAGTGGACGTCGGATGTGTTCGTGAGGCGGGACGGCCGCTGGCTGTGCCTGCTGAGCCACATCACCCCGGCGGCTCCGGAGTCGGCGACGCCATCGCAGACGACGGCCCCGTGAAACCGCAGGGGCGCACCGGCGATCACTGGGGTGGTGTGGCCTCGCCCTGCCAGAAGCTCCACTGATATCCCCAGGGGTCAGTGATCGTGAAGGTCCGCGGCCCGTACGGCTGATCCACCGGCGCGTCCAGCTCCCTGCCCGACGCGGCCCGGACCAGCTCGAAATGCGCGTCGACGTCGTCCACGTGCACGATGAACAGAGCGTTCCTGCCTTCATCGCTCACCCCGCCGCCGCTGACTCCGATCTTCGTTGCACCTGCGTGGATGTCGGCCTCGAAAGTCCGCCCTGAATCGTCGCGCCAGCGGATCACGTCGGTAAAACCGAGGACCCGCTCCATCCACTCGAGAGCCGCGTCCGCGTCTTCGTACCTCAAGTAGGGGGATACCCCTTCGATCGCCATGCCGTGCTCCTCCGGGCAGGGAGCCGAGGCCGCTGTGAGCGGCTCGGCCCGTACTGAATGGTGCTCGCCTTCCAGGCTGCCGTGCGCGGCCGGCGGATGCGGCCAGTGGCGGTGCCTCGTGTCGCGTGTCGCTCGCACGGCTGCCCTTCGTCCGGTTCCCGGCCCAGTCTGTCGGCGTACACCGCCTGCGGGCACCGCTCAGCGACGACCTTCGAGATCCACTCGGCGGCGTCCGCGGTCACATGCGTGCGCTCCTGCTTCGCCCAGCGCTCGGCGCCGAGCGGGTCGAAGCAGGAGCACACGGTGGCCGCGTCCCGGCCGGGTGCCGACCAGACCTGACGCCCGCTGTCGTAGTCGACCACGACAGCTTCCACGCTTTCCACTTGGAGGCGGGCAGCGGAGCACTCTCGACCGGGCCGCTCAGCACCACAGGCAGCAGGCCCGGGCAAACGCCCTTCCACCTGGCGGGCCAGAACCTCCACCGGCCGTCGAGTACCGATCAGCCGCCGAAGGCGGGTGCGGAGTCGCGTGCCCAGTCGGCGAAGGTGCGTGCGGGCCGGCCCAGCAGGTCTTCCACGGCGCTGGTGGTGGGGCCTGGGCGGTTGGCGTAGTCGGCCAGGGAGCCGAGCAGGCGGGCGGGGACCTCCTCGGGCATGCCTTGCGCGAGCATGCCCTGGCGTACGTACTCGGGCGGAACCTCCTGGAAGGACAGCGCCCGGCCCACGGCTGCGCCGATGAGCCGCACCTTCTCGACCTGGTCCAGTGACTGCGGCCCGGTCAGCGTGTGGATCGACCCCGGGGGAACACTGTTGCGGAGGGCGCGTACGGCGACCGCCGCGATGTCGGCTTCGTGGATGGGCGAGGTCGCGGCTTGGCCGTACGCGCCGCGCACCACGTCACCGGCCTTGATCTGGGGCGCCCAGGCCAGTGCATTGGCGGCGAAGTCGGCCAGGCGCAGAACCGTCCAGTCCAGGCCGGAGCTGGTGACGAGGTCTTCGGCGTGCTGGAACTGGGCGGCGAAACGGGCTTCCCCCGCGGGATACTTCACGGTGGTGGCCGACAGCAGCACCACGCGCCGTACGCCTTGCCTGACGGCGAGCCGCAGGAGTTCACCGAGGCCGGGCCCGGTGGCGCGCGGGCTGATCTGCAGTGCGTCCACTCCTTCCAGCGCCGCCTCGATCCACTGGGGACGAAACAGATCGCCGCTGACGGCGTGCACGCCGTCAGGCAGCTCGGACGCGCCGGGACCGCGCGTGACCGCGGTGACCGCCGTGCCCTCCTGTAGCAGCAGGTTCATCACCTGACGCCCGACAACGCCGTTGGCTCCGGTGATAAGGATCATGACAGTGTCCTTTGCTCGATGTGCAGATCTGGTCAGTGATGGATGAACGGATGGGACCGATGTGGAACTGGGCGGTGACCTGCCGGCGCTGGGTCTGGTCGGTGTCGAAGCGGGGGCGGCTGGCCTGGACGTGCTCGCGGGCGCGGTGGGCGATCTGGCGGACCGTCGGCTCGGGGCGTTCGAGGATCTCGGCGGTTCAGGGAGCCACGGGCCGATGTACGTCTCGCGGGTGGCCCGCGCGGAAGTCAGGCCGTTCAACGAGAGGCTGGTGACCGTGCGCACCAGGTAGGCCTTGGGACGGCGGATCGCTGCGCGGTCCGCGGTGTCCAGACTCAGCCAGGCGTCCCGCAGGACGTCCTCGGCGTCGGCGACGCTGCCCGGCGTGCGGTACGCGGTGGCGAACAGCAGCTTGCGGTGCTCGATGTACGGGTCCTGTTCAGCTCTGGCATCGACCATCGGCTCATGCCCCCAGCGCCGCAACCAGGGCGGCAGGCCCGAGAGCACGGCGCTGGGAGCCGATGCGCCCGTCATACCGCGGGCTCGCGGGTGGCGCGGCCGCCCTTGGAGACGATGGTGGTGACGTTCATGCGCTTGCTGAACCGGTAGGTCTTGAGCGGGCTGCCGCTGACCATCTCCTTGTACGCGACGGCGCTCCGGCCGGTGAGGTGCATGCGGCGGGGGGTGTCGTCGGCTTTGGTGAACTGGATGACGGCATCACGGCGGCCGAGGCTGACCGGCTGGTGGAAGTAGCCGAAGCGGAACGGCTTGACGGCCCTGCCGCGCACGAGCCGCGCGATGGTGTCGGCGGTGTACTGGGCGGTGGGCAGGCCGCTCTGGCAGGTGCCGTGGATCTGTCCCCAGGCCAGACGGACGGCGGCGGCGTCGCCGATGGCGTGGATCTCCGGGTGGGACACCGAACGCAGCGTGGCGTCGACCAGGATGAGGCCGCGGTCGTCGGTGGCGATCCCGGAGGCGGCGGCGAGCGGCGACACCTTGACGCCGGTGGTCCACAGGCAGGCGTCGGAGCGGACGAGCCGGCCGTCGGCCAGCTCGACGGCATCGGGCAGCACCTTGGTGACACGGGCGCCGGTCTCAAGAGTGACGCCGAGGCGGTCCAGAGCACGGTAGAGGTAGGCGCGGGCCTTGGCGCCCATCATGCCGCCGGGCTCGTCCAGGCTGATCAGCATGACGTCCAGGCCGGGATGGCTCTCGGCGATCTCGGTGGCCGCCTCGATGCCGGTCAGGCCGCCGCCGCAGACCGTGACCGTGCCGCCGGACGCGGCGACCTCGGTGAGCCGCGCGGCGAACCGACCAGCGATCTCCGGGTTGTTGAGGGTGAACGCCTGGGTGTCGACGCCGGGGACCTTGCCTGTGTCGGTCGAGCTGCCCAGCGCGTAGACGAGCGTGTCGTACCCGAGGGTCCCGGCGCCGTCGACGGTGATCTGCCGGGCCTCGGGGTCGATGGCGACGGCGGTGCCCTGGACGAACGTGACGCCGGTCCGGTCGAGCAGGTCGGGGATCTGGTGATCGGCCAGCTCCTGCCCGGCGGCGATCTGGTGCATCCGCAGCCGCTCGACGAACCGGCTCGAGGGGTTGACCAGGGTGATCTTGACGCCGGTCCGGCGGGTGCGGTGGGCCAGCCGGATGGCGCTGAACATACCCGTGTAGCCAGCGCCGAGGACGACGACGTGGTGGCCGTTGCTCATCTCGATCTCCCATGTTCGGGCACCGGTTTCGGTGTCGGTGACGCCCATGGGACGAGCAACCCGCACCGGATGTGACAGGTCACTGATGTGAACCACGTCGCATCAGACGCACCGTTTGGTGTGCTGGCAGGGACCCGTCAGTTGCCTCGCCGTACCGGGCCTGGCCGAGGCGGAGCAGGAACGCCGAAGGAGACGGGTTCCCGCTGCCGCCCAGGCAGGCACGTATCCGACGCCCCGACGAACCCCTTTCCGTGACGATCACTTTCGATCAAGGGGTCGGCCAGAGGCCGCTCGCCCCTCAGCGTTGTTCTGGTGGGGGTCGAGTGCAGGTTGCGGAACTTGGTCTGGCCGGAGGTCGAAGGACTCGTGGTCGACCGAGTTGAAGCCGATGACGAAGCAGTACGGCTCGAGGCTCGCAGCGACCGCTGTGACGTGGTCTGTCCGGGCTGCGAATCCTTCGGAACGAGAGTTCACAGCAGGTACGCGAGACGGCTTGCGGACCGGCCGCTGGGCGGCCGACGCGCTGTGCTCAGCCTGCTCGTCCGTCGGTTCTTCTGCGACAACGCGGCTTGCAGCCGACGGACATTCGTCGAGCAGGCCGGATCCACCCGTGGGGACCGTCCGGGTTGTCGGCGTCGACGAGTTCGCGTTCCGCAAGGGGACGCACCTACGGGACGGTGCTCGTGGATGTCGAGACCCTTCGCCCCGTCGTGGTGCGGGGTCAGATGCTGGGGTCGGTGAGGTAGAGGTCGCAGGCGCAGTCGAGGGCGTCCTCGGGGGTGCCGGCGAAGCCGCTGGTGGGCAGGATGGCGTCTTGGTACTCATCGGTGCTCGCGAGGTAGAGGCGAAGCCTCAGGTACTGGCGGATCCGCCGTTGGCCCAGACGCATCTGTTCGCCGTCATTCAATCGAGGCGTTTGACAGCGAACCCAGTCGTTCAGGCTTCCTTGTCAGCGAACCTGGTCGCTCTTCCGCCCGATGCCTGTGATCCTGGTCGGAGTTCCGTCCGGGGCGAAGGAGTGGTGGAAGGTGAAGGCGTGCGGCGCGGAGCCGTGGTCGTGGAGGTGTTCCAGCCTGGAAACCCCGTCCTGCCAGGTGGGTATCACGCCGTCGGAGACCCACCAGCACACGTAATTCGGGTGTCCTGTCCTCTCGAACCAGTCGTAACGCCTGTTCAGCGCCTCACGGTGCAGACCGGTGTAGACGGCGTCGAAGGCGGGGCGCAAGTCGGTCCAGAGTGAGAGTGTCGCGGCCAGGGCGGTGGTTTCCACCGTACGGCCCTTGCCGTACCAGGTCGGTACGGCGAACTCTCCCCATGCACCCCAGTCCGCCTCGAAGAGCATGCCCCGGTCACCGTCTGCCGCTTCAGCACGCGCGAGGTATCCGGGGTACTGACTGATCTTCCGGTAGACGGCCTCACCAATCTCGTAGAACTCGCGCGTGAGAGGTGCGGGATCGGCGAGAGGTGACTTCAGGACGCCGAATGTGTACAGAGCAAGATGGGGCATGTTTCTCTCCCTGGTTGGGGCTGCCTGACGTGGACCCGGTTCGGTGGCTTACGCATGGGGGCGAGGGTTCATGGGGCATGACTCATCCCGTCGTGGGTGGCTCAGCGCCTGAAGGAACTCCTGCGCGACCGTGGGCGATCGCCGAAGACCAGGTGAAGGTAGCTGCCTCTGCGGGCCATGTCGAAGTTGCGTTTTCCCTGTCCAAGTGGCCTCTTGCACCGGTCATTGCGGGGGCTGGGGCGGTGACGGGCGGGCAGGCTGGGGGGTACCAGTGATCCACTTCGGCCGATCGGTTCGCCTGCCATGCCCGTCCGCACCCCCTGTCCGACAGCGCCGAGTACCGCCGAACGCGTGCGGTTGAAGAAGAGGCCTACGGCTACAAGACCGAGCACCGGCTGCGGGTGCGTGCGCAGGTGGTGCTGCGCGCCGCGCGTGGACGCTCCAACGCATGCATCGCCCGGGAGACGGGGCTGCATGTGGACACCGTGCGCCGCTGGCGTGGCCGGTTCGCCCGGGCGGGCCTGCCCGGGCTCAAAGTCCGTCAACGCTGCGGCCGTCCCGCCTCGTTCACACCGCTGCGGGCCGCCGAGGTCAAGGCACTGGCCTGCCGGCTGCCTGCCTGCCGGCCGGCTGCCTGCCTGTCGAGAGTGAAGTACCGCTCTCACACTGGCCGTGCCCAGAACTGACCCGCGAGGCCGCCCGGCGGGGCATCGCCCCGTTCGTGTCGGCGTCGACCGTGCGTCGCTGGCTGGCCCAGGACTCGCTCAAGCCCTGGCAGCACCGCTCCTGGATCTTCATCACCAACACCGGCTTCCGGCTGAAGGCCGCCTGGGTGCTGGATCTGTCCGACCGCACCTGGCAGGGCGAACAGCTCGGCGGTGACGAGTACGTGATCAGCGCGGACGAGAAGACCTCCATCCAGGCCCGGTGCCGCTGCCACCCCACCCTCGCCCCTGGCAAGGCCAGGGCGATGCGCGTCAATCACACCTACGGACGCGGCGGTGCCCTGGTCTACCGCGTGTTCTGGATCGTCGACAACGGCTCCTCCCATCGCGGTCAGAAGGCGGCCGACCGGCTCACCGCGGCGTTCCCGAACACGGTCATGGTCCACACCCCCTTGCACGCCACCTGGCTCAACCAAGTCGAGTCTCATCGACATTCCGGGGCCTCTCGGTGAAGCGATGTCAGGAATCACCGACACTCACTCTCCGCGGTCGCATCTACGCAGCCAGTGATCGTTGTGAAATGTGGTCCACAGCCGCTTCCAAAGAGCGTCATCACGAGGGGCTCGTCGATGGCGCGTGCGCAGCTCGTGCAGTCGGCTGCGGCGTCAGACGAGGTGCGAGGTCTTGAGTAGTGTCACAGGGTCCGGTTCCCTCCCGCCTCCCACCTGCGAGTAGCCCGGATACAACCCTCGCGGCCCGTCGCGCGTCAGACGACGCGATGAAGTGGGGGGCCTTCGCACAACCGGGCCACAGGAATGGCATACGATGCGCGCGACCCTCATAAAGATCACGTAAGAGGATGTACGCGTCATGGCAATCCGTGCCCCATATCGTTCCCTTCGCGGCATATCCGCCGTTGCCGCCCTGCTCGCGATCGGCGCGGTGGGATGCTCGGACGTCTCCGACGCCGTCGACAGCGCGAAGGACGGCGCGAAGAAGGCGGCTCGCCAGCGCTCGGTGTACTCGCTGGACATCGGCGACTGCTACAACCCGAACGGCAAGGCCGAGGGGACGGCATACGCCGTCGAGATCGTGCCCTGCGACGAGGCGCACGAGGGCCAGGTCGTCGGCGAGTTCGCGATCGACAAGGGCAAGGAGTACCCCGGCGACGACGGGGTCTCGACGATCGCGGACAACCGATGCCCGGTCGAGGCGCAGAAGTACGCCCCGGACACCTGGGCACTCCCCAAGGGCGTCGCCCTCTTCTACTACACCCCGACCAAGGAGAGCTGGGCGACGGGTGACCGCGCGGTGAGCTGCACCTACACCGCGGAGAAGGGCACGTTCAGCGGCTCGCTGGACACCGCGAAGTCCCTCAAGCCCGAGCAGGCCACGTACCTCAAGGGTTCGAACGCGGTCTACGAGGCCCTGTGGGCGAACCAGCCCGAGAAGGACACCGTCGAGGACGACCTGGCGGGCTACAAGGCGCAGGCCAAGGCCGTCGCGGCCGCCCTCGACGCGCACGTCAAGGGACTGGACGGCATCGAGGGCACCGAGGTCGGCAAGCTCCGCGCGACGCTGACGAAGGCGGCCGGGAACTGGAAGAAGGCCGCGAACGCCGCCGACGCCGACGCGTTCTACATCGCCTACGACCCGGCGTTCACCGACATCGACCCGAACAAGTCGGTCGCCGCCCGCAAGGAACTGGGCCTGGCCACCACTGTCCCGGCCGACGAGGCCGAGGTCTGGGCGGGCTGACGCTCCGTCGGATTAGCGGGGCCGTGTCCGTCAAGAACCCGGCCCCGCTTCCTAGGACCTGTCCGGTCTCGACGCCGCCAAGGAAGAGATCCACCCCAGTGGGCCGCATCCGGCTCGCGGACCTAGATGCGCAGCTGCTGCGACGGCCGCAGCACGGGCGACACCTGCCGATGGGTGCACGACGGCACCTACATCTACGGCGCGGACAGCAAGACCGTGGCGGTGGAGCGTACCTACTGGACCGACGACAACGGCTATCTGGTCGGCAAGAACAAGGGCGGCCCGGCCAGACGTGGACGACCGCTCCGTGGAAGCCAGCCGCTGAAAACCCGACCGCCGTGCCCGCCGTCGTGCTCACCGGCCTGCTCGGACCTCTCTCCGCTCTCGCCGACGCCTTCGGCGTCCGACGGTACGACGTGACCCGGCCGGGATCCCCCGGTCGGGTCGGGTCGGGTCGGCGTAACCGGTCCTCCGACGTGATCGACCAGACAGGACGTAGGACCACAGCTCTCGCCCGAGCGGCCGCTTTCGCACCGCTCAGCCATCGGCTTCACGGAGGATGAGGGTGACGATCTCGACTGGACCTCCCTCGCGCAGGTCGCTCAGGGTTGTTCCACACGTACTGGCGGCGGTCCTGGTAGAGGTCGGTGCCGGTGTCTCGGCCCTCACCGGTGTGGAGGCGGAGCACGGCTGGGCGTGGACGGGGTGCTGCTGCCGGTGAAGCAGCGCGTGCTCAATATCGCCGACCGCGGCCTGGTCGGACTCGCCGGCCGGGAGGAGCGGGCGGCCCACTCGGCATGGGAGGGCCGGCCAGTGAGGTGAGCGGCCCGGCTCGCCCCGCCCGGCCACGATCTCCTCCTCTACGCCCGCACCCGCCCACGGCACACCACGCCTGCGGACGAGCCCGGACCGGGCCGGCACCGGGCGAACTGTGTCTGCCCCCGATGGCCGCCCTGTGGCAGACCACAGTGTGAAGCGGTGGATCCTCTACCTGGCCGACGACCAGCTCACGTCCGTGGCCTACGTGTTCTGGCTGCACAACATGACCAGCTCCGCACTCGAAACCAACCGCTTCGCCCGCGACACCGGCATCACCCACCAGCCCTCCCCTGCCCTGCCCCGCGTTGAGCCACCCCCGCATCCACTCCGCTCCTCCACCTCCCACCGTCGGCCGTGCCGGCCGATTCACCTACCGTGACGAGAACGGCATCCGACACCATCGCCACCCGGGAGCGCTCGTGGGTGCACCCGCCTGTGCTGCTCCGGGTGCCGGTGGGGCCTACGCTCACCGCGATGACCAGTCGCCCATCGTGCCCGCCCGGCTGTGGTCGGCGGCTGGGCGGGCCTGGGCGGCGCGGCCGAATCATCATCAGGACGGTGCATATCGGCGTGCCGTGTGGCCGTTGCGGCAGGCCTTCCGTGACGGGAATCGCGGTTGAGGGCTTTCGGCTACTGCTCACCCAGACTGGTGGCATGTTGGTCCACCTCGATCTCCGCGCGCCGTGCGCCGGTGAATCGTGTGGGCCGGAAGGCCCCAAGAAGGTCCTGTTCCTGATCGGTTGCGATTTCGGCCGCGACCAGGCGGCCCAGAATCGGCGCCAAGGTGACCCCGCTGTGCGAGACGAGGCAGTAGACACGGGCCTGCGCGGATGCATAGCCGGCGATGGTGTGGCCGTCTGCGGGCAGTGACCGGAAGCCGATGCGCAGGTCGATCTTCGGTGCCCGGCTCTGGTCGGTCAGCAGTGCGGAGAACCGCCGAGCGAGTGTGCTTGCCAGGTCCCCGTCCACGGTCGGAGGGTCTGCCGGATCGACGTCGGCGTTCAGATCGAGAGCCTGTAGGACGGTATGCCCGCCGGCCGCGGGGCGGAGGTTGAGGCCGGGGCTGTGGATCACACATCGCAGGTCGAGTGCCGGGGATCTGGCGTATCCCAGGAGACCGACGGTCTGCGCTCCACGACCGGTATCCGTCACCATGGGGACGGCGATCCCGGCCCGTGCGGCGAGCCGTTGTGTCCAGCGGCCAGCCGCCAGGACGAGTCGATCGCCCGTACAGACCTCGCCTGTGGCCAGGGTGACGGCTACTTGGTCCGGCCTGTCGTCGATGGCCACGACCTCGCCGGTCGCGCACGTGGCTCCGTGCCGCTCGGCATCTGCCAGCAGGTTGTTCACGAAGAGGTTCGGCAGAACGTATCCCTCGCTGGGGAAGTGCGCGATGGACGTGATGGTCGCCGGGATGCGTAGGTCGCCTGCGATCCGCGTTGCCTCGTCAGGCGTGATCCAGTGAGCGGGGTAGCCGAGTAACTGCAGTCGTTCCACGTTGCCGGCTAGCCACTGCTCGTTTGCGGTGTCCGCCCACTGCAGCGCCCCGCTGGGGAAGTACGACGGCGCGCCGCGCAGTTGCTCGGCGAGCCTGGCGTGCTCCTCCATCCCCGCGAGGTTCAACCGGTGGTAGTCCGGGTCGGGCTTCCGGCTGGAGTTGGTCCAGGCGAAGGTGGTCGCGGTCGTACCGGTGCCGGCTCCCCGCTGGTCGAGCAGGAGAACGTCCTCGCCGGCGACGGCAAGCTGCCTCGCGACGCTCACGCCCAGCACGCCGGCACCGATGATGATGACCTTCATGGTGTGCGCATCTCCTCTCTGGCAGCGACACGCTGCTCACATGGCGGGGACCGGAAGCTCCAGGAAGAACTCGGCAGTTCCGGGACGGACGAGGGTCGTGACCACCTCGACGGTGCTTGCGTCATCGGCACGCAACTCCCTGCGCCTCATCAGCGCGGGCGTTCCCGTCTCGCTGTGCAGCAGAGCGGCGTCGTGCTCACCGAGAGCCACCGGTTCGAGGTAGAGCCGGATCGCCTCGATCGCTACTCCTCTGCGCTGCAGATACGGCAGGGTGACGAGGTCTTCGAGGTTCTCGTTCAGCAGGTCGGGGGCCACTGCGAAGAGAACGACGTGCCGCTCGACCGACTGTGGTTCCTCGCGTACGTCGAGCTTGCGGCGCACCAGTTCCACTACGGCCGTGTCGGCGGAGGCGCCGGGGAGGTTCGGGACGGCGTCGGCGGCCCTGACGATCCGCGCGGAAACGACTTCGTGTCTGCCTGGTGCGCCCTTGGCGGCTGTGGCGGGGGTGACGAAGTTGAGCAGATTGATCTGCCGCGTCACGTCTGCGACGAACGTACCGTGGCGCCGCCGGCGGATCGCCAGTCCCGCCTCGGCCAGGTCATTGAGGACGCGTTGGGCGGTGGCACGGCTGACGCCGTGTTGGGCGGAGAGGTCCTTCTCGGTCGGCAGCCGCGCGCCGGGGGGCAGGTCCCCAGCCCGGATCTTCGCTTCGATCTCTCGCCTGATCTGCACGTAGAGTGGCACGGTCACAATTAGACCGTACATTCAGTCAATTGACCGGTCAATATGCGGGGAGCAGGCCCGCGACACCCTGGAAAGCCCGGTTCGCCGAGCCACTGGCGAGCCGATGCCCACGGGTCGGCGTCGCCGTGGCGGATGCACGCAACCTGCGTGAGGTGCTCACAGGCCGCGGCCACCGCCACGCCGACGTGATCGTGAGCGGTCTGCCGTGGGCGGCATTCGCGCGGACCGAACAGGACGACCTGCTGCGCGTGGAGGCCAAGGGCATCGAGCTGACGGATCCGGCCGGCCAGGAGGAAGCGATCGCGGCCGTCCTCGCCTCACAGCCACAGGATCCGCCAGGTGAGGGATTCTCCTACTCCAACTCCAATTACGTACTCCTGGCACATGCCGTCGAGAGGGTGACCGGCAAGCCGTTCCCGACCTTCATCCAGCAGGAGTTCTTCACCCCGCTGGACCTGCACATGACGGTGTCCCCGGCAGTGGACGTTCCCGGAAAGGCGAAGTCGTACGAGGGGAAGGACGGCTCCTTCGCTCCCCATTCCTCCCCCTGGAAGCAGTACGGAGACGGGTCCGTCCAAACCACCCCGGGGGAACTCGTCCGCTGGGCCGACAATTACCGCACTGGTCGCATCGGTGGAACCGAACTGCTCGCAGGCGTCACGGACGGAGCGGTGAGTGTGGGCGATGTCCTGCGCCCGCGTGGCATCGAAGAAGGGCGCTACGGGGCCGGAATCCTCCTCCCCGACAAGAGCCTGGTGCATCGCGGCGACTGGGAGGATTTCACAGCACCTTCAAGGTGAGCCCGGACCGCGACACTGCCGTCACCGTCGTGTGCAACGCGGAACCACCCGACAACTTCCGTGCGGCAAACCAACTGCTGGACATCTGGACCAAGTGATGCGTCAGGGCCGTCCGGCACCTGCCGACTCGCCTCGCTCACGACGCTCCGGGGGGTCCATCCTGCCCGTGCTCATCCTCATCGCCTTCCTGATCGTTGTGGCGGTGGCCGTTGGCTCGTGGCTGCAGTTCACCGAGCGGTAGGCGGTCGACACAGTGCACACCGTCGGATCCTCAGCCGCCGACCGGGTGGACGTGGAGGCCGCCGTCCAGAGCGTCGACGCCGCGAACAGAGAGCTGGTACTGCGGGTCTGGGTGACCCCGCGCGGGACCCTCGGCGAGGCGGACGGGGCGGCCCCGGTGGCCGATCTCAGCCTCCAGACCTCGGGGGCGCCCCTCAGCGACCTGGAGTTCGCGGCGCATGAGCGGCTCGCGACGACAGACGTGCAGGTTGCGCTCACAGGCGGATCGATCAGTGACTACCCGTTCGACACCTACGAGACCGACATCGCGTTCCGGGCGCACCTGGGCGGCGAGCAGGTGCCGGTACGGATGCTGTTCTCCAACAACGACACGCTCTTCTCGATCTCCGCGGAACCTGCGCCCTCCCGGCAGGAGGCTTGACCTGCACCGTCCGCTACGCCGACCACAGCGCCACCCGCCGCGGCCGCACCCTGCCCGAAGCCACCCACCACACGGTCCTCCTGGCCCGTACCACCTACGCGGTCTACGACTCCCTCGCTCCGCAGCGAGCCCGGGTCCGCAGCATCGCCCTGCGCGCCGACGCCCTACGCCCCGACGACCAGGCCACCCGTCAACTCACCCTCGTCCACAGCGACGACAAGCCGTTGGCGATCGAAGCCGTCGCCGACCGCGCCCGAACCCGGTACGGGCACAACGTCCTCTACCCCGCCACTGCTCGCCATCAGCACCCGTCCCCCGTCTGCCCGACGCCGTGGCGCATGCTCATCCGGCATGTCGGGCGCGACTCGCGGGCAGGGCAACGAGGCGGGGAGCATCGCCCGGGATCGGGAGCATGACCGGGGAGCGCCCGACGCGGGAAGCCGATTCTCACTGGGAAGAGCAGGTGCATCGGCGACACCGGATGTCACAGCCTCAACCATTGCTGCCACCAGCCCAGCGCCCCGTCGGGGTCTGGACCACCGGCCTCTGACACGGGACTCTGACACCGGACGACGTCAGCCGGCTGCGAGTCCGGAGCACGTCCGGGACAGCGGCCGTGAGGCGTCTGGTTCGTCAGAACTCGGAGCCTGCGATGGCCGTCCAGAGCTCCATGTCGGAGAAGAGCAGCCGGCCCAGCGGCTGTGTGCCGGTGTCCGGGACGACCGCCCGGACCACGGGCTGCTCGCCCTTCTCGACGGTCACTTCCGTGCCGTCGAAGGTCGGCGCCTCGTCGGCCACGACGGAGCGCAACTTCGCCGCGGCACGATCGGCCGTTGCCTCGTCCTTGGCCACGAGGCACAGGATCTCGGTGTTCTTGGCGGTGGTGGCGGCCTGCTGGCCGAGGGCGGACAGGTGTACCGGTTTGGCGGAGGTGAGGGGCAGGAAGTCGGCGCGGTAGACGTCACCCAGGCACTCGGCAACACGCTGGTATTCCTTCTTGTCGGCCAGCGAGGCGCCGTTCTTCGGGCGGACGGCCGCCATGGACGTGTCGTCTTCGGCGATGTAGGAGATCTCCTGCTTCGAGACCCTCACCGACATTCCATTGCTGCCGGCTTTCGTCCAGGTGTCGTCGTCTCCGGTCTGCTCATATCCGTTCGACTTCAGCTCGGCGGTGATGGCCGCCTCGTCGAACGAGCCCTCCCAGACGCCCGCGCTCTTGGTGTCCACGGAGGTGCTGATCTGCGTCAACTTCAAGGCCTCCTCCCACAGCCCGGGTGTGTACCGCGAGAGGATGCCGCCCGGCAGGCTGACAGAGCCCTGCCACTTCTCGCCACCCTTGCGCAACTCACGCGCCTTCGCCACATCGAGGTAGGCGACCTCGCTCGCGCTGCTGTCGTCGGCCAATGCGCCCAGCCCCTCCAACACTTTGGAATCGCTGCCCGGGCCGGAGTCGGACGAGCAGCCGGTCAAGGCCGTCAGAAAGACAGCCAGAACGGTGGTGCCGAGGACTGACCTGCGCGCTGTTGTGGGCATGTCCAGGGAGCTTAGCCGCATGCCGCGAAAGCCCTGGCGTTCGGCCGAGGTCGTCGGCCTAGTCAATGGCGAACTGCTCCAGCACCTGCGCGACTCCCGCCCACCACGAAGCCCGCCCGACGCCCTTGGCGCGCGACGCCTTGTGCCCGGCAGGGCTGGAGGCCGGTGTCCTGTCGGCCGCGGTCACAGCCTCCCGGCCCGCGGTGTGAGGGCGGTGCAACTGAATCTCCCACGCGGCCTTACAGCTCGGAAACCGGCCTATACGGCGGTCGGACTAGCTTCGTGACTATGAGGGTATGGACGCCGTTACGGCCGGCGCTCGGCAGGCTTGGTGCAATCGTCAAAGACGCTTCAGACGAGGGCAGTTCAGGCAAAGGCGCTTCAGACGAGGGCAGTTCGGACGAGGGCAGTTCGGACGAGGGCGGTCCAGGGGGCCGGGGCGGGCGTCGCCGGAGGGGCCGGACGTCATCCGCGCGTCGGCAGATGCCTGGCTGGCGCAGTATCAGGGGCCGTGTGGCGGTGGTCATCACGGTCCCGATCTGCTTGCTGCTGGCGGTGGCCGGTCTCGCCGTGCACGGCCGCGCGGAGGCCCTCGGCGACGCCCGGACGACCCGTTCCGAGGTGGGCCTCAGCCTGCGCATCCAGGCCTTGGTCCACCAGCTGCAACGCGAACGCGGCCTGACCAACGGCCTGTTGGGAGGCGAGGAGGAGTTCCGCCCACCACTCGCCGCCACCCGCGAGCGCGTCGACACAACCCTGCGCGGAATGCTCCGCGAGAGCGCCGTCGAGGATGTCGTCCAGAGGCACTTGCGGCGCCTTGCCGCCGTCCGGGCCGCTGCCGACAAGGGCAGCTCCGACGAAGGCAGCTCAGACGGGGGCAGCTCAGACGAGGGCAGCTCCGGCACGGACACCGCGGACCGGGCCGCGACCCTGGCCTTCTACACCACCGCCGTCGACGCCCTCAACGCCGTCGACCCGGTGGCGGAGACCGCGACCGGCGCCGACCGCCAACTGCGCGACGGTCTGGCGGCGTTGCGGGAGCTGGCCGCGGCCAAGGAATCGGTCGCCTTCGAACGCGGCTTCCTCAACGGCGTGTTCGCTGAAGGCGGCTTTCACGGCCGCGAGTACCTCACCTTCACCGAGGTACGTGCCACGCGCGTCGCCGCCCTCGCCCGCTTCCGGCAGGTCGCCACCGCATCCCAGCGGGCGGCCCTGAAGAAGGCGTTCGGCACCGAGGACGCGCAACGCGCCACCGGCTACGAGAACCGGGCGGAAGCCGCCGCCGACGGGTCCGCGCCGCACGCCGACGCCGGCGCCTGGTGGGACGCGATGACCGTACTCGTCGACGATCTGTACGCCGTCCAGCAGTCGGTCGGTGACGACGCACGGGACCGGGCCGACCGGCTCAGCCACGACGCCGAGATCGGCCTCGCCGTCTACCTGGTCGCGGGAGCACTCGTGGCCGCCCTCGTCGCGGGCCTCGCCGCTTTCGCCTCCCGTTCCCTCACCCGCCCGCTCGGCGCGCTCGCCGAGGCCGCCCACGACGTGGCGCGGAACCGGCTACCCGCGACGGTCGCCCGCATCCAGCAGTCCCCGCAGGACCATGCCGAGCTCCTCCCGCCGGCGGACGCGCCGGACCACCCCGATGCACGTCTGCTGGGCGGCGCGGCGGAGATCGCCGAGGTCGCGGCGTCCCTGGAGCAGGTGGAACGCACCGCCCTCCGCCTGGCCGCCCAGCAGGCCGGCCTGCGCCGCAACACCACCGAATCGCTCGCCAATCTCGGCCGCCGCAACCAGAACCTCGTGCGGCGTCAGCTCAGCCTCATCACCCGCCTGGAACAGCAGGAACTCGACCCGGACGCCCTCGCCGAGCTCTTCGAACTCGACCACCTCGCCACCCGTATGCGGCGCAACGCCGAAAGCCTTCTGGTCCTGGCCGGCCAGAATCCGCCCAGGCCCACGGCGGCGCCCGCCGACGGCCTGGAAGTCGTCCAGTCCGCCGTCGCCGAGGTGGAGCAGTACCGGCGGGTCCTGATCGCGGCCGTGGAGCCGGTGCGGGTGCGCGGGCACGCCGTCGCCGATGTCGCCCACCTCCTCGCCGAACTCATCGAGAACGGGCTGACCTTCTCGCCACCGGCCGAACCGGTCGAGGTGCACGGCTGGTACGACACCGAGGACGACACGTACTGCTTTGCTGTCGTCGACCACGGCATCGGTATGTCCGAAGCCGACAAGGAGCGCGCCAACGCCCGCCTCTCCGACGCCGGCGAGGAGGCCCTGCTCGCCGCGCCCACCCGGTTCCTCGGCCACCTCGTCGTCGGCCGACTCGCCCACCGCCTCGGTGAAGGTGCCCAGGTCCACCTCTTCGACACCGCCGGCGGTGGCCTGTCCGCGCTCCTCGCCCTCCCCGGGCGCCTGCTCGTTCCCGCGGAGGACCCCGCCACCTCACCCCCGCCCACCAGGCCCGCTGTCTCCGCCCTGCTCAACGGCTTTCGAGCAGGTGTCGCCCGTGCCGAGGCCCACAGCACACAAGGAGCGTCATCGTGA
Organism: Streptomyces sp. NPDC041784; assembly: GCF_055591025.1. Lineage (NCBI taxonomy): Bacteria > Bacillati > Actinomycetota > Actinomycetes > Kitasatosporales > Streptomycetaceae > Streptomyces > Streptomyces sp. NPDC041784. The sequence goes on from NZ_JBVJAB010000039.1 coordinate 52,414, forward strand.
CCACCGCCGTCCAGAATTTCGGCTGGCTCATCTCGGAGTTCGCACGCACCGCCGACGGCGTCACCGATGCCGTCGCCGTCTCCTCCGACGGCCTGCTCATGGCTGCCTCGGACAGCCTCGGCCGGGATCGCGCCGATCACCTCGCCGCCGTCGTCTCCGGCATCACCAGCCTCGCCCAGAACGCGGCGACGACACACGGCTTCCGCGGCATGAAGCTCGTCATGATCGAAATGCTCGGGGGCTTCCTGATGGTCGGCCGCGTCCGCGACGGCAGCTGCCTCGGCGTCCTCGCCGCCGAGGGGTGCGACGTCGGCCTGGTCGGTTACGAGATGGCCGTCCTCGCCGACCGTGCCGGCGAACTGCTCACCCCGCAGTTGGTACGCGCGCTCAACTCCGCTCCGCCGGCCGCGGAATAGCCGCGGCCGGCTCCGGCCGCTTTCCCCGGCGCAAGCCTCGCGTCACCGCAGCGCAAAGCCCCGCATCGCCGCAGCACAAGCCCCGCATCACTGCGCGGGCGAGAAAGCCTTCACCCTCACGCCGGTGTCGCAGATGCGCACCGCCTCCTTCTTCCCGCTCGTGGTCGTGAAAGCAGGGGTGAGGGGCCGGGATTCGCCGGGCGGGACGATGTCGAGGCCGGTGACCGGCTCGCACTCGTCGAGGCTGGCGAAGGTGAGCGCGGCGGAAGCGGATTCGCCCGGAGCGAGGGTGATCTTCGCGGCCTCGGTGGCCGACCCGGCCCAGTCCACCGGCAGCTCGGTGCGGCCGGCCTCGCTCTTGAAGAGGAGGGAGGGGAAGCCGCGCACCGTGCACCAGCCGGTGCCGTCGTTGGTGATCACGACCGAGGCCCGGCCCTGACCAGTACCGCGTGCCACGGCCGTCAGGTTCTTCGTACGGCAGTGGTCGGCGGCGGGACTGGGGAGGGAGTCGGCTCCGAAGAGCACCCCGGCGGGCGGGGAGGACGCCCCGCCACTGCCGCCATTGCCGCCGCTCCCCCCGGAGGCGCCGCCACTGCCGCCGCTCTCCCCGGAGCCCCCGCTCCCGTCGGCGCTCGGCGAGCCGTCGCTCTCCGACCCGCCCCTGGCCACGGTGCTCGACGAGCCCGGGCCCGAGCCCGAGCCCGCACCGGAACCGCTTCCCGCCTCCTCCTCGGCGCCGGACGACGAGCACCCTGCCGCGCCGGCGAGGAGCAGGACCGTGACTACGGAGATCAATGGTCGGCGCATGGCTCCTGCTGGTTGTTCGAACGGATTCACGGACCCGGTGCCGCAAGCGTGAGCGTATTGCATAGAATCCACGGCGATCATGTTCACCGGCGCTGCGCAGGGCACCGCCTCAGGGGGAAGGCACGCCTGTGCACCCGAGCGACAACAACACGGGCACCGACGGGATACGCCGCAGGCGGTTCCTGGGCGCGGGAGCCGTCACGCTGGGCGCCGCGGGTGCGGCGGGCGCCGGGCAGTTGCTGACGGGCGACGCCTCGGCGTCCGTGGGCGGGCCGACCGCCGCGGCCGGTGCCGGTGCGGCGGTGAGCGGCACGGTCTTCAAGCTGGGCGTCGCCTCCGGCGATCCGCTGCCGACCGCGATCGTGCTGTGGACCAGGGTGGTGCCGGCGCAGCTGGGCAGCTCCGGCATCCTGGCTCCCACCGTCGCGGTGGGCTGGGAGCTCGCCTCGGACAGCGGCTTCACCACCATCGTCAAGAGCGGTACGGCGACGGCGACCAGCAGCCTCGGCTACAGCGTCCACGTGGACGTCACGGGCCTCACCCCGGCCACCGACTACTGGTACCGGTTCAAGGCGCTGGGCCGCACCTCCATCACCGGCCGGACCCGCACCGCCCCCGCCGCCGGGGACACCCCCGAGAACCTGCGGATCGCGCTCGCCTCCTGTCAGAACTGGCAGCACGGCTACTTCACCGCCTACCGGGACATGCTCGAACAGCGGCCGGACCTCGTGCTGTTCGTCGGCGACTACATCTACGAGAGCTCGGCCTACTCCTATCGCGTACGCCGCCACGAAGGCACGGGCCAGCCCGTCACGCTCGCCCAGTACCGTGCCCGCCACGAGCAGTACAACTCCGACCCGGATTTGCAGGCGATGCGCGCCGCGGCACCCTTCGTCGTCGTCTTCGACGACCACGAGGTGGAGCAGGACTGGGCCGGTGACGTCGCGAACGACCCCGTCACCTGGCCCACCGCGAAGTTCCGGGCCCGTCGGGCGGCCGCCTTCCAGGCCTTCTACGAGCACATGCCGATCCGTGCCGCGCAGAAGCCCAGCGGCCCGGACGTCCTGATGTATCGCTCGCTCGACTTCGGCCCCCTGGCCCGGCTGCATGTCCTGGACACCCGGCAGTACCGCGACGACCAGGCGACCACCTCCGCCGGGGCCTTGAAGGCCGGCCGGGTCATCATGGGCGACACCCAGCGGAACTGGCTGGTGAACAGCATGCGCACCTCCGGCGCGCGGTGGAACCTGGTCGCCTCCCAGGTGATGATGGCCGAGACCGACTTCCTCGCGGGGGTGGGCAAGGAGTGGTCGTACGACGCCTGGGACGGTTACCAGAAGGAACGCGACACCCTGCTCTCCGAGTTCCAGGACATCCGCAACCCCGTGGTGCTCTCGGGCGACAGGCACCGCACCATCGTCAGCGACCTCAAGCTGGACTTCGCCGACGCGGAGTCGGCCGTGGTCGGCGCGGAGTTCGTCGGGACCTCCATCTCCAGCAACGGGGACGAGGACCTGGTGGCCTTCGCCGCGGAGTGGGCGCCCAAGCTGGCGGACAACCCGCACTGGAAGATCATGGACGCCCGGCGCGGCTATCTGCTCTTCGACATCACCGCGGACCGTATCGACGCACGACTGCGGGCGATCTCCACCGTGCTGACCAGGGACGGCACGACCACCACAGCCGCGACCTTCCGGGTGGAGGACGGTGTGCCGGGCGTGTACCAGGTCGGCGTCCAAACGGAGTCCTCGGCGAGTACGAGTGCGAGCGCGGAGGAGTCCACAGGATCGGCGGACACGGCCACCCCGACGGACTCGGACGCGACGGCGGATCCGGCGCAGTCGGCCGAGCAGACGGAGTCGACGGAGTCGGCCACAGCCCCGGCCGCGGCGACCGAGCCCGCATCGCCTTCCACCACCGAGTCCCCGAGCGACGCCTCCACCGACGCCTCCACCGACGTCTCCACCACCCCCTGACCTTCCGGGAGAGAACGTGTTCACCACCCGACCCCGGCGGAGCGACCGGCGCGACCGGAGACCCGGACACCGGCGCTCCCCTGTCATGAAGGCATCGGTGCTGGCAGCCACGGTGGCGGTGCTCGCGACGGGCGTCTTCGTGCTGCTGCCCACCGACGCGGACGCCACCGCCCCGGCGCGCGGTGACTTCGACGCGGACGGCACGTCCGACCTGATCTACCGCAACGTCGCGGGCCAGCTGTACGTCAACACGGGCTCGGCCGAGACCATGGCCCTCGACTCGGACGTCGCCAAGGTCAAGGACGTACTGGCCCCGGGCGACCTCGACTCGGACGGCGTCCAGGATGTGCTGACCCTCAGCGCGAGCGGCGTGCTGTACTTCCACACCGGCACCTACGCACGTACCCCCGGCGGCCTCGGCTCGTACCGTACGGTCGCGTCCGGCTGGCAGATCTACAACAAGGTCACCGCCCCCGGTGATCTGACCGGAGACGGCAAGGCCGACCTGCTGGCCCGCACTCCGGCCGGCTCGCTCTACTACTACCCCGGCAAGGGCACCGGCGCCTTCGGCAGCCGCGTGCTGGTCGGCACCGGCTGGCAGCAGTACGACGAGCTGATCGGCGCCGGCGACCTGAACGGCGATGGCGTCGGCGACCTCCTGGCCCGCACCCCGGCCGGCGTCCTCTACCGCTACCCCGGCAAGAAGGGCGGCACCTTCGGCACCCGGGTCAAGGACCCGAAGACCGAGTGGGCGTCGTACAACCAGATCATCGGCGGCGGCGACTGGGACGGCAACGGCAAGACCGACCTGCTGGCCAGGGACTTCTCCGGCGCTCTGTGGTTCTACCCGGGCAACGGCAAGGGCACCTTCGGCACCCGGTCAGCCCGCAGCAAGGGCTGGGGCAAGGTCACGCAGTTCGCGGGAGCCGGCAACAATCCGCACTTCGGCAAGTTCGGGACCATGGCCCGTACGACGGCCGGAAGCGTCTACAGCTACGAGGTCACCGGCACCGGCACGCTGACCAGCAAGCTTCTGGTCGGTGAGGCCTGGCCGTCCGCCACCACCCGCCTCGCGTACGCCTCCTCGCTCCGCCAGAACGGCCTCGCCGACCTGGTCGTCCTGTCCGTCAGCAGCGGCCAGTTGACCAACCCGGCGTTCTACGCCCTCTCGGACCCCAAACTCGCCACCGGCTCCACCTCCTACAACCGGGTCGTCGGCCCCGGTGATCTGACCGGAGACGGTAAGGGCGACCTGCTGGCCGTGACCACCGCCGGCACGCTCTACCTCTATGCGGGCGACAACTCCGGCACCTCCGTCGGCTCCCGGGTCACGATCAGCACCGGCTGGCAGCGCTACAACGCCGTCGTCGGCGCGGGCGACTTCACCGGCGACGGCCGCCCCGACCTGATGGCCCGGGACACCTCCGGCGTCCTGTGGCGCTACGCGGGCACCGGCAGCGCGTCCGCCCCGTTCTCGGCCCGGGTGAAGGTGGGCAGCGGCTGGCAGCAGTACAAGAAGGTGTTCTCACCCGGCGACGCCAACGGCGACGGCAAGGCCGACCTCATGGCCACGAACTCCTCCGGTGCCCTGTACTTCTACGCCGGCACCGGCACCGGCGGCTTCAAGACCCGCGTCACAAAGGCCACCAGCGGCTGGAGCGCCTGGGCCGACCTGCTGTGAGCTGTGCCCTGCCGGGCTCTCTTCCCTGCGGACCGGCTCAGGCATCGCCGGGCCGTCTTCCCCAGGGACCGGCTCGGGCATCACGGAGCCGCAGCACCGTGCCGCCGACGATCAGTGCGCCCGCCGCCCACAGGGCCGTCACGCCGAGGCCGGCCGCCCACGGTCCGATGGGGAGATGGCGCTGGTGGTGCGGGTCGGTGAGCACGTGGCTGAGCAGCGTTCACCGCCTGCCGTTGGGCGTGGCAGGGCAGAGGCGTTCTGGCGTCAGCGTGGCCGCTTGACCTGTCGGGCCGGGGACCGCGGAGTCGGAACGCGGCACTACACGGGCACCGGCACCCCGGCCCGCCGGGCGCGCCCGCGCACAACGCCCGTCCGGGGACATCCGGCGGCCCTGGCCTCCGGGAGAGCGACTGTGCCGATGGTCGTCGACCTCATCGTGATCGGCACCGCCATCACCCTCGGACCACTGCACAACACCGCCTTCATCCTGCTGCTCGCCTCACGCCGCGGCGTGCGCAAAGGCCTCGCCTTCCTCCTGTCCTGGCTGGCCAACCTTGTCGCAGTAGTCGCCTGCGTGGAGCCGCTGACCGGCGGGACGCCGCCCGTCCACCACAGCACGCCCTCGACCGCTGCAGTCGCCGCCAAACTCGCCATCGGCGTCGGCCTCGTGCTGTTCGGCGGCCACCGCTACCGGCAACTGCCTCGCTCCTACCGGCCACCGAGCTGGACAGGCCGCATCGACAACGCCTCCCTCGGCACGGCCGCCGCACTCGCCTGGGTCCTCCAGCCCTGGGCCCTGGTCGGCGCCGACGCCGCCACCGTCGTCGACGCCGACCTCTCCACCCTCACCGAGGACTCTGGCTGACCACCAGCAGCATCTACACACTCGTCACCTGACAACCCACCGGGGGTAAGTTGCCCATATGCCCTCTCGACCACATGAGGAGATCCACAGTCGCGACGATCTGGTGGTGTTCCTTCGCGAGCTCCACCAGCAGTTCCAGCAGCGCGGCCATGAGTGGGAAAACCACACCCTCGACCGCTTTCTGGAAGCCCTCGCTGCCTGGGTGAACGACGCCCCTGGCGTGTACCGGAACTTGGCCGAGGAGCTGCCAACAAGCGGCGACTGGGCCTTCTTCGCCCGAGCGCTGCACGCAGCCACGATCTATGAGTAGTCACTCACGGCCCCCGGGCAGTCGGCCTGGTCAGGTCCGATATGGGTAAAGGGCAACGCTGTCCGCTTCCATGCTGATCTCCACCCAAGCACCGTCCATGCTGCCGGGGATCGGTGATGCGAGAGCGAACAGAATCGACCAGTCGCCCAGCTGAAGGTATGCGGCGCCATCGTCGGTGAGATGGAGGAGACCGCGCATCACTACCCGATTCCCCTCCTGCCGGAGGGCTGGCCCGGCAACTGCGGCTGACCGAGTGTTACGCCCCCAGGAGATGTCCTCGCCGACCGTCCATTCAACGAGGTGTTGGCCGTCCGACTCTTGCGGATCACCGCGCCAGACCACCGTGGCGAAGCCCACAGGCGTGTGAACCCGAACGGTCATCGGCTGCTGCGGGACCTGCAGGATCTTCTCCGTGCGTACCAACATCGCTCCATCATCCACGTCCCCACCCCGCGCGACTGAGGGTGACCTTGGCAAGATCATGGCGCCGGCACGGACCGATGACCTGGGATCGCGGCGGGGGGCGGCGCCTCCGCGGCAGGCGCGTTCGCGTCGGAGTGTGAGTTCCGAAATCACCGATGAGTTCCGTAGGCCGGGCCTGTCTACCCCGTCGTACACCATCGAACCTCGGACTGGAGACCCACCATGACCACTCCCGCACACGCCGGTCGCATGCTGTTCGTGAACATCCCCGTGGCGGACATCGAGCGCAGCAAGGCGTTCTTCGCGCGGCTCGGGTTCAACTACAACCCGAGGTTCACCGGCAAGACCGCCGCCTGCATGCTGGTCGGCGAGCAAGCCTCCGTCATGCTGCTCAGCCACGAGACGTTCGCGCAGTTCTCGAAGCTGCCGATGGCCGACCCCACCACGCACACGCTGGCGCTCTACTGCTTCAGCGTGTCAACCCGCGATGAGGTCGACACGGTCGCTGAGGCTGCGCTCGCCGCGGGCGGCTCGGAGGCGGACGGCCCCGAGGACCACGGCTTCATGTACTCACGCAGCTTCTTCGACCTCGACGGCCACGGCTGGCAGGTCATGTGGATGGATCCGTCGAGCACCACGGACAGCTCGACTTCCTGAAAGCCCGCGAGAACGTGATCCTGCTCGGACCGGTGCGACGGGATCCGGCGGCCTTTACGGACGGCGGTCCCCCGGCGGCGTGGCCCTGCTGTTGACACTCCCCGGCCGACGGGCGCGGAACGACCTCGGCGACCACCCGCATGTGTACTGTGCGTAATCAGTGAACACCCACAGTGATATTGCGAGGGAGTCGCCGTGTCCATGCTGCTGATCAGAGGAAAGTTCAAGGTGGAGGGGGGCGCCAAACCGGATGGCGACACCCTCCCGTTCATCCCGGACAACGTGGCCGACTGGAAGCTCGTGCCCGGGGAGGGGCAGATCGTGCCCAAGGCCGACGGGCGCGCGAGCATCCGGCTCGAGGGAATCGACGCCCTGGAGACCCACTACGGCGAGAAGAAGCACGTGGAGCATCAGCCGCGGGGCCTCGCCCACGAGGCCGCGGACGAGCTGCTGAAGTTCCTCGGCTTCAACACCGTCCTCCGGGACGACGACGAGACCGTCGCCACCACGCCGGACATCGTGCCCGGCTGGATCCTCACCCGGGGCGCAGACGCCTTCGGCCGTTGCGTGGCCTTCGTCGGCAAGGGCACCCCGCCCGTGTACAGCGGCTACTGGACCGGCGTCGACGACGACCTTCTTAAGCGGACCGCCAACCACCACCTGCTCCTGCTCGGCCTGGCCTACCCGGCCTTCTACTCGGGCCTTCCCGTGTACCTGCGCGAGCTCCTCACCGAAGCCTCGGAGAAGGCGAGGGCGTCCGCGAAGGGCGTGTGGAAGGTCGACCAGACCCTCGACGGGGCGAAGGTCACCGGAATGGCCTCGCTCACGGACGACACGACCGGCGCGGTGATCCTGCCGAAGCTGTTCCGCCGCCTGAAGGACTACCTGGACTTCATGGGCACCGACTATTCGCTGTCCTGCTTCCGCGCCTTTCTGGCCGGGGCCGCGGACGACGTGTACCGCCTCCTCCCGGACTCCGACACGCTCTACAAGGGTCTGCACCACATCGTCGAAGTCACCGCCGACAACACCGTGAAGATGACCCGCCCGGCCAGGGAGATCGTCTTCAAGGAGAAGTGAGCGGGAACCCGCCGGGGCTCGCGGCCCGGCGGGCCGGCACCCCACTACCGGCGACGAGTCCACTCGTCGGAGGGGCGGACCACCTCTGTGGCCCACTCATGCTGCGGCAGGTCCAGCAGGCGCGCGATGCGGGCGCCGCCCGGCAGGGGGCCGTGGTCGTCCGTCACCTTGAGGGCCGACGTGGCCGTGATGTGTCCGAGTCGGAGCGCACGCTCGATGTCCTCGCCGCGCAGCAGACCGGCCAGAAAGCCGGCGGCGAAAGCGTCGCCCGCGCCGACCGGCTCCACCACGTCGGTGCGCAGCGCGGGCACGGTCCGGCTGTCCCCGCCCCCACAGTCGCCGAGGTCCCCGAGGTCCCCGAAGTCCCCGAAAGCTTCGTCCTCGTCCCGCTGCTCGCCGAAGCGGTAGGGGTCTTCTGGCCCGCCCTGCGAACTGGGAGAGAGTCGCCCAGGAGTGTGTGGCCTACCTCCGCATGGACGCCGGCCGCTACCCGAACGATCCCGAGCTCGCGCGCGCCTCGTCGGGGAACTCTCCGTGAAGGACCCCGGCTTCCGCGCCTGGTGGTCCGACCACAGGGTGAGATCCCAGCGGCCTGGCCGCAAGGAGTTCGTCCACGCGATCGCCGGGGAGCTGAGCCTGGACTTCCAGGTGCTGGATCCGCGGGGCTCCACGGAACAGAGCATGCTCGTCTACACCGCGGAGCCGCACTCGCCGAGCGAGCAGGCCCTGATCTTCCTGGAGGGCTGGGCTGCCACCGGGATCCCCGTAAGGCCGACGGAGGCGGCAGGATCATCCCCGCGCCCCGGAGCAGCATCTTCGCCGGGAGAAGCCACGGACGAGTAGTCGCCACGCAAATGAGCGGCGGCCTGTCCGCAAAGCGCCCCCGAACCTTCGGGGGCGCTTTCCCGTACGTCGACGTCCTCCACGTTCACTGCTGCCCGTCTGCGGGGTGCTTATGGCGTCGGTAGTAGCGCGCGACCCGGGCACGGTTGCCGCAGCGGGCGGGGGAGCACCAGCGTCGGCGGGGGTGAGCGGGCAGGAAGAACATGACGCAGTCGTCGGCCTCGCACTGTCTGAGCCGAGCGATGGCGGGGTCGGTGAACAGGTCGGCGGCGGCCTCGGCCAGCAGGGCGGCGAGACGGACACCGAGCGGGCCGGTCCGGCGGAGTGTGAGCGTGACCGCGTCGCCGTTCCAGGAGAGTTCACGCACGGCGGGTGCGGCGCGCTGAGCGTCGGTGAGGCCGCGCAGGGCGGCGGCAGGAGGCTCCTCCCCGTGCAGCAGGGACTCCACGACCGCCTCGGCGTGGGCACGTACGGCATGGACGGCGGCGAGGTCAGCCTCGGTCGGTACGGCGTCGCGCGCTTCCAGGCCGAGCCGGTCCTCCTCCAGCGTGAGCCAGGCGACCAGACGCTCCGGTGTGTCGAGCAGGTCGGTGCGGCCGTCGGGGCCGGCCGGGCGGGTGTTCACGAGATCCAGAGCCAGGGGCTCGCCAGTCAGCAGATCACTCTCTCGCATGCAACTAATGGTATCTGACGACGTTGACGCATTAGAGCTTCAGGGTTACCGTCGAACTGCACCTAATGCATACTTCGAGCAAGGAAGCATGTGAAATGACGACACCCTCAGCCCCTTCCCGCGTCTCGGTCCCGGCCCGCGCGACCCACCGCTTCGTCGAGGTCGACGGCGTGGAGGTCTTCTACCGGGAGTCACTGCCGGAGCGGGCGGACGCCCCGGTCCTGCTGCTCCTGCACGGCTTCCCCTCCGCCTCGCACCAGTTCAGGCGCTTGATCGACAGCCTGGGCGGGCACTACCGGCTGATCGCCCCCGACTACCCCGGCTTCGGACACACCCGCGCCCCCGAAGGCTTCACCTACTCCTTCGACCGCCTGGCCGACATCGTCGAGGGCTTCATCGAGCGCCTCGGACTGACCCGGTACGCGATGTACGTCTTCGACTTCGGCGCCCCGGTCGGCTTCCGCCTCGCCCTGCGCCACCCCGAGCGGGTGACCGGCCTGGTCGTGCAGAACGGCAACGCCTACACCGAAGGCCTGTCCGACGCCGCCCGCGGCCTCACCGCGCTCACCCCGGACACCCCCGGCGCCGAGCAGGCCATCCTCGACAACATGCTCACCCTCGGCGCCACCCGCGCCCAGTACGAGGGCGGCACCCCCGACCCCACGCAGGTCGCGCCGGAGGGCTGGCTCCTCGACCAGCACTTCCTGGACCAGCCCGGCCGCGACCAGGCCCAGCTCGCCCTCATCTACGACTACAAGAACAACATCGCCGCCTACCCCGACTGGCAGGCCTGGCTGCGCGAGCACCGCCCGCCCACCCTCATCACCTGGGGCACCAACGACCCCTTCTTCCCCGAACCCGGCGCCCGCGCCTACCTGCGCGACGTCCCCGACACGGAACTCCACCTCTTCCCCACCGGCCACTTCGCCCTGGAGGACCACCTCCCCGACATCGCCCCGCTCATCGCCGACTTCCTCGACCGCCTCCCGGCCTGAGCAAACCGACCCGCACAGGCAGCACGACCACCACGAGCACACGCGAGCACGACGGAAGGAACGGTTGATGCGCGCCACGACGAATGCCGCTCACGAAGGAGAGCAAGCGATCCAGCGACGGGCGAAGGAGGGCGGACCGGGGTGGGGATCGCCCATGTTCGGCCCCGAGATCCCTTACGGATTCCATCAGTTCATCCGCGAACAGCACATGCTGGTCATCGGTGCGGCCGATGACGAAGGGGCTGTCTGGTCGACGATCCTGGCCGGGCAGCCCGGCTTCGCCGACGCGGTGGACGACCGGACCATCGTCGTCGATGCCCTGCCCGCGCCCGGCGATCCGCTCCGCGACGTCTTCGCATCGCCACGGGACATCGGCGTGCTCGCCCTCCAGCCGCAGACCCGCCGCCGGATCCGGGCCAACGGCGTGGCCACGCGCGACGGGAACCGACTGGTGGTGCGCACCGAGCAGGTACTCGGCAACTGCCCGAAATACCTGCAGACCCGCACCGTCACCGAAGTGGCCGAAGCCGGGGCCGGCGGAGCCGCGCGGACCGGCGAAGAGCTCGACGACAGCCAGCGACGCTGGATCGAGGAAGCGGACACCTTCTTCATCGCCAGCCACTCGCCCGCGCACGGTGCCGACTCGTCCCACCGCGGCGGCATGCCGGGCTTCGTCAGCGTGACCGGGCCGCGCCGCCTGCGCTGGCCGGACTACACCGGCAACCAGTTCTACATGACACTCGGCAACATGCACCTCAACCCGGCGTGCGGCCTGCTGTTCCTGGACTGGGAGCACGGCCACACCCTGCAACTGACCGGTAACGGCCGGATCGACTGGAATCCCGAGAGCGCCAAGAGGTACCCGGGAGCCTTGCGGGTCGTCGAATTCGACATCGACTCGGTGGTGCAGATCGACCACGCCAGCCCGCTGCGCTGGAACCTCCACGCATACTCCCGGGTCAACCCGCCGGCCCCCGTCCGGGATTGAGGAAGAGCGGCAGATGGCGTACGGCGCTCGTCACGGGACTGCTGCGGCATCGAGGTACACGGGGCTCGGCTGGACAGGCCGTCTCCCGTCCAGGTACTGGCCGGCCCACGTATTCCACGCGGCTCGGGGTTTTTGCCGGTCCTTCGGGGGCTCGGTGGCCCGGCGGGCTCGGTGGTCTGCCGGCCGGTGGACCCTGCGGACGTGCGGATACGCCGGAGCGGCGGCCCCGGGGTTCGGGGG
>NZ_JBVJAB010000040.1:0-39267 GCF_055591025.1 Streptomyces sp. NPDC041784
TCGTCCGCGACCTGCAGACACTCCTCGCCCTCTGGACCGGCGCCTGCCCCACCTGCCACCGCGACATACCCACACTCATACGAACCTGACCAAGCACTACTAGTCGCCGGGGGCACGTGCGGGCGCCGACGGTGGTCCTGGCGGTGTTCCTTTACCGGCCCCCGTACCCCCATGTGCGGGCCGCACTCGAAGTGGCCGACGCACCGGACCGGGCGCAGCATGTGGAGGAGCACGGTCAGGGCTCGGGATGTCGATCACCACGTCCCGCTCACCGAAACGTCCGGCAGGAAGCCAGTCGGCAGGATTGAGCGACGTGTACTTCAACGGAAGCATCTGCTCCCGCAGGTGAGCGCCCACGGCGGGCTTGAGGTCCATCTTCAGGATCCGGCGCACCTTCTGGCCAAGCGTCCGCGTTGAACTCGCACACTTCAGCGACGAAGCGGAACGTGTCGCCTGTGTCGACGGTGGCTGGGATCCTCTTGCCGGTCAGATTCAGGTCAAGGATGTTGACGTCCTCGTACTTGGAGGCCAGGCCGACCGTCGTGTTGGGTCCCTCGTCGCCGGGGCCAGAAGGAAGTCATAGCGGGTGTCGTAGTCATCGTGGGGCGCCATGTGCACGATCGAGCCGTTGAACGCGACCGTCTGACCCTGGTGCCTCGTCGCGAAGTCCTGATTCGCGTCGTCGCACGTGTCCGCCTTCAGCAGCGCCGCGAACTCCGGGTTGTTCTGCAGTGTGATCACTTCACTGGCAGCCGGTTCGGCCGCGGCCGGGGTCGGCGTAGCGGAACGCTTCTCGCTCGCAGCGTGCGTCGACTTGTTCGAATCGTCCTGCCTCTCGCCTCCGCCGCTGAGTGCAGAGGCAACGTCGATGGAACTGCTGACCACGCTGTCGATTGTGCACCGGCGGCTCGACAGCGCGTACGTGACGCGCTGAGGTATCAGCCGCACCGGGCGCGGTGAGCTCTGGCGTCCGGCCGCCCAGGGCTCACCGGCGACCTCGATGGGCCCTGGGCATGCCGATCCGCCGTCGGTTCGGGCTTCAGTTCACGGTGAAGTAGTAGTCGTAGGGTGCCAGTTGGATGCCGGAGCGGGTCGTCGCGTAGACCGTGAGGCTGTACCAGTCGGCCGAGGCCGGGGTCCAGTCGATGCTCGCGGTGTGGTCGGCGTCCGCGGGGACCGTGACCTCCGGGTCACTGTTGTTGAAGGTGTACGTGTAGCTCACGACATCCTTCACCTTCGGCGTGAACGTGAAGGTGCCCGGGACGCCGACGCCGCCCGTTCCGTTCTCGGGGTAGGCGTCCGAAGCGACGGTGGGAGTGGTGTCGTAGCTGATACCCCACCAGGCCGCGTCGCTGACCCAGCCGTTCGCGCTCCTACTGGTCACCTGGAGGTTCACGCCGTAGATGCCGTCCATCGCGAGCTCCATGACCGCCGTTCCGTCCGCCTCCGCGGCGACCTCGAAGGTCCTGTCGTTCTGACCGCTGAGGGTCCGCACGGAGTAGCTGACGACTGGGCTCTTCGCATGGAGCTCGGGGTCGGGACGGAGCGTGAACTCGGTCGGCTCACCGAACTCGGGTTTCGGAACGGCCGGGGTGACAGTGGGCATCGAGGAGCTGACGCGGAACGTGTAGCTGGCGATCGCCGACCCGTTGTAGGCCCGGTCCAGGCTGCGCACCCACAGTGTCATCAGACCGGAGCCAGCCGGTGGGACAAGGCTGAGCGTGGCTGAACCGCCGGGCGCGTCGGCGCGCTTGAAGTATTTCGTGTCGGAGTACGGGTCGACGGGCTGCGGAATGCCGTAGGCACCGATGCTCGTGCCGATCGCCGGCAGGTCCGGTTGCCAGGCGAACTCGAACCCCTCGACGTCGTCGACACCGCCCGCGCTCAGCGTGAACTCGACCGGCTCGCCACCCTTGTTCCACACATCCGGCGGGTAGTTCGGCGAGGTGATGGTGGGCCTATTCGCCGGGCGGGTGTTGTCGATCGTGACGTAGCACGGGGCCGACCAGTCCGAGGCTGCGTCCCCGACCACCGTCTGCGCCTGCCACGCGTAAGCCTGCCCGTCGGCGAGCGCACTGGCGGGCAGGGTGGCGGGGGCCTCGAAACCAAGGGGAACGCGGTCGCGGGTTACCGTCGTGATCCGCGTCGGGTCGGTGACCGGCCAGGCCTGATACCGCACGCCGACCGGGGAGTTGCCAGTGGGATCGGTGACCCCGGGGATACCTTCGACGACGAGGCCGTCGCCGGCCCAGCGGTACGAGGGTCGGTCCGCGTCGGTCGAGCAGTGCCGGTATTCGTTGAACAGCTGGGTCGGTGTGGTGGGCGTCCCGCCGACCGCGCTCGCGGGCGACGCGGCACCGGTCAGTACCAGGCCGAGGGTTCCCAGTGAAGCGAGGACTGAACGTGGTCTCGCGCCGAAGGACATGATCAAGTGATTCCTTCCCGTGGGATGCCCACACACAGCGCGCCGATACGCACTGATGTACAAGCGGCGAGGGGATCGTACTGGGGTGCCGCGGACTGACGCATGCGGATTTCGGGATCAACTCATTTGATCCGGTGGGTTGTTGGCGGTGACGGGGAGGCCGGCGACCACATCATCCTTTACTCCGATGACGAACTCACCCACCTGGGAGTCTTCGGTTGCTCGGGCGGCTAGTAGGACTCCGTTAGGTCGCTCTGGCTCTTGGGTTCTGGCTGGTGGTGGATGTTCTGGGCAGGGGGCGGTGGCAGGTGGTGCAGGTGCCGGTCCAGCAGTTCAGCAGGTCTTGGATGGTGTCGAGGATCTGGTAGAGGGTGAGTCCGGTGTATCGGCTTTTGGGGCCAGGCGCTGTTCGGTGAGGAACGCGTGGGCGGCGGTGACCAGGGTGACGTGGTGGTGCCAGCCGGTCCAGGACCGTCCCTCGAAGTGGTCCAGGCCGAGGCCGTGTTTGAGTTCCCGGTAGTCGTGCTCGATGCGCCAGCGGATCTTGGCCAGGCGGACCAGCTCGGCCAGCGGGGTGTCGGCGGGCAGGTTGGACAGCCAGTAGTCGGTATCGGGAGCCAGGGGACAGGCGGCGTCGGCGGATACCCACCGGGGTCGATCGGCATGGCCGCCGTCGGGTCGGAGCGAGTGGCGCGGCGAAGCCACCACCGGCCCGGCCGGTCGTGAAGCGGTCGGCCCGCAGACCGGCCACCTGGCCGGCCACGACGGACGACAAAGAGGACACGACCGGCTGCCCAGTGCCGCCCGCGGGTTCCACCGGCCCCGCGGGCTCCACCGGCAGCGGGATGGTGACGGGCCGTCCGGCGCCGCAGCCCGCACACCCTTCGGATCGTGGTGGTCTTGTCGGCTCTGATCGGCCCGGGCAGGCCGTACGTCGCACCGGGCGCGATGCGCGGGCTCACGTCGTCGACGGCCGTCCTTTCCCGGAACCGTCCGACGTGGTGCGCGCAGTCGAGCAGCGCGGCCTTTCCGGCCGGTCGGGCAGGTGGCTCATCCGCTCGTTCACGTCGGCACCACCGTCGCGGAGCCCGGGTTCGTTGGTGGTGCGCTCGGGCGTGCCCTGTCTCAGCCGTGCGGCACTACGGCGACGGGGCTCGGAGCGTGGTGCAGCACCGCGTGTGCGACGGGGCCGAGTTTCCACGTCAGGTGGGAAGGTTGGCGACGGCGTCCCACCACGGTGAGCCGACTGCGGGTGCCGGCGGACAGCAGGGCGTGTGCGGCCGATCCCGTGTCCACCTGCTCCACGACGGGGACGCCCGGGAACATCTTGCGCCACATGACCAAGGTGGTGGTGAGCCGGTTGCGTTCCTCCGACTCGCGGCGGACGTCAGCGTTCCCGGGGGACGTCATGTGCGGAGCGCGACGGGGAAGGGAACGCACGACGCGTACACCGATGCCGTACGACTCCGCGGTGGTGAAGGCGAATTCCAGCAGCGGGTCGCTCGCCGGCCCCGCCTCCGACAAGCCGACCACCACCTCGTCGCGGTCCGCCGCGGCCGGGTGACCCCAGCCGCTCTCGACAGCAGGATCCCCGGCCCGGACGGTGACCGTCGGGCATTGGGCGAGGCCCAGCACGTGCAGGCTGATGGATCCGAGCAGGAAACTCGCCGTCGAACCGAAGCCGTTCGACCCCAGAGCCAGCAGCGACGCGCCCTTGCTGTGGTCAAGGAGGGCTTGGGCGGCGGTTTCCCGCACCAGTTCCGTCGTCAGTTCCAGATCGCCGTACCGGTGCAGCAGCTCGGCCTCCATGCGCTGGAGCAGGTCCCGCCCGTACCCTTGCTTGCTCCGGGCCTCCTGCGGGACCGGCACGTCGAGCGGCTGTGTGGTCCATGAGTGGAGCAGGACCAGACCCAGCCCCCTGCGGGCGGCCTCGTCGGCGGCCCACCACGCGGCTGTCACGCTCTCGGGTGAGCCGTCGAGTCCGATCACGACGGGTCCGGTCATGGCGTATCTCCCGTGTCCGGCGCGACAGGTGGCCGAAGCCTCGATGACCGCGCGCTGTTCTCTCCACCGCCTCGATTCTCATCAGCCCCGATCCGCCGACGACAGGGCCGGCCGGTGCGCTTGGGGGACCGACCGGCCCCTGTCGCGGCGTTCCGCGTGTCAGGACCGTGGAACGAGCAAGCAGGACGGGGCCGCCGGACCCGTGGGGACCGGCAGCACAGGGCTGTCCGCTGTCGGACCGGTGGTGAGCACCACTGCTGCGGTCCTGAGGCGTCTGAGGGGAAAGGGGGAGCCGTCATGAGCGGCCCTGTACTGGTGGGCGTGGACGGCTCGACGACGAGCATGGCCGCGGTGGAGGCCGCCGCACGGGAGGCAGACCGTCTGGGGGTGGAACTCCGTCTGGCGCACGCCTGCGAGTGGCCGGCCGCCCACGTGCCGCCGGGCGTGCCTCCCTGGGACCCAGGCGGAATCGGGTCGCTCGGCTCGGCGAACGGCGCGCTGAGGGAGGCCGAGCGCCGGGCCCGCTGCGCCGCGCCCGGCGTGCGTGTCACGCGGACGGTCCTCATGGGTGAAGCCGCGACGGTGCTGGAGAGCGAGTCCCACCGTGCCTCGCTCACCGTCGTCGGCAGCCGACCCGCGAGCCGGTCCGGCAGCGGACGGCGCGGCTCCGTCGCGGCCTGGCTGGCCGCCCACGGAGGTTCTCCGGTGCTGATGGTCCGCGGCGGGCCGGACCCGGCCGGTCCCGTCGTGCTCGCCTGCGAGGACCGACACGTCGGTCGGCGAGCGGCCGAGTTCGCCTTCGCCGAGGCGTCGGCCCGCGAGACGGACGTGGTGGTGCTGAACGGGTCGGCGACGAGGAACGCGCGGCCCCAGGACCGACCCTGCGAGTCCGTGGCCGCGCTGCGGGAGAAGTATCCGGACATCACCGTGTGCCGTCCCCGTGTCCGGGGCGGGACACGCCGAGCGGTCATCGAAATGAGCACCCACGCCCAGCTGGTCGTGATCGGCACGCGGTGTCGGGGCCGATGGGCCGTCCTGTCGGCCACGGTCGGCCGAGCGGCCCTGCGGCACGCCGGGTGCCCCGTCGCGGTGATCCGCCAAGAGGGGGGGAACCGGTGACCGGGCCGAGGACGACGGAAGACTCGCGGATACGTGACGCCATGGACCGGCCCGCAGAGGTGGCAGAAGCGCACCGGCTCGATCCGGCCCGGGTGGCAGCCTTCCTCGACCTCGACCCGGCAGCGGGTCTGAGTACCCGACAGGCCGACGAGCGGCTTGCCGGGCATGGGCAGAACCGGCTGGCCGAACCGGCCCGGCGCCCGGAGTGGTTGAAGTTCCTGGACCAGTTCCGCAACTGGCTCATCGGCATCCTGCTGATCGCCGCCGTCGTGGCCGCCGCCCTGGGCGACGTCAAGGACGCTGTGGTGATCACCGTGGTGCTGCAGATCAACGCCGTCCTCGGCTACCTGCAGGAGCGGCGCGCGGAACGCAGCCTGGAGGCCCTGCGCCGGATGCTCGTACCCACCGCCAGGGTGCGCCGCGACGGCCGGGAACAGATCGTCGAGGCGCATGCCCTCGTGCCCGGCGATCTGGTGCTGCTGGAAGCCGGCGACCGTGTTCCGGCCGACGGACGACTGATCGTCGCCGAGTCGGTCGAGGCGGCCGAGGCCGCCCTGACCGGCGAGTCCCAACCTGTCGTCAAGAGCATGACCGCGACGACCGGTGATGGCGCGACCCCGGCACCGCTCGCTGAGCGCACCAGCATGCTCTTCATGAACACGTCCCTGACCCGCGGTCGCGCCGAGATGATCGTCACAGCCACCGGTATGCGCACCGAACTGGGAGTGATCGCCGCCGAGTTGCGTTCCGGGACCGAACCACCCAGCCCTCTTCAGATACAGCTGGACAGCCTCGGCAAGCGACTCGCGCTGGTCAGCGGTGTCGCGGTCGTTGTGTACGCCCTTGCCGCGCTGGTCCACGGGGAGGCGCCGGCGGACATCGCGCTGCGCGCCGTGGCCCTGGCCGTCGCCGCGATCCCCGAGGGTCTTCCCGCCGTACTCGCCCTCACCCTGGCGCTCGGTGTGTACCGGATGGCGCGCCGCGGGGCGATCGTCAAGCGCCTGGCCGCGGTGGAGTCCCTCGGCTCGGCGACGGTCGTGTGCAGCGACAAGACCGGCACGCTCACCCTCAACGAGATGACCGTACGGTCCGTGTGGACCGGCGGGAGATTCTACGAGGTCACGGGCGAGGGGTACGGAACGCAGGGCGCCGTCCGCTCTGCCGACTCCGAGGCCGCGGTGACACCAGCCGAGTTGCAGGACGCCCTCCTTCCCTTCGCCTTGTGCAACGACGCTCGCCTGACGGACGAGGGCTTCCTGGGCGACCCCACCGAGGCCGCGCTGGTGGTGCTCGCGGCGAAGGCGGGCGTGGACGCCGAACAGTTACGGACGCAGCGCCCGCGGACGGGCGAACTGCCCTTCGACGCGGCCACCAAGTACATGGCCACCTTCCATGCGGAGCCCGACGGCCGCACCCGGGTCTTCGTCAAGGGCGCGGTGGATGTCCTGCTGGACCTGTGCACAGGCGTTCGTGCCGATGACGGTGTGCGGAGCCTCGACGAGGCGGGGAGGAACGAGATCCTCGGCGTCGTCTCGCAACTGGGTGGCACCGGCCTGCGGGTGCTGGGCGCGGCGACCACGCTGCTCGACGACGCTCCGGTGACGGTCACGCCGGCCTCGCTGTCGGGACTGACACTGACGTCGATCGCCGGTATCGCGGATCCGCCACGCCCCGAGGCCAGGGAGGCGATGGCGCTGTGCCGCTCGGCCGGAGTCGCCGTGAAGATGATCACCGGAGACCACGCGGACACGGCGGCAGCCATCGCACGCGAACTGCAGATCGGCGGAGACGTCGTCACCGGCGCGGAGCTGGACCGTATGACGCAGGACGAACTGGCTCGGCGCGTCGACGGCATCGGCGTGTTCGCACGCGTGGCTCCGGAGCACAAGGTCCTGATCGTCCGCGCGCTGTCGAGCCGGGGGCACATCGTCGCCATGACCGGTGACGGGGTCAACGACGCCGCCGCGCTGCGGGCCGCTCACATCGGAGTGGCGATGGGGCGCACCGGCACCGACGTGGCCAAGGAAGCCGCGGACATGGTCCTCACCGACGACGACTTCTCCACGATCGTGCGGGCGGTCCGCGAGGGCCGCGCCATCTACGGCAACATCGTCAAGTTCGTCCGCTTCCAGCTGGCCACCAACATCGGCGCCATCCTGACCCTGTTGGGGGCCTCCCTGGCCGGACTGCCCGCGCCTCTCACCGCCGTACAGCTCCTGTGGATCAACATCATCATGGACGGGCCGCCCGCGATGGCGCTGGCTGTCGACCCGGCGCGGGACGACGTCATGAGGCACCCGCCGCGCGACCCGGGCGAACGGATCCTGGACATCCGCCGCCTCGTCGCCGTCGGCCGAGCGGGCGCGGTCATGGCCCTGGGCACGGTGGGGCTGCTCGCCCTCGCCCGTCAGCGCGTCGGCGCGGAGACGGCCCTGACGATGGCGTTCACCACCTTCGTGCTGTTCCAGTTGTTCAACGCGCTCAACGCCCGTGCGGACGACGGCCCCGTACTCGGCCGCCACCAGCTCCGCAACCGCACCCTGTGGCTGTGCCTGGCCGGTGTCCTCGTCGTGCAGGTCGTCGCTGTGCACCTGCCGTGGGCCAACAGTGTCTTCGGCACTGTGCCGTTGGACACGGCACAGTGGGCCGTGTGCCTGGCCACGGCGTCCAGCGTGCTCCTCGCCGAGCTGCTGGCGCGTGTCGTAGGACGAGAGGTCTCGGCCGTTCGCCGGGCTCAGGGACGACCGGCGTGACCACCGACGGCCTTGCTCGCGCAGGTGGCCGCCGGCCAGCCGTTCTCGGGGGCACGCGGACTTCGACAGGACCGTGGCAGGGCTGGACGAGGATTCCGGTGGGGGGCCGAGTGTCCGGAACGGACCGGCCGGATCCGCAGGGCACCTTCTCCTTTCCGGGGTGAAAGGTGTGTTGAGCGATTAGTGGTGGGGCGTCGCTCGCCGACAGGTGCGGCATGCAGAAGGAACCGGAATGAGACCGAGTGCCGAACTTCCCGTGGATCACAGGCTGGCCAAGATCTACCGACATGGCGCTGCTCTCTGCGGCCTCGTCCTGCTGCTCTTCGGCGCCCTCGGGTTCGCCGACGACCTCCGCCCATTCAGTACGGACGGCGAGAGCGTTGCGGGGATGCCGACGAACGGTCTTCGGAGCCTGATCTCCGCCGTCGGGGGTCTGGTCCTCGTCGGCGGAACAGCTGTCGGCGGGAACTTCGCGTCCGCGCGCCTGCGTACCGCCACCGGCGTGCGCGTGGTGGCGCCGGCCGAGGTCTGTGTCGGCGACGTGCTCGTCGTGGGCCCGGGGGAAGTGGTCCCCTCGACGGCCGGGTGGAGAGCGAATCCGCTGTCCTCGACGAATCCGCGCTCACCGGCGAGCCCCTCCAGTCAGGGCATGCGCGAGGGGAGACCGTACGCAGCGGCGTGGTGAACGCGGGTGCTGCCTTCGACCTTCGCGCCACGGCCGCCGAGCGGGACAGCACCTACGCCGGCATCGTGCGGCTGGCCCAGGAGGCCGGAGCGGAGTCCGCGCCCGTCGTGCGGCTCGCCGACCGCTGTGCGGCATGGTTTCTTCCCCTCACCCTCGTGGTGGCGGGTCTGGCCTGGCTGGTCAGCGGTTCCGCGGTCCGGGCGGTCGCCGTCCTGGTGGTCGCCACCCC
Source organism: Streptomyces sp. NPDC041784 (assembly GCF_055591025.1). NCBI lineage: Bacteria > Bacillati > Actinomycetota > Actinomycetes > Kitasatosporales > Streptomycetaceae > Streptomyces > Streptomyces sp. NPDC041784. The sequence continues at coordinate 9,216 of NZ_JBVJAB010000040.1, forward strand.
GTGTCCGCTGCTGCTGGCCGCACCCGTCGCGATCGTCTCCGGTCTCTCCCGTGCCTCACGCCTCGGCGTGGTCGTCCGCGGCGGCGGTGCCCTGGAGAACCTGGGCCGGGCCCGCACGCCTGCTGCTGGACAAGACCGGCACACTGACCGCCGGCTGTCCCGGGGTACTGGACGTGATCGCCGCGCCGGGCTGGAATCCCGCGGAAGTGCTCCGCCTGGCGGCATCCGCCGACCAGTATTCGCCGCACGTCCTCGCCCAGGCCATCGTCGACTCGGCCCACCGACGCGAGCTCGTGCTCTCGGCTCCCAGTGCGGTGACCGAGGAACCCGGCCGGGGCGCTTGCGGCGCGGTGGACGGCCACCAGGTTTCGATCGGCCGCGTCGCCGCCCCGGGCCTGCGGCCGTCCTGGGCCCGCACCGTCGACAACCGTGCGCTTCTCGACGGCGCGGCCGTCGCCTGGCCGGCCGTCGACGGACAGTCGGCCGGTGCCGTCCTCCTTCGCGACTCCGTCCGCCCCGACGCGCCCCGCACCTTGCGCCACCTGCGAGCGGCAGGCATCGAACGGCTGCTGATGCTGACCGGTGACCGTGCGGAACCTGCCCAGGAGATCGCCACCGTCCTAGGTCTTGACGACGTGCGTGCCGAGCTCAGCCCGGCCGACAAGGTCGCCGCGGTGGGCGCCGAGCGCGCGCGTGCGGTCATGGTGATGGTGGGCGACGGCGTCAACGACGCCCCTGCCCTCGCGGCGGCCGACATCGGTGTGGCCATGGGAGCACGGGGCTCCACCGCCTCTTCGGAGGCGGCCGACGTCGTCCTGACCACCGATCGAGTGGACCGCCTGGCGGACGCAGTCTCCATTGCCGTACGAGCCCGGCGCATCGCCGTACAGAGCCCTGGGTGGCATGCTCATGTCACTGGCCGCCATGATCGCCGCCGCGTGGGGCCTGCTCCCACCTGCCGTCGGCGCCTTGCTTCAGGAAGGGATCGACATCGCGGTCATTCTCAACGCGCTGCGCGCCCTACGCGTCGACCAGGCGGCGCGTCCGGCGCTCACTCCCGCCGCCGAGGCACTCGTACAGCGTTTCGCGGCCGCACACGACGACCTCCAGGACGTCCTCGAAGCCATACGTGGGGCGGCCGACCGTATCTCCGACAGCCCCGGCCCACAGGCCTTCGCGGCCGTCGAGGAGGCGCACAGGCTGCTCACGGAGCGGCTGCTGCCGCATGAGAACGCGGAAGAGCACGAACTCCATCCGGCCCTCGCCCGCACTCTCGGCGGGCCCGAGGCCACCGCGACCAATGGCCGCGCCCACACCGAGATCGCCCGCCTCTCCCGGCGGGTCGCCACCCACCTCGACCTCGCCCGTGCCGAGGGCGGCCTGGCTCCCGAACAACTTGACGATCTGCGTTCCTGCCTCTATGGCCTGAACACTGTTCTACGTCTGCACTTTACCCAGGAGGAGGAGAGCTACTTCTCGCTGGCCTCTTCGCCGCCCGACGGAGGCCGCTCGGTCTCATGAGAGCGCTCACTCGATGTCGAGTACCTCGTGGACGGGGCGGCGCGGCGTGCCGGGGCCGGTGGGGCCGTATCCGAGCCTGATCACCATCTGGACGGATCCCATCGCCGACTGCGGGTCGCGCACGGTCCATCGGAGTTCGGGCCATTCGAGGGCCTGGGACGTGAGCGAGGTGGCGAGCCCGTCGAGGGTGGCCTGCAGCAGCACGCGTTCCATGGCCTGGCCCGCCCGCAGCCAGTCCCTCGGCCGGTCTCCCGCGGTGCCGAGTACGGCGAGCTGAGGAGTGCTCTCGAACGTGGCGGCCTCTCGGCCGGCGACGGCGCGCCTGCCGGCGAAGTCACGCACGGGCGCCTCGCCGTAGCGTCGGCGAGGGCCGAAGGCGTACTCCGGGATTCCGTCGCTCGCCGTTCGTGCCGCTTCTGTGCCTACACGGGTCCAGCGCCTCAGCTCCTCGGACGCGGCGGCGTCCATCGCGTCGCGCCCCTCGGCGTCTTGCACCAGGTCCAGCAATGTCCGCACATGCCATGTGTCGGGGAAGACCAGCCGCGCCCCCTCCAGGAGCGCGGCGGCGCTCAGGGCGTCCTTGAGGGCCTGGGGTATTGCCTCGTCGGTGAAGGGGTGACGGCTGGTACGGCGGCGGTGGATCGCCGGAAACAGGGATGTGAGGTCTTCCTCGACGTCGTTCCCGGGATGCGCCGGGCCGGTCAGCCTCACCACCGCGAGCAGGCGTGGCTCCGCGGGGTCGGGCAGCAGTTCGGTGGTCTGTGCCCAGCCCGCATGGGCGGCGGCGACGCGCAGATTGAAGAGGGCGGCGGCGCAGCCAAGGTGGAGGCAGCGCGTGGTCGGGTCGGCCCGTGGCATGGCGCGTTCGAGATCCGCGTACAGGTGCAAGGTGTCGGCACCGCGCAGGAACCGGAATCTCCATGGTTGCGCGTTGTGCATCGACGGAGCCGCTGTGGCGTGTTCGACCATGGCTGTCACGGTCGTCGTGTCTAGTTCACGTACGGACACCGGACCCGCCTCCCTCCTGAGCCGACCGGTCGTTCGCGGACGGGAGATTTCCGGCCCCTCCACTATTCCACGGTGGCCCCGGTCGCGTGCGGTCGTGGCCGGGCGCGTGCGGGCTCCCGGAACCTGGAGTGTGTGATCAACGACGACATGGTGCGCACACCGCGCATCACTCCCGATGAGCACTGCGATGGGGACCGGGGCGCGGTGAGCCAGGGCCTCATGCACCATGCACCTTGCCCGGTCGTCATCGTTCCGCACCCTGCCGGAGACGGGACCGCCTGACGACCCCGCGACGGCAGGACCCGTCTGCGCGGCGCGTGGCGTCAGCCCGCCCGGACGCAGGGCGCCGCCCACTGCCTGCGTCGTGGAGAGCGGTCGGGGTTCGTGGCCTTCGGGACCGGTATGACTCCGACGCGGCGTGCCGCCACAGCTGTGACGAGTCGGCCGACCTCCTTGCCGGGGAGGCTTCGCGCGAGTCGGCTTCGCTTTCCCGGGGCAGTTCACCAGCCGTTTCTTCTTCGGGTTGCCGTCGGCGGCCAGGCCGGAGCGGTCGCGTGGCGATGCGCATCTGTTCGCTGCGCGGGCGAGGATGGAGGTACGGGGCGGGTGTCGCCCGCCGTGTTTCCCCGGCAGGAGGAGGTCGGACCGTGTTCTTCAGGGATCGTCGTGATGCCGGCCGACAGCTTGCCGCCCGGCTGGGGCATCTGAAGGGGGCCGGGGTGGTGGTGCTGGGGCTGCCCCGTGGAGGGGTGCCGGTTGCCGCGGAGGTCGCGAGGGCGTTGGGCGCGCCGTTGGACGTCTGCCCGGTGCGCAAGCTGGGCGTGCCGTTCCAGCCGGAGCTGGGGATGGGAGCGATCGGCGAGGGCGGCGTACGTGTGATCAACGATGACGTGGTGCGCACCGCGCGTGTCACGCCGGATGCGCTGGCCAAGGTCGAGGCCCGTGAGCGGGACGTGCTGGAGAGTCGCGTCCGGCGGTACCGACGAGGCCGGGAACCGGTCGGTGTGGCGGGCCGCACGGTGGTGGTGGTCGACGATGGGGTGGCCACGGGATCGACGGCGCGAGCGGCCTGCCGGATCGCCCGTGCCAGGGGAGCGGCACGGATCGTGCTCGCCGTCCCCGTGGCACCGCACGACTGGACCGCGCGGCTCGGCGAGGACGCCGACGAACTGGTGTGCCCGCACACCCCGTGGGACTTCCATGCGCTCGGGCAGTTCTACGCCGACTTCTCCCAGACCGACGACGACGAGGTCGTCGCCTGTCTGGAAGCGGCCGTGGCCCGTCCGGTGAGCAGCCGCCGCACCGAGCCGCATCACGCGGTGCCGGAGGACCCGGAGGTGGACGTGCAGGCCGGTGCGATGGTGCTGCGCGGGCAGCTGACGGTGCCCGAGGGCGCGGCCGGGGTGGTGCTGTTCGCGCACGGCAGCGGCAGCAGCCGGCACAGCTCGCGCAACCGGGTCGTCGCGGCCGGGCTGAACCGGGCGGGGCTGGGCACGCTGCTCTTCGACCTGCTCACGGAGGAGGAAGAGAGCGACCGGGCCAACGTGTTCGACACCGGGCTGCTGGCCCGGCGTCTGGCGGACGCCACCGGCTGGGTGCGAGGTCAGCCCGAGACCCAGGGGCTGGCTGTCGGGTATTTCGGCGCGAGCACCGGCGCGGCCGCCGCGTTGTGGGCTGCCGCCGAGCCGAGCGCGCGGATCGCCGCGATCGTCTCGCGGGGCGGCAGGCCCGACCTGGCCGGGCCACGGCTGCCGGCGGTGACGGCGCCCACGCTGCTGATCGTCGGGGGCCACGACGAGTTGGTGCTCGACCTCAACCGCGATGCACAGACCCGGCTGCGCTGCGAGACCCGGCTCGCGGTCGTCCCCGGCGCGACCCATCTCTTCGAGGAACCCGGGGCCCTGGAGCAGGTCACCGATCTGGCCCGAGACTGGTTCACCGACCACATGGCCCCGGTCCCGCATGCGGAGCGCTGATCCTGAACGCGTACTCCGGCCACGGGCGGGTGCTCAGGGGCAGCGGCACGATCCCTCCGATGAGGGGGCGAGCACCGGGCCACCGACCTCTCCCCGGCGGGGGAGTCCTCGAGCCTGTGGGCGTGCCCGCACCAGCGCCCACGTCCGGGTATGAGCCGTCAGGGGGCCGCCGCTCACCGCCCGCGAGACCGTCGACGGTCCGTGGTCCTCGGCGTGGTGCAACAGCCGACGCAACCCGACAGCAGCCACCACGCCATGACGGACCAGCCGGTGGCACCACGTCACCACGACGTCCGGACTGCGGCCTGCTGGTGGTGCGTGTGCGGGACGGTGATGACCGGGCAGCGGGCGTGGTGGAGTACGCCTTGACTGACGGAGCCCAGCAGCATGCCGGTGAAGCCGCCGTGCCCGCGTGTGCCCACGACCAGCCCGAGGGCGTGCTCGGACGCCTTGGCGAGAACCTCTACCGGGTGGCCCTGTACGACCTCGTGACGCACGTCCACCTCCGGGTGGGCGGCGGTACGCCCGGCCACTGTCTTCGAGAGCAGCCGACGGCCCTCCTGGACGGCCGCGTCCTCGTCCAGGGCTCCGAGCAGCGGGGCGTGCCACACGTACAGGGCCCGCACGACCGCGCCCCACAGAGCGGCCTCCTCGAAGGCGAAGTCGACGGCGGCGGCGGAGTGAGGGCTGCCGTCGGCCCCGACCACGAAGCACGGCGGCTCCTGGGTGGTGTGCTCCGGTTCCGGTAGGACCACCACGGGGCAGGGCGCGTGGGCGATGAGTGGCAGGGCGACGGCGGCAGAGGTGAACAGCTCCTGGAGAGCACTCAGGTGCCAGGAACCGAGTACGACCTCCGTGGCGTGTTGCGCCTGCTCGCGCAGCACCCACGCCGGATGCCCCTCCGCCAGCAGCCCGTCGACCTGCACCTGCGGATGCCGGGAATTGACGAATGTCACCGCCTCCGACAGCGCGTGGTCCCCTGTCGCGTGCAGCGCCTCGTTCCACTCCTCCCAGGACGGTCGTCCGCCCGTCGGCCGGTACCCGGGGGTCGGTACGTTCTGCGCGAGGACCAGGAGCAGGGGCAGATGACGTCGGTCCGCCTCGTCGGCGGCCCAGGAGACTGCCGTGCGTCTGCCGGGATCGGGGTCGACGCCGACCACGATCGGTTTGCGTTCGTGTGCATGTGTCATCGCACGACTCCCGGTGTCTCCTTCGGCCGGCGCGTTCCCCGTGCCGGCCGGAACCGGTGCCGGCCGGGAACCGGTGTCGGCGTCTGTGGTCGGCTCTGTCGTCCGAGTGCGTCTACAGGCCCTTGGAGAGCAGGAGTTCGTGGGCGAGTCGTGCGCCGCGTGCTGCTTCTTCGGGCGGAGTGTCCTCCGACGGGAGGCTCTCCAGGCCCTGGGCGAGCGCCCGGACGGCCTCGGCCAGGGTCGCGACCTGTGCTTCCAGTCGGCTCAGCCGGGCCTCCGGCTCAGGGTCGGCATCGGGTTGGGGGGAGTTGCTCTGCGTCATGTCGTGCTCCCTTACGAGGCAGTGACGGACTGGGCCCTCACTCGGTGCGGTGATCAGGCTGTGCTGCCTCGGCTGTCGTGTCCGGGTGGGCCGTGCGCTTGTTCGTCAACCAGACCTCCTCGCGTGGGTACAGGCGCCTCAACCGAACCATGGGGCGCTTTCGGCGTCCTCGGAGGGGCGTCGTGGACGTCACGGATGAGCCGCTGCCGTGCTTCGGTGAAGCCGCGCAGGGTCGTTTCACCGGTGTCGGGGCCGGCTCGGCTGCCGCAGATGGTCAGGTTGCCGAAGAGGTACCGGTCCGGGCCACCGAGGGCAGCCACGAGCGGTTCGGCGACGCGGTTCGGCGGATATGCGTCGTCGGCCAGGGCGGAGGTGACGGCGCTGTGGCCGTGCAGGCTGTTACCGCCCCCGGCAGGGCGCTGGACGGTGAAGGCGGCCGGGGCTCGGTGGTACGGGTCGGCGTCCTTGCGCACCCGGTCCGGGATGCCGTCGCGGAGGTCCGGTGCGCCGTCGGGACGGCTCAGTGCATGGATCTCGGTCATGTCGTGCTTCCGCATGCGAGGGGCGTTCCGTTGGAGATCAGCGAGCGGAGACCGCGCATCGCGGGAGCGGGCGAAGTGGGGTCGCCTCCGCGGCGACCGCCGAGTCGGTACAGGACCGGCACCCGTGCCCGGGGTCGCGAAGCCGGTCAGGCAGCCGACTGGAGGAGGAGTGCGCGGATGTCCTGCGGGAGCTGGTTGAGTGCCGCCCCCCGTTGTCCGGGGGAGACGTGATCGCGTACGACGACGGCGACCGCACGGCCAGATGCCGGCCGTGTGGACGGCGTGCTCGAAATCGGGCGGGTGGGGCACGGGTCTTCCCCCTCTGCTTCTCCGTGACTTCCTTTCACTGCACGGGATGGCGCCCCTACCCGCAGGCAGGAGCCAGTATGAAGAGCAGTCGGCTCGATCAGAGACATGTGGCGAGTGCGGCGGGCGCGCTTCTCCGGCGGCGTCCGCCCTCATGCGTGGCAGAGGTCCGTACGCGGTGACTTTCCTCTTCCCGCCTATGGGCTCCATGCTAGGGCGGACGGTCCAGGTCGGCAGCCGGGGCACTGCCTGGCAGCACGAGCCCGCCGCGGCAGGGCGTGCCGCTGCGGAAGTCGCCCGAGCAGTGGCGCCATGGGATCGACGTCGGTGGCCACGGGCGGCCGGGCACCGTCATGACCGCTCGTCCTGAACACCGATCTCCGCCCAGATCGACTTCCCTCCGGCTCGGTGGCGTGTGCCCCACCGCTCGGCGAACTGTGCGACGAGCAGCAGGCCGCGTCCGCCTTCGTCGAACATGCGCGCTCGCCGCATGTGCGGGGCGGTGCCGCTGCTGTCGGAGACCTCGCAGATGAGCACGGTGTCGCGGATCAGGCGCAGCTGAACGGGAGGGGTGCCGTACCGGATCGCGTTGGTGACCAGTTCGCTCACCACCAGCTCGGCGGTGAAGACCACCTCGTCCAGTCCCCAGTCCGCCAGGCGACGGGCCACCTTGGCACGGGCGTCGGCCACGGCGGCGGGGTCGGAAGGCAGATCCCAGACGGCCACCTGGCCCGCGTCGAGGGCCCGGGTACGGGCGATGAGCAGTGCGACATCATCCGACGGCTGTGCGGGGAGCAGACTCTCGACCAAATCGTCGCAGAGGGCCTCCAGCGAGCGAGCGGGCTGCTCCAGGCGCCGCCGCAGCAGCGCCATGCCCCTGCCGAGGTCGTGTTCGGGGACTTCGACGAGGCCGTCCGTGTACAGCACGAGGAGACTGCCTCGGGGCACTTCCCATTCGACCGCCTCGAAGGGCAGCCCGCCGACTCCCAGCGGCGGGCCGACAGGAAGTTCGATGCCTTGCCGTCGGGCGTGACCACGGCGGGCGGGGGGTGGCCCGCGCCGGCGGCGGCGCAGCGGCGCGACACAGGGTCGTAGACCAGATACAGACAGGTGGCTACGAGATCGGTGACGATCTCGAGCTCGGGATCCGCTGCCGCATCCTCCTCCGCCCTGAGGTGGGTGATCAGGTCGTCGAGATGGACGAGGAGCTCCTCGGGGGGCAGGTCGACGTCCGCCAGCGTGCGTACCGCGGTCCGCAGCCGCCCCATGGTGGCGGAGGCGCGCAGGCCATGGCCCACCACGTCCCCGACGACCAGGGCGACCCGTGCGCCCGACAGCGGGATCACATCGAACCAGTCGCCGCCCAGCCCCGCCCGGGACCGGGCCGGGAGATAGCGGTAGGCCACCTCCGCGGCCTCCTGGGCGGGGAGCCGCTGTGGCAGCAGGCTTCGTTGCAGGGCCAGGGCGGTGGTCCGCTCGCGGGTGAAGCGTCGCGCGTTGTCCACGGCCACGGCAGCGCGTGCGGCGATCTCCTCGGCGAGGAGCAGATCGTCCTCGTCGAAGGAGTCCTGGCGGCGGTGGCGGACGAGTACGGCCACACCGAGCGTGATGCCCCGGGCGCGCAACGGGATGACCATGATCGAATGCATCCCGAAGTCACGGACCTTCTCCGCGCGCTCGGGATCGGCGACCTGCCAGCTCTCGATGGCGTCGTCCAGGGTGCGGTGCAGCGACGACCGGCCCGTGTCCAGACAGCGGGCGGGGGGAGAGGATTCCGGGTAGTAGTCCACTTCCCCCGGCTGGACCACCGACTCGGGGATGCCGGGTAGGACGGACTGCTGCGCGGCCCGGCGCAGCGCGACGGAGCTCGTGGCGGACGGTCTGGGCTCGACGCCGCGGAACAGCCCGTCCAGCAGGTCGATGCTGATGAAGTCGGCGAGCCGCCCCACCGCCACGTCGGCCATCTCCTGGGCCGTACGCATCACGTCGAGAGTGCTGCCCACCTGCGCGCTGACGTCGTTCAGCAGGGCGAGCCGCTCGCGGGCCCGGTACTGTTCGGTGACGTCGAGGGCGATGAGCTGTACGTGTCGCACCTGTCCTGCCGGGTTCCTCAGGGGGGACACGGAGACGGCCCAGTATCTGTCGCGGGCTCCGCGCCGCGGTCGGCCGTGCACCTGGAACCGCTTCGGTTCACCCGTCTCGAACACCCGGCGCATGCCCTCCTCGACCGTGGTGCAGATGTGGGGAGGCAGGATGTCGGTGACGCGCCGGCCGCGCATCTGCTCCTCCGTGAAGCCCAGTTCGCGGGCCGCGCCGGCGCTCCCCCGCAAGGCCCGCAGCTCGGCGTCGTAGATCATCACAGGCAGGTGGGACTGCGCGAAGGCTTCCTCTGTCGTCGCCTCGTCCTTGCGCGGACGCGGCTGCTGTGGCCACGTGGCCACGAGGAGCCACTGTGCGGCGCCCTCGCGGTCGAGTGACGCGTACGCCTGCAACTCGGCTTGCACGGGGTGGCCGTCCTGGTGCCGCAGCGGGGTCGGCCCGCCTCGTCCCTCGAGAATCGCGGAGAAAGGCACCTTGGCCTCGGCGTTCCCGCCGAGCAGGCGTGCCGCGGGACGCCCTACGACGTCCTCGTACGAGTACCCGAGCAACTGCTGTGCTCCGGAACTCCACCCCGTCACGATCCCCCGCGCATCTACGACCGCCGTGGCCGAGGTGACCTGATCCGGGAACTGATCGAGGCCGTTCCCGAGGGGGCCGGCATTCTCCATGTCCATTCATCGCCCATCCTGCCCCCGGGGCTCTCGGGGCTGGGGAGACTCGGCAGAGACCGCAGGGCGGCGACAACCTCGTATCCGTCGCGTCGGCTCCTCTCCTACTTGTATCTCTCCTCGCGCGCACGCGCAGGTCGACGGGCGACACGGAAGGGGACGCCACTCCGAAACCGCGGTGCACCAGCCCAACGCTCTGCCGCCCACCCTCGGTGCGGCGGTACGTCGGGCGTCAGCCGACAGCGCGAGCGACTGGTTCAGCGAAGACGACCCGGGACTCAAGGGGCCTTCCCGCCTGTCCACGAGGTTCACCGTCCCCTATGCGCTGAATGCCGAGCCTCGCGGGATCCGGCTGAGCACTTCGGCCGACACCTGTGCGGTCATGGCGATGGCGGCGAGTTGGGTGATCTCGACGGCTCGCTCGCCGACCACGCGGCAGTCGACGATCTGGTGGCCGGCGCGGGCGACATCAGTTTGCAGAACCCCGTGGTGCGGCCGTCGGTGATCGTTCATGGGGCAGCGTCGAAGGAGATGGTGGCGATGACGGCGTCGTGCTTCTGCCGGGCTTCGGCTTCGGTGAGGCCGATCCTCGGTCGAAAGAACGCGCGGGCCAGTGGACACCGGTGGCGCCGCCGCCGATCACGAGCATCGAGGGCGGGACCTGGCTCAGGCTCCAGGCACCGCTGTGGGTGGTGATCAGTTCGGAGCCCGGGACGGAGAGCTGGTTGCTGGTGCCCCCGTACGGAGGATGATCTCGTCGGCCCGCAGCCGCAGCCCGCTCTCGGCAGGCGGCGAAAACGCCCGCCGGCCCCGCGCCGACGACCATGACATCGTTCGCCTGCCGTGGTGCGCGGCCGGTCAGTGCGCAGGCGAGGGTGAGCCGCCACCCGGCGGAGGGATCGTCGGGCGCTCGGGTGCCGGAGAAGTGGTCTGCCATGGTGTCCTGCGCTCAGGTATCGAGGTCGGCGAGCCAGTGCAGGGCCCTCGGTCCGGGCAGGAAGCAGTACTTACAGCCCCGGGTGACGACGAACTGCGGCAGTCCGTGCAGGCGCCCGGCGGACGGGTCGGCCGGGGGCGGTGACGGTGCCGGTTCCGTCGTTCGCACCCGTGAGCGGGTCCTGTTCGTCGTGTTGGCCGATGAAGTTCCCGCCGTTGCCCCACGGGGACTTGGCGAACTCGAACTGCCTCTTCAGGTGTGCCCCGGAGAAGACGAAGATGCTGCCCCGGTCGGCGCCGTCGTCCTCCAGGACACCCTCGGGGAGCATCGGTCCATGGCTGATTCCCCGGCGGATCAAGTGGGGCAGAGCACCAGGGGGGCGCTGCTCGGCCAGCGGTCGACCATCTTTGCGGCGAGCATCTTCTCCGCCTCCGGGCTGCCGGAGTTCGCGCGCAGGTACTGCCGGAACGCCGCCACCCGCGTGTCGACCTGTCGGAAGACGACATAGGTGCCGTTGCGGCCGAGTACCTCGGAGTACGGCATGGGGGGGGCAGGCCCCCGCAGCGGACGGACTGGATCACCCCAGATCATGCCGACGGCCCGGCGGCTGAGCCGGGCCGTGCGGGCGGCAGGTTCCGGGAAGGGTCACCAGTGAAGGGACAACTCTCCGGGATCCGGCGGCTGTTCAACGGCGAGTGTGCTCCCACCCACTGGACGCCGGATGGCCCGAGGCGGCTGCGTGACGGCGATGCGGCCCGATCACGTGGCCGGGCAATTCTTGTCCCTTCAAGGGCACGTTCGGCACCACGGGCGTATGCCCGGCGCGTTGGATCGCGGGGTTCAGGCTTGGGCCTGTGCGGGCAGCGGCACCGTCCATTCCGCGATGGTGCCGGTGGGCTGGTTCGGGGTGAGGGTGAGGCTGCCACCGACGTCGGTGGCGCGCCGGCGGAGGTTGTCCAGGCCGCTGCGTCGGGTGACGGCCGGGTCGATGCCGGTTCCGTTGTCGGCGACGCGCAGCCGCAGCTGGCTGCCGTCCGTCTCAGCGGTGACCTCGACGGCGGTGGCGTGCGCGTGCCGGGCGGCGTTCGACAGAGTTTCACGCAGCACCGCGACGAGGTGCTCGGCGTGACTGGCGGGTACGTCGGTGTCGAGCAGGCCGGTCATGCGCAGGGCGGGAGTGAAGCCCAGCACGGCGGCGGCATGGTCGGTCTCGGCCAGAAGCTTTGCGCGCAGCCCGCCGCGGCTGTCGGAGCGGTCGCGCTCGCGCAGCGCGTAGATCGTGCCCCGTACCGTTCTGATGGTGTCGTCGAGGTCGTCGACGACCCGCTGGACGCGCTCGGCCACCTGGGGCCGGTCGGAGACGCGGCCGAGTACCGAGTTCAGGGTCAGCCCGGAGGCGAACAGCCGCTGGATGGCCAGGTCGTGCAGGTCGCGGGCGATGCGATCGCGGTCGCTCAGCACCACCAGGTGTTCGGCCTCGCGCCGGTGCTCGGCGATCTCCAGCGCGAGAGCGGCCTGGTCGGCGAAACCGCTGATCATGGTCATGGTGGCGTCCGAGAACTCGGCCCCGCCAGCCCGGTTGGCGATCTGCAGGACCCCGCGGACATGCTCGCCACCTCCCAGCGGGAGCAGGAACCCCGGCCCCAGGTCGATCTGTGCCGCGGAGCCGCCTCCTGCCTGCGGCTCGCCGGACAGCGCACCGCTGGTGATCCGCTCGTTGGAGTGGTGGACCTTCGCGGCCAGTGTGGTGGCAGCCAGCACCAGCCCCTGCACCCGCTCGGCGCCTTCGCCGTCGGCCGCCTCGATCACCAGCTCGTCGCCGCCGTCGAACGGCACCGCCAGCGTCACCAGATCGGCGCCGGACAGCGCCCTGACGGTCGCGGCGACCTGGTGCAGCACCCGGTCCGGCTCGGTTCCGGACAACAGGCTGCGGGTCAGTTCGCTGCTCGCCGCCAGCCATCGTTCCCTGCGGCGTGTGTCCTCGTACAGGCGGGCGTTGTCGATCGCGACGCCCGCCGCGGCCGCGAGGGTGCGCAGCACCGCCTCGTCATCGTCGTCGAACTCTGCCCCGCCCCGCTTGTCGGTCAGGTAGAGGTTTCCGAAGACCTGGTCGCGCACACGCACCGGCGCGCCCAGGAACGTCGTCATCGGCGGATGGCCTTCGGGGAAGCCCACCGAGTCGGGATGCCGGCCCAGGTCGGCCAGGCGCAACGGCTCCGGCTCCTTGATCAGCAGCCCCAGGATGCCCTGGCCATCGGGATAGTGACCGATGGTGCGGATGGTGTCCTCGTCCATGCCGACCGTGATGAACTGCCGGATCTTCCCTTCCTCGCCCAGCACGCCCAAAGCCCCGTACCGGGCGTCCACCAGGGTGACCGCGGACTCGGTGATCCGACGCAGCACGACGTCGAGATCCAGATCGGTGCCGATGGCGAGGACCGCGTCCAGCAGCGTGTGCACCCGGTCGCGGACCGCGCGGACCTGCTCCACCTGTGCCTGCAGGCCCTCCAGCAGCTCATCCAGCCGCAACTGGGGCGCCGCCGGGCGGCCCCTGCGCCCCTCTGCCGGACTCTCCGCCATTCCCGCTCCCTCCGGAGAAGGCGCCGTTGGCACCTTCTCATCTTGCCCGAACGGCCCTGTCGGCACCCGAACGCCTGTGTTAAACGGCTGCCCTGGATCCTATGGCCCTTGGACGTGACCGAGGGCATGGCGTGAGGTCCACGTCGGCGCCGCCCACCGCACCCCGCCCCAGAGCCGGTCAAAGCCGCCCTACGGCGTGGATGCCGTTCGGCCTCATGGCGGGCACCGTCGCTGCCGCCATCGGAGAGGCGCGGGTCCGCATGATGCCCTGATCAGCGGTCGTCAACAACGGTTCCCGCAGCCCGCGCCAGTTTCGCGGCGCCGTTACCGTCTTCCGGCCGCCCCCGCCTGCGCTGATCCGTCAGGCTGGGCGCTGTGCACGCCTCATCGTCGTCTCCGTTGCCCGTCCGCGTGGAGCGGGATCTCCGCCCATCCTGGGCTTCTCCCAGTACGACACGCTTTGGGTCCTTATTTCACTTCCTGGGGCCCCTCGCCGGTGCGGGAGGCGTCAGCCCACCGGTGCGGCCGGCCTGATGACGCGGCTGGTGTCGCCTGCCTGGATGCCGCCCAGGGATCCGGCGATCGCCTCGTCGGGAACTCCGAGTGGCACTGCGCCGACTCTTCCGGCAGGCGGGCGAACTGCTGCGGCGTCAGGTGGACGTCGAGAGCGCCCAGATAGTAGTCGAGCTGGGTGAGGTTGCGCGGCCCGGTGATCGGGATGAGCGCGGTCGCGGACCGGGGCGGCACGCTCCCGTACCCAGGCCACCGACACCTGGGCAGGCCTTACGCCGGTCTCCTCGGCCAGGACGGCGTCGACGACGGCGGGTTCTTGGTCGGTGCTCTCCGTGTGAATGACCGCCCCCAGGTAGCTGAGGCGCCCCTCGGCGCTGCGGCGGTGCTTTCCGGTGAGAGCAGTCCGCTGCGGAGCGGGGGCCACAGGGCCGCGCCGAGTCCGAGGTTCTCGGTCATCGGCAGCAGTTCGCGGTCGGCGGTGTGCTGACTGCCAGTCGCTACGGCACCAGCAGCCACACCGAGGCCACGGGCCGGCTCCGCACCACGATCGCCGAGGAGACCCGGCTGCGCCAGGATCTCGCCAGGCAGACCCCCAGCGCCGAGGAGTCTGCCGACGCCCTTGAGGACGACGCCGAAACCCGCGTTGACAAGCAGCCTGTGATGGCGGCTGGGCCGAGAAACGCCTGACCCTTGCCTTGCGCAGCCGACTGACCGACGCCGCCAGCAACCGCTCCCTGCTGCCCGTCTGGTTCGTCACTGTTCTCGGCGCAGCACCTCCGGCCCGAGCGACCGATGAGTGGCTGGAGACTGCAACCCGCGTTCTGCTGTATCGCCTCACCTACGTCTCCGACCAGGTCGTCGCGCTTGGCTCCACGCCGCCGGACACCGACCGGCACCGGAGCAACTCGTACGAACAGCTACGCAAGGACCTGCGCCGCTGGTGAAATCGCAGCCGCCGCTGCCGCGCACCGGAGCGACCCGTGCACCGTGACTCGACCACCCCCGTTCACCAGCCAGTTCGACCGGCGGATCGGACCTTGTGCGGCGTCCGGCCAAGAGGTCACGATGACGACTGGTCGGCCCCGCCTGCTGCCATCGTCCCGGAGCTACCCGAGCGCATCATGCCGCCGTCTCCCATCGGACGGCCGGGGGCAACGACCCTCGGGGTGGGGCTGGCCGGTTGACCAAACCCCTCCGGCCCTGCAGACGCATGCCGACGGGGTGCCCCGACCTCGGTCCTGGACCCCCGTCGGCATAGAGATCACGAGCCTTCAGCAACTGCGGACACTGACGATCCGCGAGGGCGTCAGTTCCAAGGTCATAGGAGCGCAGGCTTGACCAGGCAACGTGCCTACGACGCCTCCCTCACCTCCGCACTGACATTCAAGGTCGACGAAGCCGGGAAGGACCTTCTCTGGAGCACCGGGACCGAGGTCCTGAGCTGGGACGTCTCGGGCCTGATCAACACGGAGAGAGCCCTGTGCGCCGCCGCCGGCGCATCCCCGGCGGCGCAGCGGTGGAAAAGGGAGAAGCTTTCCGGCATTCCGTTCGAGGACCTGTGCCCGGCCCCGTGAGCGTGCTGATCGTGCAGTGTCGGACAACCGCGCTGCCGACGGGGTAGTGCGGACGCTGGGCTCCTTCCAGCAGTGGACAAGCCCGTATACAGACCAGCCGGGACCTCCCGGCAAGAAGTGAAGGCCAACCAGCATGGCCAGCGGCACCGTGAAGTGGTTCAACTCCGAAAAGGGCTTTGGGTTCATCGCCCAGGACGGCGGGGGACCGGACGTCTTCGCCCATTACTCCAACCATTTCCGGCAACGGCTACCGTGAGCTGGTGGGGGGAGCCGGTCACCTTCGACGTGCCCCAGGGCCAGAAGGGGCCCCAGGCTGAGAACATCGTCCGCGGCTGAACCGGCCGCACACCGTCCCGCACGTCCCCACTGTGCAGAGTGGCACCACCGACGCGGGGTGGAACGGGGTACAGCTGGACGGGGGACGCAGGTGCCACGGTACGGGGGCGTGCGGGAGGTGGCCAATCATCGGCCCGGCTGTCGGGATGTGCCCGTCAGGCCCTTGACCGGGTGGCGCTTCGACGGAGGATGGGGGAAGAGAGCGGGTCTGCGTGGTGAAGTGTGGGCCTGTGATAACTCCGACAGCAGGGAGCGTTTCTTCCGATGACCGCACAGCCCGCACGCCCTGAGCGCAGCGGTCCCGAGACCGCCTCGGTCATGGATGTCTCGCCGTTCAAGCCTCCTCTCGTCAAAGCGGTGTTCAGGGACGTGACCTCGATGCACGTCTCTCGGTCGGCCGCGTGGGCCGCCGCGTCGGTGACGCAGACAGTGCTGGCGGAGATCATCGACGGCGCGAGGAGAGCGGCGGCGGCGGAGGCCCGGAAGAAGCTGATTCCCGGAGACCTTCTCTCGGCGATCGACCGGAACGTCGAGCTTGAGGTGGGGGACAAGTGGTACGACCACAGCCCGACGTTTCGAGGCCTGACCGGTGTCCTGTACGACGCCGAGGGTGTCATCGTGCCCTCTCGTAAGCGCAGCAGGTCGCGCAAACCGAGTGCTGTGGTCGGCGCCCACAGGTTCGAGGCCGGGGTCAAGAAGCTGCTGTGGAGCCAGGGGGTGAGGGCCGTCCCGGCGATGGTCCGCGACCTGGACGGAATCGCGAGCGTGTTCCTGACGGACCTCGCCCGGGACGCGGCCATGGTCGTCCGCGAGGGCGGGGTCAAACGTTTCGGTACGGTCACCCCAGTGATGTCGGGCGAACCGGCCCCTCCCCCGTTCCTCAAGGATTCCCTCCGGGCTCTGTCCGCCCGCAGGGGGGACCGGCGGACCATCGGCAGGGATGACATCCTGGCCGCCACCACGATTCAGTTGTTCGGCGGCAACCTCAGGCAGCGAGCCCTCACCGAGGCACGCGAGGCGACACAGGACACTTCGGCCTGCTGAGCGGGTGCGACCAACATCGCCGCCTGCATCCTCATCTACTACCGCAGACTCGCCAAATGAGATGGCCTCTAATACTGCAACGGTGCTTGAGCTGATTGCTGGCCAGTTCAGGGGCTGTGTCCGCGTCTCTTGTAGTGGCTGATGCGGGCTTGGTGTTGTCGTCGCCGACGCCAGGTCGACCAGTGCCGGATGTGGTCGACCGGCGGTCGGTGAGGCGGGTGATCAGGCGTCGGATCTCGGCGAGGCCGTAGTGGATGAGCTGGGAGGATCCGTTTCCGCCTTCTCCGTGTCCAGCCGGCGGGCCGGCAGGACGGTCAGGCAGGCGTGGGCGGCCATGGCCAGGGTCATGTGGGGGGTGCCAGCCGGGATAACGGCGGAACTGGTAGTCGTCCAGGCCGCATTCCCGCTTCGCCGTCTGGAAGCATTCCGCGACCGCCCACCTGCGGCCGGCGATACGGATGAGGCCGTGGGCTCCCTCGCCGCAGGAACGGCGTTTCCACTTCTGCCGGGCAGACCGGGGAGCAGGTCGTGGACGGGGTGGTCGAGTGTCCAGCGGGTGACGACGGTGTCGTGGCGGGTGGTGGCCATGACGTGGAAGACGTCCGCCTGCTCCAGCTCGAACCTCCACCCTTTGCTGAAGCCGTAGGGGGCATCCGCGGTCATCCAGCCGAACGGGATGCCATCGGCGATGGCTTTGCGGACCATCGCCTTGGCCATCGCCACCTTCGTCTCGAACGTGACCTCGTCGCCGCTCATGTCCTATGGCAAGGCCGAAGTGTCTGAGTACGCCGCTGCG
Organism: Streptomyces sp. NPDC041784; assembly: GCF_055591025.1. Lineage (NCBI taxonomy): Bacteria > Bacillati > Actinomycetota > Actinomycetes > Kitasatosporales > Streptomycetaceae > Streptomyces > Streptomyces sp. NPDC041784. The sequence goes on from NZ_JBVJAB010000040.1 coordinate 26,629, forward strand.
CTGGCTCGCGAGCACGGACTCATCTGCTTCGATCCGCAAGGAGAATGGCTCCGGCCGTGAGCTACCTCATTTTTCAGACTGCCCCCGCCCGTGCTCTGCTCACGATCTTGTGCCTGTGGCCGCAGGCGACCGCTTCCTCGCCGGTCGGTCCTCATCTGCCCGGGGAAAGAAGGCTTTCCAGGGGCGGTGGCAGTGGATACACGCGCTCCGCGGGGAACAGCCGCTGGGCTTTGGCGGCGTACCCGGTCTGTGTCGAGCAATTGTCAAGACCTGTGGATGGGAGCCGCACCGACCCAGCGGTGATAGGCCTCTACGTCGACGTTGCTGCCGCACACGATGGTGACCACGCGTCGGCCGACGAAGCGGTCACGGTCTTCGAGGATCGCCGCGATGCCGAGCGCGGCCGAAGGTTCGACGACGAGGCCGGCGTGGTCGAGGAGCATCCGCATACCGGCGATGATCGAGGTCTCCCGAACCAGGACGGCGTCGTCAGCGACCAGGAGGAGGTCGTCCAGGACGGCGGGGATGGGACGCCGGCCGGCGACGCCGTCAGCGATGGTGTCGGTCGAGTCGGTGGTGACGACACGTCGTTGGCGCCACGAGTGTGTCAGCGCCGGTGCGCCCAGCGGCTGGACGCAGATCACCTCGACTTCGGGTGCCAAGGCCTTCACCACATGACCCACGCCGGTGGCCAGCGCCCCGCCGCCGAGGGCAATCAGGACGGTGTCGAACGATGGCGCGGCGTCCACCAGTTCCAGGCCGATGGTCGCCGCGCCCTCGCAGGTCTCGATGTCCAGGCTGTCTTCGAGCAGCCGGATGCCGTCGCAGCGCGCGATGGCCGCCGCCCGCTCGCGAGCCATCTCGTGGTCGCCGTCCACCAGCTCCAGCCTGGCGTCCAACGCTCGGATGCGATCAAGCTTGGCCACCGTCGCAAAGCGGGATGCCACGACGGTGACGTCGAGCCCCCGGCCGCGACCGGACCAAGCGAGGGCTTGGCCAAGGTTGCCCGCGCTGGCGCACACCACGGCTCGCGAGCCGTTGTCGGCGAGCAGGCTCGCGACGACCTCGGTGCCGCGGGCCTTGAAACTGCGCACCGGGTTCGCCGTTTCGAGCTTGATGCTCACCGTGCATCCGAGGTCGGGCTCCAGCGCCTCGCAGCGGTACAGCGGCGTGTCGAGAAAAACCGGGTCGATCACCCGGCGAGCCGCCCGGATCCGAGCAGTGTCGAGGCGCGTCTCCTGCACGACACAGCAGCGTAGCGCCACCGGTGCTGTTCCATGAGTAACTGTCAAGAGTTGCAGGCCGGTTGAGATGTGTCACGCTGCGGCGGGTTCCTCAGGGCGTTCGACGAGGTGACCGTTCTGTCGGTCATTCCTCCACTGCTATGTCGCCGTAGTGTCGCGCGACCTCGTGGAACGCCTCCTTGGGGCTGCACGCACCGTCGCCTGTCACCGCCACGACCCCGAAGCCGGCCTTGTCGAGGTCGAGACGAGGATCGTCGTGATGCGGGAAGTCGGGCATGGCGAAGGTGAATACGAAGCAGCCGTGCACGCCCTCCGCGTTGTACTGGTCGATGAGTTCACCGAGGTAGCGGGCCTGGACGGCCTCGTCGCGGGGGTGGTCGCCGCGGATGCGCGGGGGCATGGCGAACCAGTTGGCGATCCAGAAGGAACCGGCTCCCCGTCGGTCGGCTCCGGTGAAGGCACCGCACCCGAACTCGGTGATGACGACGGGCCTGTCGTGGTCGCGAACCAGGTTGCGCAGGCGGTCCGCGTAGGTGGGGTGGTTGCGGCCGGAGCGGTAGAGGCTGACGCCGACCAGGTCGAACAGCGACCAGTCGACGTGTTCCCACCCGGCCGCGGAGTAGGTGACCGGCCCGCCGAAGCGGCGGCGCGCGGTGGTCACAGCGATGGTGAGCAGCCCGTGGAGCCGCCGGTCGATCCTGCGCCGCAACAGGCGGCGGAAACGCACGATGAGCTTCAAGCGCAGGAACGAGCGAGGTCCGGGGACGATGCCGGGCACGGTGTGGGAGAACTCGCTGCCGACCAGAAGCGTCACCCGGTCCGGGTGTTCCCGGCGAAGTTCTTCGGCCGCCTCGGCGACGGCGTCCAGGTGCTCCAGCAGCTTCGGCTGAGGAAGCTCGGGAACATGGGGCCGGAGGTAGACGCCGAGACCGGTCTCGAGGGCGGTGCGGGCGGCATCGATCAACCGCTTACCGTCCCCGATCAGCATCACCGTGGTGCAGTGCAGATCCCGGGCGATGACCTCCAGGTCCCGCCGCACGTCATCGGTACTCGCCTCGCCGACCAGGTAGGAGATTCCGCGGACGGTCAGCATGCGCTCGGTTCCTGTCGACGTAGACGATGGGCGGCCATGAAGAGAAGGGCGGCGACTCCACCGAGCATCGCGGCGTTGACCGCGTACTTCACCGTGAAATTCACGTTGTCGCCGAGCGGTTCGACCAGGAAGGACAGCCCGGCACGGACGACGAGGGCACTGCCCGCGGCGGCCAGTACGTGTCGGCGGCCCCAGCCCAGGCGGCGCGACCAGCGCAGCAGCAGCCAGCCCAGGACGACCATGGCGACGACGTTCACCGTCACCCCCACCCAGGTCGTCGGAAGCAGCTGATTGGCGCACCATGCGACCCCTGTGACACCGCCGACCAGCCACCACGACGGCACCTTCCCCGACGACGGGGCCCTCGCAGGCCGGGCGGTGAACGCGGCGACGATCAAGGCAACGGCGACCACTGCGGCGCCGATCAGCTGCGCCGGGCGGGCGGTGGAGTCCGCTGCCGTGTCGCTGAAGACCAGTGCGGCGCTCAGCGCCCACAGCAGCACCATGACGCCGACGCCGACCGGGCCCAGCCGCCGCCGGTTCCCGATGCGCGGGGCACAGGATTCGACCACCGCGATCGGAGCGGCGAAACTCCAGATCACATGCCCCCCGACGTAGTTCAGCAATCTCGCCGCATCAACCCCCAGGCCCGGAATGAGAGTGACCAGCGCCTGCGTCGCCCAGTCGGGGCCATCGGCGTCGACCTCATTGTCGAACAGGGTCTGGTCGATCAAGCCGGCCTGGATCACCCCGAAAGCCGCGCTCAGCAGCAGGATCGTCGGCCAGCCACGACCGGTGCGCCGAGTGATCTCGCGGATGAGCACGGCGACGGTTCCGTAGAGCGGCGCGAGGATGAGCAGGCCCGCCAGCAGTTCCAGCGGCCGACCAGTGCTTTCGCCGTAGCCGATGAGGTACTCCGCGCTGATCGGGGACAGCACCAGCAGGCCGGCCACGGCCGCCCAGCGGTGCCGAAACCGCGGCAGCGCGGCAGGAGCAGATGTTATGGGCATGAGCATCCTTCGGGCCGAGCCGTCATCGGTCCGGTCGACGCTAACCTCGCGCCTTCACGAAGTGGACTGTCCGGCACGTGATCAGGGTAGCGGGAAGTGCCTCTGAACAGCGAGAATGAGGATTGCTGAGGTTCTGGTTCCCGTACCAGGCGGAGACACGCTCCAGGTGAAGAAGCGCATCGGCCCCGGCAGTTGCTCGCCACCCTCGACGCCGAAGTCACGGCTCTGTGGTTTCGTACGGGAGAACGGGAGTCGTTCGTCGACTGCTTCGGGAGTCACCGCGCGGCCCTGTTCCATGATCAATGTCGAGTGGTTTGGGAGTCACTCACGGTCCGGTGAGCGGCCTCTGGACTCGAATTGAACCGTAACGAGGGGAAGGGTGAGTGACTGCAGTGGTCTTTTCGGAAGCGATGAAGGACTGGATCTACTGGGACCAGGCCGCATATGAGCTGGGGTTGAGCCTCGGTGCGCTCACGGCTGACGTTCCCTTCTCGAAGAGCAAGAGGATCTTCTGGGAAGACAACCCGGCTGGGCGAGCTCTCCACGCCACCCTCCTGACGCTTGTGGAAGCCGGCTTGCTGGAGTCGCGCGACGATGACGAGGAGTTCCGGTGGGCGTCCACCAAGTTCCTGAACGAGTTCGACGACTGAACTCCTGACCGGGTTGCCCCCGGACTGGTGAGCAGAAGACCCGGCGGAGGGTGCAGCCGCCGACCTGGTTGTAGCTGCTGACGACGTCGGCGGCGCGAGCCACAATGCTCGACCACTGGAGTCTGGGCGCACCGGTACAAGTACCCATCGAGTCAGTGGCGGGTGCCTCCCGAACTCGGGTTCTGGCACAACTTCTGTGACTGGGCACGCTGAGCAACAACTGGGGTGCTCCTGGGAGTCACAGGAAGCTGCCGGAGAACGAGCAGGATGGGGCCGACCGGATTTGAACCGGTGTCCTCCCACATGCGGTGAAGGCGCGACAACCACTGCGCTACGAGCCCCATCCCGTCCGGGATCGTACAAGCCTCAGCACCCCGCCGCCTCGAATATTCGAGGGCTAACGGAAACACTCAGCGTGACGGCTCCACAGAAGTTGTGCCAGAACCCGAACTCGTGAACATCGACTTGGCCGCCGTCAGAGCGCCTCCCGGGCTCAGAGCCAGCTCTGCGTACACGGCGGGCCAGAACAACGCCCTGGCCGAACTCCACTCGTCGTTCATACGATCCCGGCATGACGAATACGGCGTGGCGTGTCGCTCTCGGTGTGGTGGCTTCCAGCGCGTTCTTCTGGGGAGTCGCCGGGGCCGTTGACCTGGGACTGGAGCGAACCCGCAAGGGCTACGCCCTCCCTGATGGCGGTGGGTGGTACAACCTCGCCCTGTTTGCCGGATTCATCGTCGCCTACTTCAGCGTGGCCTCCCTCACCGATACGACCGCCGGTCGGCACGCGGCCCTGGTCCCGGCTGTGGGCGCCTGGTTCGGGGTCATCTCGTGCCTGCTCATGGGCCAGCAGACGCGGCACTGGGTCGCCGCCGCCGTTGTGGCACTGATCGGATCTGCCCTGCCGCTCATCGCTCACCGACGGAATCGCACGCGGCGCGCCGGGCTGGGTGTCGACGCACCAACCTAGCCTCTCGCTATCCCGAGCGTGGGTGCCCGAGGTTAGGTCAAATGAGCGAGGAGTGCCGCTGACCTGGGACGATGGGACTTGTCTAGGTCCTGTTCGTCGCAGAGAAAGCTGCACTCCTCAGATGAAGAAGCGTATCGGGTCGTACCCGCGTGTGCGTGTCGAGGGCGGCGGTCGCGGCGTGGTGGGGCAGGCCGGGTCTGTGCTGCTGGTGGAGACGGCTCGCAAGACTGGCCTGGATGTGGCGATATCGGTGGCCCTGGCACCGTGGCGCAAGCCGCGGGCAGTACACGATCCGGGCAAGATCCTGCTGGACGTGGCGCTCGCGGTCGCAATCGGCGGGGATTGCCTGGCCGACGTCGGCCTGCTGCGGGCTGAACCCGACGTGTTCGGGCCAGTTGCCTCCGACCCGACCGTCTCCCGTCTCATCGACACACTTGCCGCGGGCGGCAAGCACGCCTTGGCCGCGATCCGCGCTGCCCGCGCCGAAGTACGCGAGCACGTCTGGAAGTTGGCCGGCCAGGCGGCGCCGGACGCCGACGGTCAGGTGATCGTGGACATCGATGGGGTCCTCGTCATCGCGCACTCCGACAAGCAGGACGCTGCCGCGACCTGGAAGAAGACCTTCGGTCACCATCCGCTGATGGGGTTCGTCGACCACGGCCGAGGCGGCTCCCGCGAGCCGGTCATGGGCCTGCTGCGGCCCGGCAACGCTGGCTCCAACACCGCCGCCGACCACATCGAAGCCACAAAACTGGCCCTGGCCCAGTTGCCCAAGCGGCTCCGGCGGGGACGGCAGACCCTGATCCGCACCGACTCCGGCGGCGGCACCCACGAGTTCGTCGCCTGGCTCGCCCAGCGCGGGCGGTGGCTGTCGTACTCGGTCGGCATGACCATCACCGACGCCATCCACCAGGCCGTCCTGAAGGTCCCGGCCACGGCCTGGACCCCGGCCGTCGAGCCCGACGGCGACATCCGCGACGGCGCCTGGGTGGCCGAACTCGCCGGCGACTGCCTGACCGGCTGGCCGAAAGGTCTGCGGCTGATCGTGCGCAGGGAACGCCCGCACCCCGGCGCCCAGTTGCGTTTCACCGACGCCGACGGCATGCGGCTGACGTGCTTCGCCACCAACACGGCCGGCGAAGCGATCGCCGCCCTCGAGCTGCGCCACCGGCAGCGGGCCCGGGCCGAGGACCGCATCCGCGCCGCCCGCGCCACCGGCCTGCGCAACCTCCCCCTCCACGACGCCGCGCAGAATCAGATCTGGCTGGAGATCGTGCAGATCGCCCTCGACCTGCTGGCCTGGATGCCCCTGCTCGCCCTCACCGGCACCGCCCGGCTCTGGGAGCCCCGCCGCCTGCGGCTTCGGCTGTTCTCCACCGCCGGCCAGCTCGTCACCACCGGCCGCTGCCGCTACCTCCGCCTCGCCAAGCGCTGGCCCTGGACCGACGTGATCACCGACGCCCTGGACCGGCTCCACGCCCTCCCGAACCCCGGCTGACCAGCACCTTCCCATCCCTGCGAGCGGCGCCAACCCACCGGAGCCGTGGAACCCGGCGCCCACCCGACGCGACAGCCGGGCACTCAACCTGCCCAGACGCTGAAAATCCCCACCAACTCTCACCATAACGGGCCCATCAGCAAGCTGACGGGCCCTCATGAATGATCGAGGCTAAAGAGACAGCCAGGTCAGGCATCCGTCTTTCGTCCAAGAGCGCATGACTTCTGTCTAAAAGTGCGCGACCCTCCGGCCACACCGACTCCCACGCCGCTTTGCCGTACGGAATCCCACACCGTGCTCACGCATCAAAGCCAGGTAGGACATTCCCACACGGGCATCACGGCGGATCGCCGCGCACAGATCCAACTCGATGGCCGTGCTCGCCCTCTCGTCGCTCAGCGATTCGGTGTACGCGAGTCGGCTGAACCCGTCGACCGCCGAGTGGAGGTAGGCGTAGCCGGCGCGCCGGCCCTTCCGCTTCCGACGCTCGGCCGCCTTGGCCTGTTCGCTTCCGCGGCCGTGGACTTGCCAGCCGCCACCGGCGGGGATCGCCCGACACCTTCTTCACGCCGATGTGGACCATGTGCCCGGGCCTTCGGGCGGTGCCGTCGCGGCTCCCGGTTGGATTCACCCTCCGGGTCAAGGAACCGCCGATGATTGAGGCCGAGGGCAAGCAGGTGGCGCGAGACCGTGCGCCGGTTGATCGACAAGCCGTCTTCCCGCAGCTCGAAGGCGATCCGGGCGGCACCACTTGTGCCGGCGGCGCAGCGCCTCGGTCCGCGCCACGACGTCTGCGTTCGTTGCGGTCGGCCGGCGAGTAATTGTCAAGACCTGTGGATCAGTTGAGGTGGATCACGCTGCGAGGGTCTCGTCTCGTTCGACGAGGAGGCTGTTCTCGAAGCGGGCGCCGGCTCGGACGAGGGCGACGAGGTGCGGTGCGGTGACCGCTCGCCAGCGGGCCTGGGCGGACTCGACGAGTTTGAAGACCATCGCGAGGGCCGCGGCCGGGCTGCCGGCGCCGCGGGTGACCTTGGTCCGAAGCTTCACGGTGGAGAAGGTCGACTCGATCGGTTCCGGCAGTGTCCACGTCACAGCCCATGCCTTCCACCCAGCCCGCCCGTCGGCAAACCGAGTGCGCGCACGCACCCGACTTACCGGCCCGACCATGGCAGGTCAGCCCACTACAACAGCTCGCCGGGGGCTGTGTGCACGTCCAGGCAGCGCAGCCGGACACCGGGCTGCCCGGATCCCGTGTCGTACGGTCTGATGTCGCGGCCGCCCACCGTCCGCATCGGAGCTCACCGAACCCGGCGGTGCCGCCGGTACGGCCGAAAGATCTGAACCAATACCGGGAATCAGGCCGCGACGAGCTCCTGCTCGCGGTCCGGCGCCTTGACCTTGGGCTTCTTGTTCGGCAGCGAGAGCCGGAAGACCTTGTGCCACGCGGAGAACACCTGCTTGGGCAGCGGCCCGGTGACGTACTCCAGCTCGTACTTTTCGAACAGCGCGCGCACCTTCACCGCGACCTCGGCGTACCGGTTGCTCGGCAGGTCCGGGAACAGGTGGTGCTCGATCTGGTGCGACAGGTTGCCGGTCATGAAGTGCATGGCCCTGCTGCCGCTGATGTTCGCCGAACCCATCATCTGGCGCAGGTACCACTGGCCGCGCGTCTCGCCCTTGATCGACCGGCGCTCGAAGACCTGTACGCCCTCGGGGAAGTGCCCGCACATGATCACCGAGTGGGTCCAGAGGTTGCGGACCAGGTTCGCGGTGAACGTGGCGGCGAGCGTGGGGAGGAAGGAGGGGCCCGACAGCAGCGGGTGGATCACGTAGTCCTTGAGCACCTGCTTGCGGATCTTGCGGCCCACGGCCTTGGCCCGCGCGCGGAACTCCGGGTTCTTGCGGCGGCGCTTGTGCAGGTTCTTGCCGAGCTCCAGGTCGTACGCTGCGATGCCGTACTCGAAGAAGCAGGCGTTGATGAAGTTCCACAGCGGCTGGCCGAGGTGGAACGGGTGCCACTTCTGGTCCTCGTCGACGCGCATGATGCCGTAGCCGAGGTCGTTGTCCTTGCCGATCACGTTGGTGTACGTGTGGTGCAGCTCGTTGTGGGAGTGCTTCCACTGGTCGGCCGGCGAGACGTGATCCCACTCCCAGGTGGTGGAGTGGATCTTCGGGTCTCGCATCCAGTCCCACTGGCCGTGCAGGATGTTGTGGCCGATCTCCATGTTGTCCATGATCTTCGCCACGGACAGACCGGCGGTGCCGAGCAGCCACGCGGGCGGGAAGATCGAGAACAGCAGCACGCCCCTGCTGACCAGCTCGAGCTTGCGCTGCGCCGAGATGACCTTGCGGATGTAGGCGGCGTCCTTCTCGCCGCGGCTGGCGATCACCTCGTCGCGGATCGCGTCCAGCTCGCGGCCGAGCTCCTCGATCTGCTCCGCGGTCAGGTGGGCGGTGGGGTCGATGGCGGTCAAGGTGTTCCTACCGTTCGATGTCGCAGGGGCCCGCCGCGGCGGACACGCAGGTCTGGATGAGGACGCCCGGCTCGGCCTCGGTGATCTCACCGGTGCGCAGGTCGCGGACGGCGCCCGCCTTGAGCGGCGTGACGCAGCCGAAGCAGATGCCCATGCGGCACCCGGAGGGCATGAGCACGCCGGCCTCCTCGCCGATGTCCAGCAACGGTGTCGCGCCGTCCGCGTCGACCCTCTTGCCGGTGGCGCTGAAGGTGACCTCGCCGCCGTCGCCGGCTACGACGATGCTGGGACGGAAGCGTTCGGTGTGCAGGCGCTCTTGGACGCCGTGCTCGGCCCAGTGCTCTTCGGCGGCGTCGAGCAGGCCCGCGGGCCCACAGGCCCAGGTCTCGCGCTCGGCCCAGTCGGGCACGAGTTCGTCGAGACGGGCGATGTCGAGCATGCCGTCGGTGTCGGTGTGCACTTCGGTGAGCCACAGCTTCTTGTCCGCGACCAGGTCGTGCAGTTCGTTGCGGAAGATCACGTCGTGCGGCTGCGGCGCGCAGTGGACCATGACGACGTCGTCGAATTCGGTGTCGCGCAGCATGCCCATCACGGGCGTGATGCCGCTGCCGGCCGTCAGGTAGAGCACCTTGGCGGGCGTGGCCTGCGGCAGCACGAAGTCACCGGTCGCCTGGTCGAGCTGGATCAGCGTGCCCGGTTTCGCCCTGCGGACCAGGTGGTTGCTGACCTTGCCGTCCGGGATCGCCTTCACCGTGATCGTGACGCGGCCGTCCTGCCGGTTTGTCGGCGAGGTGAGCGAGTAGGCACGCCACAGGCGCACCCCGTCGACGTCGACTCCGATCCGCACGTACTGACCGGCTGTGTGGCCGCGCCAGCCCCGTCCCGGTCTGATCACGATGGTCGCGGCGTCCCCCGTCTCGGGGTGCACGGCCTCGATGCGCCCCCGCAGGTCAGCGCCCGCGCGCAACGGGCTGACCAGGTCGAGGTAGTCAGACGGCAGCAGCGGCGTCGTGACCATCTCCAGTAGTTTCCACGCCCTGCTGCGGAGGGCTGTACTCGTCATGGCTCCAGCTTGCTGCGCCTCAGGGCGTAAAGTCCTGACCGCAGGACGTAAATCTGGTCGGCTGAATTGTTCGCAGGGAATAAATTATGAGCCATGTGATCCGGAGGGCCAGCGAACTGGCCCTGGATGAGACGACGATCACGGCACTTCGGGCTGCGCTGAAGGCCACCGCCGACGAGGTCGTCCAGGCGATCATCGACGAGGTCCCTCCCTACGCCAACGCCCTCTCGGGCCACATGGGCGCCACCATCCGCCGAGCCGTCCGCACCGCCCTGGGGCACTACCTGGACCTCGCGAGCGGGAACGCCACAGGCGGCGACGGCGGTGACGCGGCCTACGAGCTGGGCCGCGGCGAGGTCCGCGACGGCCGTTCGATGGACGCCCTGCTCAGCGCCTACCGCGTCGGTGCCCGCGTGGCCTGGCGATGCCTGGCAGCGGGGGCCGTACCCGCAGGTCTGCCCGCCGCCGAGGTCGCCAAGTTCGCGGAGCTGACCTTCGCCTACATCGACGAGCTCTCCGCCGCGAGCGCCGCGGGCCACGCCGACGAACTGGCCGCCCGGGGCAGGGATCACGAGCGCCACCTGGAGCACCTGGCTCGCGACCTCCTCGCCGGTGCGAGCCCGGACGTGCTGCTGGTCTCTGCTCAACGGGCCGGGTGGCAGCCTCCGGTCTCGCTGACCGCGGTCCTGCTGCCCGCCGCCCAGGCCCGGCCTGCCTACCGCACGCTCGACCCGAGCACCCTCGTCCTCGACGATCTGCCGGACGCCACCGGTGTGCTGCTCGTCCCCGATGCCGACCGATCACATCTCTTGCGGCAGCTGACCGACCGCACCGCCGTGGTCGGCCCGGCCCGGCCATGGGCTCGTGCGTCCGCCTCGTACGCACGAGCCGTACGCGCACGCTCCCTCTCCTGTGATATTCGCGACACCGAGGACCACCTGCCCGAGCTGGTGCTGAGCGCCGACGTGGACGCATTCGCAGACCTGCGTGCCCGAGCCCTCGCACCGTTGCGGACCTTGCCTGTGGCGACCGCACGGCGGCTGGAGGAGACGTTGCGGGCGTGGCTGCTGCACCAGGGCAGGCGGGACGAGGTGGCGGCGGCGTTGTTCGTCCATCCCCAGACAGTCCGGTACCGGATGTCGCAGCTGCGGGAGCTGTTTCCGGATCTCGCATCGCCACACCGGGTCCTTGAACTGACGCTGGCGGTCGGTCTTCGGGGCAGCTGACGCGTACTTCGACCGTCCACGACCGCGTCCGCGAGCGGTCCAGGAACCCAGCTGGAACCGCTCTTCCTGGCCTACCGGGACACGGAGCCGGCGACCGCGCAGTTGATGGAGCGTGTCACCCGCCGGGCGCCCGTCACAGTCGGGAGCGCTGTGACCGGCATCGCCATTGTCGGTGCGGGCCCCACGTCGGGCCTGGCCATCGCTCGCACCTTCGGCTCCCAGGGCTACGACGTCGCCCTGATCTCGCGAAGCCGCACCAAGCTCGACGATCTCGTTGGCACACTCACCGCCGTGGGCATCACCGCCGCCGCGTTTCCGGCGGACGTATTGGACCGTGACGCCCTCACCCGGGCCCTGAAGGACGCCGCACAGTTCGGTGGGATCGACGTCCTGGAATACCCCCCGGTCGGCACCTTCGGCTCCACCGCGCTGACCACTCCTGCCGACACCGAACCGTCCCATGTGCAGCACGAGATCGAGTTCCAGCGCTACGGAGCCATCGCCGCGACCAAGGAAGTTCTGCCGACGATGCGGGAGGCCGGCACGGGCACCCTGCTCTACACCACCGGCGCCGGTTCCATCGACCCTGTTCCACAGGTCGGCAATGTCAACGCTGCCGGGGCGGCGCTCCGTAACTGGGCGATCAACCCGCACAAGGAGCTGGACGGTACCGGCATCCAGGCCGCCCATGTTGGCATCGACGTGTCGATCGGCACCCCGGCCCTCCCCGGGTTCCCGACAGCCCAGCCCGAAGAGATTTCCCCCGTCTACTGGGACCTGCACACCACGAAACGCGATCAGGCCGAGCTCGTCTTCAAGGGCTGAGACCGCCCAGGCTCCCTCATCGAGCCCCCATCGCGCCGCGGTGTTTCGGCCGCGGCGCGACCCCAACAGAAGACTCCGCTCCGCTGAACGTGTTCCTACGGGTCCTGCAGGGTCTGCTGGCCGCGACGTGCGCGGCCTCCGGCGTCCTCAAGACCACCAAGTCCCGTGAACAGCTCAGCCCACGGCTGCCCTGGGTGAACGATGTCCCGGCCGCGGTCGTGCGCCTAGTCGGCCTGGCCGAGTTCGCCGCAGCCCCCGGGCTGGTCCCCCCGGCGGCCCTCGACATCGCCACCGTGCTCGTACCGCTGGCATGTTGGGCGGTCGGGCGGGCCTACGGCTGGTGGATGCTGCGGCGGCGCCTGGCCCGCGACTGTGAAACTGTTCCCGCCCGTTCCGAAGCCGTGGTCCAGATTGCCCTGACCGGCACCGGCCGCTGCCTCTGGTGACCTGGGGGGGGGGGGGGGGGGGGGGGGGGGGGGGGGGGGGGGGCGGTGCGGGGCGGGGGGTGGGGGGGGGGGGGGGGCACGGGCCTGGCGGGTCCGGGGGGCCTTGTGGTCCCCTCGGTCCTGGTCGTTTTCTAGGGCGA
>NZ_JBVJAB010000040.1:39277-62642 GCF_055591025.1 Streptomyces sp. NPDC041784
AACCTCCCCCCCCCCTCCCCCCCCCCCTCTCCCCCCCCCCCCCCCCCCCCCCCCCCCCCCCCCCCCCTCCCCCCCCCCCCTCCCCCCCCTCCCCCCCCCCCCCCCCCAGCCCGTCAAGCGCCCGTGGGGGAGTTGGTTGCCGGGGGTGGGTCGGTGTGGGTTGGGGGTTCGTCTCGAGGTGGGTGTGGGCTGGTGGTTTCCCGTCAGTGGCGGCTGGTGGTGAGGGTGAGGAGGAACTGGCCGCCGCCTGCCTGGATGTCGGCGGTCACCGGCAGCGTCGGTGCCAGTCGGGAGAAGCGGTCCACCAGCCAGTCCGCGGCTTGTTGGGCGTCCTGTCTGGTCGGGCAGCGGCCCACGGTCTCGCGGCCTCCCTTGCGTTCCAGTCGTGCGGCAACGGTGATCAGTGGTGCGGGTTCGATCACGTAGAGGTGGTCGGGCCAGGCGATGACGACCTTGACCGCGCCCTTGCGGGAGTTGCACCCGCGGTGCGCGAGCCGTTCGGCGATCTTGGCTTTCCGGTCGGCGGTCCGGCTGTCGACGCTGGGCCCCTGGGGGTCGTTCACCGATTTGTCGGGGTCGACCGGCTGGTCGCAGACCCAGCATCGCCAGCCGTCGCGTTCTGCCACATCATCAAGGAGACTCACCCGGGCAACCTAGCCTGCCCAGCCCGCATCCCGCGCGCCGGGGCTTGGCAGTCGGGTGAGCCGTGGGCCGTGTTGTACCTGGACGACGTGAGAATGATCAGGAGTTTTCCCCGGGGTCTGGCCCGTGGATGCGGCGGCGGGGGATGCCTGTCCTGTCGTGTGCTGTGGGCCATCGGTCGGCTGCGGAGCGGGGTTGAGGGGTGCGGGACGGCGAGTGTGGTCCCGCGCAATGTGCCGGGACAGGCGCGGGGGCCGCGGGCCGCGGCGGTCCCGTCGAGTCGGGCTCACCGACACGGTCGTCGGCTGGCGCTGGTGACGATGTTGCAGTTCGCCGAGAACTTCACCGACCGGGCGGCAGTGCATGGGGTGCGGTACGGCATGGCCCTGAGAAGCCGTATCTCTATCGGTCATCAGGACAATCGGGATCGAACAACGGCCCAGGTCGGGTGATCTCGGCCGGGTGGCTGGCACGAGAACAGAGCCCCCTGGGAAGCTCGGGGTCGCGCCGCCACTCGAGTATCAGGAGTCCCTGTTGTTCCAGTCCCGTGTGCCGGTCCCCGCTCCGTCCAAAGCTCCCGCTTGGCGCGGTGCGATCGCCTCGTGCACCGGTTCGGGGTCGGTCGGCCGACTCTTGGAGTCATGCCGCGTCGGGGTTGAGTAGGACGATTTTGCCGATGTGGTGGGCGTCCAGGATGCGATGGGCTTCTGCGGTTTGGTCCATGGGCAGGGTCCGGTCGATGACGACCTGCACCGTTCCGTTCTCGATCAATGGCCATACATGTTCCTGGACTTCGGCCACGATGGCTGCCTTCTGTCCAGCTTGGCGGGAGCGCAGGGTGGTGCCGTGCACGGATGCACGCCTGGCGAGGAGTTCGACGAGGTTGAGTTCGGCCGTCAGGCCGTTCTGCAGCCCGATGACGACCAAGCGCCCGTCGAGGGCCAGGGAGTGGATGTTGCGCGGAAGGTAGTCGCCGCCGATGACGTCGAGGATCACGTCGTAGGGGCCGTGCTCGGCGAAGTCCTCGGTGCGGTAGTTGATCGCGAGGTCGGCGCCGAGTTCTCGGACCCTGGCAGCCTGCTCGGGGCCGCCGACGGTGGTGACGACGCGGGCACCGTGGGCCTTGGCGATCTGAATGGCTGTCGTGCCGATGCCGCCGGCTCCGCCGTGCATGAGGAAGGTCTCGCCTGGCTTCAGCCCACCGGTCATGAAGACGTTGGACCACACCGTTGCGGTGGCTTCCGGCAACGCTGCCGCCTGGACCAGGCTGACGCCCTTGGGCACCGTGAGCAGCTGCCCTTCAGGGACAGCGACCTTCTGCGCGTATCCGCCTCCGGTCAGCAGTGCGCACACCTCGTCGCCGGGCTGCCAACGCGTCACACCCTCGCCGAGAGCGCTGATCCGTCCGGAGACCTCCAGGCCCGGGTAAGGTGACGCTCCCTCCGGAACCGGGTACAGCCCCAGCCGCTGTGCCACATCGGCCCGATTGACGGCGCTGGCAACGACGTCGATGACCACTTCACCCCTCGCGGGGACGGGGTCCTCCACATCGATCCACTGCAGGACTTCCGGCCCACCAGGTTCCTTGATCGAAACTGCTTTCAAGACATTCCTCCGAGCGCGCCGCCTGACGGACGGCACATACGCCGGTCCGACGTTGTGAAAATGCGAGTGAGAGGGCACGCCCGGCAGGCTCACGCTGGTCCGGGGCCGCCGCAGAAACTCCGCCCGAGCCTGCCTGTCCAGCCCGCGCACTGGAAACTGACGAGCCCAGGACCCGGACAGCCCTGAGCTCGAAGAACAAGCCACCTGTCACCGACAAGACGCGAGCAGAACCGTCAAACGCCCAGAGACACTTCCCGAGCAGGACCGGTCCGGCCGATGCGGATCAAGGTCAAAGTTGGCGCAGCGTCTCGATGATCTTTGCCGTGACGACCTTGGTGGAAACGGGGTTCTGTCCCGTCACGAGCCTGCCGTCAGCGGTGGCGAAGGGGGTCATCGGGATGGTGGCCTTGACATAGTTCGCGCCCCGCTTGCGGAACTCGTCCTCCACCAGGAACGGCACCCGGCTCTTCACCATGGCGACTCGCTCCTCCGCGGTGGAGAACCCGGTGACCGTGCGGCCCTCGACGAGCAGGGAGCCGTCGGAGAGCGTGATGTTCAGCAGTCCGCAGGCACCATGGCAGACCGAGGAGACCACGCCGCCGTTCTCATAGATATCCCGCGCGACCTGCTGAAGCGCGGCACTGCCGGGGAAGTCCCACATGACGCCATGCCCGCCCGTGTAGAAGATCGCTGCATACTCGGCCGGGTCGACGTCGGCCGCCTTCCTGGTGTGGTCCAGGCTCGACATGAACGCGCGATCGTTCATGTACTTGCGAACCTCTTTGTCGGCCAATCTGACGCTTCGCGGATCCAGCGGTACCTGCCCCCCTTCCGGACTGACGATGTCGACCTCGAATCCAGCCTGGCGGACTCGGTCGTAGAAGTGAACCAGCTCTGCGATCCACAGCCCGGTCCGGTGGGGGTTCGTTCCGTAGGTCGACTGGTTGGTGACCACGGCGAGGATCTTGCTCATCTGTGTGCCTCCGGCGGTGAGGCAGGGCTGTGGCGGCTGCCCGGATCACGAGCTTTTTTCATGGCCACGACCTGCGAAAGAAGAGTGAGACGGCTTGTGAGGAGTCGGCCGCCTCAGTCGCCGTTGTCATAGGTGCCGATGTCGTCCGCGTGCCTCACTGCGCCCGTACGGGGCCGGCTGGCGAAAGCAGCGTCTGGTGCCCCTCCCAGGCGCAAGCGGATATGCGAGGTTCAGGCCAGCTTCTTGAGGATTTCGGCTGCGGCGGGTCCGGCGGAGGCGGGGTTCTGGCCGGTGATCAGGTTGCGGTCGACGACCACGTTCGGGGCCCATGGCTCGCCCTCCTGGTAGTCCGCGCCGATCTCGACCAGACGGTCCTGGAGCAGCCACTTGGCATTGGCCGCAAGGCCCGTCTGGGTCTCCTCGGCGTTGCTGAAACCGGTGAGCCGATAGCCGGCGAAGGCGTTGCCGCCGTCGGCCGTGGTGGCGGCGAGCAGGGCGGCCGGTGCGTGGCAGACCACGCCGAGCGGCTTGCCCGAGGCGAGGGCATGGATGAGGAGCCTGCCGGAGGTGGCGTCGACGGCCAGGTCCTCCATCGGGCCGTGGCCACCGGGGTAGAAGACGACGGCGTAGTCGGCGAGGTCGACGTCCTCCAGCCTGATGGGGTGCTGAATCTCGTCGATCGCGGCGAGGGCGTCCGCCACCTTCTTCGCCCCCACCTCTCCGCCGTTGAACTGCGGCGCCAGGCTGCCCTGGTCCAGAGGCGGTACGACGCCGCCGGGTGTGGCGACGACGATCTCGTGGCCGGCGGCCGTGAACGCCTGGTACGGGGCCACGACCTCCTCGGCCCAGAAGCCGGTCGGGCGCTTGGTGCCGTCCGCCAGCGTCCAGTGGTCGGCGCCGGTCATCACAAAAAGGATCTTCGACATGGTGTGGTGGTCTCCGAGAGCTGGGGGTTCACGCTTTGACGTTTCGACTTCAGAACGTCAGCGCTCCTACCTTCGAAACTAAAGCCGCCGAAGAAATCGCGCCAATGAAGGCATCGATACCAGGTATCGACGAACCGATGCCCTGCACGGGGACGAATGGCAGGTGGCTGCCGTGCGTACCTCGTAGGCTCGACGCCGTGAGCGATCAGGACACTCATGGGTTCGGTCCGCTGGACCTGAACCTGTTGCGCACCTTCCTTGCCGTGCACCGCCTGGGGTCCTTCACCGCCGCTGCACGTCGGCTGGGGCTGTCGCAGTCCACCGTGACCACGCAGATCCGGGCGCTGGAGAACCGTCTGGGCCGTGAACTGTTCGAACGCCGGGCGCACGGTGTCACCTCGCTGCCCCACGCGGACGAACTTGCCACGCGACTGTCAGGCCCCCTGGATCAGTTGGCCGACATCACCGGCGAGGAGCCGAGCAGCACCGCGGGACCGGTGCACCTGGCCGGGCCCGCAGAGTTCATGAGTACCCTCGGCTTTCAGACGCTGGCTCCGCTGGTCGCGCAGGGCGTCCGGCTGCGGGTGGCCATCGGACTGACCGAACCGCTGCTCGAGGAAATGCGGGCCGGACGCCACGACCTCGTCGTCGCCACCCGCCGGCCCCGGGGCCGGACGCTGCAGGCCGAACTCCTCGCCGACGAGGAGTTCGTCCTGGTTGCTGCCCCCGTCTGGGCCGAACAGCTCATGGGACAGGAACTGCCTACTGCCCTGGAAAGCCTGCCCATGATCGCCTACGCCGAGGACCTGCCCATCGCCCGCCGCTACTGGCGCCACGTCTTCGACCGCCGCCTGCACGTCCAGGCCGCGATCACCGTCCCCGATCTGCGCAGCGTCCTCACCGCCCTCACGGCAGGCGCCGGCTGGAGCGTCGTGCCCAGCTACCTCTGCCGGACCGAACTCGCCTCCGGCGCCCTCCGGCTACTGCACCAGCCGGAGGACCCCCCGATCAACACTGCCTACCTCGTCCAACGCCCAGGCAGTTCCATCAATCCTCACGTCACGCTCGTCCGTGAGCATCTGCTCGCCGCTGCGAAGACCTGGTGAGCCCAAGCCGGTATCCCGAGGTCATGTCGGGCTGGCATCGGGTTGCGTCGCCGGCACTCCCGATCAGCTGGGGGTACGAGCCAACACAGCGCCATTCGTAACGCAGAGTAACAACCCTCTACCGATCGTGAGCTGGTTCTGATCGAACACGGTCCTTGGCCGGGCGATCTCGGCCGGGTGGTGAGTACGGGGCCCCTAGCTCGGGTTTGCGACCACTCGAGTGCCAGGAGGTCCTGTTGTTCCAGTCTCGCGTCACGGTCCCCGTCTCGTCCAACTCCCGCATGGCGTTCCCGGTGACTTTGCGGCCTTCCAAAGCCCGTCAGCGACAACATTGCCGCAGGTCAACGGCTTGCGCTGCCGCTTGATGCCGCATCTCAACCGATCATGGAACGGGCGGGTCGAACAGGTTTCCCGCCGGGGTGATCTTCCCGTTGTGCGCGCATGAAGACAGGGCCTCTCGGTAGCTCGGGGATGCGAATCTGACCGAGCAGCGCCGGGAGGCCCTGGTGTCGTTGTTGTACGCGTCCGAACCCGTTCAGTTCAACTCGGCTGCTCCATCGTGTGATTGCCTCGCGCACGTGTACGGCAACGCGGCCGACCATCCGGACCGGGAACGCCGGTATCCCTCCGACATGACGGACGCGGAATGGGCGGCCGTCCGGCCTTTGCTGCCGGTGCCGGCCTGGCTGAAGGGCCGGGGCGGGCAGCCCGAGGGCTACTGCCACCGCCAGCTGCTGGACGCGATCCGCTACCTGGTCGCGGGCGGGATCTCCTGGCGGGCGATGCCCGCGGACTTCCCCCACTGGGGCCGGGTCTACGCCTTCTTCCGCCGCTGGCGCGAGCACGGGCTGCTCACGGAGTTCCACGACCGGCTGCGCGGACGGGTGCGTGAGCGGGAGGGCCGTGAGGTGGAGCCGACGGCGGGGATCATCGATGCGCAGTCGGTGAAGGCCGCGGCCTCTGTGCCGTCCGTCTCGCGCGGCTGGGACGGCGGGAAGAAGGTGGGTGGCCGCAAGCGGCACATCGTGACGGACTGTCTCGGTCTGCTGCTGGTCGTCGCGGTGACCGCCGCGAACGTCGGGGACCGGGATGCCGCGATGGGCCTGCTGATGCGGCTGCGGCGCCTGCACCGTGACATCTGCCTGGTCTGGGCCGACGGCGGTTACACCGGCGGCATCGTCGACTGGGCACGGGAGAAACTCGCGCTGACCCTTCAGGTCGTCAAGCGAACCGACGACATGGAGGGGTTCGTGGTGCTGCCGAGGCGCTGGGCAGTAGAGCGCACGTTCGCATGGCTGATGCATTCACGCCGGCTGGCCCGGGACTACGAGACGTTGCCGGCCAGCAGCGAGGCGATGATCCGATGGTCGATGGTCACGCGGATGGGACGGCGCCTGGCACGGCCGCGGGCCGCCGGCCCGCGCTGAACATCCCCGACGTCTCCTGCACGAGCCACCCGCGCTCCGCCAGGCGCCTGGCCTTCGAGCGCACCCCCTCGACCTTCGCCGACGTCGGCTGAAGGCCCAGCACCACCGCGATCTCCTTGGCCTTCACCGGTCCTTGGCCCGCCGACTGCCGCTCCTCGAGCACACCCAGGATCCGCTGATAGTCCGGCGCCAGCACCGTCACCGGCAGTCCTTCGCGCCAAGGCGGCACGATCGAGCCCGGCACCGGCGCAGGTGAGGACACGGCTTCCGTCTCCGCCTTGGTCACAGCGGTGGTCTCGGCAGCCGTGGCCGCCAGGGCCTCGACCAGTTCCTCCCGCGCGATCACCCGCCGGTCCAGCTCGATCTCCGCAGCCTCCAGTACCCCGGACAGCCGCGCGACTTCCTCCCGAAGCCCTTCCACCCGCACACGGGCCGCTGTCTCCCGCTCCTCCAGCATTCCCAGCACCGACGCCATCGCGCACCCCTTGAGCATAGAGGGGAAACAAGACGCCGGATCCCTCCCTCATTCGGAGCTGCACCATGCCTGACCAGCAGAAATCAAGCGATCACGTTCGGTTGAGATACGGCTTCTGAAGCATGCGCTCGCGCAAGGCCGTGAGCTGGGCTGATGTGCCGGCCGAGCGGTGTCGGCTGCAGCGGGTGACGGCCTGGCGGCTGAGGGACTGGACCGAGGCCGGCGCCTGGCCGCGTCTGCACGAGGTGCTGCTGGCCGAGTTGCGCAAGGCAGAACTGCTGGAGATGGACGACGCGGCGGTCGACGGCTCACACGTCTGGGCCCTCAAAGACATCTCAGGGGGATAAGAAGTCAAGAGGGACCGCGAGTCTTGATCACCACTGAGGCCGCTGATTGGCTGGCCAACATGAATGATCTCGGACCCGTTGCGTGGCCGCCTGCACCAATCAAGACCGAAAGGCTTGTGCTGCGTGAGCCCGAGGCCTGGGACCGTGCGGCGTTCATCGAGCTGCACGCCTCGTCGGAGGTGCACACCTACCTCGGCGGCCCCCGCCCGCGTGACGAGCTTGAGCGCGAGATGCCTGAGGTGCCCGGGCGGCGGCCCGGGATTTTCGTCGTCGATCTCGAAGGGGCGATGATCGGCCAGATCCTGCTCAGGAGAGCAACGGAGCACCTTTGCCCCACTGCCGTGGGGAAGGTCGATCTCGGCTACCTGTTCCTGCCGCGGGCGTGGGGATTCGGGTATGCCGCCGAGGCATGCGCGGCGGCACTGGACTGGCTCGAAGACGTCCTTCCGGGTGAGCCGGTGGTGCTCGCCACCCAGACCGCCAACGTCCGTTCGATGCGCCTCGCGGCAAAGCTGGGGTTCACCGAAGCGGAGCGGTTCCGGGCCTGGGACGCCGATCAGTGGCTCGGCCTGCGGGCCCCGCTCACGTCCTCTGATTGAGTTCGCGCTCGACAGCGGGCCTCTGTCGAAGTGCCGTTGTTCTCGTCGACGAAGTCGGTCGGGTGGGCGGGGCATGCAGGCGCTGGAAGGAGCGGTGCAAAGGCCTGCTGTTCGTCGAAATGCTGCTGGGTCTTGAGACAGTGGTGGAGCTGGCCGAGGAAGCGGTTCAGCAAGTGCCGTTGTGCGGCGGCATGCCAGTCTCCGTGCTCGCGTCGGCGTCGGTAGTGCGCGTTCGCTCCCGGTGAGGCGGTGAGGGCGGCGAAGGCCCAGAGGAAGCCGGCGTTGATGAGGCGGTTGTTCTTGACGAACCGGCGGCCGACGAAACGCTTCTTGCCAGAGGCCCGGGTGATGGGGGCGGATCCGGCGTATGACTTCAGCGCCCGGGCGTCGGCGAACCGTGCCCGGTCGTCGCCCAGCTCTGCGAGCACGCGGGCGCCGAGCATGGGCCCCAGACCTGGGAAGCTGAGCAGGATCTCGCTGTCGGCGTGCTGGTGAAAGGCGGCTGTGGGCGCCTCCGCGAGATCGTCCGCGGCCTCGCAGGTGGCGTCCAACTGCTTGAGCAGGGCCAGGAGCTGGTGGCCGAAGGCATCCTCGACGCCGGGCAGCTGGTGGGCGTACTCGGCACGGAAGACGTCCCGCAGCCGCTCGGCTTCCGCGTCGCAGCCGCGGAGGCGGCCACTGCGTTTGAGGGCGCCCCGCAACTGGGCGAGGGTGAGCTTCGCGGCCTTGGTCGGGGTCGGCGCCAGCGTGAGTATGACGCGGGCGTCAGCCCTGGTCAGACCGCCTTGTTTGCTCTGGAAGGCGAGCAGAGCAGCGGGGTAATACTCGCGTAGGAGCGAGCGGACCTGGTTGGCGACCTGCTGCCGAGTCCAGACGGCGTCCTGCTGGGCTCGCGCCAGGACCGTGACGGCTTGGGCGAGTTCGGAGTCGGCCGGCAGGGGGCGGTGGGCATGCATGTCGGTGCGCAGGATGTTCGCGAGGACCAAGGCGTCGCCCGGGTCGGACTTCTTTCGGCTGACGCCGTGGCGGTCGCGGTAGCGGGCGGCGGCGAGCGGGTTGATCGCGAAGACCCGACGGCTGCCGGTGCGCAGGCTCGCAACCAGGAGGCCGTGGCTGGTCTCGATGGCCACCGGTATCGGATCGTCTGGGCTGTCACCGTGCTCGGCCAAGGGGGCCAAGAGCCTGTGGTAGCCGGCCGCGTCGTCGGTGATACGGGCTTTGGCGAGCAGAGTGCCGGCTTCGTCGACGAGGGCGACGTCGTGGTGACGCTCCGCCCAGTCGATACCGCAGAACACGGTCAAGCTTTCCTCCCAGATCCGTCCGTTTATGCAGGTCACGAGCACATGTGGGTCACGCGGCGCCCTAATCCAAGGACCCGTTGGTCCGCCATCTCAGTAGCCGTTCGCGACACCAGCGAACGCCAGGGGCTCGATCTTTCGGCAGAGCTCGCGGGCTCGCGGATGAACAAGAGGTCGGCCCTGGAGCAGGCTCCCGCCGTGACGATCAACGGCCGAGCAGTCCACGCGAGTTTCACGGTGACCACGGAGGCGCCGGGCCGCCGCTCTTGACAGAGGCCTCAAGGGCCCGGGGAAACGGAGGCATCAGCCCGGCGCCCGCGTCATCACCGCGGAACCCCGCAACGGACAGCGATGCCGCTCTTCGAGGAGGCCTTGACGGCCAGGGGGGATTCAGGCATTCGCTGTCCTGTGCGAGCAGTTGCCCCGGGCCGTTGCATGGTCCCGGGCCGTCTGCTTACGCACCGGATTTGGGGGCTCACACCGACCTTCGCCGGTCGACCGTGGCCGTCCGGGAACGAAGCACCACCTGATCACCGTCCGGAACGGAACTCCCCTTGCGGTGTCCCTGACCGGCGGAAATCGCCACGACGTCACGCAGTTGATGCCTCTGCTGGACGCGGTCCCGCACATCCGCGGGACCCGTGGCCGCCCCCGTCACCGGCCCAGGCGCCTGTTCGCCGACCGGGGCACGACTACGACAAGTACCGCCGATCCTCCGGGCTCGGGGCATCACACCGAAGATCGCCCGCAGAGGCACCGCTCACGGCTCCGGCCTGGGCAAGACCCGCTGGGTCGTCGAGCGCACCTCGCCTGGCTCCACCAGTTCAGACGGCTACGGACCCGCTACGAGATACGTGCCGATCTCCACCTCGGCCGGCTCCAACTCGCTTGCAGCATCATCTGCTTGAGACGACTTCGAAGGTCATTCTGAAACGATCGGTAAGCCGCGAGAACGCCACGGTCCCACCGCTTCCGGAGATTGTGACCAACGTCATCTCTGTGAACCACATGCGCGCGGGGACGGTCTTACGACCGGATGCCCTCGAGAAGCGACAGCTGGACGCGGCGACCATGACCGCGCTTCCACGGGCAACAACGGGAAAGGACACTCATGAAACTGACAGTCAAAACCGCGGCGGTAGCGGCAGCCATCGCCTCCACCGCCGTACTGGCGGCTCCGGGAACCGCGTCGGCTGACCCCAGAGATGCCTGTATGGGAGGTATGGTCTGCCTCTTTGACGGCCACAACAACACCGGGGACATGGTGCAGCTCTATCCGGTGGACACCCCCAACATCGGTTGGGCGTGGAACGATCGGGCCAGCTCGGTGTGGAACCTCAGCGACGGTCAGGTCTGCATCTGGACCGATGCCGGCTACGACGGCTACCACTTCAGCATCCCGGCGGGCGCGAAGCAGGAACTCCTGTTCCTCTACGACAACGCGGTGTCCTCCTTCTCGGTCAGTGGCTGCGGAGGCTGAGCCGGCTGGTTGACCGAATCTGCCGTCGGGCGTGGGGTGGCCGGCCTGTTCAGCCAGCTGCCGGCTGTTCTTTCAGGCCACTGGGGCGAGCAGCCCGCGTACGTGGTCACGCATGCTGCGACGGAGCTCAACTCGGCCGAAGCGGTGCCCGATGGGCAGGAAGAGATCGTCCAGTTCGAGGTCCCACGGCGCGGCGGCATACTCGGTGATCACCCTCGGAGGCTGCCCCGTCGCTGTTACTACCGGCGGCGTTGTCGCACGATCGAGGGGCGGTCTCCGTGAGACCGCCCCCGCACGTGTCGACGCCCACCACACTCCTGCCGCCCGGCGAAAGACCAGGGCAGACAGTGAAATCCTGCCGGAGTACTAGTAGGGCTTGGTCAGGTTCGTTCGCTGGTGGCGTGTCCGGTTGAGGGGCTGTGTCGTTGACCGATCTGTGACACCTGGGGAGTTGGATGAAGTCCGGTGCCGTCTGGAGGACTTCGCGGCGGATGTGTTCGAGCCGTTCGCGCGGGCGGATCAGCGTCGGTGTGGCGGGGTGTATCTGCGGGGACTGCTGCTGGACGGCCGGCGGAAATCGGTGGAGCCGATGGCGGCCCGGCTGGGTGAGGACGGCAACCGCCAGGCCCTGGCCCACTTCATCACCACCAGCCCGTGGGATCCGGCGCATGTGCGAGCCCGACTCGCATGGAAGATGGCTGCGGCGGTCAAACCGGCCGCGCTGATCATCGATGACACGGGCTTCCTCAAGGACGGGGATGCGTCGGCCTGTATGTCACGGCAGTACACCGGTACCGCCGGCAAGGTCACCAACTGCCAGGCAGGCGTGTCCTTGCACCTGGCCTCGGACACCGCCTCGGCGGCAATCGACTGGCGCCTGTTCCTCCCCAGGAGCTGGGATCCCGCCTCGCCGCAGGCCGATCCCGCCAAGGTGACCCGCCGCGAACGGTGCGGCATCCCGCCGGACGTGGGCCATGTCGAGAAGTGGCAACTGGCCCTGGACATGATCGACGAGACCCGGTCCTGGGGTGTCGATGTCCCCCTGGCCGTGGCCGACGGCGGCTACGGGGACACCGCAGCCTTCCGGCTCGGCCTTCAGACACGCGGGCTGCACTACGTCGTGGGCAGCTCGACCACCCTCACTGCACACCCGCACGACGCGACACCGCACACCCCGCCCCACAGCGGCCGCGGACGCCCGCCCCAGCCGGCTTACCCCGAGCCGGCGAAGAGCGTGAAAGAGCTGGTCATCGCCGCCGGGAAGCAGACGGCCCGGCCCGTGCGGTGGCGGGAGGGCTCCCGCCCAGGCAGCGGCCGCAGCGGGTTCAAGCGCATGTACTCGCGGTTCGTGGCGCTGCGGATCCGGCCCGCCGGACGCGAGATCCGCAAGCACACCGACGGCCCGGAACTACCTGCGTGCTGGCTGCTGGCCGAATGGCCCGCCACCGAGCCGGAGCCGGTGCGGTTCTGGCTCTCCAACCTGCCCGACGACACCCCGCTCACCACGCTCGTGCGGCTGGCCAAGCTCCGCTGGCGGATCGAGCACGACTACCGCGAGATGAAACAGGCCCTGGGCCTGGCCCACTTCGAGGGCCGCACCTGGCAGGGCTGGCACCACCACGTCACCCTCGTCTCCGTCGCCCATGCCTTCTGCACACTGCAGCGACTGGCCCGGAGCCCAAAAGAGACGGCGCCGGCCTGAGCCTCTACCAGGTCGTCCGCGAGATGCAGTTACTCCTCGCGGTCTGGACCGGCGCCTGTCCCACCTGTCACCGCGACATACCCACGGCGATACGAACCTGACCAAGCCCTACTAGGACCTGTCCGGCCGATCATGCCTGATCAACTACCGACGCGAGTCACCAACCTCTTGGCCGAGTACACCTAGTTGGCGCCCACGAGCCTCGGCGACGGCGTCAGGTTGAGCCGGCCCACTGCCTCGGAGACGTCCCAGGGCCAGAGCCACAGCCGGTAGACGGGGTCGACGCGGAACCAGTCCTCCGGCCCGTGCAGGACCCGGGTTCGCATGTCCACGCAGTACCGCTCCCGCCAGGAGAACAGGTCGCTCGGCCGGAGCTCCTTGTCCCCCTCCACCTTCCTCTTCGTCACCGAGAAGAGGTCCTCGAGCGCGCGGTACTCGTATGCCAGCAGCGTGGTGGACTTCTCCCAGATGCCGAGCTTCTCAGCCACGGCTTTCTCTGCAGCTGCCAGCATGATCGGAAGGTCGAGCTCGCCGGGAATGGAGGGGTAGATGATGAACGTCGGTGACCAGCCCTTGGTGATCAGGTCGAGGTTGAACGTCGCCCGCTCCTCGCGGGACAACGTGGCCAGCTCCTTGGGCGAGTAGTTGGGCGCGATGTAAGCCAGCAGGCGGTGATTGGGATCGAACGGGCTGTCGGCCATGCGGATGAACAGGTTTCGTGGCGGCTTGCCGGGCCGGGCAAGCCGGTCGTTGATGTTCTTCTTGTTGAATTCCTTGGCAGCGGTGCCCTGCTCGAACTGCAGGCTGCCCGCCTTCCCGGTTTCCAGCTTCGGGAGCACGAACTCGGCCAGATCGGGGGTGATGGGTGCGACGCCCTGCCGGATCCACTCGGCAAGCTGAACGAAGTTCTGGTCGACCTGTGCCGCGCCCTCCGGTGTGTCGGCTGTCACCTCAGGGGTGTCGACGGAGAGCATGCGAATGGGCATCCGGAAGTTCGGCGTGTCGCCGTCGTGCACATCGACCAGGGGCCGTGAGCCCAGGGCCGGCATGGTGGCACCGGCGGGCGACCACAGAATCTGAATGGGGTCGATCACGACGAAACTCCTTGCCTGGTGTCGGAGTTCGCATGGCCATGAAATGACTGCTTTCCAGCATCGCGCCACCCTCATGCACGTGCAAGCTCACGGACGGGCAACCACGGGTCATGAAAGGAGCTTGGGGCAAGCAACGAGGGTGTGCCCACCGCCGTGGACACACCCTCGTTGTACAAGGGCCAACCATCTGCCTACTGGCCGGAGCCGATCACCGGATAGTGGTCGGACAGATTCGTGTACGTGTACGTGGTGCCCCAGCTGGACACCGACCACGGCGCGCTCTGCTCCTTGACCACGTTGTTGCCCCAGTCGGCGGGCCGTGTGTGCCCGGCCCGGTGCAGCACGTAGTCGAGGTCCTCGCGCGGGTCGTCCGGGTAGCGGTCCGCAGCGATCGAGTTGTCCTGCGTGTCGAAAGAGTACGGGTGCCCGATGCGCGCGTCGGCCCCCGCGAGTCCCGCGTCCGACAGCATCGATGCGTACTCCGGGGTGCGCGAGTCCACGTTGAAGTCGCCTGCGACGATGACCTGTTCGGAGGCCGGAATGTTTTTGGCGTCCAGGAAGGCGTCCATCGCGCGGAACTGGCGGCTGCGCATCTGGGCCGCCTCGCCCGCACCGCAGCCCGGGTCCGTCGACTGTGCGTGCGTGCCGATGACATGGACCTTCGTGCCGTTCACATTCAGCACGGCGTACACGAAGCCCTTGTTCGACCACCAGTCGGCGCCGCAGGCGTCCTTGTAGACGTACTGCTCCTTGCGGACGATCGGCCACTTGCTCAGCACCGTGACACCGCCGTCCTCCGGGGTGGTCGCCGAGTACGCACCGCTCGTCGCGTCCCAGCCGCTCTTGCTGCGGCCCATCACGGGCGTCTGGTACGGGTACTGGGTGGCGGCCGCCTGCTGCAGGGCCTCCGACGAGGAGTTGTCGAAGGCCTCCTGGAGGACCACGACGTCATTGCCCTGGAAGAACGAGGTCCTCGGTATGGTGGAGGCCCGGTGGTCCTGGCCCCAGTTGGGGTACAGCGTCTTGCTGAACAGGAACGCGTTGTACGTCAGCACCTTCAGGTGCGGCTGCTCGGCGGAGGCGGCGGTCGCCGTCGGCGCGGCCGCGGCCAGCGTGGTGGCAGCCAGCGCGGCGGACAGGGCTGCGCCGGGGATGCGGCGAAGCGCGGAGTGCAGCACAGGATTTCCCGCTTTCCGGTGGGGGTTCAGCCGATCGGCAACCGGCGAGGCACATCAAAGCAGTCGTAGTTACCTTCAGGTAATAAGTAGGTGCCGAGTTTCTTTCCGCGGTGGCAACGCTTGCCCCCGGCCGGGGGACCCCCGCAGCGGCCCGGACCGTGATCGGACGGCGGCATACTGGAACATGCATGAACCGGGCATCGATCCGCGCGCCCGCCGACAGCCTGGAGCGGCAGATGAGCAACCGCGCAGCAGAGCCTCTGCCGCCAGCACCCGGCGGCGTGCTGTGGAGCCTCGCCGGGGACGTCCGCGCCCTGCTGATGCTGCCTGCCGCACTCACCATGCAGGTGGCCCATCCGGCGGTCGGCGCGGGCGTCGACGAGCACTCCGTCTTCCGTACCGACCCCTGGGGCCGCGGCGAGCGCTCCCTGCGCTCGCTCCAGCTGTGGATCTACGGAGGGGACCAGGCCGTGGCGGAGGGCCGCAGACTGCGCGAACTGCACCGCACCGTCCAGGGCACCGACGCCCACGGCCGCCGCTACCACGCGCTCAGCCCCGCCTACTACTCCTGGGTGCACGCCACCGGATTCCCGGTGTACCGGCACGCCGCCCGCTATCTGGTGCGCCCGCTCACGGACGCGGAGGAGCGCCGACTGTATGCCGAATGGCTACAGGTGGGACGGATCCTGGGCATCCACGACCGGGACATGCCGCAGACGATCGAGGAGTTCTGGCCCTACTACCACAAGGTGCTCGCCGACGAACTCGAGGCGACTGTCGTGGTCAGCGAACTGGTCGCCGTCGACCAGCCCGTGCCCGCGCCCGACCGGGGCCCGCTGTTGCTGCGCCTGCTGCTGCGCGCGTTGTGGCCCGCACTGCTGCCTGCGCTCGCCCGCTTCCGCCGCTTCATGACCGTCGGGCTCATGCCGCCCGACGCCCGCGAGGCGATAGGCCTGGAGTGGAGCGACGAGCAGGAGCGCAGGCTGCGCAGATTCGCCTGGGTGGTAC
This sequence comes from Streptomyces sp. NPDC041784, assembly GCF_055591025.1. NCBI lineage: Bacteria > Bacillati > Actinomycetota > Actinomycetes > Kitasatosporales > Streptomycetaceae > Streptomyces > Streptomyces sp. NPDC041784. Next base: position 55,138 of record NZ_JBVJAB010000040.1, read on the forward strand.
GGGCCGTGGTCCCCGTGCTCCCCGAGCGACTGCGCTATCTGCCGCTCGCTCGAGCGGCCCGACGGCGGGAGCGCGAGGCTGTGCGGCTCAGGCGCTCAGACCGCCGTGCGCGATGAGGTCCGCGCACCAGCGGGGGATCCTGACCTGCCTCCTCCCGCCCCGACGCCAGCGGGTCAGCACCCGCAAGGTCAAGTCACCGATGTCCCGCTACAGCACCCGCCACGAGGACGGCAGGCCGACACCAGCCGCACCATCACCGGTCTCGACATCAGCGTTCTCGAGTCTGCGGGATCCCGCCCTCAGCTCCCCGCCGTCTCCCGCGGCGACCGGCACGCCGCCCTCGGCGGGCGCCGCTGTTACCGGATCCTGGCCCTGCTCGAGAAGGACCCCAACCGCCTCAGGCGCCCCCGTGACATCGCCTCCCATTTCGGCGACATCACCATGGAGACCATGTATCGACAGCTCTCCAGATGGGCCGAAACCGGCCTCATCCACAAACCGATCTTCAAGGGTGGAGGGGCTCTTCAAAACCTTGAGGCTTGCCCTTTCGGGCGCCAGTCCGCCTCGGACCAGTCGTGCTCCTTGAAGTCGGCGGGAACCTGCACGCAGGGGGCGTGGACGCTGATGAACAAAGTCGTGGTCGAGTCGTTCCACTGAACGTCGACCTGGGCGCCGCCTTCCGGGGTTTCGAATCGGAAGCCCAGCTCGCGGAAGGTTGCCCCTACACGGTCGCCTTCGTGGGTGAGTTTCCAACCCTGCTTCACCAGTCGCTGGCGCACGCGCCGCTGCGCGTCTCGTGCGGTGGCTTCGGGGATGTCGGGCACGCTCCAATCGAGTCCGAAGCTCCGGACGTCGCTGCGTGCCTCGTCGATGTGGGCGATGCTCCTCAGCCCTCGGTAGTAACAGGCGCCGGTATCGACCCTGCCCGAGTTTGCCGCGTACGTTTCGGGTAGCGCGAAGCCGTCGTACACCCAGTCAGACTGGTCCTTGAGCCGTTGCGCGACCACGTCGGGGTCAGCAGAGGGATACGGCGCGCCGTTCCATACGGAGTTCCCCACCTCTACGGCAGTCACTGACAGTGCGACCAGCACGAGCCCCGCGGCGGCGTACAGGGTGGGCCTCGTGGCGGCTCGGGCTCTACGGAGAGGGGTCTTGGGCATGCAGGTGACGGTAGACGTCAGCATGGTGCGACGCATGAGTAGCAGTACCCAGGTGAGTTCTGGAGCAGTTACGAAGTCGGGTGCTGAAGCGGCGAATCGCAGGGAGAGCCATTGGGCAGGAGGCTTTACGAGTCGGTGTCGCTCACGGTGCGGCCTTTCAACGTTGGGTCACCAGACACGGGTCCGACCTTCTTCGGTGTCAAAGGGCAGCCACCCCGGCGACGACGGCCGTGACGGCGGTGTGCACGAGGGTCGATGGGAGATGCCGTGAGTTCCCCCTTCGGCGGGTGGTGTTTTGCCAGGTGTCACACCAGCGACCGGGGCGGTTCCCGGGGTTCGCCTCGGGTCGGGATCAGGAGTCGCCATGGGGCATGCTCCTTTCGGGCTCCGCTGCTCATCGTCGTTGCGTGTTGGGCTTCGAGGCGCTGATGTCGCAAGAGCCGACTCCGGGTCCCGCTCGAAGGCCAGGTCGCCGAGGGAGATGATGCCCACCGCGTGCCGCCACTCGTCGACGACCGGGACACGGCGGACCGCATGCTCGCGCACCGCCCATACCGCGCCGGCCAGGTCGTCGTCGGGTCCCACCGGTGACCAGATCGTCGCTGCACGCCTCGGCCACGGTCGTCTCACTGGGATCTCCGCCGTCGGCTGTCGCGCGGACCACCAGGCCGCGGACGCTGACCAGCCCGCGCAGCCGCTCGCCCTCGGTGAGCAGGACGGCACCGATGTCTCCGTCCCGCATCATTCGTGCCACGGCCGTGGCCGAGGCCTGCGGTCCGATGGTCAACGGCGCACTTGTCATGACGTCGCCGACATGTTGAGCCATGTGAAGTTCTTCCGCGGGGCGGGCGGTGCTGTCACCGTCGCCAGGCCTCCCGGGTACCCACCTTCCGCACCCGGCCGCCACGGCCCGGCTGCCGTCACGCTCGCGGCCAGGTACCTCATACCTGCTCAAGGGTCAGCGGTCCGAGTCGCGACCACGCGTAGCCGCCGGCTGTCCTCCGGTGGGGGCCGCGGGGGTGGGCGCGGTTCACGACACGACTGGCGTCGCGGAGGCTCAAATCACGCGCTCGTGACACGGCTGTCGCGGGGCCCGTCCTCTGCCGGTGTTCCGGGGTCAAGGTGTGGCCTGTCATCGCGTGCGGCTGGCGGGGGTGAGTCGGGTGTGCGGTTGTGGCGTTGGTCGTCGTGCTGGAGGAGGAAGACGAGGAGTTCGGTGACGGTGAGCCCGGCTTCTGCCGGGTGGCGCAGGATGGTGTCCCTCTGGATGCGGTAGGAGTTGGTCCTGCCCTCGCGGGTGTGGGTGAGGTATCCGGCAGTCTCGAGATCGCTGATGATCTTCTGTACGGCGCGTTCGGTGAGCCGGCAGCGCGCGGCGATGTCGCGGATCCGGGTGGAAGAGTCGCTGGCGATGGCCGCCAGCACGCGCGCGTGATTGGTGAGAAACGTCCAGCCGGTGTGCGGCTCAGGCACCTGTCCCATCAACCCAGACTAGGGCACATGGTTCACGCATTCAAAAGCCTGAAACAGATTTCCGGTATATCTTGACGTGCATCGGGGTGCGGGGGGAACCTGATGGCAAGACAGTTGCCACCCAGGGGAGGCAGCCATGCACCACCTGCGGGTCCTTCCGCGGCGTCGCACCGCAGACACCGCGGCAGCCGATGCTCAGGTGACGGTGGAGACGGCCGTGCCGTCGCGGCCGGCGGTCTGTATTTCGCAGCGGAACAGCCGCGTGAGTGTAGAGCTCCGCGGGGAATTGGACATCGACGCCGAGCAGCTTGTGCGGGGCGCGCTGGAGGACGCCCTCAGCGGGTGCACGGACCGGGTGGAGCTTGATCTGAGCCGGGTCACGTTCTGCGACTGCTCGGGGCTGAACGTCCTGATGGCCGCGCACGAACAGGCGGTGGCCCAGGGCAAGACCCTAACGGTGCGGGCAGCGGGCCCCGCCGTGCAACGGATCATGGACATGACCGGCACGTCGTTGCTGCTCACCAGCAGCCGACTGGAGGAGGACACCCTGAGCGGGGAGGAAGACCTCCAGGCGGAGGTCACGCAACTGCGCCGCGCCATGCGCACGCGCCCGCCCATCGACCAGGCCATAGGCGTGCTCATGGCCACCTTCTCCCTCAGCCCCGAGGGCGCCTGGGACGTGCTGGTCGCGGTGTCGCAGAACACGAATACCAAGCTGCACCGCATCGCCGAACAGCTCCTGGCGACCGTTCAGGGCGAGGCGCTGCCCGGCGAGCTGCGCCCGCACGTCGCCGCGGCCGTCGATGCACTGCGCAGCACCGACGGCGGCCCTCCCGGATGACACACAGGCTCCGCAGGCGGCAAACGCAGGCGGCAAACGCAGGCGAACGCGGGTGAGCGCCTTCATCATGGCGACAGTGCCATCACGGCGGACAGACCACCGCCTCACCCGACCCCACTGGTCAACACACTGCTGCCCGCATCCGCGACAAGGTACTTGGCCACCAGTACGGCGGTCACTCGGCACGATTCCTGAGCCAGGGAGCCAGTCCCATGCTGATGCCCAGTCTGCTGTCCTGCGCCGGCTTGTCGACGGGTACGAGATGCTGCTCGCTCAGGAACCACCTCCCGCGATCCGGACCCGCGCTTACGGGACCTGGAGTACACGCTGCGTGTCCACAGGAACCCGGAAGATCGCGGACGCCCTGGACATGGCCCGCGCCTACCTGAAGGCGACGGCGACCCAGGCACAGCCAGCCGTCGAAGCGCCCCCGGCGGCCGCAGCCGGCGGGGATGCACCGCAGACAACCGTTTGGCCTATTGAAACCCGATGAGCGTGGAAATCGCCCAGGAACGGAAAGCAGCCGTGCCGCGCCGGCAGCCCGCGCGCACCCGGAGGCTGAGCGCCCCGCACCGTTCCTCGATGCACCGACACCTCAGGCGTCGACGTCGGGGCATGTCCTGCCAACTCGTCGTGCGTCTCGACCTGCGCGAGGCGTGCACCGCCTTCGCGACCCTCGCGCAGGCGTCCGACGGCTACGACTACCTGCCCGCCTGGCATCCGCGCCCTTCCGCCCCGGCCTCACCCCGCGAGGCACGCTGTCGGGCCCGGGCCGACCGACCCGCAGCCGTCGTGTCGTAGAGGGACGCACCCGTCGGCATCGTCACGCTGGGTGACCTCGTCGTCGAGCGTGATCCTGGGGCGGCGCTCGGCAGCATCAGCGCGGCGGGCTCCAACACCTGACCGGCGCCCCGGACCGGCCGGGGACAACGGTCAGGCGTCACGCGTGAGACGGTGCGCCGGCGCAGGCCGACGTCGCCTCCGGCGCCCAGAGGGGCCAGTCGCGGTGCAGGGGGCTTTCGGCACGAAGCTGCGCGCGTGCGCCCGTGTTGCGCCGCTACGCGCCCCTCGCCGCAGCTCTCGACTGCCGCGCCGAGCAGCCATTCGGCGGTTTCCTCGGGGCGGCCGGGGAACTCGGAGCGCATGGACAGCAGTGACCACGGCGAAGCACCCATCCTCGATGCTCTCGCCCGCTATCACGCGGCGGAAGAACTGGGCTTCACCCCGCCCGGCCACATGCAGGCGCGGGGCGCCGATCCCCGGGCGAGAGAGGTGCTGGGGGACGCTGTCTACTTCGGCGACGTCCTGGCCAGTGGCGGACTGGACGACCGGCGGATGTCGGGGAGCATCCTGCAACGCGCCGAAGCCTTGATGGCAGACGCGGTCCACGCCGACCTCACCTACTTCTCCACCTGCGGCAGTTCACTTTCCGTGAAATCTGCCATGCTTGCCGTAACATGCCCGCACCACGAACTGCTGGTGGGCCGGGACGCCCACAAGTCGGTGGTCGCCGGGCTCATCCTCTCCGGCGTACGGCCGGTGTGGGTCGAGCCCGCCTGGGACGCCGAGCGGCACCTCGCCCACCCGCCCACCCCCGCCGCCTTCGAGCAGGCCTTCGCCGAGCACCCGGACGCGGACGGCGCACTGGTCACCAGCCCCACCCCCTACGGCGCGGCTGCCCATCTGAGGGAGATCGTGGAGATCTGCCACCGCCGTGGCAAGCCGCTGATCGTCGACGAGGCATGGGGCGCGCACCTGCCCTTCCACCCCGACCTGCCGACCTGGGCGATGGACGCCGGCGCCGACGTCTGCGTGACGAGCATCCACAAGATGGGCAGCGGCCTGGAACAGGGCTCCGTCTTCCACCTCCAGGGCGACCTCGTCGACCCGGCCGAACTAGCCTCCCGCGCCGACCTCCTCGGCACCACCAGCCCCAGCGTCCTCATCTACGCCGGACTGGACGCCTGGCGGCGCCAGATGGTCCAGCACGGCACCAGGCTGATGGGCGCGGCGCTCTGCCTCGCCGCCCGGGTGCGGGCCGCCGCCGAAGAGATCGACGGGATCCATGTGAACGACGCCGGTGACTTCTGCGGCCCGGACCTGGCCGCCGAGTTCGATCCGCTGCCGGTCGTCATGGACATCTCGCGCCTGGGCACCACCGGCTACGCCGCCGCCGACTGGCTGCGCGAACGCCACCACATCGACATGCACCTCTTCGACCACCGCCGGATCAGCGCCCAGCTCACCCACGCCGACGACGACAAGACCGCGCACCGCCTGCTCACCGCCCTGCGCGACCTCGCCGCACACGCGCCGGAGCTACACGGCGCGCCGTCCGCCGAAGTCCCGGACCCGTCCCACCTGCGCCTCGCCCAGGCGTACCTCCCCAGGGACGCCTACTTCAACGAGCACACCGACATCCCCCTCGCCGAGGCAGCCGGCCGGGTGGCGGCGGAAATGATCACGCCGTACCCGCCGGGCATCCCGGCCGTCCTGCCCGGCGAACGCCTCACCGAGCCCGTGCTGCGGTACCTCTCCACCGGCGTGCGGGCTGGCATGCACCTCCCGGACCCGGCGGACCGGCAGCTGAAAACCGTGCGGGTGGTCGCGGAGTAGCCGCACCGGCACGCCCCGGGCAGCGAAGCCGAGAGGGCGAGTCCGCGAAGGTCGTGCGAACGCACGACGGGCCGCCGCCGGGCCGCGAGACCGCCCGCTGCTACGGCACAGGGTGCGGGACGGGCGATCGACCATGCGGACCGCGACAACCGGTACAGGGCGACCGCATCCGGGCAGTAGTGCCGGGGAGCGCAGCGCGCGCATGTCTGCCGGGTTGTCCGATCTGTAAAGGTCAGGGCCGTGAACGGTGCATGTTCGAGGGTTGACCACACCTGAGAACCCGCTGCCGTTCCTGTCCCTGTTGCAGGGCTGTCGTCCATCATCTTCGCTATGGGCGTTGTCCTGACCGTCCTCACCGGCGCTCCCGTGGACGGACCGCGGCCTGTCGATACGTGCCCGCCGCATAGAGTGCCACACCCGCAGGGTGTGCAGGCGTTACGCACCCCACCGTCCTCGTCCGGTTGGGGAGCCGCCACGCTCAGATCGACGAACAGCTGGCACCCACGATCCAGGCAATCTGGGAGTGTGGGTTCGACACCCTCAGCTGCTGCCAGGACCTCGCGGAGAGCAACGCTGCCTGGCCGGACAAGCTGCCGCACATGGCCGAGTGGGTCGAGTCTCGACGTGGCTGGATGCTCATCGACTTCCCGGTCGACAGCGGGCTCGCCTTCCTCTCGACCGTTGCCAATGCCGGCCCGCGGAACGCGTTCTACGTGCGGATGGCCCACTGGGCAGCCCCCGACGCGTGGGACGTGAAGATCAAGCCGATGGACGCAGCGATGTTCAAGGACGATCTCCCGTCGCGGTTCGACCTCCGGCTGCTCCAGGTGAGCTTCCCGGCCTCCGACCTGCCGGAACTGACCCGGCGCCTCCACGATCACGTCGCGGGCCGCTCGGTGCCGCCTGCCCCCGCAGACTGGAGCACGGTCGGCCGCTAGGAGACGGCGCCGCGTCGCCTCCGAATGAGCGCGTACCCTGGTCGGTGCCGCGGTGTGTCTTGTGGCGGTCGGCCTCGCTGAGAAGGGCACGACGAAGCGGCCCGCTCGCAGCGCCGCGTCGGCTATGGCGGGCGCGTATGCCTGGTAGACCACGATCGTGTCAGCGTCGTAGTCTGCGCGAATCTGGTGCTGGGGTGCCATGCGCGCCGCACCCTGTCATCCGCTCCACGCGCATCACGAACCATTTCCTCTGCCCTCGCCCGGTTCGAATGTGATGGCTATGGCCACTCGCCGGCCAGGCGTTGACGGCTGCTACGAGACGGTCGCTTCGTAGCGGACCGCTCAGTGCCAGTTGCTGATCTGCACGTCGTGCGGGGAGGGTTCGCCCTTGCCGGTCTCGACCAGCTTCTTGAGGCTCATCAGGTAGGTCGCCCACTTGGTGCTGCAGTGGTGCATGAACTCCACCGGCTCCTTCCA
>NZ_JBVJAB010000041.1:0-60413 GCF_055591025.1 Streptomyces sp. NPDC041784
AGCGCGCGCACGCCGTCACCCGGTCCATACAGAGAACGCATCGCGTACGTCCCGGATTTGGTGACCTTCACGGCTTCCCTGTCCGACAGCCACTTCGAGTGAATCAGCTCGGGCGCGGTCAGGCCCACGCCCACGCCGCCTCCCCCCATGGGGGTCTTGAAGCTGTAATCCTCCGTGTCCCGGCAGCTCGCCAGGTCCGAGTCCTCGCAGCGGATCCGCATCTGGTGGCCGTAGCCGAGGTTGTGGCCCAACTCGTGGGATATCACCGTCTGGTCGACTGTGCCGTCGCCGGTCGGAAGCCAGGTCACGCCGCCGCCAAGAGAGCCGAGTCCCCCGAAGCCGCAGCCCGCCTTCTCGCCGGGGAAGACCAGCGACAGGTGATCAAATTCGTCCACCCACGTCAAGCCCTGTTCCTCCAGCGCCTTCTTCGTCAGCCCATAGATCGAGTCCTTGTCACAGCCGGCGGCCGGCAGGTCGAGATTGATCGGGCCGATCACTCCGCCCTCACCCCCCGCGGCCGGCTTGAACGGGGTGGCTTGCCGGGTCACCTCGCTGTAGTACGAGTTCAGGGACCGGGTCTTGCCGAAGTAGCTGTTCTGCGCGTTGCTCCTGGCCTTCGCGGGGTCAGCGAAGGAGCTGTCGCTGAAGTTGATCAGCGCGATCTGGATCCGCCGCTGGGCGGGGCCGTCCGCGGCAGCGGCGGTGGACGGTGCCGTCGCAGCCAGCGCGACGGACGTGCAGGCGGCGGACATGAGCAGGGCGCCGCGAGGCACACGCATGGGAGGGGTCCTTCCGGTGGTGGAGCGGCTCCACGGTGCGAGCGAACTCCGAACTTGCACGGGGCTCCCGAGCGACGCTCATCGCACGAGCGCCCCAAAGGGAGCTGTCACCCGTTGAGGAGCGCGGCCGCGCTCTACCGTCCTGGCGCGTTATCCGTTCGTTATGCGGGGGGTGCGAATAGCGGAACCCGTCGCGGATGAGAGCCCACAGGACGTTCACGCGTCGGCGGGCCGGGGCGAGGACTTCCTGGGTGTGCCGCAGGTGCGGATGCTGATCAGCGCGGAGGCGCAGGAGATGCGTTGCAGCCCGCAGCGCCGGGCCGCCGAACGCGACGAGGACGCAGTGACCGGCTGGTTCAAGGAGACGTGGCCTAAGACCGACCGGCAAATGGATCACTGGAGGCGTCGGGTGGTGGGGCGGCCGTCCCAGCGATAGCGGCTTGTCGAGCGTCGGATGAGCATGCGGAGCGTGACGAATGCGGCGGCGAGGCAGAAGTCCACGTCGCTGCCGTTCTTCTCGGTGCAGCGGCCAGTTTGCCGTAGCCGTTCATCCACGAGAGAGAACGCTCGACCACCCACCGTTTGCCGGTCTGGATCGGTGCGGGCACGCCCTTGCGGGCGATCTCGCCGGTGAAGCCGAACTCGTCGAGCAGGGTACGGGTCCTGGCACTGTCGTAGCCGCGGTCGAGGTTCATGTTGACGCGCTCTGAGAGTGCTCCTACCTGGGCTTTCGTTGCTTCCAGGGTAGGGCCGAGGAGCGGCGAGTCGTGCCGGTTGGCGCCTGTGGAGAGGATCCCCAAAGGGACCCCGGCCGCGTCGGTTGCGACCGAGCGCTTCAGTCCCTGCCTGCCCCGGTCGACCGGGGAGCGTCCGGCTTTCTCACCGCCCGAGGGGGCTTTTGTGATGCAGCCGTCCACGGAGACGTCGGCCAGTCCGAGGCCGATCATCCGGTCGTACGCCTGGAGCGCCAGGGCATGGATCTGCTCCGCTATGCCCATCTGTGACCAGAGTTTGACGCGGCGTCGGATGGTGCGGTCGGAGCAGCCCGGACTGGCGATGCGCTCGTATCCTGTGCCGTGAACCAGGGCCTGCACGATCTGCTCGAAGACGATCCGGTCCGGGACCCTGCGACGGTGACAGCCCAGCGGGTGGGTCGGTGCCTAGTCATCGCGTGCGGGCAGCAGGGCGGCGAACTGGTCCCACAGGGGTTCGAGCAGGCAAGACGGCACAGCAGGCACGGGCCCTCCTGTGATCACTGAGCGTAGAGAACTTCATGATCACTCAGGCCCGTGCCTGTCTCGTGCCCAGAGCATCCAGCCGCCAGGCAGCCCACCATTCGCCGGTCGGTCTAAACGAAAGTCACTTGCGGGGCCCTGGTCGGCGCAGCAGTTACTGCTCGATGGTTTGGCGGACCAGCACCCGCACAGCACGCATCAGTGCGGGAAGACGACCGTCAGCAGGCGGAAGAGTTCGGCGCGCTCCTCGTCGGACAGCTGGTCCAGGCCGGTCTGCGTCTGCTCCATCCGCTCGCGGATCGTGTCGATCGCCTTCTGGCCCGTCTCGGTGAGGGCGACGTTCTTCACACGGCGGTCGGTGGTACTGACCTCGCGGTGGACCAGATCGCGCTTTTCGAGTCGGTCGATGATCCCGGTCATGTTCGACGCGTCACAGGCGAGGGTGTGTGCGAGCGAGCGCATCGAGGCGGGCGCGCGACGCAGCACCGTGAGGGTCTTCGCCTGGCTGGAGGTAAGGCCCATGTCGGCGGCGGCTGTCGTGAAGTCGGCGTAGTGCGTACTGACCGAATGGGCGAGCAGCTCCATGAGCTGGGCCTTGGACGGGATGGGGGACATGCATCGAGCGTACCGCGAAAAGCTTGAACCTCCCAACCTTTGACATCCACCAGCTCTTATTGTTTGATGTCATCAAGCATCGAGCACCTCAATGGTCTGATTCCTCGACCATCGATGCATCCATCCTTCGGGCACCCTTCCACCGGAAAGAAGACCGTGAAGTCCTCCCTTGCCACCGCGCCGGAGCGCCGCACCGGCAGCCTCAGCCTCGTCCTGGTGCTGGGCCTCGCCGCCATGGTCGTGTCGATGATGCAGACCCTGGTCATCCCGATCCTCGGCATCATCCAGAACGACCTCGGCGCCACCACGGCCCAGGTCAGCTGGGTCACCACCGCCACGCTGCTGTCGGCCGCGGTCTTCACACCGCTCCTGGGCCGCCTCGGCGACCAGCACGGCACGAAGCCGACCCTGCTCGGCGTACTGGTGGTGATGGTCGCCGGATCCGTGCTCGCCGCGACCACGAGTTCCCTGCTGTGGCTCATCGTGGCCCGCGTGATGCAGGGCGCCGCCACCGCGATCTTCCCGCTCGCGCTGTCCGTGCTCCGCGCAGAGGTCGCACCCGCGCGGCTGCCCGGCGCCATGGCCCTGGTCAGCGGAACGCTCGGGTTCGGCAGCGGCCTCGCGCTGGTGAGCGCCGGGCTCCTCTCCCAGGGTGCCAACCCCGACTACCACCAGGTCTTCTGGCTGGCCGCCGCGCTGGCCACCGCCGCCCTCGTCGCGGTCGCGGTCGCCGTACCCGCGCCCCGCACCCGGACCGGCGGGCGCACCGACTGGCTCGGCGCCGCCGGCCTCGCCCTCGTGCTCATCCTGCTCCTGCTGCCCATCTCGCAGGGCCACACCTGGGGCTGGACCTCGGCCCGCACGCTCGCCCTCTTCGCCGGCGCCGCCGTCATGACCGTCATCTGGGTCCTCGTCGAACGCAGGGTTCGCGACCCCCTGGTCGACATGAAGATGTTCGTCCACCGCCCGGTGCTCTTCACCAACATCGCCGGACTGCTCGTCGGATTCGCCATGTTCGCGCAGTTCATCGGCGTCTCCTACCTCGTCCAGACGCCCTCTGAGATCGCCGGCTACGGCTTCGGCGCCTCCGTCCTGCGCGCCTCCGTCCTCTACCTGCTGCCCTCCGCCCTCGTCTCGCTCGTCGCAGCCCAGTTCGGAGGCATGCTGGTACGCCGCATCGGTGCGCGTCTCACCCTCGCCGTCGGCGCCGCCTTCGGTGTCATCGGTTTCGCCTGGCTGACCCTCGCCCACGACACCACCGCGTCGGTGATCCTGGCCGGCATGGTCGTCGGCATTGCCATCAGCTTCGGCTACGCGGCGATGCCCGCCCTGATCGTGGCCGGCGTCCCCCACCACCAGACCGGCATCGCCAACGGCATCAACTCCATCTCCCGCTCCACCGGCAGTGCGATCGGCAGCGCGGTCATCACCTCGCTGCTCGCCTCCAACACGCTCGACAATCTGCCCGCCGGAGTCCCCGCGCTGCCCGCCGAGAGCCAGTACACCCTGAGCTTCGCCCTGGCCGGCATGGCGTTCGTGCTGGTCATCGGCGTGGCGATGGTCGGCCTGGCGATCCGCCGGAGGTCCCCCTCGTCGGCCACGGACACACTCGCCGCGTCGAGCGATGACGAGACCACTCCCCCCGCGTCGGACGAAGCCGAGACCACGCCGGCCCGCACGGCCGTCACTGCCTGACCGCGCCACCTGTACGGCCGCGATTCTCCTTCGCCCGGATGCCGCCGGGCTTTCCCCTCACCGAACAGGACACGCCTGTGACTGACACCAAGGCAGCCTTCACCCTCGACGACACCTTCACCGCCGCCGAAGCCACCGCGCTGGTGGACCGGCTGCGCGCCACCTTCCGCACCGGCCGCACCAAGCCCCTGGCCTGGCGCCGGCAGCAGCTGACCCGCCTGCGCGACCTGCTCACCGACAACCGCGCGGCGATAGCCGACGCCCTCTACGCCGACCTGCGCAAGAACCGCGCCGAGGCCGACGCCATGGAGATCGACCTCACGATCGTCGAGATCGACGACTACCTGGAGCACCTGGAGGAGTGGACCGCCCCGCAGCCCGCCCCCGTGACGGTGCCCGGAGTCCCCGGCAGCACCGCCCGCACCGTGCTCGACCCCCTGGGTGTCGCCCTGGTCATCGCGGCGTGGAACTACCCGGTCAATCTGCTGCTCGTGCCCGTCGCGGGCGCGCTCGCCGCCGGGAACGCGGTCGTCGTCAAGCCCGCCGACTATGCCGCCCACACCTCGGCGCTGCTGGCCGAGCTGCTGCCCGCGTATCTCGACACCGACGCGACCGCCGTCGTCGAGGGCGGCGCCCCGGAGACCACCGCGCTGCTGGAGCAGCACTTCGACCACATCTTCTACACCGGCAACGGCACCGTCGGCCGCATCGTGATGACCGCCGCCGCGAAGAACCTCACCCCCGTCGTCCTCGAACTCGGCGGCAAGTCACCGGTGTTCGTGGACCGGGACGCCGACATCACCACGGTCGCGCAGCGCCTGGCGCAGACGAAGTTCGCCAACGCCGGACAGACCTGCGTCGCCCCCGACTACGTCCTGACCGACCCCGATACCGCGACCGAACTGCAGGCCGCCCTGGTGGTCGTGCTCAAGGGGCTGTTCGGTGAGGACCCGCAGACCTCCGACGCCTACGGCCGGATCATCAACGAGCGGCACTTCGACCGGCTGTCCGCGCTGCTGGCCTCCGGCCGTACGGTCACCGGCGGGCGGACCGACCGCGCGGACACGTACATCGCCCCGACCGTGCTGGCCGACGTCCGGCCCGACGAGCCCGTGATGCAGGAGGAGATCTTCGGCCCCATCCTGCCGATCCTGACCGTGGCGGACCTGGACGAGGCGATCGCGTTCATCAACGAGCGCGACAAGCCGCTCGCCCTCTACGCCTTCACCGAGAACAACACCACCAAGCGCCGCCTCGCCGCCGAGACCTCCTCGGGCGGCCTCAACTTCGGCCTGCCGATGCACCACCTCGCCGTGCCGACCCTCCCCTTCGGCGGCGTCGGCGAAAGCGGCATGGGCAACTACCACGGCCGCTACTCCATCGAGACGTTCAGCCACCGCAAGGCCGTCCTCGACGTCCCGCTGAGCTGACCCAGCCCGGAAAGAAGGCATCACCATGCGGTACGGCGCCCACGTGGCCAACGACCTCGAACACAAAAGCAAGGAGCACGAACGCATCATGGACGACACGCTGGAGCAGTTCGGCGCCGGCAAGTACATGCTCATCACCAGCTACCGCAAGAACGGCACCCCCGTCGCCACCCCGGTGTGGGTGGTACGCGACGGCGACACGCTGGGCGTGCGGACGCCCGCCGACTCCTGGAAGGTCAAGCGGATCCGGGCACGCGGCGACATCCTCGTCGGCCCCTGCGACCTGCGCGGCAACCCGACCGGCGAACACGTCCCCGCCACCGCCGAGATCACCGACGAGGCGACCGGCGCCCGCTACCGCAAACTCATCGCCCGCAAGTACGGCGTCCTCGGCCGACTCATGATCCTCCAGAGCCGGCTCCAGGGAAAGGACAGCACGCTGGGCATCCGCGTGCGGCTCACCCCCTGACGGGATGACGCACCGTCAAGTCACGACACACAAGAACGAGCGAGCAAGGGGGTCGGATCATGGAGACAGCGCAGAGTCAGCAGCAGGCGGAACCCGGCACCTTCACCGCCTTCGCCCGCTTCGTACTCTTCGGCGGCGGAGTAGGGCTCGCCTCCAGCTTCGCCGTGACGGCCCTCGCCTCCTGGATGTACTGGGGTCTGGCCAACGCTCTGATCACCGTGGTTTCCACGCTCCTCGCCACCGAGTTGCATGCCCGCTTCACCTTCGGCGCAGGCGGGCGCGCGACCCGGCGCCAGCATGCGCAGTCGGCCGGTTCCGCGGCGGCCGCGTATGCGGTCACCTCCGTGGCGATGCTTGTCCTGCAGCAACTGGCGGCGGCACCCGGTGTGATGCTTGAGCAGGTCGTCTACCTGTCCGCCTCCGCACTCGCTGGTATCGGGCGGTTCGCGGTACTGCGCCTCGTTGTCTTCGCGCGAAGCCGCTCACAGGTCGCGGCCCCCGTCCCCACCATCCGTCCCGTGAACGCGGCCGCGGCCCGCGTCGCGGCGCCCGCGGGGCCGGTGGTGCTGGGCCACGCAGCCTGACCGTTACGCCGGCGGCCCGCCGCGCGGGACGGGCAGTCTCGCCATGGACCGGTCGCGTCGAGGATTCGGATGCGGACTCGGGCTCCCCTCGGGGGTGGTGATAGCCCGCACCGGCTGGTGCCCGGTGTCCGGCGACAGGATGGCCATGGCCGCACCGGTACCTCCGGCTGTGATCAGTGTGACGGCGGCGGCCGCGGCGGCACGACGCCGCCTCGGTATGCAGCGTTGTATTCGCAGGCTGCGGCGTCCAGGCGGATTGCCGCTCCCCGGTGTGCCAAGAACGATGGTGTCCGCCCCGACGGCGGGGTACCGGCCACCCGCGCCCGGGTCGGCCTTCCCGCTGTGTTGGGCCAACTCGTCGGGACTGCCCTGATCTGCGTGCACGGCCAGGTCCGAAGGACCACCTGTACCCGTTCGCACGTCGGTCTCGAAGGCTGCTTTCTGGGCGGCCAAGCCGTCGCCCCCGACGGGCGCGAGCCCCGCGAGGCCGGACAGCGCCCCGGCCACTCGGCGGGCAGCAGGCCGGCCTGCAGGCGCGAGCAAAGCGTGCAGTCGCGGGCGTGCCGCGCGATCCGCTTGCGCCACAGCGCCGACGGGACGCCGTCCCAGAGCCTGATGCGGTCGTCGAGCAGCACACAGCGGGGCACCGCGGCCAGCGCCCGCACCACCAGGCGGGCCGTCTCCAACTGGGCCTTCATCCGCTGCACCCGCACCGCGGTGTGCTGCGCCGGACGGCCCGACGATGACCGCACTCGCCGTCCGCGTCGACACCACCAGCCCAGTACCGCCGTACGAGCAGATCCGCGCCCAGCTCGCCGCCCTGATTGTCACCGGCCGCCTGACCGAGGACGAGCGCCTGCCGACCGTACGTCAGCTCGCCACCGACCTCGGCCTGGCACCGGGCACCGTGGCCCGCGCCTACCGTGAGCTGGAGGCCGCGAAACTGATCCGCACCCGCCGTGGGGCAGGCACCCGGGTCGCGACACCCCCGTCCGAACCAACCCGCCCCGGCCCGGACCAACTCGCCACACTGGCCCGGGACTTCACCTCAGCTGCCCGCGCCCTGGGCGCCGACACCGAAGCCATCCTGGCCGCCATCCGCGAGGCCATGGACTGACGATGGCCGGCCCCGCACCCGTCGGGCCGCGGGAACGGGCACGACTGAGATCCGGTACGACTTCGCCCCTTCGGGAACTCCGGGCGGATGTTCAACGGGGTCGACGGCAAGGTCCACGAGCGGCCGGCGATCCTCTCCAGTCGGAGACACGGACGGGGGCCGGAACTGGGCCACCCGATTCACCTGCGGGCGGATCACCCGATTCGCGGTCTACCGCATCACCGGATCCGTACACGGAGCGGCGGGGACTGAAACGGAGCAGAAGCCCCCGGTCTGATGATGTGCTCACCGCACACCGTCAGACCGGGGGCCGCCGAGGTCTGAGCACTCAGACCTTCACCCGTTCCCGCTCCTCATCCGGACCCGCACCCTTCGCATCGCCCGAGCCGGGCGAGCCCGACGAGCGGGCCCAGTCAGCCTGCGTCCGCAGCGCCTCCCCCTCGACATCCACGTTCGGCAGCACCCGGTCCAGCCACTTCGGCAGCCACCACGCCTTCTTGCCGAGCAGGGCCAGGACGGCCGGGACGATCGCCATCCGCACGATGAACGCGTCGAAGAAGACCGCGATCGCCAGTCCGAAGCCGATCATCTTGACCATCGCCTCGCTGGAGCCGACGAATCCCGCGAACACCGCGATCATGATCACCGCCGCGGCCGTCACGACCCGTGCCCCGTGGTTGAAGCCGGTCACCACGGCCTGGCTCGGCTTCTCGCCATGGATGTACGCCTCTCGCATCCGGGTCACGAGGAACACCTCGTAGTCCATCGCGAGGCCGAAGACCACACCGATCAGGAAGATCGGCATGATCGCCACGATGGGGCGGGTCTCGTCGACGCCCACGAGGTCGGCCATCCAGCCCCACTGGAAGACCGCGACCACGGCACCGAGGGCCGCCATCACGCTCAGCAGGAAGCCGAGGGCTGCCTTCAGCGGGACGAGGATCGAGCGGAAGACCACGATCAGCAGGAGGAACGCCAGGCCGACGACCAGGGCCAGGTACGGCATCAGCGCGTCGTTCAGCTTCTGCGCGACGTCGATGTTCATGGCTGTGGTACCGGTGACCAGCACGTCCGCGTCCGTGTCGGCCTTGATGTCCGTGCCCGCGTCCCGGATCGCGTACACCAGGTCCTCGGTGGTGACCGCCGACGGCTCGGAGTCCGGGATCACGGTGATCGTGGCCGTGTCGCCCGCCTTGTTGGGGGCGGCCGGCATCACGGTCGCGACGTTCTCGAGGCCCTTGATGTCGTCTCCGACCTGCTTGAAGGCCGCGTCCGGGTCGTCGCTCGCCTTCGCGTCGACGACGACCACCAGGGGACCGTTGAACCCGGGGCCGAAGCCGTCGGACAGCAGGTCGTACGCCCGGCGCTGCGTCGTCGAGGTCGGCAGCGAGCTGTCGTCCCCGATGCCCAGATCCATGGAGGTGGCGGGGATGGCGGCGGCGCCGAGGCCGACGATGCCGAGGAGCAGTACGGCGATCGGACGGCGTACGACGAACCTCGCCCAGCGCGTGCCCATGTTGGGCTTGGGCTTGGCCGAAGCGCCCTTCCTCGCGGCCCGGGCGCCGCCCAGGAACCTGCTCTTCTCGCCTGCCGGCTTGACCCTCCGACCCGCGTAACCGAGCAGCGCGGGGATCATCGTCAGTGCGATGAGCACGGCGATGGCGACCGTGCCCGCGGCCGCGACGCCCATCTTCGTCAGCATCGGCATGTTGACGACGGACAGGCCCACCAGCGCGATCACGACCGTGAGGCCGGCGAACACCACCGCCGAGCCTGCGGTGCCGACGGCCCGGCCGGCCGCCTCCTCGCGCTCGCGGCCCTCGGCCAGTTCGGTCCGATAGCGGGAGAGGACGAACAGGGCGTAGTCGATGCCGACCGCCAAGCCGATCATCGAGGCCAGCGTCGACGTCGTCGAGCCCAGGTCGAGGGCGCTGGCGAGGGCGGTGATCGCCGAGACTCCGATGCCGACGCCGATGAGCGCCGTCAGCAGTGGCAGGCCAGCCGCGAGCAGTGAGCCGAAGGTGATGACCAGGACCACAGCGGCGACCGCGATACCGATGATCTCGCCGGCGCCGGTCTCCGGCTGTGCCTGGAGTGCGTCTCCGCCGACCTCCACGGTCAGCCCGGCGTCCCGCGCGTCCTGCGCGGCATCCTCCAGGGCTTCCCGGGTGCCGTCCTGCAGTTCCATGCCGGGGACCTTGTACTTGACCGACGCGTAGGCGATCGTGCCGTCCTTGCTGACGGCGTCGGCCTTGTACGGATCGGCGACGGAGGCGACCTCGGAGCCTTCGCCCAACTCGTCGACGGTCTTCTGCGCGGCGTCCCTGTTGGCGGCGTCCGTCATCTTCTCGCCGGCGGGTGCCTTGAAGACGACGCGGGCGTTGCCGCCGTCGGCGCTCATCCCGGGGAAGCGCTGTTCCAGCAGGTCGAAGGCCTTCTGGGCCTCGGTGCCGGGGACGGAGAAGGACGTGTTGCTCGCCGCGGGGGCGCTGGCCGCGGCGAAGCCCGCGAGCGTCAGCAGTGCCACCCATATGAGGGCGACGAAATGCCGTCGCCTGAAGGCGAGTCGGCCGAGTCTGTAGAGAAACGTGGCCACGAGGGCGTACTCCCGGTCATGTCGTGGGTCGTGGGTTCTTCGGGGCAGGGGTGATCAGCCCGGCGGGGAGGCAGGGTTGATCGGCCCTACGACGTGGGCGGTCACGTCAGGGCTGGGTGCGGGCCTTGTCAGGCGGTGGTTGAGCCGAGGGTTCGGGGAGGACCACGGCGTCGATATGCGTAGGGAGGAAGTCCTGCGTCGGCGGCTGTTCGTCGTCGATCAGCGTGCGGGCGGCGATCGCAGAGGGAGGCGCGCAGCCCACGAGACTCTGTCTGAGGTGATCAGGCTGATCCGATCAGGCAGCCGGGTTCGACAGAGGCTCGTGTGAGACCTGCCACCACGACGACGGGTAAGTCTGCCCTGGAGCGGATTGGTGTCATGGAAGTTCTTCATCCCTGTTCGACGTGCACCGGCGCTTCGCGAGAGTCCTACAGCTGGAGGCGGACCCGCCCGGACAGCCCAGAGGACCGCCCTAGAGAAAGACCGGTCGTTCTACTATCTGACCATAGCCTCCCTGGGATCCTCGCGCCACACACATCGACCCAATTGAGGCGTTCCTCACCCCCCACCACTGACACAGAGAGGTAGCCTCACCGCATGCTCCACGGGCGGCAAAAGGAACTCCACGCACTGAGCCGGCTTGTCGCGGAGGCCAGTGCGGGCCAGGGCGGAGCGCTGATCGTGGAGGGGGCTGCCGGGGTCGGCAAGACCGCGTTGCTACGGCGCACTGTTGCCGCCGCCGGCAGCGGCACGCGTGTGCTGACCTGCTCGGGCGTCCAGGCCGAAGTCGCCCTGGCCTTCGGCGGATTACAGCGGCTGCTGACACCGCTGCTCGACCGGCTGCCGGAGCTGCCGGACGATCAAGTCGGCGCGCTGCGCAGCGCGTTGGGCCTGTCCACCGCGCCGGCCGCTGATCTGATGGTCCGTACGGCCGTGCTGTCCTTGTTGGACCGGGCCGCTGCCCGTACCCCGCTCCTGCTCGTCGCGGACGATCTGCACTGGCTCGACCCGGCCACGGCCGGTGTGCTGCTCTTCGCCGCCCGCCGCCTCGAGGGCCGCTCCATCGCCTTCCTCGCCGCCGTCCGCGAAGCCGGAGAGGACACTCGGGACCTGCCACAGCTCACGCTCCGCGGGCTCACCCCGGACGCCGCGTCCGCCCTCCTCGACGAGCACGGCTGGGGGACTCCGGGTCCGGCCAGGCGCGCCGTCGCCGACGCCGTGGGAGGCAACCCGCTGGCGCTCCAGGAACTGGTACGGCTCGGCAGTCCGGCGGAGGTCGCGGAGAAGGTCGTACTTACCGGAACTGCCCCGCTCAGCCTGCGCCTTCGCGAGGTCTTCGCCGAACGCACCCGCGAACTGCCCGAATCGGCCCGCACCCTCCTGCTGGTGGCGGCAGCGGAGGACAGCGGCCACACCGGCACCGTGCTCGCCGCAGCCCGGCGGCTGGCGGTCGACGAGCAGGCACTGGACGTCGTGGAGGCCGCGGGGCACCTGGAGGAAGTGTCGAGCGGCCGACTGAGGTTCCCGCATCCGCTCGTACGGGCCGCGGTGTATGCCGACGCCTCTGCTCGCCGGCGTGCGCTCGCGCATCGCGCCCTCGCCGACGAGTTGGCCACGCGACATCCGGAGGGCGGGCAGCACGAACGGGCCGTGTGGCATCGCGCGCTCGCGGCCACCGGCCCCGACGAGCAACTGGCCGAAGCACTGGAAGCCGGCGCGGCCACCGTGCGCCGCAGGGGCGGGCTCGCCGTGGCCGCGGCCGTACTGCACCGGGCCGCGCTGCTGAGCCCCACGGAGCAGCAGCGCACCAGGCGACTCGCCGCCGCGGCCGAAGCAGCCTGGAAGTCGGGCAGTCCTCAGCTGGCCCACCCGCTGCTGAGGGAGGCGCTGTCCCAGCCCGCGGACGCCGGGACTCAGCTGGAACTGGGCCGGCTGCGGGGCATGATGGAGTTGTGGGGCGGCGATCAGCAGGCGGCGACGGCCCGGCTGCTGGACAGTGCGGCCGCGCTCATCGACCACTCCCCCGGGCAGGCCGTGATCCTGGCTTTCATGGCGGTGGACGGGGCGCTGCGCGCCGACCGGACGGACGAGGCCCTGCGGGCCGCGCGCCTCATCGAGGCCGCCGGCGGTGAGGATCCCGGGTATGCGCGGTACGGGAGTTGGCTGGCGGACGCGGTCGCCGGCCGTCCCCGGGACGGGCTGACTCCCTGGCAGATCCTCCAGGCCGCGCCGGAGGGCCTCAGCCGCAACGACGCCCACCGCCACGTATGGCCTGCGGCGCTGAGCAATCTCGGGTCCTCCCCTCGGACGGCCCGGTCCTTCATCCTCGAAGCCTGCGACCGTTTCGCGACGTCCGGGATGCTCGCGGTCCGTGGACTGCTTCTGTCGTGGCTTGCGGACCTGGAGTACCGGATCGGGCTGTGGTCCGAGTGCGAGGCGCACGCCCAGGAGGGGTTGCGGATGGCCCGGGACGTCGGGCAGCCCGTCCTGGAGGCGGATCTGCTCGCGGTGCTGGCCCTGCTGTCCGCCGGGCGCGGCGAGGCGGCGGAGTGCCGCGGGTACGCCGAGCGCGCACAAGCTCTGGCGGTGCCGCAGGGCAACAGGTCGGCGGCGGGCACCGCCCAGTGGGCGCTGGGGCGGCTGTCCCTGGCCGCCGGCGACTACGCGGAGGCCTGTGAACGGCTGGCGGCGCTTGGCGAGCCGGGCTCACCGTTCGCCCACCGCCAGGTGGCCCGGCAGGCCGTCCTCGACGTGGTGGAGGCGCAGGTGCGCGCGGACCGCAGGGAAGCCGCCAAGCACTCGGCGTGGGCGTTCGAGGAGTGGTCGGAGCGGACCACTCTGGCCTGGCCGGAGCTGTCCCGGCACGGCATCCGCGCCCTGCTCGCGGAGGGCGACACGGCCGACAAGCACTTCCAGGCGGCCCTTTCGGCTCCGGGCGCGGCGGACGCTCCGCTCGCCCGGGGGCATACGGCGCTGCTGTACGGGGGGTGGCTGCGTCGGAGCCGGCGCGAGGGCGAGGCCAGAACACAGCTCCGCTCGGCACTGGAGACACTGGCGGGCCTCGGGGCGCGGGACGAGGCGGAGCGCGCCCGCGCCCAGCTGCGCGCGGCGGGAGGTGCGCCCCGTCGGCGTGGCGGGGATCCATCGGCTCGGCTGACGGTCCAGGAGCTGCAGGTCGCCCGACTGGCGGCGGAGGGGCTGAGCAACCGGGAGATCGGCGCGCGGCTCTCCCTGAGCCCGCGCACCGTCGGCTACCACCTGTACAAGGTGTTCCCGAAGCTGGGCATCAGCAGCCGCTCGCAACTGCGCGACGCGGACTGGGATGCCGTTGGCTGACGCGTACGGCGACGAGTTGGGCCGCGATCGCCGTGGCGACCTCGGCCGGGGCACGGCCGCCGAGGGGCAGGCCGATCGGCGAGTGGATCGCCGAGAGCCCCGCCTCGTCGAGTCCGGCGTCGCGCAGCCGTTCGCTCCGGTCCCGGACCGTCGCCGCCGAACCGGTCGCGCCCAGGTACCCGACGCCCGCCTCGGCGGCTTCCAGCAGCGCCGGTACGTCGACCCGCGCCTCGTGCGTGAGCACCACGACGGCGGAGCGGCTGTCGAGCCTGCCGTCGCCGCGCAGGGCGCGCAGTGCCGTCTGCGGCAGCCCGGTAAGCACCTCCAAACCGGCGTCCCGTGCCTGCGCCGCGAACACCGGGCGGTGCTCCAGAACGACCGGCCTGTAGCCGAGTTCGGCACCGATCCGGGCCAGGGGCCCGGCCACCGGTGTCCAGGTGACGATCGCCAGCATCGGCGGGGAGGCGTGTGCGGCGACGAAGACGTCCGGATGTGGACCGATGCTGAGAACCGCGGTGCCGCCTTCGGGTAGCAGAAGCCGCGCCGTCTCCTCGGCATCGCGGTCCGCCTCGCCCGCCCCGAGGCTGCCCTCCCGGCCGACCTCGGGCAGCACGACCAGGTGCGATGAGCCGGTGTCGTGCAGGCGGACGGCGTGCGCGACCGGGCGCCCGGCCCCGACCGCCTCGGCCAGAACGGGCAGCCACCGAGTGCCGTCCGGCGGCACCGGCTCGATCCAGACCGTGACCGTGCCCCCGCAGGTCAGGCCGACGTCGAACGGTCCGCTGTCGGGGCCGGCGGGACCGTAGCGGCGCAGCACGGGGCGGCCATCGCCCAGCACCTCCTGCGCGGTCGCGGCGACGTCGGCGTCGACGCAGCCGCCGCTGATCGCGCCGAGCACCGTGCCCTCGCCGTCGACGGCCATCGCCGTGCCGACCGGGAACGGCGTGCTGCCGGCCGCGTCGACGAGGGTGGCCAGGGCGAACGGCCGGGACTCGCGCCACCACCCCGCGAGCTGCGGAAGTATGTCGCGCACGGCGTCACCCCACCAGCTTGTCGGGGGTGATGGGCAGGTCGGTGATCCGCCGGCCAGTGGCGTGATGAACGGCATTCGCGATCGCCGCGGCGACGCCGACCGAGACCACCTCGCCCATGCCCTTGCTGCCGTGCGGATGCGCGATGGTGTCGGGCTCGTCGATGAACAGCACCTCGATGTCGGGGACATCGGCGTTGACCGGGATGTGGTAGTCGGTGAGCGCGGAGTCGATGTACCGGCCGGAGACCGGATCGGGCGTCAGCTTCTCCATCAGCGCCCAGCCCATGCCGAACACGATGCCGCCCTGGGCCTGGTTCCTGGCCGCCTTGTGGTTGGTGATCCGGCCGACGTCGAAGACCGCCACGTGCCGGGTGACGCGGACCCTCGGCAGATCGGGGTCGATCCGCACCTCGGTGAAGTGCGCGCCGAAGGTGGCCACGGAGTGGGTGGTCCGGGGGGTGTAGCTCGCGTCGGCCAGCACCGGCTTGCCGTCGTGGCGGGCGAGCAGGGCACGGTACGTCTCCCCGCGCCTGGTGTCGTCCCGGTGGAACAGCCTCCCGTCGGCCGCCTCGACCTCGCCGTCCGCCAGCCCGTACAGGGGGGAGTCCGGGTCGGTGACGGCCATCCGCACCGCGGCCTTGCGGGCCTTCTCGGCGGCGAGGTGGACCGCGGAGCCGGTGTAGCCCGTCGTGCGCGAGCCGGCGTTACCCGCGGTCCTGGGCAGGTTGGTGTCGCCCGCGCGGACGGACACCCTGCCCAGAGGCACGCCGGTGCCCGCCGCCGTGATCTGGGCGACGAGTGTGAGGGCCCCGGTGCCGATCTCCTGCGTGGCCGTGCGCACTTGGGCCGTTCCGTCGGCGCGGATCTCCACCTCGGCCCGCGCCTGGTCGGGGATTTCGCCGCGTACGGCGGTGGCCATGCCGTAGCCGACGAGTTCGCCGGCGTCGCGCATCGAGCGGGGCTCGGCCGTGCGGCGGGCCCATCCGAAGCGCTCGGCTCCCATCTCGTAGGCCTGAAGGAGGTTCTTGGCGCTCCACGGCTTGCCGGTCAGCGGATCCGTGGTCAGGTGGTTGCGGCGGCGCAGCTCCAGGGGATCCATGCCGAGGCGGTAGGACAGCTCGTCCATGGCGCTCTCCAGGGCGAAGGAGCCGGGGGCGTCGCCCGGGGAGCGGAGGCTGATGGACGGGCCGATGTTCACCTTGGCGATCTTCGCGTCCATGGCCAGGACCGGCGCTGCGTAGGAGGCCGCTGTGGAAATGATGGCGGGCTCGGGCCGGTCGCCGCGCACCTCGGTCGCGTTCACGGTGTCGTGGAGGATCACGGCGAGCCTGCCCTCGCTGCTGGCTCCGAGCCGGATGCGCTGAACGATCGGCGGCTGGTGGCCCGACGAAGTGAACACCTGCTTGCGGCTGAGCACGAGTTTGACGGGGCGCCGGACCACCTTGGCCGCGTGCGCCGCGAGCAGGGAGTGCCCCCACACGTCGGTCTTGTTGCCGAACGCCCCGCCGACCAGCGGGGACAGCACCCGGACGCGTTCCTGCGGCAGCCCCAACGCGGCGGCGACGACCTCCCGGTGGCCGTGCACGTCCTGGCTGCAGTCGTGCAGCGTGAGCGTGCCGCCCGACCACTCGGCGACCACGGCGCCCGGCTCCAGCGGCACGTGGCTGAAGTGTGGTACGCGATAGGTGGAGTCGGTACGCACCTCCGCACCGGCCAGTGCCGCCTGCGGGTCGGCGCCCGGCGGGAGCACCACGTGCTGCGGCCACGGCGGGCGGATGAGGCGCCCGCTCGCGGTGTAGGCGTCGGGCAACGCCTCGTCGATCGTGGGCACGGGCTTGTGCTCTTCGTACTCGATGTCCACGAGTGACGCCGCGTGCTGGGCCTGCTCCAGGCTCCTGGCGACGACGATCGCGAGGTGCTGCCCGTAGTAGGTGATCTTGTCGTCGGCGAGCGGGAAGCGATTCTCGAGATAGCCGGTGTCGGCGGGGGTGCCCCGCCAGGGCATCCGGTCGCGGTGGGTGATGACGGTGAGCACGCCGGGCGCGGACAGGGCCCGTCCGGTGTCGATGCGGCGCACCCGGCCCGCGGAGATCGTGCTCGTGACGACGGTGGCGTGCACCATGCCCCGCAGGCGCACATCCGCCGTGTAGCGGGCCGAGCCCGTGACCTTGTCGCGCGCCTCGACGCGGTTGACCGGAGCGCCGATCCCGGATTCGGGAACCTCGGCCCTGAACGTCATCGCGCACCTCCGAGTTCGGTGAGGGCCCGCCGCACGACCGCTTGGGCCAGGCTCACCTTGTACTTGTTGTCGGGACGCGGGGCCGCGCCACCGGTCGCCGCGCGGGCGGCCGCGTCGATGGCGTCCTTGCCGAATGGCCGGCCGAGCAGGGCGTGCTCCGCCGCCCTCGCACGCCACGGCTTGGGCGCGACGCCACCCAGCGCGATCCTGGCCGAGCGGACCGTGCCGCCGCGCACCTCCACGGCGACGGCGGCGGACGCCAACGCGAAGGCGTACGAGGCGCGTTCGCGGAACTTGACATAGTGGGAATGCGCCGAGGAGGCACGGCCCGGCAGCTCGACCGCGATGATGATCTCGTCGTCGCGCAGCATGACTTCGCGCTCGGGTGTGCGGCCCGGCAACCGGTGGAAGTCGTCGATCGGGACACGCCGCTGCCCACGGGGCCCCCGGACGACGATCTCGGCATCGAGTGCCTGGAGCGCGACGGCGCAGTCGGACGGATGGACGGCGATGCAGGAGCCACTGGTGCCCAGGATGGCGTGTCGGCTGCTGTCACCGTCCAGTGCCGCGCAGCCGGAGTCCGGCTCGCGGCGGCTGCAGGCGAACTCCGGCTGCCGGTAGTAGGGGCAGCGCACCCGCTGCAGGAGATTGCCGCCGAAAGTGGCGCGGTTGCGGATCTGCGGGGACGCACCCGAGCGCAACGCCTCGACAAGGACGGGGAAACCCCGCACAATCCGCGGGTCGTCAATGGCATTGCGGCACAGTGCACCGATGCGCAGCCCACCGTCCGGCAGGGCGGAGATCTCATCGAGGGCGAGCCCGTTGAGGTCGATGAGATGGCTCGGTTGTCGGACGCCGTCGCGCATCAGGGTGATCAGATCGGTGGCGCCGGCGATCACCTCTGCCTCGGGGTGACGGGCGAGGAGGCCGACCGCCTCGCCGACGCTTCGTGCGCGAACGTACTCGAACGGCTCCACGCCTACCGCCCCTTCGCCATCGTGGCCGAGGCCGACGTGATCGCGTCCCTGATGTTGCAGTAGGCCGCGCACCGGCACAGGTTGCCGCTCATGGCTTCCGGGATGCGGTCCTCGGCGATCCCCGGTTGCTCCTTCTCGAGCAGCGCGACAGCCGACATGATCTGCCCGGAGGTGCAGAAGCCGCACTGGAACGCGTCGTGGTCCATGAAGGCCTGCTGCACGGGGTGCAGGCGGTCGCCGTCGGCGATGCCTTCGACGGTGGTGACCTCCTGTCCGTCGTGCAGGACCGCGAAGGTCAGGCACGACAGGACACGCTGTCCGTCGAGCAGCACGGTGCACGCCCCGCACGCCCCCTGGTTGCAACCCTTCTTGGGGCCGGTGACGCCGACCTCGTCGCGCAGGGTGTCGAGGAGGCTGCTGCGCGGGTCGACGGCGAGCCTCAGGCGCTCGCCGTTGACGGTGAGGAAGACCTGTCGCCTCGCTTCGGCAGCGGGCGTGCCCTCCGCCGATGTCGCGGACAGGTACGAACCCGCCGCCACGGCGGCTCCGACGGCCAGCCCACCGCCGACCACGACGCGGCGACTGGGATGAGGGGAGACCTCGTCCGGCATGGAGTGCCCTGCCTTTCTGTTCGGGTCTTCAGCCTCCGTCCCGGTGGTTACGTCTGCATCTGTCACTTCGACTGGTCTCGTGGTCCCGCCGCTCCTTGAGGTGGGCGAGGTCAAGAGAGGGTCCACTTCTGGTTGGCCTGGCCCTTGCACTGCCATCGGATCAGCTGGGTGCCGTTGGCGGTTGCCGCGCCAGAGGCGTCCAGGCACTTGCCGTTGAGGTCGGTGATGGTGCCGTCCGCGTGGACGGTCCACTTCTGGTTGGTGCCGCCGTGGCAGTCCCAGATGACCACCTTGTCGTCCTCGCTATCGTCCACGGCGTCGAGGCACTTGTCGCCGTGGACGACGAGTTCGCCGCGCGAGGTCTGCTGGAAGGTCTGGTTGCGTCCGCCGGAGCAGTCCCACAACTGTGGCTTGGTGCCGTTGATGTGGGCGTACTTGTCGATGTCCACACAGCGGTCGGATGCGGCGCCGACGAGGGCCGCGCCGTCGGTGCCGGGGATGCCCTGGACGCGGAGGGCGTCGATGTCGGGGGTAGTGCTGCCGGAGACCGCCGCGAATCTGACTGTGTTCGCCCCCTTGGCCAGGTGCGCGAGCAGGGAGACGGTCCGATAGGTGGTGGCCGAGCCGGTGGGCGGGAAGGCCACGACGTACTTGTACTGGTTGTTGACCTGGATGGCGGCCTTGCGGGCGGTGCTGCCGCCGTTGGCGTAGGTGACGTCGACGAGCTTGGTGCCCGCCGTGGAGGCGGTGACATTGCTGAACGTCGGGGTGGTGGCAGTAGTGGTGTCCTCGTAGGTGCTGCCGGAGGCCTCGGTGCCGGAAACGGTCAGCAGTACCGCGTCGTTCGCGGGGACAGAGGTGGTGTAGCTGGTCGCGAACGATCCGGCGTCGGTGCGGGTCCAGGCGTTGCGCACGGTGGCGGAGTCCGGGGTCAGGCCGAGGGCGGCCCAGCGGACGGTGATGTTCGCGGCGGAGCCGGTGCGGTTGAGCAGCATGACCGCGCGCTTGCCGGTGCCGGAGAGCACCTTGCCGTACACCCGCAGGCCCCGGGTGTCCTCGGCGACCTTGACGCCCTGCAGGCCGCGCGGGTCCTGGTTGATGGCGAGGGCCTCGGGGTTGGTGAGGATGTCGCGGGTCTCCGCGCTCATGGTGGCGACGTTGTTGCCGGCCAGCAGGGGGGCGCCGGCGATCGACCACAGGCTCATGTGCAGCCGGTTGCGGGCGGCGGTCATTCCGTTCAGGCCGACCATCAGCATGTCGGGGTCGTTGTAGTAGCCGGTGTGCTGGGCCGCGGGCTGCAGAGCCTCGTCGAAGTTGTAGTACATCTTGGTCAGCTGCGGGGTCTCGTCCTTCTGCAGGATGTCGACGCTGGTGCGCCACAGGTCGCCGTATCCCGGCGCCCAGTTCCACGGCAGTCCGGAGCCCCACTCGCAGAACGACAGCACCAGCCCTCGACCGGTCACGGCCGAGGCGGCCTCGTTGGCGGCGGCGATCTGCTTGTAGGTGGTCTCCTGGTCCAGGCGCTCCTCTTTGCCGCCGCAGAAGTCGATCTTGACGTAGTCGAAGCCCCATCGCTGGAAGGTCTCCAGGTCCTGTTGGTAGTGGCCCTCCATACCGGTGTTGGGCGCCTTGGGCCGGGTGGTGGGGTAGTAGTAGCCGCAGCCGTTCTTGCCCGCGTCGGTGTAGATGCCGGCCTTGAGGCCCTTGCCGTGGATGTAGTCGGCGATGGCCTTCATGCCGCCGGGCCAGAGGTTCTCGTCGACGACGATGTTGCCGTTCGCGTCGCGTTGGCCCTGCCACCAGCCGTCGTCGAGGTTGACGTATTTGTAGCCGGCGGCGGCCATACCCGAGGAGGCCAGGGCGTCGGCCTGCTGCTTGATCACGTTGTGGTCGATGCTGCTGAAGAAGCTGTTCCACGACGCCCAGCCCATCGGCGGCGGGGTGACACCTGTCTGAGAGGTGCTCACGGCGGCCGGCTCGGCGGACAGGGGCGCCGAAGGCTCCGGCCGGTCGAGGGTGGCCAGGCCGGCGGCGGCGAGTACGGCGGCGAGCACCTGGACGGTGACGCGCCTGGTCCAACTTCGTGCGGCGATGCGGGACATGCGGTTCTCCAGGGCAGGAAGGGGGGAAGGAACGCTGACCTACGGCGTGAGCAGGGCGAGGTTCACGGCGTTGGCCATCGCCTGATAGCCGGCGTCGTTGGGGTGCAGTTTGTCGGGGCTGGCGTAGGCGGGATTGAGGGCCTGAGGGTTGCGGGGATCCTGCATGGCCTTGTCGAAGTCGATGACGCCGTCGAAGGCGCCACTGGTGCGGATCCATTGGTTGACGGCTTGGCGGACCTGCTCGCCCTCGGGCGTGTAGTACTGGGCCCCCGCGTAGGGCAGGATGGTGCCGCCGATGATCTTCACTCCGACGGCGTGGGCTTGGTCGATCACGGTCTTCATGCCGTTCTGGAGATCCGCGGCGGTCACAGGGCTGGATCCGTTCGGGCCGGTGTTGCTGCCGATGTCGTTGATGCCCTCCAGCAGGATCACGCTTTTGACGTTGGGCTGGCCGAGCACGTCCCGGCCGAATCGGCTCTTGAGGCTTGGGTTGGTCGACCAGGCGTCTGTCAGTATCCGGTTGGAGCCGATGCCGGCGTTCACGACGCCGAGGGTGGGGACGCCGGAAGCGGAGTTCATGCGCCGGGCGAGGTAGTCGGGCCAGCGGCGGTTGGCACCCCAAGTGGAACCGACGCCGTCGGTGATGGAGTCCCCGACGCACACCACGGTTCCGGTAGCGGTCGAGGAGATGACGTCCAGGCCTTCGAGGAAGTACCAGGACGACTTGTTCGTCGGGTAGTTGCCGAGGCCGTCGTCGGCGACGTGGTTGCCGGAGGCGACCCAGGCCTGCTGCTGTGCCTCATGGTGCCAAGTGGCGGCGGGGGACGTGCCCGACACGTGGAGGCTCACGAGCTGGTTCGTGTCCGCGGCCACGGCCATCGGGATCGGGTCGCTGGCGACGTCCTGCCCGGCGAGGATGGTGACGGAGGCCCTCTTGTCGAAGAGGACGGTGCGATGGGTGCCGGGGACGGCGGTGCCGGGGGTGCTGCCTTCCTTGGCGAGGTCGACGGCGTCGATGGTCAGCGGTCCGGTGCCATAGCGGTTGCTGAGTCGGACGCGGAGCTCGGACCCTGCGACGGTGGTGTGCGCGACCATGCGGATGCTCTTGTCGGTGAACGATTCACCGTTTTTCATCAGGCCGGCGGTGTAGGTGCCGACCCGTGTGAGCGGGGCGGAGACCGGGGTGAGGGTCCAGCGCTGGTTGTCGCCGCCATTGGGCGTCCACTGGATGATCTCGTTTTCGTCTTTGTCCGACAACTGCTTGTTGTCGACGACCAGGCCGTTGGCGGCGTTGACGAGGTTGTAGGCGTCGCCGGCGGGCTGGAGCTTCCATTGCTGGTCGCTGGCGCCGTCGCAGGTGTTCTGGACGAGCTGCGGAGGTTCGCTCTGCGGGGCAGGGGTGTCCAGACACAGGCCGCTGTTGGCGCTCCTGATGGTGTAGGCGCCGGAGCTGGTCCGGGTCAGCAACCATTGCTGGTTGGCCCCGTTGTTCGACGTGTATTGGATGACGGGTGCGCCGGGGGCGGTCGAGGCGAGTTTGACGTCCATCAGCTTTTTGCTCGCGACGTTCGTCAGGGTGTGGACGGTGCCGGAGACGGGGGCTGCCGAGGCCGCGTGGGCCGTAGCGCCGGTCCCGGTCAGGGCGCATGCCGCGAGGCCCAGGCCGACCGGGACCGCGAGACGTCTTGCTCTTCGCATGAGAACCTCTTTCTTGGGTCTTTGCGTGGTGAGGGGCGCGGCGCGGGGCATCCGAAGGTCCGGCAGTCCACCACTTGCACTGGGACCACGGAGCTCGAAAGAGCGGGGTTCAGTGGGCAGGGCGGGGGCTGGCGAACCAAACGGACTTGCCGTCGGCGGGGATCGAGTAGAGGCGGGTGGGGTGGACTGCGCAACGGCCGGATCGTTGATGTGCTCGGCGAGCTGGTCGAGCACGACCTGGCGGGCGTGCCGTGACCGGGTGGGGTGCGCCGATCAGGTCCCCAACGGTCGTGTGCCGCTCCTCCATCCGGTCAGCGGGGTCGGCTGTGCGGGGCGGGTCAGTGACGGAGTCGGGGGCGCTCACCACCATGCCGCCTTCGGTGCGTGGCCGCGGACGACCGTCAGCCGCAGACCGAAGGTGTCGATCAGACGGGCGCGTTCCTCGGCCAGGTTCCGGGCAGCGGCAGGGGCGGATGCCGCTGTTGGAGGTGTCGAGGTGGGGCGGAGATCTCCTGGATGACAGGGGATCTCCGCCAGCTTCCTAGACGGGGAGCTTCCACTTCTGGTTGTTAGCGCCGTTGCAGGTGTAGATCTCAACCTCGACAGGGCTGGTGGCGAACTCCGGGACGTCCAGGCATCGGCCGGACTGTGTGGCGCGGAGGCTGCCGTCGGCCAGCTGCGTCCACTTCTGGTCGTATCCACCGTTGCAGGTGTAGATCTCGACCTTGGTGCCGTTCGTCGTGGCCTTCCTGGGGACATCCAGACAGAAGGTGCCGCCGATCCTGATCGTGTCGTCGGCCGGGTTGTAGGTCCAGGTCTGCGCGAAACTGTTGTTGCACTGGTAGGTCCTCTGGAACCTCACGTCCCAGTCTCCAAGGTGTCCACGATCAAGGGGAAGGTTCACACGGCCCGCGGGCTCGACCATGGACGAACCGAAGCCGTACATGGACAGGCGCAAGGCGCGATGCAGGTGGGGGGCGGCCGACGCGGGTGCCGGTCCGGGGTCGGCCCGGCACCCGAATCGGGCGGTGTGCACAACCGCGTCGGTCCAGGGTCAAGCGGTGAGCCGCTTGAACTGCTGATGGGTGCCGGTCCCGCACTTGTACTGGATGAGGCGGACATCCTCGGCGGAGCCCTCTGTGACGTCCAAGCAGAGTCCGCTGTGCCGGGCTACCAGGCGGTAGTAGCCGTTGCCCTGGTCCTCGAACTTCCATTGCTGGTTCTGGCCGCTGCCGCAGTTGTACTGGTTGACGAAGGCCTTTGCGGTGGACCCATCCTCGACATCCAGGCACTTGCCGCTGTGTTGGGCGAGGATGCGGTAGTAGCCGCCGCCCGCGTCCTCCAGGTGCCACTGCTGGTTGAGGCCGCCGTTGCAGGCGAATTGGACGACGTGGCCGTTGCCGGCGGCGGAGTTGTCCTGGACGTCGACGCACTTGTCGCTGTGCCGGGCCACGAGGTTGTAGTAAGGGCCGCCGCCCACGCCCTTGACCGTCCCCGCCGCCGCGTCGATCTCGACCTTGGGGTACCAGGGCAGGTTCATGGTGGTCTTGGTCGGGAAGGTCAACGGCAGCCAGACGTACGTGGAGTCGTTGACCGGGCCCTTCCCGTTCATATTGGCGCCGGCCCACCGGTCGCCCATGTACAGGAACGAGGTGTTGCCCGACGTGCCCTCGATGGGCAGGACGAACGTCGTCTGGGAGTTGTAGCCGATGCCGTCACCGACCTCCTTCATCTCCGACCAGGGGCCGCCGATGCCGGCGGCGGTGGCGTACATCTGCTGGTTGGGATTCCAGCCGCTGAGGCCGGAGGTCAGCATGAAGTAGACACCGTCACGTTTGAACAGCGCCGGGGCCTCCCGGTTCTGGCCCGGCCAGGGGTTGGCGACCAACGGATTGTCGGCGTACCCGGTGAAGTCGGCGTTGAGCTTGTAGATGCGCAGGTCGGCGTTGTCCTTAGTGGCCGTCACGTGGTAGGCGGTCTCACTTCCGTCCGCGTTCTTGTCCACGTACAGCGTCATGTCCCGGGACTCAGTGGTCTGGGTGGTGTCGTTGCCACTCGGCGGCTGGAAGCTGCTCAGATAGTCATAGGGACCCTCGATCTTGTCGGAGACGGCGACGGCGGCCCTCGACTCGACGTAGTCCGTGGCGTTCTCCTTGTGCATCCACATGACGAATTTCTTGGTGGTGCTGTTGTAGATCACCTTGGGACGCTCGATCTTGGCGGACTTCAGCTCGGGATCGCTCGCCTGGTTGAGGGCATCGCCTACCCACTCCCACTTCTTCAGGTCGGCCGACTTGTAGACGGAGACGGCCTTGAAGGTGTGGTTCGGGTGGCGGTTCTCCCCGAACCAGTAGTAGTAGCCATCGGTGTGCTTGATCATCCCGCCGCCGTGTGCGTCGACGGGGTCGCCATTGGTCCCGATGAAATCGTTGGGGTTGTCCAGGGTGACCGGGGCTGCCTGGGCGGGCGGCGCGACCACCAGTAGTGCGAGCAAGCCGGCGCAGGCGGCCAGCAATGGCGTGAGAACACGTCTGAGCATCATTGCTCCTTCGTGAACAGGAGGGCGGGTTCAGCAAGGCGAGTCGAATCCGCCCTCGGGCGGCTCTTGGTCCCACTCGTCGATCTGTGCTGGGCTTGATCGGGAATGAGGGTTGACCCCACCCTGGTCAGGGGCTCACATGATGTGCGGGTGGGGCCAAGATCGAGGGATTGGAAGTGAGGTGCGTCCGCTGTCGGCCTTCGGCCGAGTCCCGGTCAGCGGACTTCCCCGAGGTGTTCGACGGCAGCCCGGCAGGAGTCTGGCGAGGCCGTCGTCATCGCAGTCGGCAAGGCCGTCATCGCCCCCCGCCCCGCCGGCGGCTGCTGGCGCGGGACGGTTGGGGTTCGTCGGCTGCGAGAGGGGCTCAGGTGAAACGGGGAACGCAGTCTGGGCAGGCGGAGAGCGCCCGGTCGGGGGCGCTCGACCGCTGGATGAAGCCCACGGAAATGGGGGCGTCCGTCCAGCGGTTGCACCTGCAGCAGAGGTCGGCATTCAACGGTCCGGAGTCTCCTGCTCTTGATCGGGACGGGTGTGATGGGGCGTGTGCGTTCGTGCTGGGGAGAGACGGATGCCGCTCTGTGCTCAATACCGGCTCCAGGAGGATGGGGGTGGGACGGGGGCGGCGCGGGCCGGCGATCAGCCCTTGTTGGCGCCGAGGGTGAGCCCGCTGACGAACTGGCGTTGCAGCACGAAGTAGACGATCAGGACCGGGATCGCGGTGAGCAGGGCACCGGCGGCGATCAGGTTGGGGTCGGTGAAGTACTGCCCGGAGAGGTTGTTCAAGGCCGAGGTGATCGGCATGTTCTCGCCGGTCGAGATCAGGACGAGGGCCCAGAAGAAGTCGTTGTAGATCCAGATGGACAGCAGCGTCGCCAGGGCCGCCATCGCCGGGCGGCACAGCGGCAGCACGATCTGCCAGTACTGCCGCCACACCGAGGCGCCGTCCACGAGCGCGGCCTCGGTCAGCTCGTGCGGCAGCGAGCGCATGTAGTTGCTGAGCACGAAGGCGCAGAAGCCCGACTGGAACGCGACATGAATCAACACCAGGCCGAGCGCGGAGTCGTAGAGCTTGCCGCTCATCGTGATGCCGGGCAGGTCGACCAGCAGGTACAGCCGGTACAGCGGGGTGATGATGACCTGCTGCGGGAGCAGGTTGCCCGCCGTGAAGACCAGCAGCAGCGCCAGGTTGATGCGGAAGTCGAAGCGGCTCACGTAGAAGGCGACCATCGAGGACAGGAACAACGTCACCAGCACCGCCGGCACGGCGATGATCATGGTGTTGACGAAGTAGTGGCTCATGTCCGACTGCGTGAACGCGTTCGTGAAGTTGTCGAAGCCCAGCGTGTCCGGCCAGGACACGTATCCCTTCTCGCTCGTCTCCGAGTACGGCCGCAGCGCCGCGTAGATCGCCCAGGCCAGCGGCGCGAGCCAGGCCAGCGCCGCGCCGGCGAGGAAGACGTGCAGCAGGATCCGGGCGGGGCGGACGGGGGCGCGCTTCTTGCCGAGCGCGAGGGTGCCGGTGCTCATGCGCGCCGCTCCTTCCGGAAGGTGGCCACCAGGTACGGGATGATCACGACGAGGGAGATCAACAGCAGGACGACCGCGATGGCGGAGCCGTAGCCGATGCGGCTTGACTCGCCGATGATGTTGTTGGTCACGAGGATCGAGAGCAACTCGGTGCCCTCGGCGCCCTTGTTGAAGACGAAGACCAGGTCGAAGGCGCGCAGAGCCTCGATGATGGTGACGACCAGGACGATGGTGTTGGTGGGCCGCAAGGTGGGGAAGACGACGTTTTTGAACGTCTGCCATTCGTTCGCGCCGTCGAGCGCGGAGGCTTCCCGCAGCGCGGGGTCGACTCCCTTCAGGCCTGCCAGGTAAAGGATCATGAGATAGCCGGTGTGCCGCCAGGAGGCGGCAACCAGCACGGCCCAGAGGTTCAGGTCGGGGTCGCCGATCCAGTCGATGTAGTGGCCGGGCTTGTTGGCGCCGATGAGGCTGTTGATCAGGCCGGTGTCGGGGTTGTAGACGAGCTGCCAGACGAAGCCGATAGCGGCGAACGACATCACTACGGGCAGGAAGAAGGCCGTCTGGTAGACCCTGCTGAACCGGATCTTCTTGTCCAGCTGGATCGCCAGGAAGAGCCCGAGCGGGGTCGGGATCAGGATGAGCACGACGAACCAGATGACGTTGTGCTCGACGGCGGGCCAGAACTGCGGGTTGTTGGTGAACAGTTCCCTGAAGTTGTCCAGCCCGACCCACTTGATCGAGTCGAAGCCGATGCCGTCCCAGGTGGTGAAGGCCAGCGCGATCGAGGCGAGCGCGGTGACCCACACCAGGGCGATGTGCAGGATCGTCGGCAGACCCACCATCAGACCGAGAGTGAGCCGGTCACGGCGGGTCAGCAGACGGCGGTGCCCCTGGGGCACCTGCTCGCCCCTTCGCTTTGCCGATGTCGTCTCCGAGTGCCCCGGGGGCGGGGGCGTGGGATTGGTCGCCCCCGGAGTGCTGGTGATTCCGGTCCCGGTCCCGGTGTTCCGCGTGACAGTCATGAGGCGGTGAAGATCGTCTTCTTCTGGCGTTCGATCGAGGACAGCAGGCTGTCGACGCCCTTGGGATCACGGATGAACTTCTGCAGCGCGGGCTGCATCACCGTCGAGGTGAAGTCCGGGCGGGAGTCGCGGTCCATGAACTGGGTCAGGGACTTGGCACCGGAGATCATGTCGTACGCCTTCTTCTGCAGCGGGGTGTATGAGGAGGTGTCCGCCGTCCTGGAAGCGGCGACGACACTGGGGTCGGACTTGAGGTAGAGCGCCTCGGCCTCCGGCGTGCCCAGGTACTCCAGCAGCTTGACGGCACCGGCCTTGTTCTTCGGGGCCTTGGAGAGCATGAAACCGTCGGTCGGCGCCTCGACGGTCTCCTGGCCGTACGCCGAGTTGATCTCCGGGAAGGCGAAGAAGTCGAGGTCGTCCAGGGCGGCCTTGTCGGTGAACTGCTGGGCCACGAAGGTTCCCAGCAGGTACATGCCCGCCTTCTTCGACGCCAGCGTCTGGGCGGCGTCCTGCCAGGTACGGCCGACGGCGCCCTCCTGGTGGTAGGGGAGGATCTCCGCCCACAGGTCGAAGGCCTTGCGCACCTTGGCGTCGGTCCAGGATGCCCTGCCGGCCATCAGCTCGACGTGGAAGTCGTAGCCGTTGGCGCGGAAGTTGATCTGGTCGAAGGTGCCCATCGCGGGCCAGGCGTCCTTGTCGCCGAAGGCGATCGGGACGAGCCCCTCCTTCTTCATCTGCCCGCACAGGGCTACGAAGTCGTCCCAGGTGGTGGGGACTTCGTAACCGTACTGCTTGAAGACGCTCTTTCGGTAGAAGATCGCCCAGGGGTAGGTGTACAGCGGCACGAAGTAGTACTTGCCGTCCTCGCTCTGGCTGAGCGCCTTCATCGCGACGGGGAAGTTGCCCCCGATGGTCTTCCACACGTCGTCGATCGGGGTGGCCAGGCCCTTGGCCGCGAAGAACTGCATCCGATAGCCGGCGAACCAGTGGAACACGTCGTCCGGCGTGCCCTGCAGATAGGAGTTGACCTGCTCCTGGAAGGTGTTGTGGTCCTTGGTGTTCACGTCGACCGTGATGCCGGACTTGTTCTGGTAGGCCGCGTAGATGTCTGCGAACGCCTTCTTCGGCACAGCGTCCGACGCGTTGGAGCCGACCGTGACGGTCTTCGGGTCACTGGCCGTGCCGCTGCCGCCGCAGGCGCTCAGCAGAGGGAGGCCGGCGCCTAGCGCAACCGCCCCGCCCACCCCCCGCAGCAGCGTGCGGCGAGCGGGGCCGGGAGAGGAGAGAGCAGAGGAAGAAAGCTGCATGAACGACTCCTGGGGCAGGGCGGCGGTCATCGGAATCCAGACCGCATGACACAAGATCGATCAGAAGCAAACGAGATCGAACAGTGGGCCCATCAGAGCGGTTCGACCCATCGAACGTCAAGAGGTGCGCATCCCCTTTTTGTGACCCGTACGAAAACCCCTGACCTGGGGAAATCGCTTTCCCTGGGCGTCAGTTGCAGGATTCTCGCAGGCCGACGCGACGGGTGCGCTCCCATGGCGCGAATGCGCCTGCGCCGCACATCGAGATGGGCGAGAGCGAGCAGGACCTAGCGGCCGGCGCTCAGGCACCGCCATCGGGTGCTGAGTTCCCGGCGGTGCCGACGCAGCTTGGCGGACAGGAAGCGAAGGGCAGAGTCGGACACGTCGACGGCGGACGGGTGGACAAGCACACGAAACCTTTGGCGGAGACGGATTTCTTGGTCGAAAACCCATCCACCAGGGGCTTCACCTGCCTGTCAGGCCAACTGGCCTGCTCGGCCGCCAAGTTGGGAAAGGCTCCCTGTCGGGAGCGCTGCACTATTTCCGCGTCCATCCGGGGCATGTGCGGCATCGGCTGGAGATGCTGCGAGCCATGGGACTGAACACCGTGGAGACCGGCGCCCCCTGGACGTGCGCGCCGCCGCGCGCCGGGGCGCGGAGGCGCGGGCCGGGCGGCGGAGGCGCGAGGGCTTCCACCGCCAGATCGACACCGAAGAGCGGTCGGACCCCGCCCTTCGGGACCGGACGAGCTGTTCGGGGCGGGAGGCGCCGTAGCGGACGGAGTAACCGGACGCGACGTGCAGATGGGCGAAGCCCGTCATGCCGCACCTCCATCACTCCACCCCTTTTATGCCATACGCCTGATATGTTCATCGTACGCGCCGCCCCGTCAGCTCCCCAGCTGGACGGAGCAGTTGCAAGAAATCGCCGCTACGAAGTAACGGCTCGCAGATCGAACATCACTTTCCGCGACAGGCCGACTCGGCGCCCGCCCATGAACGGACGAGGTCCCGCCCCTCGCATGC
The DNA here is from genome assembly GCF_055591025.1 of Streptomyces sp. NPDC041784. Taxonomy (NCBI): domain Bacteria; kingdom Bacillati; phylum Actinomycetota; class Actinomycetes; order Kitasatosporales; family Streptomycetaceae; genus Streptomyces; species Streptomyces sp. NPDC041784. The sequence goes on from NZ_JBVJAB010000041.1 coordinate 29,937, forward strand.
GGGGCGGGACCTCGTTCGTTCAAAGGTGTGCTCGGTTCAGCCGATCTGTGTCCCCGTCGCCGACAGCGCCTCCGTCACCGGCTGGAAGAACGTCTCCCCGCCCGAGGTGCAGTCGCCGCTGCCGCCAGAGGTCAGGCCGACCGCGCTGCTGCCCGAGAAGAGCGAGCCGCCGCTGTCGCCGGGCTCGGCGCAGACATCGGTCTGGATCAGGCCGTCGACGACGTCGCCGTTGCCGTAGTTCACCGTGGCGTCCAGGCCGGTGACCGTGCCGGAGTGGACCTGGGTGGTCGAGCCGCTGCGGGTGACCTTCATGCCCACGGTGGCCTCGGCGGCGCCGGTGATGGCCTGCGTGGAGCCGTTGTAGAGGTTCACCTCGCTCGGATGGGCGACGTCGGCGGTGTACTTGACCAGGCCGTAGTCGTCGCCGGGGAAGCTGGACGTCTCGTTGGTGCCGATCTCGGTGCCGGAGGAGTCCGACCAGGTGGAGATGGCGTCGGTGCAGTGACCCGCGGTCAGGAAGTACGGCGCGCCGCCCTTGACCACGTTGAAGCCGAGCGAGCAGCGGCCGGTGCCGCCGGTGATGGCGTCGCCGCCGGCGACGAAGGGCTTGAACTCCCCCTTGGTGCGCCGGAGTTCGGCCACCTGGCCGAGGCCGTCGACGACCTTGGTGAGCTTGGCCCACTCGGCGTCGGAGACGGTGCGGTCGGCGGTGACGACGACCTTGTTGGTGCGCGGGTCGCTCACCCAGGCGGTGCCGGGGACGGCCGCGTCGTCCGAGAGGGTCGTCCGGGCGCTCCTCAGCTCGGCGAGGGAGTTCTCGACGAGTCTGGCCTGGGCACCGGCCGCCTCGACGGCCCGGGCGGCGGTCTTGTCGAGCACGTTCACGACGAGGCTGCGGCTCTTCGCGTCGTAGTACGTGCCCGCCGCGTCGGCGCCGAGGTCCTCGCCGAGCGTCGAGGCGAGCTTTCCGGCCGCGAGGGCCGAGAGGGTGGTGGGCTCGGAAGTCTTCGCGGGTTCACTGGCGTTCGCAGTCTGGAAGGTCACTCCCGCCGCGACGAGCGCGGCGATGCCCGCGCCCGTCATGGCGGCCCGTCGCCGGGATATGCGTCGATGCTTCAACTCGCGTCCTCCTGTGGGGGGTCGGCCCGGTCGGTTATGGGGACCGATCGGGCCGGAAGGCTGGTTGACGGGCAGCCACTCTTCCGAATCGCACAGGGAGCACACAAGGTCGACTTCAGGACGCGCACAGGGTGACCACCGCGCGCCCTCCGCGCCTTCACCACCCCGGCCACGACGTGGAAGTGACGGAAGGAACCACAGGACATTCACGGGATGTTCGCAGTGCAAACGCTACGCGTGAGTAACCATGCACAGGGCGGGAGGTCTAGTCCTGGCTCGATCTCGTCTCCGGCGCGGGCGCCGTGGGCAGTTGCTGCTGTGCCCGCTCCAGGAACCTCAGCAACTCCACCGGGAACGGCAGCACCAGGGTGGAGTTCTTCTCGGCGGCGACCGCCACTACCGTCTGGAGCAGCCGCAGTTGGAGCGCGGCGGGCTGCTCGGACATCTCCTTCGCCGCCTCGGCGAGCTTCTTCGACGCCTGGAGCTCGGCGTCGGCGTTGATGACCCGGGCCCGGCGCTCACGGTCGGCCTCGGCCTGACGGGCCATGGACCGCTTCATCGTCTCGGGCAGGGAGACGTCCTTGATCTCGACCCGGTCGATGGTGACGCCCCACTCCACGGCCGGGCTGTCGATCATCAACTCCAGCCCCTGGTTGAGCTTTTCGCGGTCGGCGAGCAGATCGTCCAGCTCGCTCTTGCCGATGATGGAGCGCAGCGAGGTCTGCGCCATCTGCGAGACCGCGAACCGGTAGTCCTCCACCCGGACGACCGCCTCGGCCGGCGAGGTCACCTTGAAGTAGACGACGGCGTCCACCCGGACCGTGACGTTGTCCCGGGTGATGCCCTCCTGTCCCGGCACCGGCATCGTGACGATCTGCATGTTGACCTTCCGGAGCCGGTCGATGCCCGGAACGATCAGGGTGAGCCCCGGACCGCGCACCTCGGGCCGGAGCCGGCCGAGCCGGAAGACCACGCCCCGCTCGTACTGTTTGACGACCCGCGCCGCCGCCGTCACGTACACCACCCCGGCGGCGACGAGCGCCGCTCCCACCGCCACCAGTTCCTCGACCATGCCGGCCCCCAGGGGTCCGAAGGACTGCCCGTCCCCCGACGGTAGCCCCGTCCTCCGGACAAGGGCGAGCCCCCGTACACCGGTTGGTGTACGAGGGCTCACCGCCTGCGCCGGCCGCAGGGTGCTGATGGATGCCGGTGGATCAGAAGACGCTGACGCCGTAGCGGCTCAGGACCTCGGTCACGGGCTGGAAGAAGGTCGTGCCGCCCGAGGTGCAGTTGCCGCTGCCACCAGAGGTCAGACCGAGCGCGACGCCGCCGGAGGTGTAGAGGGCACCACCGGAGTCGCCGCCCTCGGCACAGACGTTGGTCTGGATCATCTGGTAGACCACGTCGCCGCCGCCGTAGTTGACCGTGGCGTTCAGGGCGGTCACCCGGCCGGTGTGGATACCGGTCGTGGAGCCGTCCCGGATGACCGACTGGCCGACGGTGGCGTTGCCGGCGCGGGTGATGTCGGTGTTGCCCGCGGTGCCCGCCTTGGCGACCGAGGTGTTGGTGTAGCGGACCAGCGCGTAGTCGTTGGTCGGGAAGCTGTAGCCGCTGTTCGTGCCCAGCACGGTGGTCTGACCGGAGTTGGAGTACCAGGTCGAGGCGACCTCGCCGCAGTGCCCGGCGGTCAGGAAGTAGTAGGTGCTCCCGCTGACCACGTTGAAGCCGAGCGAACAGCGGTAGCCGCCACCGTAGATGGCGTCGCCGCCGCCGATCAGCTTGTTGAACTTGCCCGGCGTGTGCTTGATCGTGAGCGCGTCGGCGTTGCCGCCGGCCTGCTCCTTGATCTGTGCGATCTCGGCGTCGGAGACCGTGCTGTCGACGGTCACCAGAAGCCGGTTGGTCTTGCTGTCGATCGCCCAGGCGGTGCCCGGGATGTCAGCCTCGAGCACCGCGCTGCCGGCGCTCTTGAGCTGGGCCGTGCTGAAGGTGGGGGTGTCCGCCGCGTTCGCGTGGGGGATGGCTACGGCGGCCGCGGCCACAAGTCCGGTGGTGACGGCGATCAGCCGGCTCCGTCTCGTGATGCCGCTGGTGGGGGTGGTGCGCTTGATCCTCACGTGTCGTTCCCTCCCAGGGGAAGTCGGGGGCCCGCGTGGGGTCGGGGCCCGTGAGGCGCAGCCAGGACCGCCGTTCGCCCGGATTCCGGACATGCCGTGACCCTGACAAGCGCTGTGGGGGAGTATTCGGCCGAACGGCCGGTAGGCGCAAGGGCGCCTTTCGGCCGCCGACCTGTGGACGGGCCGGGTGAGTTGGGCACCGCCCGCCCGTTTCAGCGCAGGTTGCGCTCCCCTGCCCCGATCGCGACGGGCAGGGTGTTGCCCGGCGGCGGGAAGGGGCAGATGAAGGCGTCGGCGAAGGCGCACGGCGGCAGCACGGCCCGGTTGAAGTCGACGGTCGTACGCCCGTCCACGTCGGGCGCGCCGGGGTGCAGGAACCGGAACCGGTAGCTGCTCACACCGCTGGTGGCGTCGGCGAACACCGCCCACAGCGAGCCGTCGCCCTGCACGGTGACCTGGAGCGAGTGTTCCTGCCCGTCGAGGGTGAAGGCCACTTCCCCGCCGAGCCCGAGCCCGCGTTCCCGCCCGTCGGCGTTCGGCACCCGGACGGTGCGGTCCGCGGCGTACGGGGTGAAGCGCGCCGGCACCGACCAGCGGGCCTCGTACGGGCCGGCCTCGATGCCGGGGAACCGGCGCCTGGCCTCGGCCTCGGGGTCGAAGTCGCGTACGCCCCAGACGCCTTCGCGCACCAGCACGACCAGCCGTCGCTCGCCGAGCGCGACCCGGGCGGTGCCCGCCGGTCCCTGGTCGGCGCCGAGCCGCAGCTCTCCGCCGAACGGTTTTCCGTCCACGGTCAGCCCGTCGTCCTCGGCCGCGGTGAGCACCACTCCCTCCTCTTCGGCCACCCAGGTCCCGGGGATGTCCGGAAGTCGCCCGCCCGGGTGATCCTCCAGCCAGTAGGTGCCGGTGAGCGCGAGCGGGCCGTAGGGCGCCGTGACCGTGTCCGCACGGTGCTCGTGCCACCGCCGCCAGGCGTCTGCTGCGTCGTTCGTCATGTGATCAGCCTTTCCATGGTGGTTCGCACGACCCGGGTGGGTGCGCGAAGGGAAGCATCGAGGCGCACCCGCCGTGGATCCGCCCCGCCCGCTCACGTCCGGTCTCCCGCGTACAGGTCGGCCGGTCGTGCCAGGCCGAGGTGCTCGCGCAGGGTGCTGCCCGGGTAGAAGGTGCGGAACAGGCCGCGGTGCTGGAGGAGCGCGACCGTGCCGTTGACCAGGCGTTCCAGGTCGCGGCGGGGTTCGACGGGGGTGAGGTGGAAGCCGTCGGCGGTGCCCTCCTGGTGCCAGGAGGCGATCAGCTCGGCGAGGTCGACGGGGCCGCCGCGGTAGAGCGGGCCCCGCGCGGTGGGCCGGGGGCCGCCCCCGCCGTGGCCCGGCTCGGCCGCGTACTCGCCGTCACCGAGGTCGACGAGCAGGCTCACCAGGATCCGCAGGGTGCCCGGGTCCCGTCCGGACCCGGCCGCCTCGGCCCGCAGTCGCTCGCATGCGGCACGGGCCTGCGCGGAACTCGCCGCGCGCACGAGCGCCACGTCGGCGTACCGGGCGGCGGTGCGGCGGGCGGGTTCCTCGGTGGCGTCGACGACCCGCACCGGGCGCCCCTGCGCGGTCCGGGGCCCGTCCGAGACACCCTTCACCGCATCCGGCCCCACCACCTCCGGACCCACCACCTCCGGACCCACTACATCCGGCTCCCCTACCTCCTCCCTCACCGCATCCGGCCCCACCACCCCCTCCCCCACCGCGACCGCGTCCGGCGGCGCGTCGGGCCGTGCCTCGCCCACGCCGGTGGGGACGCCGACCTGCCATCCGGCCCGGCCCCGGCTGACCCGGTCGAGCGTGGCGATCGCCGCCGGCACGTGGAGGGGCCCGGTGCGGGTGGTGGTGACGGTGGGCACCAGTCCGACGCGGTGCGTGGCGGGCGCCACCCGGGCGAGTACGGCGGCCGCGTCGAGCCCGGCGCGGGCGAACGTGTCGTCCAGCGTCACGAAGTCCAGCCCACCGCGCTCGGCGAGCCGCGCCAGCTCGACGTGCGGGCCGGTGTCGAGCGCCCCGGGCAGATCGACGGCGGCGGCGAGGTGCAGCAGGCCCCGGCCGTACGAGGAGGTCATCTCGGAGAACCCCTTCCCGGCTCAGAGGACCTTGGAGAGGAAGGCCCGGGTGCGCTCCTCGCGCGGCCGGTCCAGGACGTCCCCGGGCGGGCCCTGTTCGACGATCCGCCCGTCGTCCATGAACACCACCGTGTCGGCGACCTCCCGGGCGAACCCGATCTCGTGCGTGACGACGATCATCGTGGTGCCCTGCCCGGCCAGGTCCCTGATGACGTCGAGGACCTCGCCCACCAGCTCGGGGTCGAGGGCGGAGGTCGGCTCGTCGAACAGCAGCAGCCTCGGCTCCAGCGCGAGCGCCCGCGCGATGGCGACGCGCTGTTGCTGCCCGCCGGACAACTGCCGGGGGTAGGCGTCGGCCTTGTCGGCGAGCCCCACCCGCTCCAGCAGCCGGCGCGCCGCCGCGACCGCCTCCCCGCGGGGCCGCCGCAGCGCGGACACCGGTGCCTCGACGACGTTGTCGAGGACGGTGAGGTGCGGGAACAGGTGGAAGTTCTGGAAGACGAACCCGATCCGGGTGCGCTGTCGCAGCACCTCGCGCTCGGGCAGCTCGTACAGCTTGTCCCCCGACCGCCGGTAGCCGATCAGCTCGCCGTCGACGCTGATCGCGCCCCGGTCCACCTTCTCCAGATGGTTGATGGTGCGCAGCAGCGTCGACTTGCCGGAGCCGGACGGCCCGAGGACGACGGTGACCTCTCCGGCGCGCACCGACAGGTCGATGCCCTTGAGGACCTCCAGCGAGCCGAAGCTCTTGTGCACGGACCTGATGTCGACCATGACGCTCATCGCGTGAATTCCTTCTGCTGGTAGGGGAGTCGGGTCACGCGACGGCTTCGGCGCCGAGGTCCCGCAGGAACACCAGGGCGGCCCGCGCGGTGGCGTCGTTCTGCCGGAAGGCGGGCCCACCGGTCCGCGGCCGGGTGAACGCGCCGGGGGTACGGGCGTCGGTGTGCGGTCCGAGCGCGAAGCGCCGTGGGTGCGGCCGGCCGGCCCGGTCCAGGATCCGCCCGTCGGCCCGGTCCACCCGCAGCAGCCCTTCCGCCGTCTCGCCGGCGCCCTCGGCGTACAGCTCGCGCAGCAGCGGGTCGAGGGTGCGCCGCAGGGTCGGCTCGGGCAGCCGGGCCTCGACGAGCGCCCGCGCCTCGACCGAGAAGCCGGGCACGGTTGGACTCGACGCCCGGAACACGCCGTCCTCGGCCCGTACGGCCATGTCGGCGCCGACGAACCTCAGCACCCCCGCCCGGGACAGCGCGAGCAGCTGCCGCAGCCGGGGTCCGGGCGGCCCGGAGGCGAGGTGGCTGAAGAAGCCGTGCCACCAGGGCCCGATGTCCCCGAGCCGCACCACCTGCCCGTAGACGGACAGCAGTCCGAGGAAGACTCCCAGGTCGGCGCTGTGCGCCGGATCATGACGGCGGCTCAGATCGTCCTCGACACGGCGCCGCAGCCCGTCCTGGAACTCCTCGTGGGAGGCGTAGCGCACCCCGTCCAGCGGCCGGTCGAGCGCGGCGAGGTCGAGGCGGTCGCGCGGGTCGGGCACGGCGGAGGACACCAGGGCCGCCCGCTCGGCCGCCCCGGAGACGGCCGCGTACTTCTCCTCGAAGTCCGTCCAGGCCATCGCGGTCCGCTCGGGGTGGGCGGTGAACAGCCGGTGGTAGTGCGCGAACCCCAGCTCCTTCTCCACCAGCGGCCAGGCGTCCCGCCGGAAGTCGAACGCTCCCCCGCTCCCGGCCTCGCCCGGTCGGGCGGACCCCCAGGGCGGCCGCGCCGACAGCCCGTCGATCTCGGCGGGCCCCAGGAACCGGGGCAGCGGCGGCCGCTCCCCCGTCCAGTCGTAGCCGATCTTCGAGTGGTACGGCACTCCGCGCCGCGACCCGACGTACAGCACCGGCTCCCGTCCCGAGGGCAGGTAGGTGTCCCCCTCGTGGCGTCCGCCGCGGCCCTCGGTGAGCAGCACCATCAGGTCGACGAAGGCGAGCCCGAAGCCGCGCACGAGGACGGGTTCGCCGGGCCGCAGCGCGGACAGGTCGCTGTCGGCGGTGAAGTCGGGCGGCAGATGGGTGAGCCCGTACTCGCGGGCGTACGCCGCCAACGCGCGCTGTTCGTCGTCGAGTCCGGCGTCGAGGTGGCCGAGGGCGAGGACGACGAGGTCGGCGAGGAGCGGCCGGGGCCGGCCCTCCAGCCACACCTGCTGGCGCCCCTCGCGCGGCCCGCTCACCCGCAGCGCGCGGCGCGGATGGTGGCGGACGGTGATCTCCGGGGGCAGCGCGGCGACGGCCCGCTCGTGCACCCAGCGCAGATAGGCGCCCTGGAGCTGCCGGTCGGCGAAGAGCCGTCCGTCGACGCCGGCCCACTCGTGCAGGGTGGGCCCGGGCCGCACCGGCCCGTCCATGGTCACCGTCTCGTCGGTGAACATGGTGACGTCCTCGGCGTGCGAGTTCATCCAGAGCAGCGGGGACTGTGCGGCCCGCCAGATGCGTCCGGCGCCCGGCGGATACGGGTCGACGAGATGGATGTCGAGGCCCTCACCGTCGTACAGCTCGGGCGCGCTCGCGGCGATCCGCTCGATCAGACCGGTGCCCCGGGGCCCGGCCCCGACGATCACCAGGGAGTGCCTCATCGCGCGGCCCCCGTCCCGCGCGCGTAGTGCCGCTCCACGTAGTACTGCCCGATGCCGAGCACCGAGGTGACGAGGGTGTACCAGACGGTGGCCACCATCAGCAGCGGGATGACCTGATAGGTGCGGTGGTAGACGAGCTGCACCGAGAACAGCAGGTCCTGGACGGCGATGACGCTGACGATGGAGGTGCCCTTGAGGGTGCCGATCAGCATGTTCCCGGCCGGCGGCACGATGGCGCGCATGGCCTGCGGCAGCACGATCCGCCACCAGCGGCGCCACCGGCTCAGCCCGAGCGCCTGGGCGGCCTCGATCTGTCCGCGGTCGACGGAGAGGATGCCGCCGCGCACCACCTCGGCGGCGTACGCGGCCTCGTGCAGGGTGAGCCCGATGATCGCGACGGCGATCGGCGTGAACAGGTTCACGGTCCGCACCCCGAACAACTGCGGGTACAGCGCCCCGATGTTGAACCACAGCAGCAGCTGCACCAGGATCGGGATCGACCGGAACAGCCAGACGTACCCCCAGGCGACGGTGCGCAGCACGGGGTTGGCGGACAGCCGGGCGGCGGCGAGCAGGGTGCCCAGGGCGAACCCGAGTCCCATCACCACCGCCGTCAGCCACAGCGTGAGCCACAGCCCGCGCAGCACCGCGTCGGAGGTGAAGTGGTCGGCGACGACGTCCCACTGGAACGCCTCGTTGCGCAGCACCGAGTTGACGGCGAGCGCGAGGAGGACGAGGACGGCGACGGCGGCCGTCCACTGCCCGAGCCGGCGCCGGGGGACGATCGGCAGGGTGTCCGCGTGGCGCGGCAGATCCGGTGCGGCCGGGACTTTGGCGAGGGTGTCGGAAGACATGCGAAGGCTCCGTGATGCGTCAGGTCGAACACGGGGTGGTGCCTTCACACACCGGGCGCACCGGGCGCCGAAGCGCGGCACGGCGCGGTCACGGCCGAGCCCCTCAGCAGGGCCGTACGGCGAGACTACGGGGGCGTTTCCCGTCGCTGTCAAGGCCGTCCACACTGTGAGCCGTACATCTCAACTCGGTTGACGGGCAACCGGGGACCTGTTCCACTTGGCCCATGCATCCGCAGCAGTGGCTGGTCACGCGCTCCCACATCGACTTCGGTCGAGTGTGGTCCTCTTCCTGTTGAGCTGACCCCCTGCGCGCCCCGATCCGCTGAGCGGACGGGCGCCTTTCGCGTTCTCCCCCCTTCTCTCCTCTTCTCTCTTCTCTCCTCCCGCCTTCACACGCGCACCCCTCCCCTCGCGCCCCTCTCGCCCTTGCTCCCAGGAGACCGCACCCCATGCGCATGCCCTCGCGTGCCCGCCATCGGCATTTCACCCCCTTTGCCCTGATCACCTCGGTGACCCTGCTGCTCACCGCGTGCGGAACCGGCTCGGCCGGCACCGGCACCGACACCGCGGAGGCCGCGGCCCGTTCGGACGCGATCCCCACCACGGACGTCGTCTCCGGGATCCGCAAGGACGAGGCGGCCGCCGGGCTGCTGCCGTCCGGTGTGACCGGTGTGACCGTCGGCCTCAGCGTCGGCGGCACCCCGCCCGGCACCAGCTATCTGGACGACGGAAAGACACTGGCCGGCCAGGACGTCGACTTCACCCACGCCGTCGCCAAGGTGCTGGGCATCGAGGTCAGGACCGAGCAGGCGAGTTTCGAAGCGATCCTGCCCGCCCTCGACAGCGGCAAGTACGACCTCGGCGTCAGCAACTTCGGCGTCACCACCGAACGCCTGAAGACGATCGACTTCGTCACCTACATCAACGACGGCCAGGGCTTCGCCACCCGCGAGGACAGCAAGCTGAGCAAGGTGACCGACCTCGGGCAGCTGTGCGGGCTGAACATCGCCACCGGCGCCGGCACCACGTTCGAGGCCACGCTGGAGGAGAACAAGCACGTCTGCGCCGACGCCGGAAAGAAGGCGTACACCGTGCAGACCTACAGCGAGCAGGGCGCCATCTGGTCCTCGCTCCAGCAGGGCCGCAGCGACATCGTGATGTCCACGATCAACGGCCTGCGCTACGCCGTGGCCCACCAGAAGGGCGTCAAGTTCCTCAACGAGTTCCACCGTCTGGACGTCGGCTTCGCCTTCGAGAAGGGCACGAAGCTGGCCCCGGCCTTCCAGGCGGCGGTGAACAGGCTGATCGAGGACGGCACATACGCCCGGATCCTGAAGAAGTGGGGGACGGCGGGCTCGGCCATCACGAGGTCGGAGATCTCCCCGCCGGAAGTGCGCACCCCCTGAACGGGCGCGGGTATCCGTGCTCCCACGGCGGTCAGCGCACGACCACGGCCCGGCGCCCGGGATCGTCCCGGACGCCGATCACCCGGTCCACCAACGCGCCCAGCACCTCCCGCACGGACCCCGCCTCCCGCGCGTCGCACTCCAGCACGGGGATCTCCGCGCTCAGCCCCAACGCCGCCCGGACCTCGTCCAGTTCGAACCGATCGGCTCCGTCGAACCGGTTGACCGCGAGGACGAACGGCGCACCCCGTGCCTCGAAGTAGTCGACCGCCGGGAAACACTCCTCGATCCGCCGTGTGTCCACGAGGACGACCGTGCCGAGCGCGCCGTCCGCCATGTCGTCCCAGAGGAACCGGAACCGGCTCTGTCCGGGCGTGCCGAACAGATAGAGGCGGACGGCACGGTCGAAGCTGATCCGCCCGAAGTCGAGGGCGACCGTGGTGGTCGTCTTGGACTCCACGCCCGCCAACGAGTCCACGCCCACCGACACCTGGGTGATGGGGGCCTCCGTGTCGAGGGGCTCGATCTCGGAGACGGACCCGATGAAGGTCGTCTTGCCCACCCCGAGCCCCCCGCTCACCACGATCTTCAGGGCGAGGGGCACGGTTTTGTCTGAGCGCCCGGACATGGTCCCTGGTCCTTTCGAGCTGCGACGGCCCCACGGAGTCCGCCTCCTCGACGAGAGATACGGCCGCGGGCCGCCGACCGCTCACCGGGCCGGGGAACCCCGCCGAAAAAGTGACGTCACGTCAGCACGAGCAGTCGCAGCCGCAGCCGTCGCAGCAGTCGCAGCCGTCACAGCAACTGCAGCAGTCGCCGCAGCCGTCACAGCAACTGCAGCAGTCGCCGCACCAGCCGTCCCGCTTCTTCCGCGACCAGGGCCCCTCGAACTCGTCGGCGCAGCACACCTGGCAGGTGCAGAACAGCCCGAGCGCGACGGCGCATCCGGCGAGCAGCCCCCGCTTGTCCGGGCGCGGCGGCTCGCCCCCGAAGGGGTTGCCGGGCGCGTTCGGATCCACCGGGCCCTGCGGGGCATAAGGCCCGGTCGGCGGCCCGAAGGCGCCGTCCGGCCCGTGCGCGTGCCCGCACGAGCGCGTCCCGAAGGCCCGGTCCACCGACCGCTCCAGCTCATGGGCGAGCAGCAGATGCGCCAGCTTGCCGTCCGTGAACTCGACGTCCTTGAGCGCGAGCCGGATCCCGTGCAGGGCGTCGTCGGCGAGCCGCCGGGCCTCGGTGAGCGGGGTCCCGGTCGCCGTCAGCGGGTTCCAGGCGCCGGACGCGGCGTCCGTCTCCCGGTCCTCGACGGCGTCCAGCAGATGGGCCAGCCGTCCGAACAGACGCCCGGCCTCGGCGAGCGGCCCGGCGTTGCCGGGCCGGCCCGCCAGGACCGCGGTGTGCGCGAACGCGGCGGCGGTGGCGGTCTCGGTGGGCTCGGTGACGGTCAGCAGCGGGGTACCGGGTCCGGCGAGGGACTCGATCCCGACCTGCCGGTCCACGGCGTCGAGGAGGACCGCGGTGTCGAAGCCGACCGCGGCCCCGCCGCGCTCCCCCGCCCGTCCCCAGCTCGCGGCGACCCGGCGCGCGGCGACGGCGACCGGACGGCGCCTCAGCAGCCCGTCCCCGTCGGCGACGTGGTCGTGGACCTTGGCGGAGGCCAGCACCAGCGAGACGGCGGCCGCGAGCCGGGCACCCTCGCCCTGGGCGACGGACGCGGTGCGCATCCCGCGCAGGGGGCACGGTCCCGCCGTACGCCGCCGGCCGCCGGCCGTGGCCGGCTCGGCCTGAGCTTCCGTCAGAACCGAGATGAGCAGGCCGTCGTAGTTGGTGACGATCCGTGCGAACTGTCCGTGGTCGCCGCGCAGCGCGAGGCAGAGCCCGCACAGATGAGCCATCCACTGGGCCTTGAGACGGTCTCCGAGACGGTGACTGCACGGCCTGACGATTCCGAACACTGCGATCCCCCGGGGTTCTACGATGTGATTGCGGGTAGCCGCAATCTGCTGTCAAGTGCGTGAGGCTGCCGCATCGTATCGACCGATTGTCATGCCGGTTCCGCTTGTCCTGTTCACCCGTACGCACCGCCCTTCACCCGTACGCCACGAAGAGTCATATTTCACTCTCAGTCAGCAGCCGTGCACGGTACGACCCTTGGGAGACGCGGGCTCTCGACGGATTCGCTGTGCACCAGTACCGTCACAAACCCCCCGCGCGGCGTCTATCCACTTGGCGCGACATCCGCATCATGGACGACCATGGGGATGCGGAAAGCAAGAAAGACCGCTGTGAGAGGAGGCGTCCATGGGATCGGTGCGCAAAGCGAGTGCCTGGCTTGGCCTCGTCGACGACAACGATGACGAGCGTTACTACGACGACGACTACTCCGAGGGGACCGACTCCGGGGACGCCTGGGTCACCGACCCCCGGGTGAAGGTCGCCTCGGACACGGCCGAGGAGAAGGGCCGCCGGATCGGCACGGTCACCCCGGACAGCTTCCGGGACGCGCGGGCGATCGGCGAGCTGTTCCGTGAGGGTGTGCCGGTCATCATGAACCTCACGGCCATGGAGGCCGCCGACGCCAAGCGGGTCGTCGACTTCGCGGCCGGGCTGATCTTCGGTCTGCGCGGTTCGATCGAGCGCGTCTCGACCCGGGTGTTCCTGCTGACCCCGTCCAACACGGAGATCGTGAACGGCGACCCGGTGGGCCGCCGTTCGGACGGCTTCTTCAACCAGAGCTGAGGCAGGGCCGCTCACCGGCCCTGCCCCCTCGGGGGTCAGCGGAAGGCGTCGAGCCCGGTGAGCGCCTTGCCCAGCACGAGCTGGTGCATCTCGACGGTGCCCTCGTAGGTCAGCACGGACTCCAGGTTGGTCGCGTGCCGCATGACCGGGTACTCCAGCGAGATCCCGTTCGCCCCCAGGATCGTCCGCGCCGTACGGCAGATCTCGATGGCCTCCCGTACGTTGTTGAGCTTGCCGAAGCTGACCTGCTCGGGACGCAGGCGGCCGGCATCCATGCGCCGCCCCAGATGATGGGCGAGCAGAATCCCCTTGTGCAGTTCGACGGCCATGTCGGCGAGCTTGGCCTGGGTCAGCTGGAACCCCCCGATGGGCCGCCCGAACTGCTCCCGTGACTTCGCGTACTCGACGGCGGCCTCGAAACAGGCGCGCGCCGCCCCCATGGCTCCCCAGACGATCCCGTAGCGGGCGTGGGACAGACAGCTGAGGGGTCCCTTGAGGCCGACGACCTCGGGAAGGACGGCGTCGGCGGGCAGCCGCACGTCGTCGAGCACCAGTTCACTGGTCACACTGGCCCGCAGCGACCACTTGTGCTTGATCTCGGGCGCGGAGAACCCGGGGCGGTCGGTCGGCACGACGAACCCCCGGATCCCTCCGTCGGTCTGCGCCCACACCACGGCGACGCCCGCCACCGACCCGTTGGTGATCCACATCTTCCGGCCGCTCAGCACCCAGTCCGAGCCGTCCCGCTTGGCGAAGGTGCGCATGCCGGCGGGGTCGGAGCCGTGGTCGGGCTCGGTGAGCCCGAAGCACCCGATCACCTCACCGGAGGCCATCCGCGGCAGCCACGCCCGCTTCTGCTCCTCGCTCCCGAACCGGTGGATCGCGTACATGGCGAGCGACCCCTGCACGGAGACCAGCGAACGGATCCCGGAGTCGGCGGCCTCCAGCTCCAGACAGGCGAGCCCGTACTGCACGGCGCTCGCCCCGGCGCAGCCGTACCCGCTCAGTGACATCCCGAGCGCCCCGATCGCCCCGAGTTCCCGGGCCAGCTCCCGGATCTCCGGCAGCTCCCCCTTCTCGTACCACTCGGCTACATACGGCAGCACCCGGTCCGCGGCCCAGCTCCGCACGGTGCCACGGATCGCGAGATCCTCCGGCTCGAGCAGATCGTCGATCCCGAGCGGATCGGCCGGGTCGAACGGGGGCAACTTCGAGGACGCGGACATACGACAGCCTCCGATGGCACAAAAACTAGCACCGCTCATCACGATGCCCGCCCGACGTTAACGACCGCTCCCCGTACACGTCCAGTACCCGCCGAGCCGACCTGCCGCGGCCGCTCTCCGTCACGGGAAGGGGACGAGCGTCACGCCGAGACGCGGGACTCCACGACCTCCCGGGGCGACGGAAGCTCCACCCCCACCGCGGGCTCCTCGCACTGCATCACCCGCGGCAGCCGCAACGCCATCACCGCACCCAGCAGCAGCAACCCCGCGCTCACCAGCAACGTGACATGCAGCCCGTGCACGAAACAGTCCCGGGCCGTCCGCCTCAGGGCCACCCCGACCGGCCCGCCCAGCTGCGCGGCGACCTCGTACGCCTCCCCCAGCGAATGCCCCGCCGAGACCGACGCCGACTCCGGCACCCCGGGCACCGAGCTGAGCCCGGGCGCGTACGCCGCGTTCATGACGCTCCCCAACAGGGCGATCCCGATCCCGGCGCCCAGCTGGTACGACGTCTCCCCGATCGCCGCCGCGCCGCCCGCCTGCTCCGGCGGAGCCTCGCTCAGCATCGACTCATAGGCCGCGAACAGCGTCGTCTCCAGCCCGAACCCGAGCAGCACGAAGCCGAACAGCAGCAGCCCCGTGTTGTCCGACTGCCCCATCGCGGTCAGCGTCAGCACCGCCACCGCCGTGAGACAGAACCCCCCGCACACCATCCGGCGGGGCCCGAACCTCCGCAGCAGCTTCGCCCCGGCCAGGCCCGCGGCCATCGCCGCGAAGGTCAGCGGCAGCAGTCGCAGGCCGGTCTCCAGCGGTGACAGCCCCAGCACCAGCTGGAGATACTGCGCGGCGATCAGCTCCAGTCCGACCAGCGCCAGCATGGCCAGCACGATGCACCCCACCGACGTACTGAACGCCGGCCGCGCGAACATCCGCAGGTCCACCAGCGGATGCGTCCGCCGCCGCTGACGGCGGACGAACAGCACCAGCAGCGCCGCGCCGACCAGCAGCGGAACCACGGTGAACACACCGAGTTCCGCGCCGCCCAGCCGCTTCACGCCGAGGACGACTCCGAACAGACCGGCCGCCGCCATCAGGGCGCCGATCACGTCCCAGGGGCCCTTCGCGCTCCCGCGCGACTCCGGCAGGAGCATCCGCCCCACCGGCAGGCTGACCAGCATCAACGGGATGTTGACCAGGAAGACCGAACCCCACCAGAAGTGTTCGAGGAGGAAGCCGCCGAGCAGCGGTCCGACCGCCGCGCCGACCGCGGCCACCGCACTCCAGACGCCTATCGCCAGCGCCCGCTCCCGCCGGTCGGGAAAGACCTGCCGCAGGATCGACAGCGTGGCCGGCATGATCATCGCACCGCCGACACCGAGCAGCGCCCGCGCGACGATCAGCACCTGGGCGCTCGGGGCGAAGGCCGCCAGCGCGGAGGCGACGCCGAACAGGGCGTACCCGAGCAGCAGCACCCGGCGGCGGCCGATCTTGTCGCCGAGCGTGCCGAAGAGGATCAGCAGCGCGGCGCAGACCAGTGGATAGGTGTCGACGATCCAGAGCAGCTCGATGGCGCCGGGCCGCAGGTCCTCGGTGACGGCGGGCACCGCGACATGCAGCACGGTCGCGTCGACGGCGACCAGGAGCAGGCTGACGCAGAGCACCAACAACACGACCCAGCGGTTGGCACCGGCCCCGGCCGTCCGACGGCGCAGCCCAGCGGCGGCCGTGGTCGTCCCGGACATGTACGTACCTCCCAGGTATCCCTCGATCCGGCGGGCTCACGGGGTGGGGACTCCCCGCGACTCGGCCGGAGAGGAGCGGTGGTCTCCGGCCCGCGCAAACGAACACGAGTGGAACGCAGCGTACGCGAGTTCGCGCCAGGGCCACGTGGCGGACCTCTCACCGTCCACCGGGAACTATGTGGCGTACACCACTCCGCCTGGACCCGTCCGGACCCGCTGGGACCCCGCTTCCGCGCCCCCACCGATAATCGAGCCCGTGACCGATCTTGAGACGCGCGTGGCGGCCGCCGGCCCCCCGACCCTGCGCCGGGCGGCCCCCGCCCTGCTCGGGTACGCGGCCGTACGGGCCCTGGGCCTGCTGACCCTGGCCCTGTGGAGCGCCGCCCGCGACAAGAGCGCGTACACGCTGCTCACCGCCCGCTGGGACGCCCTGTGGTACACGAGGGTGGCCGAGCTGGGCTACGGCTACGAGGTCCGGCTGCCGAACGGCGACGTCCACTCCAATCTCGCCTTCTTCCCGCTGCTGCCGTGGCTGGAAAGGCTGCTGCACACGCTGACCCCGCTGTCGTACGCCGACGCCGGCTTCACGGTCTCCCTGCTCGCCTCGCTCGCCGCGGCCTGGGGGATCTTCGCGGTCGCCGACCATGTGTACGGGCGCCGGGCCGGTGTCTGCGCGGTGCTCGTGTGGGCCCTGCTCCCGGTCGGGATCGTGCAGTCGATGGCGTACAGCGAGTCCCTGTTCACCGCGCTGGCCGCCTGGTCGCTGTACGCGCTGCTCACCGGCCGCTGGGTGACCGCGGGCCTGCTCGCGTCGCTGTCCGGGCTGACCCGGCCGGTGGGGCTCGCGGTGGTCGCGGCGGTCTGGGCGGCCGGCCTGGCGTCCTTGCTACGGGACCGGGGCACCGGGTCGGCGTTCCCGTTCGGGCGGAGCGGCAGCACGGCGCCCGACTCCCGCGCGCACACCCCCGGACGCGCCCCCGACGCGCCCACCGGGGCCCCGGCCCCGCGCGAACCGGCCACCCAGGGCGCTCACCCGGCCGCACGCGCCCTGGGGATGCTCCTCGCCCCCCTCGGCGCCGCCGGGTACGTCCTCTGGGTCGGCCACCACACGGGCAAGGGCCCGCTCGGCTATCTCGACGTCCAGGCGGGCTGGCGCAACGGCTTCGACGGCGGGTACGCCTTCGCCCGCTTCGTCGCCGACAAGTTCACGTCATTCCCGTCCGCCCTGGCCGGCCTCGGCCTGACCGTCGGCGTCGCCCTGCTGCTCTGGCTGTACGTCGTCGGCGTACGTCAGCGCCAGCCGCTCCCGCTGCTGGTGTACGCGGGTGCGGTCCTGGCGCTCGCCCTGTGCGCCTCGAGCTACTTCGGCTCGAAACCGCGCCTGCTGCTGCCCGCCTTCCCGCTGCTGTTCCCCCTCGCACTGGCCCTGGCCCGGCTGCGGACCTCCCGGTCGGCGCTGGTCGCGGGCGGTGTCGCGGTGGCGTCGGCCGTGTACGGCGCGTGGTGGCTGAACGGCTCCGGTCCACCGTGACCGCCGGCATACGGACGGGGAATTGAACCCGAGCTTTTGGTGAACGCATTCATACGTTCCCTAAAACTATCCCCCTGAATGATCAAAGGAATTGAAGGGAAGAGTGTTCGAGGATTACCGAATCCGCAGGAATAAACGCCCTTCTGAGAGCAATCCCACATCACATCGTCATCACAAAGCCGCGGAATCGGCAGGCTTCAGAGCTCACTCGCTGTAACGTCGTTTAGGTGCGTACCGAACGAAACCTCACCCGTCTGGACCGGGTGTTCGCAAGGCTCGACCGTGAGCCGGAACGACCGGCCCACATCGATGTGCCGAAGATGAGCCGGCACCGGGTCGCGCTGTTCACCGCGACCCTGGCCTTCTATCTCGCCATCGTGTGGCTCGTGGTGATCACCTCGTGGCTGGTCCGCCTCGACTGGCAGGTCATGTTCTTCCGGCCGTACCAGCAGTGGCCCGAGATCCACGCGTTCCTGGACTACTACGTCGTGCTCGGCCAGCGCGGCCCCACCGCCGTGATGGTCGCGGCCTGGCTGGGCTGGAGATCCTGGCGCCAGCACACCCTGCGCCCGATGCTCACCCTGGGCGCCTCGCTCCTGCTGCTGAACATCACCGTCGGCGCCGCCAAGATCGGCATGGGCCGCCTCGGACCCCACTACGCCACCACCATCGGCTCCAACGAGATGGGTCTGGGCGGCGATATATTCCCCAGCGGCCACACCGCCAACGCGGTCGTGACCTGGGGAATCCTGGCCTATCTGGCCTCCACCCCGAGAGCCCGCCGCTGGCTGTCCGCGCTCTCCGCGGTGGTCTCGCTCGGCGTCGGCCTCACCACCGTCTACCTCGGCACGCACTGGCTGAGCGACGTGGTGCTCGGCTGGGCCGCGGGCCTGCTGATCCTGCTGGCGCTGCCCTGGTGCGAGCCGCTGATCGCCCGCGCCGAGGTCTGGCTCCTCGACCTGCGCGACCGCTGGCGCGACCGCGCCACCGGCACGGTCCCGGCGCCGGTCCCCGTCCCTGTGTCCTTCAAGCCGCGCAGCACGGTCCAGGACGAGGTCCCGGCGGCCCGCGAATCGGTCACCGCGGCCCGCGCGGCCCGACCACCCCTCTACCTCGCCCCGGGCCCGCACACGACCCGCTCGGAGCGCACGCCGGTCACCCCGGCCGGCAGCCGCCGGCCACCGCACCCCGACCGGCTGACGCATCCCGACCGCCTGCCGCGCGGCGCGGCCTCCACGGCCCGCCCGCTGACCGGCGGCTGACCTCCCGAAACGGCGGGACCACCGGTACGCACACACCCCCGGTCCCGCACCGCGAAGGCCCCGGCCCCGGCGTCATCCGACGCCAGGGACCGGGGCCTTCGTCGTGCCGCCTCAGCCCTTCCAGGCCCGGGCCACACGCCCGTCCCGGACCTCGAGGTTCAGCCGCCCGAAGAGGTACTCCATGGTGACGATCGTCCCCGGCGCGAGCGAGCGGACCGTGGACCACCCCCGTTCCCGGGCGAGCCGCTCGGCCCGGTCGGCATCGAGGCCGACATATCCGTCCGGATTGTCCTGGGGCTCCGCTGGCGGAGTGGGATTCGGTGCCATACGGCCACGCTAGGCGGCGGACCGTACCCGGGGAACCCGGAACCGCGATGTGGAGCACTCCGGTCACACTTCTGTCACAGGATCACGACACGCGTTTCAGTTCCACTCCCTCACACATATGAGCGGTTCGGGACCCGTCGCGTACGCCTTCCGCGCGTATTCGAACGCAATTCCCGCGTGTCGCCACGAACCTTCGATAAACCCGGCGGAAAGTGCCCGGAGAACCGTCCCCGGCATCCGTTTCATTCCGATTCCGCAGGGCCCGTGCGCGCTGACGGCCCATAGGAAATACACGGCTCCCCCACACGTCCCCGTACGCACCCTGCCGGAGCGGGCGGCACGGGTAGGGAGGCCCGGGGCGCGAGAAGCGAAGGGGCGAGCGAGCGATGGGGACGGACACCGCGGCGGCGACGGCACCACCCGCACCGGCCAGGAGCACGGGCCGGGTGGTCGTCGACTGGCTGACCACCACCGACCACAAGAAGATCGGCCATCTGTACCTGATCACGTCGTTCGGGTTCTTCCTGGTCGGCGGGGCGATGGCCCTGCTGATGCGGGCCGAGCTGGCCCGGCCCGGCATGCAGATCATGGACAACGACCAGTTCAACCAGCTGTTCACGATGCACGGCACGATCATGCTGCTGCTGTTCGCGACCCCGTCCTTCGCGGGCTTCGCCAACGAGCTCATGCCGCTCCAGATCGGCGCCCCGGACGTGGCCTTCCCCCGGCTGAACATGTTCTCGTACTGGCTGTTCCTGTTCGGCGGGCTGATCGTGCTCGGCTCGCTGCTGACGCCGGGAGGTGCCGCCTCCTTCGGCTGGTTCGCCTACGCGCCGCTCAACAGCCGGCAGTTCTCCCCCGGGGTCGGCGCCGACCTGTGGATCATGGGGCTGGCGCTGACCGGCTTCGGCACGATCCTCGGCGCGGTCAACTTCATCACCACGATCATCGGGATGCGCGCCCCCGGCATGACCATGTTCCGGATGCCGGTCTTCACCTGGAACACGCTCTTCACGTCGATCCTGATCCTGATGGCGTTCCCGGTGCTGGCGGCCGCGCTGCTGGTGCTGGAGTCGGACCGGCGGTTCGGTTCGCGGGTGTTCGACGCGCCCAACGGCGGGGCGCTGCTGTGGCAGCACCTGTTCTGGTTCTTCGGGCATCCCGAGGTCTACATCATCGCGCTGCCGTTCTTCGGGATCATCACCGAGATCATCCCGGTCTTCAGCCGCAAGCCGATCTTCGGCTATCTCACCCTGGTCGCCGCGACGATGGCGATCACCGGGCTGTCGATCGTGGTGTGGGCGCACCACATGTTCGTCACGGGCGCGGTGCTGCTGCCGTACTTCTCCTTCATGAGCTTCCTGATCGCGGTCCCCACCGGCGTGAAGTTCTTCAACTGGACCGGGACCATGCTCAAGGGCTCGCTGTCCTTCGAGACCCCGATGCTGTGGGCCGCGGGCTTCCTGGTGACGTTCCTGTTCGGCGGCCTGACCGGGGTGATCCTGGCGTCCCCGCCGATGGACTTCCACGTCTCCGACTCGTACTTCGTGGTCGCCCACTTCCACTACGTCGTATTCGGCACGGTCGTCTTCGCGGTCTTCGGCGGATTCCACTTCTGGTGGCCCAAGTTCACCGGGAGGATGCTCGACGAACGGCTGGGCAAGATCCACTTCTGGACGCTGTTCGTGGGCTTCCACACCACGTTCCTGGTGCAGCACTGGCTGGGCGCGGAGGGCATGCCGCGCCGGTACGCCGACTATCTCGCCGCCGACGGCTTCACCGCGCTCAACATGGTCTCGTCGATCGGCGCGTTCCTGCTCGGCCTGTCCACGCTGCCGTTCCTCTACAACGTCTGGAAGACCGCCAGGTACGGCAAAAAGGTCGACGTCGACGACCCGTGGGGCTACGGCCGCTCCCTGGAGTGGGCGACCTCCTGCCCGCCGCCCCGGCACAACTTCACGTCCCTGCCGAAGATCCGCTCGGAGTGCCCGGCGTTCGACCTGCACCACCCGGAGTACGCGGCTCTGGAGTCGTCGTCCGCCCGAGAGCCCGGCCCAGCCGGTCCCGGGCGGTCCTGATCGCCCCGACCAGCTCCACGGGCTCCAGCACCTCGAACTCGAAGCCCGTCATCATCACGTGCATCACCGACACGTCCAGGCTCGCGGCCCCGGTGCGCAGGACGCAGGCATCGGGCCCGTCGGCTTCCAGCGTTCCCGCCGACGGCGAGATCCGCTCGGCGGCCCGTGCCAGGGGCACCAGCAGCCGGAACCGTCGCGTGGGAGGCGTACGCGCGTGGAGACGCCCTTCGACACATAGGCGGCGAGGTCCTCGGCAGGTGGTTCGCGCGGCTCGAAGCGGGGACCGTGCGGCGGTCCGGGGGTGACGCGGTCCGCGCGGAACGTACGCCAGTCCGCGCGGTCGCGGTCCCAGGCGACCACGTACCAGCGGCGTTCGGTGCACACCAGGCGGTGCGGTTCGACGGTGCGGCGGCTGACCGTGCCGTCGTGCCCCCGGTACTCGAAGCGCGGGAGTTCGGTGTCCCGGCAGAGGTGGGCGAGTTCGGTGAGGACCGCCGGGTCGACGGCGGAGGACCGCGGCCCGCGCAGCAGGGGCACGGTGAAGGCGTTCAGGGCGCCCACCCGGCGGCGCAGCCGGTGCGGCAGCACCTGCTCCACCTTGGCCAGCGCCCGCACCGACGTCTCGCCGATGCCCTCGATGCCTTGCCCGGCGGCCGTGCGCAGGCCGACGGCGACGGCCACCTCCCCCACCCTCGAACCCTGCTCGGGCGGGGGGACCCCCACCGTCGTCGTCCAGGAGCAGCGGCGGCAACTCGGCGCCGACGCCCAGCTGGTAGCCGCCGCCGGGGCTGGCGTGGACGGGATAGCCCAGCTCGCGCAGCCGGTCGACGTCCCGGCGGCCCGTGCGGGCGGTGACGCCCAGCGTCCCCCACTGCCTCAGAGGTCTCCAGCATGCGTCCAGTCCGGCTCACGGCGTGTAGGGCAGTTGTGGCACGTCGAAGCAGGTGGTGTTCATGTCCCCCTGGGTGACCCAGCCCCGGCCGTCCTGCCAGCGGGCGACCGACAGACAAATCCGCCGGGTGCTCGGCGGTGCGGGAAGCCGCTCGAACCGTACGGGGAGCAGCAGTCCGTCGGCGTCGTAGTCCTGGCTGTGGTTCATGTGGTCGTCGACGCACGCGCGCGTGATGCCGCGCTCCGCGCACGACCGGGCCGCCCGGGTGAACCACATCGCGGCCGCCCAGCCCTCCAGCTGCCACTGGGAGTGCGTCTTCAGGCCCTTCGTCGCGTCCCGGAACTCCCGTACGGCCGGGTCGGAGGTGTCCTGGTGGTTGCGGCTGGATCCGGTGGCCCACAGGGCGTTGCGGCAGTCCGGGGAGTCCTTGTAGTCCTCGGGGACGGCGGACGTCCAGTTCTGTACGTTCGTCACCTTGGCGGTGACCTTCGCGCCGACCTCGTCCATGGCCCGGCACAGCTGTGCGTTGCCATGGGTGTCGAGGGCGTCGAAGACCAGGTCGGCGCCCTCGGCCTTCAGGTCGGCCGCGGCGGCGCGGAAGTTGGGCAGCGCGAAGTCGACCTGTTCACCGACGACCTTGTATCCCTCGGCCTTCAGTCCGCGTTCCACGAGCCGGGCGTAGGCGGCGGACGCCGGCTGGTTGTAGGAGACGACGGCTGCGGTGCGGGCGCCGTGTTCGCGCTTGAAGTAGCGGTACACCTCCGTGCCGCCGTACAGCGTGCCGTCCCAGCCCGGCGTGCCGTCGCGGGGTGCGAGGCTGCCGTAGATGCCGTACAGGTGCGGCCAGGTTTCGTAGGCGGCCCCGATGGGCTGGCCGCCGATGTCGGGCACGCGCGCGTGGGAGACACGGGAGGCGCCGGCGTAGTCGAGGGAGGTGGTGGCCACGAGGGCGACGACCTTGTCCTCGTCGAGCAGCTTGTGCACGCACGTGTTGTTGCCGACGCCGCTGCCGCCGTCGTCGCACAACCGCACCTCGACCCGGCGGCCGTCGATGCCCCCGCGCGCGTTGAGCCGGTCGAAATGGGCGAGGGCGCCGTCGCGGGGGCCGGTGAAGGCGCCGCCGCCGACCGGGCTGGTGGCGCTGGCGATGATGCCGACCCTGATCGTGGCGGCCGCGGGGGCCGTGGTGCGCTCGAAGTCGCTCTCCGGCAGCCGGCTGCCGCAGCCCGTGCCCAACAGGAGCAGCAGCGCCGCGGCGGCGGTCTCAGCAACCCGGAGCCGAGGAGGCATCGCCGCTCAACCGGACCAGCGCGCACAGCGTGGTGACGGACACCTTCCAGGTGCCGTCCTGCTCGACGGCCGTGCCGGTCGCGTGCGGCAGGGCGGTCGCGCCGTCGAGGGTGAGGGTGTACGTCACGGTCGCCCGCGTCGGCCCGGTGAACTCGACCTTCTCGACCTGAGCCGCCACCTGTCCGCCGCGCTGATCGCCGCC
This sequence comes from Streptomyces sp. NPDC041784, assembly GCF_055591025.1. NCBI lineage: Bacteria > Bacillati > Actinomycetota > Actinomycetes > Kitasatosporales > Streptomycetaceae > Streptomyces > Streptomyces sp. NPDC041784. The sequence goes on from NZ_JBVJAB010000041.1 coordinate 53,440, forward strand.
GAACGCCTGGAGGACGGGTCCCATCCGCTCGCCGTTCTCCAGGACGGCCCGCTTGTCGGCGGTGGAGGTGGCCGGGTCGAAGAACGTCTGCCAGTTCTGCCGGACGCTCCGCTCGGCCGCCGCCGGGTCGGCGGGCGCGCTCGCCGAAGCGCTGGGGGCGCCGGCGGTGATCGGGGCCGTACTGGCCTCCGCTCCGTCGCCGCCGTCGTCGCTGCACGCCGCGAGGGCCGGGGCGAGCACCAGGACCAGGGCGGCCGCCAGGGCCGTACCCCGTCGTGCGTCGCGCCGCCCGAGGTCGCTCCCGAGAACCATGGCTCACCGCCGGGTGTCGGTCCGGGCGTGCGCGCCCGGTCCTTTCAGGGTCAGCTTGCAGAAGGCATAGTGCAAGCCATCGGCCGACATGACCAGACGCCCTACACGGGGAGCCGGAGATGCGGACAGGACGACAGCGGACCGCGCGCCCCGTCCTGTGGGCCGGCTGGGCCGCGCTGGCCGCCGGCGCGGTGCTGTGCGCGGTCGGCTGGTACGGCGTCTCGGGCGAGCGCTACGCCGAACGGCAGCTGCCCTACCTCGCCTCCTGCACGATCCCGGGCGCCGCGCTGATCGTGGCCGGCGCGGTCCTGCTGACGTACGGGCGCGGTCAGGCCGCCTCCGCGCGCGTGGAGGAGCTGTACGGCCTCCTGGTGGCCGCCGCGCCGGCCGAGCCGGAGGACGACACGGCGGCCGCCTCCGCGCCGGTCGCGGTGAGCGGCGAGCTGCGGATGGTGCCGGGCGGCACGCTGTGGCACCGCGCGGACTGCCCGCTGGTCGCCGGGAAGCCGGAGGCGGTGCCGGTGGACGGCAGGCTGCTGGCGAGCGGTGAGCTGGACCCGTGCCCGATCTGCGAGCCGGACGCCGCGGACTCCTGATGTCGTCCCTGACCTACGACCTCACCCTGGCCGGCCTCGCGGTCGGCAGCGCCGCCGCGCTCTCCGGGATCGGTCTGGTCGTCACCCACCGGGCGACCGGCGTGCTCAACTTCGCGCACGGGGCGATCGCCATGGTGTGCGCGTACGCGCTGCGGCAGAGCGTGGTGGAGTGGGGCTGGCCGCTGTGGCCGGCCGCGGTGGTGACGCTGGTGGTCCTGGCACCGGCGATCGGGGTGGTGCTGGAACGGTTCGTCTTCCGGCCCCTGGCCGTCCTGGGCGGTGACCCCGCCCAGACCCTCGTCGCCTCGATCGGGGTGTTCGTGCTGCTCGTGGGCGGGGCGGAACTGGTGTGGGGGCCGGGGGCGCGCGACGACGCGCCCGAACTGGTGCCGGAGGATCCCTGGGGGCAGTTGGCGGTCGTGCTGGTGCTGGCGGCCGGGGTCGGCGCGGTGATCCGGTGGACACGGTTCGGGCGGGAGCTGCGGGCGGTGGTGGACGACCGGCAGCTCGCCGTGCTCGGCGGGATCGACGCGGACCGGGTGGCGGCGGCGGGCTGGGCGTTCGGCTCGTTCACGGCCGGTCTGACGGGCGTGCTGCTGGCGCCGTACGTGCGACTCGATCCCTATGGTCTGCCGCTGCTCGTGATGGAGGTGCTCGCGGTCGCGGTGGCGGCGCGGATGCGGAGTCTGCCGGTCGCGGTGGTGGTGGCGTTGGGCATCGGGATCGCGCAGAGCCAGCTGACGCGGCTGCACCCGTCGGGCCGGGGCGCGCCATTGCTCCAGGCGGTCGGCGCGAACCTGTTCGTGGTGGCGCTGCTCGTCGCCGCGCTCGTGCTGCCCGGCATCGGCACGCGGGACGCGCTGCCGCGTGCGGCGGGGGCACGCGTGCGTACGCCGCCCGGCGCGTGGATCGTGGCCGGGGTGCTGTTCCTGCTGCCGCTCGGCCTCGCGGGCCGGGACCTGCACACGTCGGTCCAGGTCCCCGCGCTCGGCGTGATCCTGCTGTCCCTGGTGGTGGTCACCGGCCGCGGCGGCCAGATCTCCCTCGGACAGGCGGCGTACGCGGGCCTGGGCGCCCTGTTCACCGCGCTGCTGGCGGCGGGCCGCTTCCCGGGCCTGCCGCGCCTGCCGGAACTGGCGGCGCTGGCCGTGGCGGTCCTCCTGGTGGCCCCGCTCGGCCTGCTGACCGGCTGGCCGGCGATCGGCCGCCGCGGCCTCGCGCTCGCCCTGGCGACCTTCGCGGTCGGCGTCGGCGTGAGCCGGTTCGTCTTCGCCCAGCCGTACGCCACGTCCGGACTGGCGCTGCACCGGCCCGCCGGCTTCGACGGGGACCGGGCGTACTACGTCCTGGAACTGGTCCTGCTCGGGGCCGCGCTGCTGGCGACGCGGGCGCTGCGCCGGGGCCGTGCCGGGCGGGCCCTGGCGGCGATGCGGGACCACGAGGCGGGGGCGTCGGCGGCGGGCGTCCGCGTCCCCGCCCTGAAGCTCGTGGCCTTCCTGGCGGGCGCCGCGCTGGCCGCCCTGGGCGGCGCGATGCTCGGCATGGGGCTGCGGGCCTTCGACGCGAGCGCGTACGACCCCGTGCGCAGCCTGCTGTGGTTCGCGGCGGTGGTGGTGCTGGGCGCCGACAGCACCCTGGGCGCCCTGGCCGCGGCGGCCCTGCTGGTCGGGTTGGACGCGGGGGCCCGGGGCGGGGTGGCGGCGGCGCTGGTGGGCGTCCTGGCCATCCTGGTGGGCCGCTTCCCGCAGGGGCCGTACGAGGCGGTGCGCGAGCTGGGCGAACGGGTGCGGGCGCGGCTGTGGCCGAGGGGGGAGCTGACGCCGCTGGGGGCACGAGTGCGGGCGCGGCTGGGGGCGGACAAGGACCGGACGGTGGGCGTGCGGCGGCCGGTGACCGCTGCGGGGCGGGCCCGGGTCTCGGCCGCGCCGTCCGAGGCGCGCCCCCGCCCCTCCGCCACCACCCCGCCCTCCGCCACCACACCCTCGGTCCTCACCGCCCGCCGTCTGCACGCCCGCTACGGCGGCTTCACCGCGCTCGCCGGTGCGGACCTCGACGTCCGTCCCGGGAGGGTCACCGCCGTCGTCGGGCCCAACGGGGCGGGGAAGAGCACCCTGTTCCACTGCCTCGCCGGAACCCTGCGCCCCGCGCGCGGGGAGGTGCGGTTCGGCGGGCGGGACATCACCCGGCTCCCGGCGCACACCCGCACCCGGCTCGGCATCGCGCGCACCTTCCAGCAGCTGGCCGTCTTCCCGTCGCTGACCGTGGAGGAGAACGTCCGGGTGGGCGCCGAGCAGGGGCGCGGCGGCGGACCAGCGGCCGTGGAGCGGGCGTTGGCGCTGTTCGGGCTGGCCGGTCCGGTCCGGGCGCGGCCCGCCGCCGGGCTGCCCACGGGCACGCTGCGCAGGGTCGAGCTGGCCCGGGCGTTCGCGGGCGACCCGCGTGTGCTGCTGCTCGACGAGCCGGCCGCCGGTCTCGACACCGCCGAGGTGACCGCGCTGGCCCGGATCCTGGGGGCGCTGGCCGCCGACGGCACCGCGCTGCTTGTCGTCGAGCACGACCTCGACCTGGTCGCGGACCTCGCCGACGTCGTGCACGTCATGGCGGCGGGCCGGATCGTCGCCTCGGGCCCGCCCGACCGCGTCCTCGACGCCCTCGCCGCACGGGAGGCCCCCGCGTGATCTCCCTGCGGCATGCGCGCGTGCGCTACGGCCCCCTGGAGGCCCTGCACGGCGTCACCCTCTCCGCCCCCGCCCCGGGCCTCACCGTCCTGCTGGGCCGCAACGGCTCCGGGCGGACGACGGTGCTGCGGGCGCTGGCCGGGATCGTGCCGCTGTCGGGCGGCGCGGTGGTCTGGGACGGGGCGGACGTGACGCGGACGCCGGCGTTCGAGCGGGCGCGGCGCGGACTGTGCCTGGTGCCCGAACGGCGGGCGGTGTTCGGCTCGCTGACGGTCCGGGAGCATCTCGACCTCGTCGCGGCGGACCGGCTGCCGTACCCGCAGCTGGAGCCGCTGCTCGACCGGCGGGCGGGGACCCTGTCCGGCGGTGAGCAGCGCATGCTCGCCCTGTCCCGGGCCCTGCTGGCGCACGCGCGCGTGGTGCTCGTCGACGAGCCCGCGCAGGGCCTGTCCGCGGCGGTCGCGGCCCGTACCTACGAGCTGCTGGCCGGGCTCGACGCGTGTGTGGTCGTCGCCGAGCAGCGGCTGCCGCCCGCGCTGCACGGCCACCGGGTGCTCGTGCACGAACTGCGGCGCGGTGGTGTGGTGTTCAGCGGCGAGGCGGCCGAGTGGACGGGCCGGGCCCGGGACGGCGCCGCCCCGTCCGGTGGGTGAACCGGACGGGGCGGGGTGCTGCCCCGAAGGGGCGAGGGCTCAGAGCGCGAGGCGCTGGCCGGGCACGATCAGGTCGGGGTCACCGCCGATGACGGCCTTGTTGGCGGCGTAGATGCGCTGCCAGGTGGTCCCGTGCCGGGCCGCGATGGTGCTGAGGGTGTCGCCCGCGCGGACGGTGTAGTCGCCGCGGGAGGTGCCCCGCGAGGTACCGGCCGTCGACCGCTCGGGGGCCTTCGAAGGCGTCGTGGACTTCGAGGGCTTCGAAGGCTTCGAGGACGTCGAGGAATTCGAGGAGCCGGACTTCGGGGTGCTCGACCTCGGCTTCGTGGACGTCGTGCCGGTGGTGGACCCGGAGGTCGCCGGCGCGCTGCCGGTCGCCCCGGCGCGTGCCGAGCAGGTCGGCCACGCGCCCCATCCCTGGGACTTCTGGACCTTGGTGGCGACAGAGATCTGCTGCGCCTTGCTGGCCTTGTCGGCGGTCGACGCGTAGGCGGTGCCGCCGTACGCACGCCAGGTGGAGGCGGAGAACTGGAGCCCGCCGTAGTACCCGTTGCCGGTGTTGATGTGCCAGTTGCCGCCGCTCTCGCACTGGGCGATGCGGTCCCACACTCCGCTGTCCGCCGCCGCGGCGTTGCCGGTGGCGGCCAGCAGTCCCAGGGGGGCGAGCAGCGCCGCCCCGGCCAGGACTGCCGTCGTACGCGCCTTGTTGCCGGCGGCGCGCGTGGTCTCGCGGGTGGTATCGGCACATTCGGACATGTAGATCCCTCTCTACGGACCCGGGTCTCCCCCAGGGCGGGGCGCTCCCCACGCGTCTACGCGGGTGTGGCGCTCCGTCCCCGTCACGCCGACGGTGATGCTGCGCGTGGTCTGGCTCTGCGCGGCCGGCGGACGTTCCCGAGCGGTGCTCGCTGCACACGGCGGAGCAATCTAGGGAGCCTGACGAGCCGTTATCAACCAACTCCCCGTTGTCGCAGGTCAGTTGACCGTTACCGCAAGTAGCAACCAATTCTGGCCACCCACTTCATGCCTGAATTTCCTGATTTGTCGACCAACACCTCGGATGCGTTGTGAGTCAGTTCACGGAACCAACTTCCGTGACCTCCCCGTTACTTGACAGAGAGTGTCCGATTCCGCACCTGTCGTGACCGTCGGCGCTCGGCGGTTCGATTCCGTTCGCCGTGCAGCGTGACTCCCACCACAGATCCCCCGTTGTCTCTGCATGAGCCGGGGACCCTCCCGGCCCCGCCACCGCACCGCCTTCCGAGGGAGTCACCCGTGCCGCGCATGCTCGACGTCAGCGACGAGGTACGCGCCGAGATCGGCGACGAAGAAGCCAACCGGCTGCTCGCCGGAGACAACGCCCCGGGCAGTTACGACTGCACGTCCTGCCGCACCCCGGGCGACTCCGAGCACGAGCGCACCAGCACCGTCCTGTTCATCGGCGACGAGACCGCCGTCCTCGCCTTCGCCCATGCCACCTGTCTGCCCTCCCAGGTCGTCCAGGTGACCGAGGAGCAGCTCCAGGGAGCGGTCCGCTCGATCAACGGCGACAGCGTCGACCTGGACCCCGACAAGGTCGCCCCCGAGCAGGCCGTGCTCGGCGTGACCAGCGGACTCGTCCTGATCGCCGGGGAGTTGCACCCCGCGCTGGTCGTCGAGCCGACCTCGCCGATCGTCCGCCCCGGCGCGACCGGCGTCGGCGACGACTTCCTGCCGCTCCTCATCGAGCAGGGCTTCATGCCGCTCACCGAGCTGTCCGACGTGCCGCCGGTGCAGCACGGCTGGTCCGTACTGCTCGCGATGGGCCAGCTGCACGCCGTGCTCCAGCCGTCGGCCAACGGCGGGCAGCCGGTGGCCTGGTGGCAGGCCCACCAGCCGCTCCAGGTGACGGAAGGATGGCGGGCCGCCGCCAACAAGCACCAGCAGGTGCTGATGTTCGCGGCGCCGGTCGGCTCCATCGGGCGCCAGCCGAGGGAGGACCTGCTGCGGGACGCCCTCGACAAGGCCGCGGCCAACGGGAAGCTGGTCGGCGCGGCGCTGCCGCTCGCCGGGACCTGAGTTCGCCCGCGGAGCGGGGAACGGCGGATCGTACGGCGGCCGAGGCCGACCGCGGCCGACCGCGCGGTTCCCCGCGCCCCTTTCGGGACGCTCCCCGACCGCATCCCTTGAAGGGTGCCGTCGTTTGGACATACGTGCACACCTACGACGTTCCCCGCCGCCAGGCCTTCGGGTCGGTCCCGTCCGCGCGACCGGCCCAGGACTCCCAGGGCGGCCCATCGGCCACGCCGATCTACGACGCGCTCTACGCCGAGTACGTCAAGACCTTCCGTTCACTGCCGGGCGACCGCAGCGGGGAGGACGATCTGGGGTTCACCGCGTTCGGCAACATCCCGCACAGTACGGGCTCCTACAGCACGGGCTCCTACACCGGGTACCGGCCGGGGTCGTTCAGCGCCTCGTACAGCGCGTACAGCGCGGGGGTGCAGAGCGCACGGCAGCAGTCGCAGTGGCAGCGCGTCGGCCAGATCGGCCAGCAGCAGACACAGTCGCAGGCACCGACACAGACACAGACACAGACGGCGATGGTGCCCGTCCCGGCGGCGCTGCCGCCCGGAGCCCGACGGGGATTCTGAACGACCCGGGGGTGGGGGGGGGGGGGGGGGGGGGGGGGGGGGGGGGGGGGGGGGGGGGGGGGGGGGGGGGGGGGGGGGGGGGGGGGGGGGGGGGGGGGGGGG
>NZ_JBVJAB010000042.1:0-47768 GCF_055591025.1 Streptomyces sp. NPDC041784
CCCCATCGCGTCGACGCCCTCCTCCGCCTTGCAGCTGCACGCACCACACCCCCGCTCACCGGCGTGCCCAGGCACCGCCGCTTTCCTGCGACTTGTTCGGCCGGACAGGTCCTGGCGGCGCCCGCCTGGCCGGAAGTTGACGTATTGACGGGTGTGGCGGACGCCTCCACACTCCTCCCGAAGTCAATCGGTTGCACGACCGAAACTTTCGGAGGCACCCGCCATGAGATCCTCCAGTTCATCGTTCCGTGCACGCATCGCCACCGCCCTGCTCACCGCGATGGCCGGCGTCGGCGCCCTGCTCACCGCCGGCGCCCCCGCCGCGCACGCCGCCGACACCCCGCTGCGCGACCTCGGCGCCGCCAAGGGCAAGGTCATCGGTACGGCCGTCACCGGCTCCAAGCTCACCGGCACCTACGGCGACATCGCGGGGACCCAGTTCGGCTCGCTCACCCCCGGCAACGCCATGAAGTGGGGCTCGGTGGAGCCGACACAGGGCACCTTCAACTGGGCCGAGGCCGACCAGATCGTGGCCTTCGCCGAGGCCCACGGCCAGCAGGTGCGCGGCCACACCCTGGTCTGGCACAGCCAGAACCCGAACTGGCTGACCAACGGCAGCTGGACGCCGGCCCAGCTCGGCACCCTGCTCCAGAACCACATCGACACCGAGGTCGGCCGGTACAAGGGCAGGATCGCGGCCTGGGACGTCGTCAACGAGCCCTTCAACGAGGACGGCACCTACCGCTCCACCCTCTGGTACAACGGCCTCGGCGCCGACTACATCGCGACCGCCCTGACCCGGGCACGGGCCGCCGACCCGGCCGCCAAGCTCTACATCAACGACTACAACGTGGAAGGCGTCAACGCGAAGTCGACGGCCCTCTACAACCTGGTCAGGTCGCTGAAGGAGCGCGGGGTTCCGATCGACGGGGTCGGCCTCCAGGCCCACCTCATCCTCGGCCAGGTGCCGGCCACCTTCCAGCAGAACATCCAGCGCTTCGCCGACCTCGGGGTCGACGTGGCGATCACCGAGCTGGACATCCGGATGACCCTGCCCTCGGACAGCGCCAAGCTCGCCCAGCAGAAGGCCGACTACAAGGCGGTCACCGCCGCCTGCGTGGCGGTCGCGCGTTGTGTGAACTTCACCGTCTGGGGCTTCACCGACTCCGACTCCTGGGTGGAGAGCACCTTCCCGGGACAGGGCGCGGCGACCCCGTACGACGCGAACTACGCGCCGAAACCGGCGTACTACGGCATCTCCGAGGCGCTCGGGGGCACGACCACGCCGCCGCCTACCGGGGCGTGCACGGCGGCGTACAGCGTCGGGAGCCAGTGGAACACCGGGTTCACCGGGAACGTGACGATCTCCTGCTCGGGCGCCTCGCTCTCCTCCTGGCGGGTGAGCTGGACGTACGGGGCGGGGCAGCGGATCACCCAGGCCTGGAACGCGACCTGCACCCAGTCGGGAGCGGCGGTGTCCTGCCAGAACGCCTCGTACAACGGGTCCGTGCCGGACGGGGGTTCGGTGAGCTTCGGGTTCAACGCGAGCTGGAGCGGCAGCAATCCGGTGCCGACGGTGACACTGGGCTGAGAAGGATGAGATTCTCACAAGAAATCCCGCTCGCGTTCCCCGTCCTAACAGTCCGCTAATAATCCGGACCTACGTTCCTGACCGTGACGCGACATGAGGAGCACGGCGAAGACGGCAGAAGAGCGGGCCGGCGGTCGACAGCGCTGAAGGCCGCCGGCCTCACCCTGGCAGCCGCCCTGGTGCTGGGCATCGGGACGGCGGGCTGGGCCTACTGGCACCTCAACGACAACATCCGCAGCGTCGACATCGACAACGCACTCGGCGACAACCGCCCCGCGCGGGCCGTCACCACCCCGACGCCCTCCGGCTCGGCGTCCGCCACCCCGCTGCCCACCGAGGCCGTGAACATCCTGGTGCTCGGCTCCGACTCGCGCAGCGGCGCGGAGAACCAGGAACTCGGCGGCGGCGACAGCGGCGGCGCGCGCTCCGACACGGCGATGGTCGTGCACATCGACGCGGGGCGGACCGGCGCGACCGTGGTCAGCATCCCGCGCGACACCCTCGTCACCCGCCCGTCCTGCCCCCTGTCCTCGGGCGGCTCCACGGCGGTGGCGTACGGCGCGATGTTCAACACCGCGTACGCGGTGGGCGGGCCGGTCTGCGCGGTCAAGACGGTCGAGTCGATCACGGACGTCCGCATGGACCACTACGTCGAGGTCGACTTCTCGGGCTTCGCGAAGCTGGTGAACGCGCTCGGCGGGGTCACCGTCACCACCGACGAGGACATCGACGACGACGACAGCCACCTGCACCTCGCGGCCGGCACCCATCACCTCAACGGCAAGCAGGCCCTCGCCCTGGCCCGCACCCGGCACGGCATAGGCGACGGCAGCGACCTCGGCCGCATCGGCCTCCAGCAGAAACTGGTCAAGGCCCTGCTGGAGCAGATCGCCTCGACGGACCTGCTGACCAGCCCCACCAAGCTCTACGGGGTCGCCGACGCGGTCACCGGCAGCCTCACCACCGACACCGGTCTGGACTCCCTCGGCGAGCTGATGCGACTCGGCGAGAGCCTGAAGGGCCTGAGCGCCGAGAACGTCAGGACCGTCACCCTGCCGGTGGTCACGGCCCCCTCCGACCCCAACCGGGTGGTGGCCGACGAGCCGGAGGCGACCGAGCTGTGGGAGTCGCTGAAGTAGCGCGGAGAATCTTCCCGGAAAAAAATCGGGGGAGTGTGTCGATCCGGTCGTCTCGCGTTCGACGCAGGGGTGAGAGGCCGGGAACGACCCGGCCCCCGGACCCGAGGAGTCACCATGCCCCGCTACCTGTCCCTCGTGACGATCGACGAGGCCTCCGCCCCCGCCGAGGGCCCCAGCGCCGAGCTGATGCAGCGCATGGGCGAGCTGATCGAGGAGGTCACCAAGGCGGGCGTCATGCTCGACACCGCCGGGCTGACGCCGTCCGCGCAGGGCACCCGCGTGCACTGGGAGGGCGGCAGGATCTCCGTGACCGACGGACCCTTCACCGAGTCCAAGGAGGTCGTCGGCGGCTACGCGATCATGCAGTGCAAGGACATGGCCGAGGCCCTGGAGTGGACCAAGCGGTTCCTGAAGGTGCACGAGGAGTTCTGGACCGTGACCTGCGAGGTGCGGGAGATCGCGGAGGGCTGAGCGTTCCGCTTGGCCGGCCGGCGTGCGGGGTGTTCGATGGTGGGTTGTGGAACAGGAGCTGGAACAGCACCCGGGACAGCAGCCCGCCCCGGACCCCCGTAGCGCCATCGAGACCGTCTTCCGTCTGGAGTTCCCCCGGGTCGTCGCCACCGTCACCCGGGTCGTCCGGGACGTCGGCATCGCGGAGGAGCTGGCACAGGACGCGCTGGTCGCCGCGTTGGAGCAGTGGCCGCGCGACGGCGTGCCGGACCACCCGGGCGCCTGGCTCACCACCACCGCCCGGCGCCGCGCCGTCGACCTGGTCCGCCGCCGCGAGAACTACGCCCGCAAGCTCCAGGAGATCGGCCGCGACCTCGCCGACGTGCCGCCGCCGGAGGAACCCGCCGCCCCCGACGACATCGACGACGACCTCCTCCGGCTCGTCTTCACCACCTGCCACCCGGTGCTCTCCGCCGAGGCCCGCACCGCCCTCACCCTGCGCCTCCTCGGCGGCCTGACGACCCCCGAGATCGCCCGCGCGTTCCTGGTCCCCGAGGCCACGGTCGCCCAGCGCATCGTCCGCGCCAAACGCACCCTGGCCAAGCGGAACGTCGCCTTCGAGGTGCCGTACGGCCCCGACCGCGAGGCCCGGCTCGGCTCGGTCCTCGACGTCATCTACCTGATCTTCAACGAGGGGTACGCGGCCACCACCGGCGACGACCTGCTGCGCCCGGCGCTGTGCGAGGACGCGCTGCGGCTGGCCCGGCAGCTCGCGGCGCTGATGCCCAAGGAGCCCGAGGTGCACGGCCTCGTCTCCCTGCTGGAGTTCCAGACCTCCCGGACGGCCGCCCGCACCGCCCCCGACGGCACCCCGGTCCTGCTCAGGGACCAGGACCGCCGCCGCTGGAACCGCATGCTGATCGCCCGCGGCATCACCGCCCTGGACCGCGCCGGCGCCTCCGCCGGCGGCGCCCCGGGCCCGTACGCCCTCCAGGCCGCCATCGCCGCCTGCCACGCGCACGCGTACACCTACGAGGAGACCGACTGGGCGAGCATCGCCACCCTGTACGGCCTGCTCGCCGCCCGCGCCCCGTCGCCGGTCGTCGAACTCAACCGCGCCGTGGCCGTCTCGATGGCCGAGGGTCCCGCGGCGGCCCTGGAGATCGTCGACACCCTGACCGCCGAACCGGCGCTGCGCGACTACCACCTCCTGCCCAGCGTCCGCGGTGACCTGCTGGCGCGGCTCGGCCGTACGGCGCAGGCGCGGGCGGAGTTCGAACGGGCGGCGGCGCTGACGGGGAACACGCGGGAGCGGGAGCTGCTGCTGGCGCGGGCGCGGGAGTGCGGGCCCTGAGACGCCCTCAAGTCTCTTGAGTCACACGCCTGTTCGCTCGTAACTCTGTTCCCCTCTCCCTGTGTCGGCACTACAGTGATCGAGCCGCTGTGGAACGGCTGTGCGGTCGACGGGGGGTGACCCGGTGGGGGAACACGTCGACCCGGCCCGTCCGCGGCACCACTGACGTCATGTGATCCCCGGGGGTCGACAACTTGAGAATGTTCACGCGCCGCCGTGCCGCGGCGCTCGCCACCGTCGCCGCGTTCGCCGCGGTGGGGCCGCTGGCCACCGCACCCGGCGCCGCCGCCGACGACGCCGGGCCCTGGCCCGGCACCGAGGGCCGGATCCTCACCGACGGCGGTGCGCTGACCGACCCGGCCACCGGCGCGTACACCCAGGTGCCCAACGTGGCCTACCACGCCGCCTGGGCGCCGGACGGCAGCCGTCTGATCAGCGTCGAGAGCCAGATCTCCAGCGTCCGCCCCAACGGCACCGGGAAGATCACCCTGCCGTGGGCCCAGGGCGTGCGCTCCAGCGCCCCGTACGAGGACCTGACGTTCTGGTGGGGCGGCCGCTTCGTCGTCTTCTCCACCGGCGGTCAGATCGTCTACGGCCCCTCCGACGGCGCCTGGGCGCCCGTGCCGCTGATGCCGGCGAGCCTGGAACCGGCGTCCGTCTGCGACAGCGAGCCCACGGTCAACCCCAAGGGCCTGCTGGCGTTCGAGCGCCGCACCGGCGACTGCACGGCCACCGCCGCCGTCCACGTGTACGACTCCGTCGCGAAGACGGTCAAGCGGGTCCTGACCGACGCCGAGCAGCCCGCCTACTCCCCGGACGGCACCAAGCTGGCGTTCGTCCGCAAGGACGCCGACGGCAAGCCCCAGATCTTCACGGCGAACGCCGACGGCACCGCCGTCAAGCAGCTCACCACCGGCCCCCGGTGGTACGCCAACCCCTCCTGGTCACCCACCGGCACGCGGATCGTCTTCGACGCCCACACCTCGCCGTACAGCGACGACGTGCACACCGTCGAGTACATCGACACGGTCACCGGCGCGCTGACCCCGGTGACGGACGCGTCGCGGAGCAACTACGTCAACAACCCCAGCTGGCAGCCGCTGCGCAAGAACGGCACCGGCCGGGTCTGGGGCGCCGACACCTACGCCACCAACATCGCCTCCTCCCGCTGGACCTGGAACACCGTCGGCAAGAGCGAGCCGGGCCTGATGAACGCCAAGGCAGCGGTGCTGGTCAACCGGGACGACCCGGCGTACTCCGTCACCGCGCCCGCCCTGGCCGGCAAGAAGCAGGGGCCGGTGCTGATGACCCCGAAGTCCGGGCTGTCGGCGGCGGTGAAGAAGGAGCTGAAGCGGGCGGTGAAGCCGGGGGCGAGCGTCTACCTCGTCGGCGGCACGTCCATCCTCAGCGGGACGGTCGCCACCCAGCTGAAGTCGCTCGGCTACGTCCCCAAGCGGCTGTCCGGCGCCGACCGCTACGCGACCTCGGTCGCCGTGGCCAAGTCCGTGAGCGGCAGCCCGAAGTACGTGTTCCTGGCCGGCGGCACCGAGTACCGGGCGGCCCTCTCGGCCGCTGCCGCGGCCGGCTCCGACGGCAGCGGCAGCGCGGGCAGCGTCGTCCTCACCAAGGGCAGGACGCTGACCTCGTCGGTGAAGGCGTACCTCAACAGCCTGAACCCGGACAAGACCATGGTCATCACGGTCGGGTCGGCGGCGAAGTACGCGCTGACCCACACGAGTTACTCCCGGTGGCCGTCGACGTACTCCTACTACCCGATCTCGGGCAGCACGGACGCGGCGATCTCGGTGGCCATCGCCCGGTTCTGGTGGACCGCTCCGAGCCAGACCGCCCTGGCCTTCACCGGCTCCTGGCGGGACGGGGTGTCCGCGGCCGCCGCGATGAACGTCTTCGGCCCGGTCCTGTGGACCACCCGCTCCGCCCTGTCGAGCGAGGTCAAGAGCTACCTGCTGCGCGAGTCCGCGAGCACCAACTTCACGGCGGCCTTCGGCAGCACCGGCTCGGTCACGACCGAGGCGCTGAACACGGTGGGCGCCTCGATCAGCGCGGGCAGCAGCCACTTCACGTACCGCCCGTACTACAACGGCGTCATCCCCGCGACCACCGCGCAGAGCACCTTCGCCCTGCGCACCAACGACGGCGAGAGCGCCACGGTGCGACGCTCCACCCCGGTCGCGGCCGAGCCGAACCTGGCGCCGCTGAGGACGCTCCACCGGCAGTGACGGCAGCCGATCGGGCGGCCGGCCCGTCCCGCGTCATGCGGTGGCGGGTCGGCCGATCAGCATGGTCGGGGCGCCGGCCACCCGGGTCAGGAACACGGTGGCCGCGTTGGGCCCCTGTGGCTTGACCTTCTTGCGCAGTTCCTCCGGTTCCACCGCCGAGCCCCGCTTCTTCACGGTCAGGATCCCGACCTCCCGTTCCCTCAACAGGGCCTTCAACCTCTTCACGCTGAAGTGGAGTTGGTCGCTGATCTCGTAGGCGGACGCGTACGGGGTCGGGCGCAGCTCGTCCGCGGTGATGTAGGCGATGGTCTCGTCGATCAGCCCGCCGTCGAGCTCCCGGGCCACCTCGGCGACCAGATGGGCCCGGATGACGGCGCCGTCGGGCTCGTAGAGGTAGCGGCCGAGGGGCCGGACGTCCGGGTTCGGCAGCCCGGCGCCGAGCAGCGTGCGCGGCCCCGGCAGCAGGGTCGCGCGCACGGCCCCCGGCGCGGTGCCGAACCACAGCACGGCCTCCTTCACATCCCCGCCGTCCGAGATCCACTCGGCTTCGGCCTCGGCGGGGATCGCCTCGTGCGGCACACCGGGCGCGATCTTCAGGGCGGCGCGGGGAGCCGCGAGGGCGGCCCCGATCGCCCAGGAGAGGGGCGGGGAGTACGCCTCGGGATCGAAGATCCGGCCGCGGCCGCCGCGCCGGGCGGGGTCCACGAACACGGCGTCGTAGCCGGCCGTGTCGACCTCGGTGACGTCCGCCTCCCGTACGTCGATGAGACCGGCGAGCCCGAGTGCGTCGGCGTTCGCCCGTGCCGCCGCCGCGGTCAGCGGGTCGCGGTCGACGGCGAGCACCCGGATCCCGGCGCGGGCGAGCGCGATCGCGTCACCGCCGATCCCGCAGCACAGGTCGGCGACGGAGGTGATGCCCAGCGCCCTCATCCGCTCCGCCCGGTAGGCCGCGACGCTCGCGCGGGTCGACTGCTCGACCCCGTTGGGCGTGAAGAACATCCGCCGCGCGTCCTCGGCCCCGAACTTGGCCTCGGCCCGCTGCCGCAGTCGGGCCTGCCCGAGGGCGGCGGACACCAGGTCGGCGGGGTGGTCGCGGCGGAGCCGGGTGGCGACGGCGAGTTCGTCGGCGGGCGCGGTGCCGTGCACAGCGTCGAGGAGGGCGCGGCCCTCGGGGGTGAGGAGCGGGGCGAGGTCGTTCACCGGGTCATTGTGGGCCAGTCGGTGGATGGTGTGCCTGCGGTGGCGGTGTCGGGCCGGGATTCCCGGGGCGCGGCTGCGAAGATCCGGCGCCATGGGATCTATCGTACAAAATGATAAAAATAGTGGTTCTGGGGCGGAGGGCGGTACCTCCGGGGTGGTGGACGGTGCCGTTGGGGCGGGGCGTGCTGGTCGGACATCCGCAACGGTGCCCCGGGAGGCCCGCGCCGCGCGCCGGCGTGCCGGGATCCGTGGCGGCATCGCGATGCTGGCCCTGACCGCGATCGGGTCGGGCTGCGCCCAGGGCGGCGCGGACGGCGGCACCGATCCGGCCCCCGGCCGGCGGTCCGGCGCCGCGGCACCCCCCGCCGACGCCCTCCACCGGTACGCCTCCCGGCTCCACGCCGAACGCGCGGCCCGGGTCGCCGCCGCCAGAAGCTGGGGCCTGAAGAAGGTCCCGCTCACCCCGCCGGTGCCGCCCGCCAAGAAGCCGCTGATCACCACCCGCGAGGGCTTCGAGGTCGACGGCCATGAGGAACTCGGCCTGCCGCCGGTCTTCACCACGGTCCCGACCCGGCAGAGGGTCGTCTTCCTCACCATCGACGACGGCGCCGAGAAGGACCCGGCGTTCCTGCGGATGATGAGTGAACTGAAGGTCCCGTACACGGCCTTCCTCAGCGACTACGTCATCAACGACGACTACGCCTACTTCCAGAAGATGCAGGACCGGGGCGTGGTCCTGAACAACCACACGCTCCACCACCCCTATCTGCCCGGCCTGTCCTACCGGCAGCAGAAGCACGAGATCTGCGGCATGCAGCAGGTGCTCCGCGAGAAGTACGGCAAGCGGCCCACCCTCTTCCGGCCGCCGTTCGGCAACTACAACCGCGACACGCTGATCGCCGCGAAGTCCTGCGGGGTGAAGTACGCGCCACTCTGGGCGGAGGAGGTCTTCGTCGACCACTGGGAGTACCGCGAATGGGACCGGGACCTCCACCCCGGCGACATCGTCCTGAGCCACTTCCGGGGCAAGGGCGACTGGAAGGGCACCATGCCCGACATGGTCCGCCGGTTCCTGAACAAGGTCACGGAGAAGGGATACGCGGTGGCACGCCTGGAGGACTACCTGTGAGGACGCGGGGGCTGGTGGCCGCACTGCTGGCGCTGACGGTGACGGCGCTGAGCGGCTGCGCCCAGTCGGTCGACCCGATCGAACGGCTGGGCAAGAAGGCGGCGGAGCGGGTCCGTCCGGAGGACCCCGACGCCCGGCAGCCCCACCGCCGCTGGGGCCTGAGGGCCCCCCTGGCCCCCGCCCCCGCCCGGTCCGCCGGCCCTCTGTCCGGCAGTCCCGGCCAGGCGGCCCTTCCGCCGGTCGTGGACCACGTCCCCACCCGCGACCCGGTCGTCTTCCTCACCTACGACGACGGCGCCGAGCGCGACCCCCGCTTCGTCGACATGGTCCGCGAACTGCGCCTCCCGGTCAGCATGTTCCTCACGGACAGCGTGGTCGGCCCCGGCTACGGGCACTTCGCCCGCCTGCGGTCCGTCGGCGCGAGCCTGCAGAACCACACCCTCGACCACGCCGCCCCGCGTGGCCTGCCGTACGCCGGACAGCGCGCCGAGATCTGCGGCCAGCAGGAGAAGCTGCACGCCCGCTTCGGCCTGCGCCCCCGCTTCTTCCGCCCGCCCTACGGCACGTACGACACCACCACCCTGCGCGCCGCCGCCGACTGCGGCATCACGGCGCTCGTCCTCTGGCGCGCCTCGATGGGCCCCGCCGACCTCACGTACACCCACGGCACCCGCCGTCTGCGCCCCGGCGACATCATCGCCGTGGACCCGGACGAGCTCGGCCCGACCCTGCGGGAGCGCACGACGCGACTGCTGCGCACAGTGCAGGAACAGGGGCTGACGGTGGGGCGGCTGGAGGACTACCTGTAGGCCTCCGTCATCCCGGGCGCCGGGCAACCGAGGACACTCACGCGACCGAAATCAGCGCCGCGCCTCGCGGGGATTGGCACTCCGCTTGACCGAGTGCTAATCGCGGTCATAGTCTCGCTTCTGGCACTCCCCCCTGGAGAGTGCCAATAGCGACGGGCAGGTCCGGCACCCGCGACGACGGATCCACCTGGTCGCCACCTCAGACAGTTAGCCCCGTGAGATCTCCGAAGGGGGAGGTCGGATCGTGACGACCACCAGCTCCAAGGTTGCCATCAAGCCGCTCGAGGACCGCATTGTGGTCCAGCCGCTCGACGCCGAGCAGACCACCGCCTCTGGCCTGGTCATCCCGGACACCGCGAAGGAGAAGCCCCAGGAGGGCGCCGTCCTCGCCGTGGGCCCGGGTCGCTTCGAGAACGGCGAGCGCCTGCCGCTCGACGTCAAGGTCGGCGACGTCGTCCTGTACAGCAAGTACGGCGGCACCGAGGTGAAGTACAACGGCGAGGAGTACCTCGTCCTCTCGGCTCGCGACGTGCTCGCGATCATCGAGAAGTAATTCACCCAGTTCTGCAGTGAACTGCGCCCCTGGCCCCCGCTACTTTGTGAAGCCGGGTGCTGGGGGCG
The DNA here is from genome assembly GCF_055591025.1 of Streptomyces sp. NPDC041784. NCBI lineage: Bacteria > Bacillati > Actinomycetota > Actinomycetes > Kitasatosporales > Streptomycetaceae > Streptomyces > Streptomyces sp. NPDC041784. The sequence goes on from NZ_JBVJAB010000042.1 coordinate 10,534, forward strand.
CGGTTCGTTTCACCCACGTTTTCCGAGAGGGCTGAACCGCTCCCATGGCGAAGATCCTGAAGTTCGACGAGGACGCCCGTCGCGCCCTCGAGCGCGGCGTCAACAAGCTTGCCGACACGGTCAAGGTGACGATCGGCCCCAAGGGCCGCAACGTCGTCATCGACAAGAAGTTCGGTGCCCCCACCATCACCAACGACGGTGTCACGATCGCCCGTGAGGTCGAGATCGAGGACCCGTACGAGAACCTCGGCGCGCAGCTGGTGAAGGAGGTGGCGACCAAGACCAACGACATCGCGGGTGACGGTACGACCACCGCCACCGTGCTCGCCCAGGCGCTGGTCCGCGAGGGCCTGAAGAACGTCGCCGCCGGTGCCTCTCCGGCCGCCCTGAAGAAGGGCATCGACGCCGCCGTCAAGGCCGTCTCGGAGGAGCTGCTCGCCTCGGCCCGCCCGATCGAGGAGAAGTCCGACATCGCCGCCGTGGCCGCGCTGTCCGCCCAGGACCAGCAGGTCGGCGAGCTGATCGCCGAGGCCATGGACAAGGTCGGCAAGGACGGTGTCATCACCGTCGAGGAGTCCAACACCTTCGGTCTGGAGCTGGACTTCACCGAGGGCATGGCCTTCGACAAGGGCTACCTGTCGCCGTACTTCGTGACGGACCAGGAGCGCATGGAGGCTGTCCTGGAGGACCCCTACATCCTCATCAACCAGGGCAAGATCTCCTCCATCGCCGACCTGCTGCCGCTGCTCGAGAAGGTCATCCAGACCAACTCCTCCAAGCCGCTGCTGATCATCGCCGAGGACCTCGAGGGCGAGGCGCTCTCCACCCTCGTCGTCAACAAGATCCGCGGCACCTTCAACGCGGTCGCCGTCAAGGCCCCGGGCTTCGGTGACCGTCGCAAGGCGATGCTCCAGGACATGGCCGTCCTCACCGGCGCCACCGTCATCTCCGAGGAGGTCGGCCTCAAGCTCGACCAGGTCGGCGTCGACGTGCTGGGCTCCGCCCGCCGTGTCACCGTCACCAAGGACGACACCACGATCGTCGACGGTGCCGGTGAGACCGCCGACGTGCACGGTCGCGTCGCGCAGATCAAGGCCGAGATCGACAACACGGACTCCGACTGGGACCGCGAGAAGCTCCAGGAGCGCCTTGCGAAGCTGGCCGGCGGCGTGTGCGTGATCAAGGTCGGCGCCGCCACCGAGGTGGAGCTGAAGGAGAAGAAGCACCGTCTGGAGGACGCCATCTCCGCGACCCGCGCCGCGGTCGAGGAGGGCATCGTCTCCGGTGGTGGCTCCGCTCTGGTCCACGCCGTCAAGGTCCTCGAGGGCAACCTCGGCAAGACCGGCGACGAGGCCACCGGTGTCGCGGTCGTCCGCAAGGCCGCCGTCGAGCCGCTGCGCTGGATCGCCGAGAACGCCGGCCTGGAGGGCTACGTCATCACCTCCAAGGTCGCCGAGCTGGAGAAGGGCCAGGGCTTCAACGCCGCCACCGGCGAGTACGGCGACCTGGTCAAGTCCGGCGTCATCGACCCGGTCAAGGTCACCCGCTCCGCCCTGGAGAACGCCGCCTCCATCGCCTCCCTCCTCCTCACGACCGAGACCCTGGTCGTCGAGAAGAAGGAAGAGGAGGAGCCGGCCGCGGGCCACGGCCACGGCCACTCGCACTGACACACGGCATCACCGAGGCCCGGCCCCCACAGGGGTGCCGGGCCTCGGCGCGTCCTGTGCTCCTTGCGCCCCGTCCGAGACGAGTTCAGCTCTGTCCAGTTCACTCTGCCCGAGGCGAGTTCAGCTCTCCCCGTCGCTTTCGCGGACGGCGCGCCGGAACTCCTCGTCCAGGACCTGATGGAAGCGGACCGAGCGCTTTCCCTGAGCCGTCGCCAGACGGCGGTCGCGAGCGCCTTCCCAGAAGCGGCGGCCGGGCGTGCCGCGGAACATGTCCGCGCACACATTGCGCAGGTGCGCCTCGCTGAGCGATCCCGTCTCGAACATGGACTCCCAATGCGAGACGATCATGTTGGTGAAGACGGTCTGCCGCAGCTGCCGCAGGTCCCGGCCCGGTCGGAAGGGCCCCCAGCACTCCATGAAGTCGGGGTCGGCCATGGACATCTTCATCAGCTCGTTGTGCAGCGACCGCAGTCCCTGCTCGCGGTTCGCCTTCGCCTCGCGGCTCTGCACGACGAGGGACGCCGCGATCCCGCCGAGCGCGAGCACGGCGAGGACGGCGGAGATCGCGCCGTAGGTCTGCCCGACCGTGCTCAGCGAGTCCCAGTCCACGTCGTCATTGTCGGCGAGGAGGATCAGGGAGAACGGGGACAGTATGACCAGGGTGAGCACCGCGAGGACCGCGAGCGTGAGGGACAGCGTGTTGACGTGCCGCCGGACGAGGTCGGCGGGACGTGCGGGCCGGGCCGGACCCGGACCCGTCACCGGGCTCTCCCGCTGTGCACGTGCGGAGGGGGCAGCGGGGCGATCTCGCGTGCGAAGAAGTCCGGCAGGTCCTCGCCCATCCGGAAGAGCGAGTCGATCGCGGGCACCACGTCGCCGACGGTCCGGGTGTCGCTGAAGTGACGGCAGCCGTCGCCCACCCCGTCCTCGGTGTACATCACCTCGTAGAGGCAGGCGTCGCCGAGGACGACCAGTTCCGGGAGCGGCCCGTCCTGCTCCCAGTGCCGTACCGCGTCCGTCCCCACGACCCGGATCGCCTCGCCCGCCTGGGCCGCGACACGCAGGGCGTGCAGTTCCCACTGGAGGTACGCGGTCACGGGCAGTTCGACCACCCGCACCCGCCGGTGGACCAGTCCCCGGCGGCTCAGCGCGGCGTAATGATCCTCCAGAGCCGGCCGGTTCGCCTCGAGCAGGCCGAGGGCCGTCTCCCAGTCGCCACGGCGAAACGCCTCCCAGCTCTCCGTCCCCGGTTCCTGGAACTCCTGCCTCCGCTCCAGCTTGTCGAAGCGGTTGATGTCCTCGCGGAAAGTCCGCCAGAAATGATCGAGGTATTCCCGGCGGGTGAGTCGTTGTGCGGGCGCGGTACGCAGATTGCGGAATACGTCATTCATGGGGAATGTCCGCCCGTGCTGCCAGCAGAGTCCTGCGGGGAATGACCACGAGCCTTTCGTCCGGGCTGATCGCCACGCCCTCCGGGAGCCGCTGACCGTAGGCGTCGGTCAGGTCGCGGCCGATCACGGCGATGTCCCCGTTGCCCAGCTCCCAGATGTCCGGGCATTCCGGACTCGCCGACGTCACACCCAGTTCCTGCGGCGAGAGTCCCAGGCGGCGCTTGAATCCGGTCGTCGGGTCGGCTTCCCATGGACGGGCCATGCGGGCTCCCTCGGAGAAGGGGTAGGGCTGTGAAAATAGCAGTCCTTATATGGTTCCAGTACTCTCCGAATTCGCCAATTCCGCCGGCACTCTCGACCGACCCCTCGCTTGGCGTACGGATTTTGCGGATTGCGTCTTATGGGGCCACGGGGGCGCTGCGCACGGAATCGCGGAATCACGGTGCGTCCACTGCCGGGGTCGCTGTCCTTCACCGGACGAGACGCTAGAGGCTCTCTCGGCGTGTCGACTTGCGGATCCGGCATCGGGTCACACCATCAGTGGAACTGCTCACGATCCGCTGGCCGTCCAGGCACCCGATATGGCACGACGGACCTGCGACGGCGCAACGGCCCGCGTCCGGGATCACCACGCAGGACACCGACCGTTGGAGATGGTCAGCGGGCGACGTCCCATGGCCCGTGTCGTCCGCGAAGCCGCTGTTCATCGTGAACTGCACCTTGTTCACCTTCGAGTCGACCGGCACCTCGAACGTCACGAAGCCCAGGCCGGTGTCGCCGGGGGCGAGCGCGATGCTTCCGGGGAAGCCCGGGCCGGCCGCGGTGTCCTCGTAGCTCGAGTCGAACTGCTGCCCCTGCGGGTCCACCAGCCGCGCCCCGTTTCCGGGGGAGTCCGAGTAGACGTCTGTGCCGGTGTTCCTCAACCGGAACTGAACGGCCACGAAGCGCTTTCCGGGATCCGGGGACGAGAACTCGTCCGCGGCATGGGCGGGGTCCACGACCTTCACGACGGTGACGGCGATCGACTTGCCGTCCTCCAGACCCCGGATGCCGAGAGCGTCCCCGACGGCCGCGGTGCCCTGGGACGGCACTGTCGCCGATGCCGCCGGGGAGGACGGGGCTCGTGCGGCGGAGGTACCGGATTCGGCGGAGCTGCTCTCGGGAGAGGTGGTGACCGTCTTCTCGGTGGAGCAGCTGACGGCTGTCACGGTCAGCCCGGCGAGAAGTAAGAGGGAAAGGCGGCGTATCGGTCCTCCTCGGGAGGCTGCGGACCGGTGGGGCTGACTCCATGATCTGCCCACCGGCCGAGCCCCGCACGTCGAGTGCCACGCAGCCGGGACCCGGCCAGGAAGCGGCAGCCGTACGTCTGGTGGCGGGCCGTTATGAAGGTCCGTACCGGGGGCTGCGCGAAGAAGCCCCCGTCCCGGTGCGGAACGGGGGCTTCTCCCTTCGCGGGCGGTGAGTGGATCGAGGGGCTCAGGCCTCCAGCGCGTCCAGCGCCCCCAGCTGCGCCATCAGTCCGAGCCGGTCGTACTGCCACCAGCCCTCGGCGATCTTGCCGTCCTCGTTGAACCGGAAAACGGTCGTCCCCGTCATGGCGACCTTCCGTCCGGTGGCCGCGATGCCCATGAAGTCGCCGCTGTGCGTGGCGTTGCAGGTCCAGCGGGTGCAGACGCGGTCGTCCTCGGAGAGCTGGTCCTCGATGGTGAACGTCATCTCGAAGCCGCCGCGCCACATCTCGACCTCGCGCCGCATCGCGTCCATGCCGATCGCGTCCTGCTCCCTGGACGGATCGTGGTCGTGGTAGCTCTCGGCGAACAGGTCGTCGAGCGGTGGCAGCTCGCCCCGGGTGGCCACTGTCTCGTAGAACCGCCGCGCGGTCGCCGCGTACAGCTTCTCGTCCCGTACGACGTCGAGATCCGTGAACGTCGGCATCTCGTCGCACAGCGCCACCAGCTCCCGGAAGACCTTGTCGGTCTCCGGCAGGTTCGAGTTCCGCATCGCTTCCTCGTACGAGGGGAACTCCACGATCTCGATGAAGTGCGACGAGTCCGAGCGGTCCTTTCCGACCACCGCGTGCGTCGCCGTCCGCTTCCCCTTGGTCTGCTCGACCCATGTGTCCATCAGCCGGTCCATCTCGTCGAACCGACTGGTCCTGCAATCGATGAGCTGTACGAACGTCATGACGCCGCCTCCGGTCCCCCTGGGTCCGGTGTTCTGACACGCCCATCTTCCCACCGGAGCGCCGACGTCACCCATCAGCGGCAGAAGCCGCGGTGCAAGCTGCGCAGAAGCCGCTACTGGGGCCCGTACTTACGGCCGGTCTTCGAGGAGATCCCGCCCAGCAGCGACCGCGGCGTCACCTTCACCAGCCCCATCAGCGCCTTGTACCGCGGATCGGGGATCGACAGCGACTTGCCGCGCGCCAGGTCCGCCAGCGCCGCCGCCACCAGCTTGTCCGCGTCCAGCCACATCCAGCCGGGGATGTTGTCCGTGCCCATCCCGGCCCGCTCGTGGAACTCCGTGCGCACGAACCCCGGGCACAGCGCCATCAGCCGCACCCCGCTGCCCGCCAGGTCCCGCGCCGCGCCCTGCGTGAACTGCACGACCCACGCCTTCGACGCCCCGTACGTCCCGCGCGGCACGAACGCGGCCACCGAGGCCACGTTGACCACACCGCCGCGCCCGCGCTCCCGCATCGCCTCGGCCGCGGCCGAGGTCAGCCGCAGCACCGCCTCGCAGTGCACCTTGAGCATCTTCAGCTCGTCGGCCATGGACACGTCGAGATAGTGGCCCTTGTTGCCGAAGCCCGCGTTGTTGATCAGCAGGTCGACGGGGTTCTTGCGGTCGCCGAGCCGGGCGGCCACCGCGTCGATGCCGGCGTCGGTGGCGAGGTCGGCGGTGAGCACCTTCGCCTCGATGCCGTGCCGGTCGTGCAGTTCGGTCGCCTGCTCGCGCAGCCGCTTGGTGTCCCGTGCCACGAGGACGAGATCGTGCCCGTCCGCCGCCAGTCTGCGCGCGAACGCGGCGCCGATTCCCGCGGTCGAACCCGTAATGAGAGCCGTTGTCATGGCAGAAGGTTAGTGACCCGGACTGCGCGCGTCCGTTCTCTGCACGCGCCCTCCCGAAGGTGAAGGCGACGTGGGCGGCCCCGTCGCGACGCGCGCGCCGCGGCCCCCGCCATGGCTCGGCGAAGGCCGTCCGCGCCCAGTCGCCCTGACGGTCGCTCAGCCGCCGTACCGCTCCACGTACTTACGGGCCGCGGCCCGAGCCTCGGGGTGCAGGGCCTCGCCCGCCGCCAGCAGCCGGGGCAGCAGCTCGCGGTGGGTGGTGGTGGCCTGGAACTCCATCCGGGCCGTCACCTCGTGCTCCGGGACGTGGACGATCTCGATCGCGTCCCCCGCGCGGATCTCGCCCGGCGCGATCACCCGCAGGTACGCGCCCGTCGCCGCCTTCGCGGTGAACCGTCTGACCCAGCCCTTCTCGCCCACGTGCCCCTGGAAGGTGCGGCACGGGATCCGTCCGGAGGTCACCTCCAGCACCACCTCCGGACCTATCCGCCAGCGCTCGCCGATCCGCGCCCCCGAGACGTCCAGCCCCGTGGTGGTGAGGTTCTCGCCGAACGCGCCGTTGCCCAGCGGGCGCCCCAGTTCGCGCTCCCAGTCGTCGAGGTCCTCGCGCGCGACGGCGTACACCGCCTGGTCGTCGCCGCCGTGATGGCGCAGGTGGCACACCGCGTCCCCGGCGAGACCGCTGCCCGCGACGCCCTTGGGGCCGGGCGCCGCGACCCGTACCGGCCCCTCGGCCGGCCGCTTGTCGATGCCGGTCACGCCCTGCGGGTTGTCGGTGTAGGGCACGGCCTTCGGGCGCCCCAGGTTGACTGACAGAAGCCTCATAACGGCACGGTACGGGACCGCTGATCAAAGTGTCGACGCATTTTTCGACGCCGTACCCAAGCTGGGCTTATGCTCGGAGAATGATCGAGGCCCGTCATCTCCGTGTGCTGCGCGCCGTCGCCGCCACCGGCTCGTTCTCGGCCGCCGGGCGCGAGCTGGGCTGCACCCAGCCGGCCGTCAGCCAGCAGATGAAGGCCCTGGAGGCGTCGGTCGGCACGCCCCTGCTGGTGCGCAGCGGCCGTGAGATGCGGTTGACCCAGGCCGGCGAGGCCCTCGTACGGCACGCGGTCGGCATCCTCTCCGGGCTCACCGCCGCCGAGGAGGAGGTCGCCGCCATCGCCGGACTGCGCGCCGGCCGGGTCCGCCTCGTCTCCTTCCCCAGCGGCAGCTCCACCCTGGTCCCCACCGCGCTGGCCGCCCTGCGCGCCGCGCACCCGGGCACCCGCGTCTCCCTGGAGGAGGCCGAACCGCCCGAGTCGGTCGACACCCTGCGCAACGGCGACTGCGATGTCGCGCTCGCCTTCCACTACCCGCGCGCGGGCGCCGCCGCCGAGTGGGAGGACCTGGTCGTACGGCCGCTGCTGGCGGACCGTCTGGTCGCGCTCGTCCCCGAGCGGCACCGGCTCGCGCGCGCGGAGACCGTCGCCATCGGCGAACTCGCCGCCGAACCGTGGATCGCGGGCTGCCCGCGCTGCCGCGGCCAGCTGGTGGAGGTGTGCGAACGCGCGGGCTTCACGCCCCGTATCGACTTCGCCACGGACGACTACCCGGCGGTGGTCGGCCTGGTGGGCGCCGGCCTCGGCGTGGCCGTCCTGCCCCAGCTCGCCATCGAGTCCGTACGGCCCCGTGGCGCACGCGCGGTGCGGCTGGAACCGGCGGTCCGGCGGGAGATCGTCGCGCTGACCCTGCCCGACCTGGCCCAGGTGCCGGCGGTGGCGGCGACGCTGGAACAGCTGGAGCGGGCGGCCGCGCGCCCCTGACCGGGGCCCGGCCGGACATAGAAAACGGCGGGCACGCGCGTGTGCCCGCCGTTCTCAGGAACTCCGCAGCCCTCACAGGAGCGTGCAGAAACGTTCCTTCATGTGTTCGAGGCGGTGTCTCTCGCGCCCGACGACGCCGACACCAGACGGTTGCGCGCCCGTCCCATCAGCTCCTCACGCTCGTCCTCGGTCAAACCGCCCCACACGCCGTACGGCTCGCGGACCGCCAACGCGTGTGCCGCGCACTGCGCGCGGACCGGGCACCTCATGCAGACCTCCTTGGCCGAGTTCTCTCGAGCGCTCCGAGCCGCCCCGCGCTCGCCCTCCGGATGGAAGAAGAGCGAGCTGTCCACCCCGCGGCAGGCGGCCAGGAGCTGCCAGTCCCACAGGTCCGCGTTCGGTCCGGGAAGGCGGGAGAAATCTGCCATTGCGTGACCCCTTGTAGCCGTTCTGAGCGGATACGGTGCCCACGACCGTACAACTACGATCTAAGGAGATGAAAATATGACTCATTGCGAATCTAGCCTCAGACACCAGCTAAAGGGAAGAAATGGCGCCAAATGGGGCATGGGTTGTGATGAAAGATTGAGGGTCCGCGCGGCTGCCTCCACCGTGTCCGCCCCCTCACGTAGAGTGCCGAAGAGTGCACGTAGCCCCGTAACTCTTTCGAGTGACCGTCGTTGAGAGTGCGAGGCGGTTGAAAACACAAACGCTCGGGCAGGCGTCCGAGACGGTCGACCGCACAGGTGACGATTTCGTACCAGCCTGGAGGCACAAGGTGACGCGCATCAGCTGCGGAGGGCGGCCATGACATCCGTCCTCGTCTGCGACGACTCCCCGCTTGCCCGAGAGGCGCTCCGCCGCGCGGTCGCGACCGTGCCCGGCGTCGAGCGCGTGACGACGGCGGCCAACGGCGAGGAAGTCCTCCGCCGCTGGGGTGCCGACCGCTCGGACCTCATCCTGATGGACGTACGCATGCCCGGACTGGGCGGCGTCGAGACCGTACGGCGGCTGCTCTCCGCCGACCCCGGGGCCCGCATCATCATGCTCACGGTCGCCGAGGACCTCGACGGCGTGGCCCTCGCGGTCGCCGCCGGCGCCCGCGGCTATCTGCACAAGGACGCCTCGCGCGCGGAGCTGCGCGCGACCGTCACCCAGGCCCTCGCCGACCCGACCTGGCGCCTGGCGCCCCGCCGGCTGCGCTCGGCCGAGATGGGCGCCGCGCCCACGCTCACCGCGCGTGAGATCCAGGTGCTCGAGGGCATGAGCCACGGCCGCTCCAACGCGGAGATCGGCCGTGAGCTGTTCCTCTCCGAGGACACCGTCAAGACACACGCCCGACGCCTGTTCAAGAAGCTCGGCGCCTCGGACCGCGCGCACGCCGTGGCGCTCGGCTTCCGGTGGGGGCTGGTCCGTTAGGACCCGTCCCCACGGTCCGGGCCCCCGCGGTCCCGGACCGGCGCGCGGGCGGCGCACCGCTCGGCCGTCCGGTGGACCGGGCCGGTGTCGGGGGTGCCGTCGGTCACTCAGCGGAGGGAGCGGGGGTATGAGTGAACCTCCCTGCTCAGGCGGGGTCGAAGGCTCGGGGGAGAACCCCGCCTGCCGTGCGGCGGGCGGGGGTGGCGCGGGGCCGCGTCGGATGCCCGCTGCTCGTTTCGCCGCGGATGCCGCATCCTTGAGGTGTGGAGTTCCTCGGGAACGAGTCGGTCGAGCGGAAGCGGAGGGCGCAGGGGATGACTTCCGGCGCACCTGCTCATAACGCTTCGGTGCACAACGACGGGCACGGTGCCGCGGACGAAAGTGCCGCAGTGCACCATGGACCGATGCGCGACGACGAGGCGGTCACCACCGTGGGCACCATCGGGGCACTCGTCCACCGCGCAGTGGACGGCGACGAGCAGGCCACACACGACCTGCTCGCCCACGTCCATCCGCTGGCGCTGCGTTACTGCCGCACCCGGCTGTCCCGGCTGCCCGGAGACGCGCGCCACTTCGTGGAGGACCTCGCCCAGGAGGTCTGCGTGGCGGTTCTCCTCGCCCTGCCCCGCTACCGGGACACGGGCAGGCCCTTCGAGGCCTTCGTCTTCGCCATCGCCGCCCACAAGGTCGCCGACCTCCAGCGGGCCGCCATGCGCCACCCCGGCTCCACGGCGGTCCCCTCGGACGAGATGCCGGAGCGCCCCGACGACTCCCTCGGCCCCGAGGAACGCGCCCTGCTCAGCAGCGATGCCGAGTGGGCCAAGAAACTGCTGGCCAACCTGCCCGAGAACCAGCGGGAGCTGCTCCTGCTGCGCATCGCGGTGGGCCTGACGGCCGAGGAGACCGGACAGATGTTGGGAATGTCACCCGGAGCGGTCCGGGTCGCCCAGCACCGTGCGCTGAGCCGGCTGCGCGCGCTCGCCGAGCAGTAGAGGAGCCCCCGGCTGCCTTCGGTTTCGGCGCTTTCCGAGAAGAACGACCGCCGATTCCGTATGAACATACGAAGCCCGGAAGGGTGTCGGACCGTGGAATTCGGGGGGTGCACTTCCCGTTAGCATGGACATCCGCACCGATCAAGGCCATTTGGGGAAGGTGTCATGACTGCCAACGTCGACGGAGTGCCCGGTAAATTCGCAACCCTCGGGCTGACCTACGACGACGTGCTGCTGCTGCCGGGCCCGTCGGACATGGCTCCCGACGAGATCGACACCGCCTCGTACGTCTCCAAGAACGTGCGGGTGAACATCCCGCTGCTCTCCGCCGCCATGGACAAGGTCACCGAGTCGCGCATGGCGATCGCGATGGCCCGCCAGGGCGGCGTCGGCGTTCTGCACCGCAACCTCTCCATCGAGGACCAGGCCAACCAGGTCGACCTGGTGAAGCGCTCCGAGTCCGGCATGGTGGCCAACCCGATCACCGTCCACCCGGACGCCACGCTCGGCGAGGCCGACGCGATCTGCGCCAAGTTCCGCATCAGCGGCGTCCCGGTCACCGACGCCGGCAAGAAGCTGCTCGGCATCGTCACCAACCGTGACATGGCCTTCGAGACGGACCGCACCCGCCGGGTGCGCGAGGTCATGACGCCGATGCCGCTGGTCACCGGCAAGGTCGGCATCTCCGGCGTCGAGGCCATGGAGCTGCTGCGCAAGCACAAGATCGAGAAGCTTCCGCTGGTCGACGACGAGGGTGTCCTCAAGGGCCTGATCACGGTCAAGGACTTCGTCAAGGCCGAGAAGTACCCGAACGCCGCCAAGGACGCCAAGGGCCGTCTGCTGGTCGGCGCCGCGGTCGGCGTGGCCGGTGACGCCTTCGAGCGCGCCCAGGCCCTGATCGAGGCGGGCGTCGACTTCATCGTCGTCGACACCGCGCACGGCCACTCCCGCCTGGTCGGCGACATGATCGCCAAGATCAAGTCGAACTCCTCCGGCGTGGACGTGATCGGCGGCAACGTCGCCACGCGTGACGGCGCCCAGTCCCTCGTCGACGCCGGCGCGGACGCCATCAAGGTCGGTGTCGGTCCGGGCTCCATCTGTACGACCCGGGTGGTCGCCGGCATCGGCGTCCCGCAGGTCACCGCCATCTACGAGGCCTCGCTGGCCGCCCGGGAGGCCGGTGTCCCGGTCATCGGCGACGGTGGCCTCCAGTACTCCGGTGACATCGCCAAGGCCCTCGTCGCGGGCGCCGACACCGTGATGCTGGGCTCGCTGCTCGCCGGCTGCGAGGAGTCCCCGGGCGAGCTGCTGTTCATCAACGGCAAGCAGTTCAAGTCGTACCGCGGCATGGGCTCGCTGGGCGCGATGCAGACCCGCGGCGAGCGCAAGTCGTTCTCCAAGGACCGCTATTTCCAGGAGGGCGTCGCCTCCGACGAGCAGCTGATCCCCGAGGGCATCGAGGGCCAGGTGCCCTACCGCGGCCCGCTCTCCTCGGTCGTCCACCAGCTGGTCGGCGGCCTGCGCCAGTCGATGTTCTACGTCGGCGGCCGGACCGTGCCGGAGCTCCAGGCCAACGGCCAGTTCGTCCGGATCACCTCGGCGGGTCTGAAGGAGTCCCACCCGCACGACATCCAGATGACCGTCGAGGCGCCGAACTACAGCCGCCACAAGTGAGCCGTACGCGCGCGTGAAGCACCACGAGGGCGGCCCCGGAACGCACCGGGGCCGCCCTTGTCGTGCCCGTCGGCGATACTGGAAGACGCTGAACGCATCAGGGAAAGGCCACACACGTGACTGAGATCGAGATCGGGCGCGGCAAGCGCGGCCGCCGGGCGTACGCCTTCGACGACATCGCCGTCGTCCCCAGCCGCCGTACGCGGGACCCGAAGGAGGTCTCGATCGCCTGGCAGATCGACGCCTACCGCTTCGAGCTGCCCTTCCTGGCCGCCCCCATGGACTCGGTCGTCTCCCCGGCCACCGCGATCCGCATCGGCGAACTCGGCGGCCTCGGCGTCCTGAACCTCGAGGGCCTGTGGACGCGCTACGAGGACCCGCAGCCGCTGCTCGACGAGATCGCCGGGCTGGACGCGGACACCGCGACCCGCCGCCTCCAGGAGATCTACGCCGCTCCCATCAAGGAGGAGCTGATCGGCGCACGCCTGAAGGAGGTGCGCGACGCCGGCGTGGTCACGGCGGCCGCGCTCTCCCCGCAGCGCACGGCCCAGTTCTCCAAGGCCGTGGTCGACGCCGGCGTGGACATCTTCGTCATCCGCGGTACGACGGTCTCGGCGGAGCACGTCTCGGGCTCGCACGAGCCGCTGAACCTGAAGCAGTTCATCTACGAGCTGGACGTCCCGGTGATCGTCGGCGGCTGCGCCACCTACACGGCCGCCCTGCACCTGATGCGCACCGGCGCGGCGGGCGTCCTGGTCGGCTTCGGCGGCGGCGCCGCGCACACCACGCGCAACGTGCTCGGCATCCAGGTCCCGATGGCCACGGCCGTCGCGGACGTGGCGGCGGCCCGCCGCGACTACATGGACGAGTCCGGCGGCCGGTACGTGCACGTGATCGCGGACGGCGGTGTCGGCTGGTCCGGCGACCTGCCCAAGGCCATCGCCTGCGGTGCCGACTCGGTGATGATGGGCTCGCCCCTCGCGCGCGCGACCGACGCGCCGGGCAGGGGCCACCACTGGGGCATGGAGGCAGTCAACGAGGAGCTGCCGCGCGGCAAGAAGGTCGACCTCGGCACGGTCGGCACCATCGAGGAGGTCCTCACCGGTCCGTCCCACACCCCGGACGGCTCGATGAACTTCTTCGGCGCCCTGCGTCGCGCCATGTCCACCACCGGCTACAGCGAGCTGAAGGAGTTCCAGCGCGTCGAGGTGACGGTCGCGGACTCGGTGCACCGCCGCTAGGGGCGTCGGCACGCACACGCGTGAGGGCCCGTCCGTGGGAACGGACGGGCCCTCACGCGTGTGTGCCGTGGGTGGGTGTTACGCCGCGGCCTTCTTCGCGCCGGAGAACGCGGCGAACGCGCCGATCGCGAGGAAGACGAAGGTCAGCGGGTCGGCGTCCTCGCTCCAGGCCTCGGTGATCAGGCCGAAGTGCTCGGTGAAGACGGTGGTCGCGGAGACCCCGGCGAGGTCGGCCATGATCAGGGCGATGCCGATGATCTGGCCCAGGTAGACCGCGCCCAGGGAGAGCACCGCGCTCACGACGGGCAGCACCGGGTTGGCGCCGCCGACCTTGCCGGCCGCGAGGCCGACGAGGAAGCCGACGCCGACGGCCGCGTAGCCGATCTCGTACTTGGTGGTGCCCACGATGCCGCCGTAGATACCGGCGGTGACCAGGGCCACCACGACGGCGGTGAGGATGCCCAGGGCGACGTTGCCCTGGCGCGGCGCGGCCGGGTAGGGCGGGGGCACCGCGCCCGCCGGGACGGCGCCCGGCTGCTGGGCGAAGGGGTTCCCGCCGGCGGCCGGCGCGGGGTACGGGGCCGCGGTGGCGCCCGCGGGCGGCTGGGCGTCCGGGGCCGGCTGGGCGTACGGGTTGCCGTCGACGGGCTGCGGCTGCGGCTGGGACGGGGACGGCGGCGGAGTTGACTCGGTCATGACAGGATCCCCCCACGGGACGAGCGAAAGAGAGCGGCGACTGAGCGGTGGTGTCCACGCACGCGTGTGCGAGAAGTCGCCGCAGAGTAGCAGGGCATCGCCGCCCTCTTCATCCGCGATTTTCCGGGGATCTCGCACGCTCAGAGCCGGTGCGCGGCCCCCGTGGGAGTGGCTCCCCGGGTGTCCAGCAGCAACTGGGCCTTCACGGAGAGACCTTGGAGGTCGTACGTGCGGTGCTGCTGGAGCAGGATCGTCAGGTCGGCGTCGGCCGCCGCCTCGTAGAGCGAGTCGGCGCGCGGGACCGGGCGGTCCAGCACGCTCCAGGACGGGACGTGCGGGTCGTGGTAGCTGACGGAGGCGCCCAGCTCCATCAGCCGGATCGCGATCTCGTGCGCGGGGGTGCCCTGCCGGTCGGCGAGGTCGGGCTTGTAGGTGACGCCGAGCAGCAGCACACGGGCGCCGCGGGCCGACTTGCCGTGCTCGTTGAGGAGCGCGGCGGCGCGCTGGACGACGTACCGCGGCATCCGGCTGTTGACCTGCTGGGCGAGTTCCACCATGCGCAGCGGGCTGCCGGGCTGGCCGGTGCGGTCCAGGGGGACGGAGTGGCCGCCGACGCCGGGTCCGGGGCGGAAGGCGTGGAACCCGAACGGCTTGGTCTCCGCGCAGCGGACGACGTCCCACAGGTCGACGCCCAGGTCGTGGCAGAGGACGGCCATCTCGTTGACCAGCGCCATGTTCACATGGCGGAAGTTGGTCTCCAGGAGCTGCACGGTCTCGGCCTCCCGCAGGCCACGCGCGCGTACCACCTTGTCGGTGAGCCGTCCGTAGAACGCGGCTGCCGACTCGGTGCAGGCGGGGGTCAGCCCGCCGATGACCTTCGGCGTGTTGGCCGGCGTGAAGGCGCGGCTGCCCGGGTCGACCCGGCTGGGGGAGTACGCCAAGTGGAAGTCGCGGCCCGCGCGCAGACCGGACGCCTCCTCCAGTAGCGGCCGCAGCAGGTCCTCCGTCGTCCCGGGGTACACGGGCGACTCCAGGATGACGGTGGTGTGCGGGCGCAGCCGGGCGCCCAGGGTGCGGGCGGCCGCCTCCACCTGGCCGAGGTCGAGCCCGCCGTCCGCGTCGCGCGGGGTGGGGGCGCAGATGACGGCGGTGCGCACCCGGCCCAGCTCGGCGGGGTTGGTGGCGTGCCGGAAGCCCCCCGAGAGCATCCGGCGCAGTTCGGCGGGGCTGAGGGAGCCCGCCTCGGGGCCGGTCCGGTAGCCGAGCGTGGGGATGCCGGTGGCCACCGCGGCCTGGGCCAGGGGCAGGCCCAGCGGGCCGAGTCCGATGACGGCGAGATCTGCGGGCATGGCGTGGGCCGTCCTTCCCAATAACCGAAGCGGGACAGGTGCGCAAGCCCTGTGGACAGGACGGGCGAGCGCAATGTCAGACTAGGAGTAAATATGACCGTTATGCGGGATTGATCGGCTGTGTTGATCTGCTGTTTTGATCTGCGGTTTTGACCGGCTTGTCTGCCGACGGGCCCGCTGGGGTTCCGTGAGAGTTGTCCACAGGCTGGGGGCGAGTGGTGGCTGAAGCGGGGCAACACGGTCAGAATTTGGGCAGGGGTGGTACGGGACGGGCCTCGCCCTGACGGGTGCGGCCGCGTGACGGACAGCGGGAGGCAGCGGTGAGGACAGCGACACTGGGGCCGGAGCGGCGAGCCGAGTCACTGGCGGCCATGGCCGAGCGCGAGCTGGACATTCTGGTCGTGGGAGGCGGTGTGGTCGGCGCGGGCACCGCCCTCGACGCCGTGACCCGCGGCCTGTCCACCGGCCTGGTCGAGGCACGCGACTGGGCCTCGGGCACGTCGAGCAGATCCAGCAAGCTGATCCACGGCGGCCTGCGCTATCTGGAGATGCTCGACTTCGCCCTCGTCCGCGAGGCCCTGAAGGAACGCGGACTGCTGCTGGAGCGGCTCGCTCCACATCTGGTGAAGCCCGTGCCGTTCCTCTATCCGCTCCAGCACAAGGGCTGGGAGCGCCTGTACGCCGGCTCGGGCGTCGCGCTCTACGACGCGATGTCCATGGCCCGCGGCCACGGCCGGGGCCTGCCGACGCACCGCCACCTGACCCGCCGTCACGCCCTGCGCATCGCCCCCGCTCTGAAGAAGGACGCCCTGATCGGCGCGTTGCAGTACTACGACGCTCAGATGGACGACGCCCGTTACGTCGCCACCATGGTGCGCACCGCGGTGTCCTACGGCGCGCAGGCCGCCAACCGCGCGCGCGTGACCGGGTTCCTGCGCGAGGGCGAACGGGTCGTCGGCGCACGCGTGCAGGACGTCGAGGCGGGCGGGGAGTACGAGGTCCGCGCCCGGCAGATCGTCAACGCCACCGGCGTGTGGACCGACGACACCCAGGCGATGGTCGGGGAACGCGGCCAGTTCCACGTCCGCGCCTCCAAGGGCATCCACCTCGTCGTGCCGAGGGACCGCATCAGCTCCTCCACCGGGCTGATCCTGCGCACCGAGAAGTCCGTGCTGTTCGTCATCCCCTGGGGCCGGCACTGGATCGTCGGTACGACCGACACCGGCTGGGACCTCGACAAGGCCCACCCGGCCGTCTCCAGCGCCGATATCGACTATCTGCTGGAACATGTGAACTCGGTGCTCGCGGTACCGCTGACCAGGGACGACGTCGAGGGCGTGTACGCCGGCCTGCGGCCGCTGCTGGCCGGTGAGTCGGACGCCACCAGCAAGCTGTCGCGCGAGCACACCGTGGCCCACCCCGTGCCCGGGCTGGTCGTGGTCGCGGGCGGCAAGTACACGACCTACCGGGTGATGGCCAAGGACGCCGTCGACGAGGCGGTGCGCGGGCTCGACCAGCGGGTCGCCGAGTGCGTCACGGAGGACGTGCCGCTGCTGGGCGCGGAGGGCTACCACGCGCTGTGGAACGCGCGAGCGCGGATCGCCGCGCGGACCGGACTGCACGTGGTCCGGGTGGAGCATCTGCTGAACCGGTTCGGCTCGATGGCGGAGGAGTTGCTCGATCTCATCGCCGCGGACCCGTCGCTGGGCGAGCCGATGCAGGCCGCCGACGACTATCTGCGCGCCGAGATCGTGTACGCCGCCTCGCACGAGGGCGCCCGCCATCTCGACGACGTGCTGACCCGGCGCACCCGTATCTCCATCGAGACCTTCGACCGGGGGACGCGCAGCGCCCGGGAGGCGGCCGAGCTGATGGCTTCGGTGCTGGGCTGGGACAAGGACCAAGTCGAGCGCGAGGTCCAGCACTACGAGAAGCGGGTGGAGGCGGAGCGCGAATCCCAGCTCCAGCCGGACGACCTGACGGCGGACGCGGCGCGGTTGGGGGCGCCGGACATCGTGCCGTTGTAGCCGGTTGATCGGTGGGTGCGTGTGCGTGCGTCTGGGTTCCTGGGTGCCCTGGGTTCCTGGGTGCCCTGGGTACGGGAGTGCTTGGGTGCCTGGGTGCGGGAGTGCGTGACTCCGTTACGACGTCACGGCGTCACGGCGTCACGGCGTCACGGCGTCACAGAGTCACAGCGCCAGCGTCACTCGAACGAGTGTCGTGAACCGGGATCTCCGTTCGGAACCGGCTCGTTCTAAGGGGTGCGAGGGCAGAACTCGGCGGCGAGCAGGGCCGGTTCGAGGCCGGGGTCCGCCATCGCCGTCGTGTTCACCCGAAACGTGAGGACACGCCGGCCGTCGAGGGTGACCGCGGTGCGTACGTAACTGCCCGAGATCCGGCCGTTGTGCCCCCACACCGTGACGCCGCACGGAAGCCTCGTGGGGAACAGCCCCATGCCGTACGAGCCTTGTGCGGCACGGGTGTCGAGCATCTCCCGCAGCTGTCGTGCGGGCAGCAGCTCACCGCCGAGCAGTGCCGCGTAGAAGCGGTCCAGGTCGGCGAGCGTGGTCACCAGCTCGCCCGCGGCCCCGGCCACCCGCGGGTCGAGCACGGTGGCATCGCTTCCGTCCGTGTCGTAGGCGCGGCCGTGCGGCGTCGGGAGTTCGGTGCGGGATCCGGGAAAGGAGGTACCGGTCAGACCCAGCGGAGCGATCACGCGCCGCTCGGCCTCCGTGGCGTACGAGCGGCCGGTGACCTGTTCGACGACCAGGCCGAGCAGGACGTAGTTGGTGTTGGAGTAGGCGAATCGGCCGCGGTCGGCCGGAGGGTGGGTGAGTGCGATTCGGACGGCTTGACGGGGAGTCACGGGCGTGGTGCCCCCGGTGTCCCGGGTGAAGTCGTACAGGCCGCTGGTGTGGTTGAGCAGGGAACGAAGGGTCAGCGCGCGCCCGTCGTTGCCGGCTCCGCGCACCAGGCCGGGCAGGTGCGTCTCCACCGTGTCGGACAGGGACAGCCGGTGTTCGGCGGCCAATTGGAGCACCACGGTCGCGAGGAAGGTTTTGGTGATGCTGCCGGCCCGGAAGTGGTCGGCCCGGGAGATGCCCGGCCCCGCCTCGGCGTAGCGGGTGCCGGCCTCCTCACGGGCCAGCAGAGCCGCGGCGGGGGCGCCGCCCTGGCTGACGAGCAGGGGGACGAGGGTGTCCGTGGGCGGGACCGTGGTGGCCTGGGACCCGGTCGTGGTCAGGCCGAGGAGGACCATGGCCACGGGCGTGGTCAGCAGGCTCCGCAGTGGTGGCGGCACGGGCTCTCCTCTCCTGGCCGGGCCATCATGCAGGGCGACCCGGCGCGGACTTCACGCGGGGCCGCGGCGGGGGCTGATGGTGGGCCGAGGCGGGTGCTGACGCTGGGCTGAGCCGGGTGCTGGCCGAGTGCTGGGCGGGGGCTGACGGTGGGCTGGGGCGGGGTCCGCGGCTGGGGTGCGCGGTGGCCAGGTGTGGGGCCGAGTTGGGTGTGAGGCAGTGCCTGAGACCGGGCCCGAGACCGGGTCCGAGGTGGGCTGGCCGGAGTGTGCTGCACCTTCTGGCCGGAATGCTCCCCTCCTGGGGTGCGGTGAGGGGCACCCTGGGCGTCGGGCACTTGTCGGGTGAGGGACAATGGAGGCTCTGTCAGGGCGGGTTGCATGAGGGGACGCATGTCGGAGGCGGAGCGGGCGGGGACATCCCGTCAGGACAAGAGCGCACGTCTCCTCGCCGGGCGGTACCGGCTGGGAGACGTACTCGGCCGCGGCGGCATGGGGACGGTGTGGCGAGCCGAGGACGAGACCCTCGGGCGCACGGTCGCCGTCAAGGAGCTGCGGTTCCCGGGGAACATCGACGACGACGAGAAGCGCCGACTGATCACACGGACGCTGCGCGAGGCCAAGGCCATCGCGCGGATCCGCAACAACAGCGCGGTCACGGTCTTCGACGTGGTCGACGAGGACGACCGGCCGTGGATCGTGATGGAACTCGTCGAGGGCAAGTCCCTCGCCGAGGTCATCCGCGAGGACGGCGTGCTGGAGCCGAGGCGCGCGGCCGAGGTCGGGCTCGCCATCCTCGACGTGCTGCGCTCGGCGCACCGCGAGGGCATCCTGCACCGTGACGTGAAGCCGTCCAACGTGCTCATCGCCGAGGACGGCCGGGTCGTGCTCACCGACTTCGGCATCGCCCAGGTCGAGGGCGACCCGTCCATCACCTCCACCGGCATGCTCGTCGGCGCGCCCTCCTACATCTCCCCGGAGCGGGCCCGCGGGCACAAGCCGGGACCGGCGGCCGACCTGTGGTCGCTCGGCGGGCTGCTGTACGCGTCGGTCGAGGGCTCGCCCCCCTACGACAAGGGTTCCGCCATCGCGACGCTCACCGCGGTGATGACCGAACCGCTGGAGGAGCCCAAGAACGCGGGTCCGCTGAGGGACGTCATCTACGGGCTGCTCACCAAGGACCCGGCGCGGCGGCTCGACGACGCGGGTGCGCGGGCGAAGCTCAACGACGTGCTCCACGCGCCCGACCCCAAGGACGCCGAGCCGGCGGACGCGACGAAGGTCGTGCCGCTGCCGGCGCAGCCGGGTGGCTCCGAGGGCCGGGGGAGTTCGGTCGGCGAGGCGGGCGTGAAGCTGCGCGGGGCGCTGCGTTCCGTGCGCAAGGCCGCCGTCGCGGCGGGCGCGGCCACCACCGCGGCCGCGTCCCGGAACAAGTCGGGGAACGGCACGGCGACTTCCGCTTCCGTGGGGACGGACGAGACGCGGCGGGGTGTCGGTGGGGCGGGTACGTCGTCCACGGCGGCGTCCTCGTCGCCCGCGTCGGCGCCCGCGTCCTTGGGCAAGGCCCAGGGTGCGGCCTCGCCCTCGGCGACGACCTCGGCCATGCCTTCGAGCGCGGCTTCGAACGCGGCTACGCCTTCGGCCGGGTCCGCGGCGGGCTCCGGTGCCCGTCCTGGTTCCGGCTCTGGTTCCGTCTCCGGCTCCGGTTCTGGTTCCGCTGCCGCTGGGGCCGCCGGGGCCGACCTTGGTACCGGTGGTACCGGTGGGCGGAGTTCCGGGTGGCCCGTGATGACACCGCCGGATCTGCCGCCGCGGCCGGTCCCGAGGGCGCCGCTGACCGACGTCGTGCCCAAGCGGACGCTGGTCATCATCGCCGTGGTCGTGGCGCTGGCGGTGCTCGGCACCGTGCTGGGCCTCATGTACGGCGGCGGTGACGACGACAACGCGGGCGGCTCGGGGAGCGGCGGCACCAAGACGGTGGCCAGCGGCAGCGCGAGCGCCGACACCAAGGAGGACGAGAACGGCGGGACCGGCGCCGACGGATCCGCTTCGGACTCCGCCACCACCGGCACCACGCCCAGCGGCGGCGCCACCACGGCCGGCGGCGCCGGGTCGGACGTCTCCGCCACCGAGGAGAGCCAGGCCGCGTCGACCCACAAGGGCGGCCAGGGGTACTCCATCGGGCTGCCCACGGGGTGGAAGTTCCAGTCCTCGGACTCCGCGGGAGACCGGTTCGCCGGTCCCGACGGGCAGCGGCTGCTCGTCGCCTGGACGACCACGCCCAAGGACGACCCTGTCGCCGACTGGAAGAACCAGGAGCGCTACATGACGCGCTCGCAGTACAAGAAGATCCGAATAGAGGCGGTGGACTACCGCGGCTGGAACACGGCCGACTGGGAGTTCACCTACCAGGAGAGCGGCACCAAGTACCGCACCATCGACCGCGGGTTCGTCGTCAGCGACAGCCAGGGGTACGCGCTGATGTACACGGCGAAGGCCGCCCAGTGGGGGTCCGACCTGCGGGAGTCCACCTGGAAGACACTGACGGACACCTTCACGCCGAAGAAGTAGCAGCGGTTCAGGGGGTGTTCGGGCCGCGTTCGAAGCGGGATATCTGGGCATCCCCTCTCTGGGCTTGCCTCCGGCACGTATCGTGAGTGGCTGCGGACCGTACGCGTCCAGCGGTACGGCTGGATACGGCCGAATGCGGTCCAATACGGCCGACTACGGCTGGAACGGCGCGCAGGACGAACGGATGTGACCGACCAGGTGGCCGGGGGAGGCAATGTGGACGACTACGCGGGTCGGGTGCTCGCCGACCGCTACCGCCTGCCGCTGCCGCCGTCGGACGAGTACGAACTCACCGAGACACGCGCCTTTGACACCTACAGCGGACAGGAAGTCCTGGTCCGGCAGGTGCCGTTGCCGGAGGTCGTCGAGGCCGAGGTGCTCGACGCGGAGGGGCTGCCCGCGGGGTTCACGGCGCGTGAGCGCGCGGCGGGGCGGCCGGGTGCCCGCCCGGGAGCCGGCGCGGGGCCGCGCAGGCCCGCCGATCCCGTCGTACGGCGCGCCGTCGAGGCGGCACAGGCCGCCGCGAGCATTCCCGACCATCCCCGGCTGGACCAGGTCTTCGACGTGTTCGCCGAGGGCGGTTCGCTGTGGATAGTGAGTGAACTGGTGGCCGCGCGGCCGCTCGCCGCACTGCTCGCCGAGCAGCCGCTGACGCCGTACCGGGCGGCCGAGGTCGCCTCCGACGTGCTCATGGCGCTGCGGGTGCTGCACGCGCACGGCTGGGTGCACCGGAACATCACCGCGCGCACGGTCATGGTCTGCGACGACGGACGGGTCATGCTGACCGGGCTGGCGGTCGGCGCCGCGGAAGAGGCGCTGTGCGGGTACGACCCGGTGCCGGTGGAGGAGGGCGACGCGCCCGGGGCCGTGGGGCGGGGTTCCGTGCCGGTGCCCGGAGCTGGCGGTCCCGCGGGTCCCCGGCCCGGCCTCACGGCAGGTCCCGCCTCGGGCCCCGCGATCGGCGCTGTGGGCGGTCCGGGCGGGACCGGCGGTGTCGGTGGCTCGGTGGATCCCGAGGCCGCTCGGCGTGCCGCCATCGAGGCGCGGGCGGCCGGCGGGCTGCCGGGGCCCGTGGGGGAGCAGCCGAGCGCGGGCGGGCCGTCGGGAGCGGTGGCCCGCAGGGCGGCCGTGGAGAGCGGCGATGACATCCGTGCCGCGCGGGCCGGTGCGATCGCCGCGTACCGTGCGGGGGCGCGGGCCGCAGCCCGGGTCCAGGAGGCCCAGCAGAACGGGCGGGCGGCCCTGCCCGGGGCCCGTACCCCGGCCGACAGCGACAACGGAGCGGGAGCGGTGACCCCGTCGCCGTACGGGACGCCCGGCACCGGCCCGGGCGGTACGCCTCCCGGCACTGTCGCCGCCCCGTACGGCACCGCCCCCTACGGCGCCCCCGGCACGCCCCCCGGCCAGATCGCCGACCCGTACGGCGTACGAGGCGCGCCGGGCCGGGCGGGGTACTCGCCCGCCTCCGCCCCCGCCCCGGCACCCGCCGAAGCACCCCCCGGCACCCGCTGGGACGACCTGGTCGCGGCCGGAGCGTCCACTGGCGTTCCCGTGGCTCCCGAGGTTTCCGTCGCCCCCGTGCCCCCCTCCGCGCCCGGCGCGTCCCCCCGGCGAGGCCCCGCCACCGCCCTCGCCGCCGAGCGGGCGCGGCAGGCGCGGATGGCCGTGGTCGGGCCGGTCACCGAGCGCTGGGCGCCGGAGCAGGCCGGTCCGGTGCACGAGAACTGGCAGCTGGCCGCCCCGATCGGTCCCGCGACCGACCTGTGGGCGCTCGGCGCGCTGCTCTTCAGGGCCGTCCAAGGGCATGCGCCCTACCCGGAGGAGTCCACGGCCGAGCTGGTGCAGATGGTGTGCGCCGAGCCGCCCGCCTTCGCCGAGGAGTGCGGTCCGCTGCGGCCGGTCGTGGAGTCGCTGCTGCGCCAGGACCCTACCGAGCGGCTCGACTTCGAGGAGCTGCGCGGCTGGCTGCGCTCGCTGGTGCGGTCGGCACCGGAGGCGGAGGCGGGGACGTACGTCGTCGCCGCGCCGCCCGCCGATCCCAGCCGACTGCCGATCGTGCGCCGCAAGGGCGAGCTGGTGCGCAGGCGGCGCGCCGGGCTGCCCGCGGCCGGCGCGCACGGGCGGCACAAGCGGGCCCGGCGGGAGACCGGCGGTTCGCCGCGCAGCCTCGGCCGCACGCTGTTGCTGTTCATACTGCTGGCGCTGGCCGCGGCGATCGCGTACGCCCTGCTGTTCATGCCCAGGACCGACGAGGACGGGGCGGCCGGGACCGGCGCCACCCAGCCGGCCGGGGCGTCCGCCCCACCGGCCGGCCAGGCGCCCGAGGCGAGCAGCGAACCCCGGCCCGACCAGACCACGCCGGGCTCCGGGAGCGGCTCGTCGGCGTCGCCCGACGACGGCGCACCGACGGAGTCCGGCTCCGACGTGGCGGACGGGTTCACCGTCCGCGAGGACGAGGCCGGTTTCCAGGTCGCCGTCGCCAACGGCTGGGACCGCACGCCGAAGAACGGGCGCGGCCAGGTCGTGTACGCGCACGGCGACTTCGAGCTGATCGTCGTACCCGGCCGGGACAGCGCGTCCGCGAACGGCAGCGACCCGATGGTGTACCAGCGGGAGAAGGAGAGCGAGCTCCAGCCGTACCGCGACTCCAGCTGGGCGACGGCCTCCGGGCTGCGCACGACGACGGTGGGCACGCGGACCATGGCCGAGGGCCAGTTCACCTGGAGCGATGGCGGCCGTGAGCTGTATGTGCGCAACGTGGCGATCCTCATCGACGGGCGTTACCACGTCGTACAGGTCCGCGGTCCGGAGGCGGAGCGGGACGAGGTGACGCGGCTCTACGAGCAGGCGGCGGCCAGTTACCAGTACACCGGCTGAGCCGCATCCAGCACACCGGCTGAGCCGCATCCAGCACACCGGCTGAACCCATCCGCCCCATTGGTTCCCGGTAAGTGGCAGAAGCGACAACCGTCACAGTGCGGTCTCCTTGGGACCCCGATGGTTCCCCGGTTGCCGCCCGATCCTTACGCTGACCCTGTCAAGAGCATTGCGGGGCAACGTGAATCAGATGCAGGGCCTGCTCGTCGCGGGCCGCTACCGGCTGGCCGACGCCATCGGCAGCGGCGGCATGGGCCGTGTGTGGCGCGCGCACGACGAACTGCTGCACCGGGCCGTCGCGATCAAGGAGCTGACCGCCGCTCTCTACGTCTCCGAGAGCGACCGGGAGCGGCTGCTCGCACGCACCCGGGCGGAGGCCCGCGCGGCCGCGCGGATCAACCACTCCGCCGTGGTCACCGTGCACGACGTGCTGGAACACGACGGCCGCCCGTGGATCGTGATGGAGCTGGTCGAGGGCCGCTCGCTGGCCGACGCGGTCAAGGAGGACGGACGGGTCGAGCCCGCCGAGGCGGCCCGGGTCGGCCTGTGGGTGCTGCGCGCCCTGCGCGCCGCGCACACCGCCGGCGTCCTGCACCGCGACGTCAAGCCGGGCAACGTGCTCCTCTCCGACGACGGCCGCGTGCTCCTCACCGACTTCGGCATCGCCCAGATCGAGGGCGACAACACCATCACCCGGACCGGCGAGGTCGTCGGCTCGGTCGACTACCTGGCCCCCGAGCGGGTGCGCGGGCAGGACCCCGGCCCGTCCTCCGACCTGTGGGCGCTCGGCGCGACGCTGTACACGGCGGTGGAGGGGCGCTCGCCCTTCCGGCGGACCTCGCCGCTGTCCACGCTCCAGGCCGTGGTCGAGGAGGAGGCCGTCGAGCCGCGGAACGCCGGCCCGCTCGGCCCCGTCATCGCCGCCCTGCTCCGCAAGGACCCGGCCACCCGCCCCGGCACCAGTGAGGCCGAACAGCTCCTCGCCGAGGCGGCGGAGGGCCGCGCCCCGAGGGGGGCGCAGGCCTTCGTGCCGACCCAGTTCGGCGGCCCGGACGGAGCGACGAACGGCACGGGGACGCCGTACGGCTCCACCGGCACGGGAACGGCGTACGGCTCCACCGGCGCGGGAACGCCGTACGCGTCCGACGGCACGGGGACCGCGTACGCCTCCCACGGTGGCGGGACCCCGTACGCCCCCGAGACGGCGACCTCCGCCCCCAACGGTCCGACGGTCGTCGGCCCCGCGCACACCACCACCCAGGACCCGGCGCACGCGCCCACGCACATCGGCCCGCACGCCCCCGCGCGCCCCTCGCGCCGCCGCAGACTGCGCACCCTGGCGCTCGTGGTCGCCGTGGCCGCGCTGGTCGGCGGCGGAACGGCGGTGTTCCTCCAGCAGTTCGACGGGTTCGGGACACCGGCCGAGGGGTCCACCTCCGCCGCCACCTCGCCGAGCGCCTCCACCACCGGCACCCCCGGCGAGCCGGGCGCCGCGGACTCCTGGGTGCCGGTCACCGACCCGCTCGGCTTCGGGCTCTCGCTGCCCAAGGGCTGGCAGCGGGAGGTGTACCAGGACGACGGCGACCTCAAGCAGATCGACTACACACCCGACGGCGGCGAGCACTTCGTCCGGATCGCCGTCGACTCCTCGCCCGACTTCGACGACCCGTACGCCCACCAGAAGGACCTCGAGCAGCAGCTCCAGCGGCTGGTCGACTACGAGACGGTCACCCTGGAGAAGAACGTCTACCGCGACCGCCAGGGCTCCGAGTGGGAGTACACGTGGACCGCGCTGGAGAAGGACACGGAGTTCCCCGGGCCGCGCCGGGCGATCGAGGAGACGTACATCTCCCGCGACGGCACGGAGTACGTGATCTACATGTCGTCCCCGGCGAAGGACTGGGCGACGACCGCGGAACAGTTCAAGTCCGTGCTCCGGAGCTGGCGGGAACCGGGCGCCTCCTGACCGGGGTTGGCCGGTCGGTGACCCGGAGGCCGGGCGTCCGTTGGGGCATGATGGGCGCATGGGGACCGAGGGGGACGCCGTCCGGGTCATCGCGGGCCGTTACCGGCTGGAGGCGAGGCTCGGGCGCGGCGGCATGGGCGTCGTGTGGCGCGCGACGGACCAGCTGCTGGGACGGCGTGTCGCGGTCAAGGAGCTGATCCAGGACGACACGCTCTCCGCCGAGGAGGCCCGCGGCCGCCGGGACCGCACGCTGCGCGAGGCCCGCGCGGTCGCCCAGCTCAGCCACCCGCACATCATCGTCGTGCACGACGTCGTCGAGGACGGCGAACGGCCGTGCATCGTCATGGAGCTGATCGACGGCGGCTCGCTCGCCGACCGGATCGCCGAGCAGGGCCCGATCGGGGCGGACGAGGTGGCCCGGATCGGCATCGCCCTGCTGGGCGCCCTGCGCGCCGCGCACGCGGCCGGTGTCCTGCACCGCGACATCAAGCCCGCGAACGTCCTGCTCGACGGCGACAGCGACCGGGTCGTCCTCACCGACTTCGGTATCGCGCAGGTCGCGGGCGCCACCACGCTCACCGAGACCGGGTCGTTCGTCGGCTCGCCCGAGTACACCGCGCCCGAGCGGATGTCGGGGGCGCGCACCGGTCCCGAGTCCGACCTGTGGTCGCTGGGCGCGCTGCTGTGCACCGCGCTGAGCGGCGAGTCGCCGTTCCGGCGCGACTCGCTGGGCGGCATCCTGCACGCCGTCGTCTTCGCCGAGATCCGTACGCCCGCGCAGGCCGCGCCGCTCCTGCCCGTCGTACAAGGGCTGCTGGAGCGCGATCCCGAGCGGCGGCTGGGCGCGGCGGAGGCGGAGCGGATGCTGCGCGCCTTCCGGGAGACGGGGCGTACGCCGCCGCCGGTGACGTCCGGATACACGCCGACCCGGGCCGACCTGCCGCGGACGCCGCCGCCCCCGCCCGCCCGGGAGCGGTCGCCGCACGGTGTGCTGGTGGCCGCGCTGCTGGTCGCCGCGATGGCGGGCGCGGGAGTGTCGGCGGCGGCACTGCTGGTGAACCGGGACGGGGACGGGGGCGGTGGCTCGCCCACGAGTTCGGCGTCCCGGGAGACGACCAGCGCGGCGCCGGGCCCGACCGCGAGCAGCTCACCGGGCGACCCGGCCTCGGCCACGCCGCCTCCGAGCGCGACCCGCACCACTCCCACCCCCACGGCCACGCCCACCACCACCCCAACCCCCGCTCCTGCCTCGGACGACCACTCCACCGCCCCCTCCGGCTACCGCCTCGCCGACGACCCCGCCGGTTTCTCCCTCGCCGTCCCGGACGACTTCACCCGGGTGCCCCAGGGCGAGCGGGTCTTCTACATGTCACCGGGGGACACCGTCCGCCTCGGCATCAAGATCGGGGACCCCGAGCCCGGCGGCCCCCTCGGCGTGATGGAACGCGCGGCCGCCGAGGGCCCGGACACCAACCCCGGCTACCACGACGGCAAGGTCACCGAGACCGTGCACGCCGGAAACCCGGCCGCCTTCTGGGAGTTCACCTGGAACGGCTTCAGCGCGGCCGAGGGCGCCCGGCACACCTACGACCTGTGCTGGGAGGCGAACGGCCGGCTGTACGACGTGTGGGTGTCGGCGCCGGTCGGGAAGGTGCGGGAGGCACGGGAGTACTTCGACGTGGCGATCGACACGTTCACAGTCCGGTAAAAGGTGCATAAGGAGCGCTACGGGTCACGGGTCTGTGACCGGTGTCCCCGCCCGGTGGATACCGGCCTGCCTGGCGCGATATGGATGGAACCATGAGCCACAACGGGGGAGTCGGCCACGAGTCCGACGAGACGACGAGTTTTGTTCTGCAACCGCCGAACCCTCAGCCGGCCGTGCCGCCCCAGCAGCCCGCCCCCGCACAGGAGCCGGGCACCGGGCGGCTCATCGCGGGCCGCTACCGCCTGCTCGCCAAGCTCGGGCACGGTGGGATGGGCACGGTGTGGCGCGCCAAGGACGAGACGGTGGACCGCGAGGTAGCCGTCAAGGAACCCCGCGTCCCGGACCACCTTCCCGAGCGGGAACGGGCCAACGCGTACGAGCGGATGCGGCGCGAGGCACGGGCCGCGGCCCGGCTCGACCACCCGGCCGTGGTGAACGTGCACGACGTCGCGGTCGTCGACGGCCGGCCGTGGATCGTGATGGAGCTGGTCCACGGACGCTCCCTCGGCAGCGCCCTCCAGGAGGGCACGCTCAGCGCGCGCGAGGCCGCCCGGATCGGCCTGGAGGTGCTCGGCGCGCTGGAGGCCGCGCACGCGGCGGGCATCCTGCACCGGGACGTCAAGCCGGACAACGTCCTGCTCGGCCGGTACGACCGGGTCGTCCTCACCGACTTCGGCATCGCCCAGATCGAGGGCGAGACGAACCTCACCGACACCGGCGGCTTCGTCGGCTCGCCCGAGTACATCGCCCCGGAGCGGGTATTGGGCCAGCGCCCCGGCCCGGCGTCCGACCTGTGGTCCCTGGGCGTCGTGCTGTACGCGGCGACGGAGGGCGTGTCGCCGTTCCGTCGCAGCAACACGCCGGCCACCCTCCAGTCCGTCCTGAACGCCGCGCCCGCGCCGCCCGCCGCCGCGCAGGGCCCGCTCGCCGAGGCCGTCAACGGCCTGCTGGAGAAGGACCCCGCACGCCGTCCGGGGGCCGCGCGGGTACGCGCCCTGCTGGAGGCCGCCGCGAACCCGCCCGCGCCGCAGCCGGCGACGCCCACCGAGATCGTGCGGCACGTCGAGGTGCCGGTCGCGCGCCGCCGGTTCGGCCGTACGGCGTGGATCGGGCTCGGCGCCGCGGTCGTCGCGGCGGCGGTGACGGCGTACCTGGTGCTCGCCGACCCGTTCGCCGGGCCGCTGCCGGACGACTGGAAGACGGCCCATGAGAAGGACCTCACCGCCACGCTCGCTGTCCCTGACGGCTATGAGCGGGCCGTGCCTGAGCGGGACTCGGACGACAGCCACTGGGTCAGCTACACCGACCCCAGCGGCGCGGTCTCCGTCGTGCTGGCGGTGGCCCGCAAGGCGGAGGACACCGGCAACGAGATCAAGCCGTCCGCGGCCGCCGAGATGTACGCGGACGACGCCAAGTTCAAGGAGAGCGGCAGCTACGCCCTCGACATGCCGGAGGGCGTGAAGACCGAGACCGAGGGCAGCCTGGACTTCCAGGGCCAGAAGGCCGCCGCGAACACCGTCCCGTACACCACCGACGACTCCCAGGACCCGCGCCCCCGCGAGCTGCGGATCTTCTACTACAAGTCCTCCGCCGGCGACATGTACAAGCTCACCGTCGCCTACCCCGGCAAGGGCGACTTCACCGAACGCGGCCGTGAGGTGGCCCGCACGGCCATCGCCAACCTGGAACTCGACAAGCTCTGACGGCGCCGGGGCGGCGGGGTGACGACGACCGTGGTAGTCATGGGACATGAGCGACGACGGTGACCCCGGAGGTGCCAACAGCCGTACGGTCGGCGGCCGTTACCGGCTCCTCGAACGCATCGGCACCGGCGCCGCGGGTACCGTCCGACGGGCCCGTGACACGCTCACGGAGCGCGAAGTCGCCGTCAAACAGCCCTGGTTGCCCGGCGACCCCGAGGACGAGGCCCACCGGCGGGCCGTCCACCGCCTCTACCACGAGGCCCGCGCGGCGGCCCGCATCGACCATCCCAGCGCCGTCACCATCCACGACGTGGTGGTGGAGGGCGCCGAGGCGGACGGCGGACCGCCCTGGATCGTCATGGAGCTGGTCCCCGGCGAGTCCCTGCGCGAGGTGCTGGCCCGCGGTCCGCTCGACCCGGCCGAGACCGCCCGGATCGGCCTCGCCGTCCTGGGCGCCCTGCGCGCCGCGCACGCCGTCGGGATCGTGCACCGCGATGTGAAACCGGCCAACGTCCTGCTCGGCCCCGAAGGCCGGGTCGTCGTCACCGACTTCGGCACCGCGCACCCCCGGGGCGAGGAGCCCTGGGACGTCACCGGCGAGTCCGTGGGCGCCCTGGAGTTCCTCGCCCCCGAGCATCTGTCCGGACGCGGCGCCGGCCCCGCGTCCGACCTCTGGTCCCTCGGCGCCCTGCTGTACGCCGCCGTCGAGGGCACGTCACCGTTTTCCCGTACGAGCCCGGAGGCCACGGCCGCCGCGATCCTCGCCGCGGCCCCACCCGAACCGCGACGGGCCGGCCCGCTCGGCCCGCTCCTCCTACGGCTCCTGACCCGCGATCCGGAGCTACGGCCGGACGCGGCGGACGTGGCGGGGGAGTTGGCGGGGGTGGCGGGAGAGCCGGCGGGAGTGACAGGGGAGCCGAAGCAGGAATCGAAGCCGGAACCGGAACCAAAACCGGAACTGGAACCAAAACCGGAGCCGGAACCAAAACCGGAGCCGGAACCGGAAAGCACGCGCACTCCCAGCCCGACGACCCCCACCCGAATACCCCTCCACCACCGCCCCCTCCACCACCGCCCCCTCCACCACCGCCCCCTCCCCCTCACGCTCCTCACCCTCCTCCTCGCCGGCGGCGCCTGGCTGGGCTCGGCCTTCCGCGGGGAGCCCGACAGCGGGGCCGCTCCGCAGGCGGCCATCTGGGTCACGCACCCGGAGCCCGCCATGAGCGCCGTCCTCACCCTCCCGACCCGCTACCGGGAGTCCGCCCGGCGCGGCGGCGGGGCCGCGCAGCCCCGGCTCGTGGTCTACTCGGCCGGCTCCGTCGACGTACGCCTCACGCAGTGGGACCGGGCCCCCGCCGACCCGATGGCCCGCGCGGCCGAGGCGCGCAGGGCCTGGAGCGGCCAGGACGCCGATGCCCGCACCCGCGCCACCCGCACCACCTTCCACGGCTACGAGGCCGCCCTCGCAGACACGACCTACCGGATGGCCGAGTCCCCGACCCGGGTCATGGAACTGTTCGTGCGCACCGACGACAGCCGGATGTACGAGCTGCGCGTCGACATGCCGAAGGGGACGGCGGCGGAGCGGCAGGGCACGACGGTGTTCGAGGAGGCGCGCGACCGGCTGGAGATCGAGAACGGCTGAAAATCCGGGTACAAGGTCCTGATCAGCAGGTTTGTTGCCAGTGAACACTGGCACTGTGTGTGCGGTCGGTGAATCCCTATTACCCGCGGGTACCCAAAGTCCTTCCCGCGTCATACCCTGCGCGTCATGACGGACTCGCAGGCCCCGGCACAGCCCGGTACCACCCCCAGCACGGGTACCAACCCCCTCGCCCCCGCCCCCACCGGCGTCCGTACCGCCGCCGACGTGGTCACCCCCCAGCTCGTCGCCCAGCTCACCAGGGGTGTCGTCGGCTCCGGCCGTACCGCGAACCACACGCCGTTCACCGGCGAGAAGCTCGCCGACCTGCCCGAGTCCACCCCCGAGGACGTACAGCAGGCCTACGCCGCGGCCCGCGCCGCCCAGGCCGTCTGGGCGGCCACCCCGGTACGGGAGCGCGCCGCCGTCCTGCTGCGCTTCCACGACCTGATCCTGGCCCGCCAGGCCGAGGTCCTCGACCTGATACAGCTGGAGACGGGCAAGGCCCGGCTGCACGCCCACGAGGAGGTGCAGGCCGTCGCGGTGGCCGCCCGGCACTACGGCCGCAAGGCGCCCGCCTACCTCCGGCCGAAGCGGCACGCCGGCGCCATGCCGACGCTGACGAAGGTCACCGAACTGCGTCACCCGCGCGGGGTCATCGGTCAGATAGCCCCCTGGAACTACCCGCTGGAGCTGTCCGTCGGCGACGCGCTTCCCGCGTTCGTCGCGGGCAACGCGGTCGTCATGAAGCCGGACACGGAGACCTGCCTGACCGCGCTCTGGGCCCGGGACCTCCTCATCGAGGCCGGTCTGCCCGCCGGTGTCTTCCAGGTCGTCATCGGCGAGGGCCCGGTGGTCGGCCCCGAGGTCGTGCGGCACGCCGACTACGTCTCCTTCACCGGCTCCACCCGCACCGGCCGCGAGGTCGCGCAGGGCGCCGCCGCCCGCCTGGTCGGCGTGTCCCTCGAACTCGGCGGCAAGAACGCCATGCTGGTCCTGGAGGATGCCGACATCGAGAAGGCGGCCGCGGGCGCGGTCCGGGCCTGCTTCTCCTCCGCCGGCCAGCTCTGCATCTCCATCGAGCGGCTCTACGTCCACGAGTCGGTCGCGGACACCTTCCTGGACCGCTTCGCGACCCGCACCAAGGGCATGCGCCTCGGCAACTCCCTCGCGTACGGCGCCGACATGGGCTCCCTGGTGGGCGACCGCCAGCTGGAGACCGTGACGCGGCACGTGGAGGAGGCGGTCGCCAAGGGCGCGAAGGTCGTCGCGGGCGGTACGGCCCGCCCGGACATCGGCCCCTACTTCTACGAGCCGACCATCCTCGACGGCGTCACCGAGCCCATGGCGGTGTGCGGGGAGGAGACCTTCGGCCCGGTCGTCTCGATCTACCGCTTCAAGACCGACGACGAGGCCGTCGAGCTGGCCAACTCCACGCCGTACGGCCTGAACTCCTCGGTCTGGACGAAGGACGGCCGCCGCGGCCGCGAGGTAGCCGCCCGCCTGCGCACCGGCACGGTGAACGTCAACGAGGGCTACGCCCCGGCCTACGGCAGCGTCCAGTCCCCGATGGGTGGCATGAAGGACTCCGGCCTCGGCCGCCGCCACGGCTCCGAGGGCATCCTCAAGTACACCGAGGCCCAGACGGTCGCCCAGCAGCGCCTGCTGCCGATGGCCCCCTCCCTGGGCATGACCGACGAGAAGTACGCCCAGTTCATGAGCACCAGCCTGAGGGTGATGAAGGCACTCCGGCTGCGCTAGACACCACCCGTTCTCAACGAGGAGAGCATGTGCCCCAGGACGCCTACGACTACGACGTCATCGTCGTCGGATCCGGCTTCGGCGGCTCCGTCACCGCCCTGCGCCTGACCGAGAAGGGCTACACCGTAGGCGTCCTGGAGGCAGGCCGCCGCTTCACCCGGGAGAGCCTCCCCAGGAACTCCTGGGACCTCAAGAACTACCTCTGGGCCCCCAAGCTGGGCTGCTACGGCATCCAGCGCATCCACCTGCTCGGCAACGTCATGGTCCTCGCCGGCGCGGGCGTCGGCGGCGGCTCCCTGAACTACGCCAACACCCTCTACGTCCCGCCGAAACCTTTCTTCGACGACCCCCAGTGGCGCCACATCACCGACTGGCAGGACGAGCTGAAGCCGTACTACGACCAGGCGCAGCGCATGCTCGGCGTACGGCTCAACCCGACGACGACCCCGTCGGACGTCCACCTCAAGGCGGCCGCGCAGCGCATGGGCGTCGGCGACACCTTCCACATGGCCCCGGTCGGCGTGTTCTTCGGCGACGGCGAGGACGCGGACGGCGCCGCGAAGGCGAGGGCGGGCGAGCAGGTCGCCGACCCGTACTTCGGCGGCGCGGGCCCGGACCGCAAGGCCTGCACCGAGTGCGGCGAGTGCATGACCGGCTGCCGCCACGGCGCGAAGAACACCCTGAACGAGAACTACCTCTACCTCGCCGAGAAGGCGGGCGCGGTGGTGCACCCCCTGACGACGGTCGTGTCGGTCACCGACGACTCGCAGGGCGGTTACGCGGTCACCACCGTGCCGACCGACGCGAAGAAGAAGGGCGGGGGCCGGACCTTCAAGGCCCGCAGGGTCGTCCTCGCCGCCGGCACGTACGGCACCCAGACCCTGCTGCACCGGATGAAGGCGAGCGGCCGGCTGCCGTACCTCTCCGGCCGGCTCGGCGAGCTGACCCGTACCAACTCCGAGGCCCTGGTCGGCGCCCAGACCGACGATCGCCGCTACCGGAGGGCGACGGGCACGGCGAAGGTCGACTTCACGCGCGGCGTCGCCATCACCTCGTCCATCCACCCGGACGAGAACACCCACATCGAGCCGGTCCGCTACGGCAAGGGCTCCAACTCGATGGGCGGGCTCTCCATCCTCCAGGTGCCGTACGCGGAGGGCTCGTCGCGGGTGGCCGGCTGGCTGGCGAACGCGGCCCGCCACCCGCTGCTGGTCCTGCGCTCGCTCTCCAACCGGCGCTGGTCGGAGCGGACCATCATCGGCCTGGTGATGCAGTCGCTGGACAACTCGCTGACGACGTACCTGAAGCCGTCCGGCGTCGGCAAGGGGCTGCTCACCGCACGCCAGGGGCACGGCGCGCCCAACCCCAAGCAGATCAGAGCCGCCTCGGAGGCCGCCTCCGCGATCGCCGCCGACATCAACGGCTTCGCCGGCTCCAACGTGGGCGAGCTGATGGGCACCCCGCTCACCGCCCACTTCCTCGGCGGCTGCCCGATCGGCGACTCCCGCGAGACGGGCGTCATCGACCCCTACCACCGGCTGTACGGCCATCCGGGCATCTCGGTGGTCGACGGCGCCGCGGTCTCCGCGAACCTGGGCGTGAACCCGTCGCTCACCATCACCGCGCAGGCCGAGCGCGCGATGTCGTACTGGCCGAACAAGGGCGAGGCAGACCCGCGCCCGGCGCAGGGGGAGGCGTACGAGCGGCTGCGGCCGGTGGAGCCGCGCGACCCGGCGGTCCCGGCGGAGGCGTTCGGCGCGCTGCGGCTGCCGTTCCTGGGCATGCCGACGGTGCCGCCGAAGAAGGACTGACGCCGTCCTCACAGGCCGCGGACACGACCGAGGGACCTGCACCCCCCTCCGAGCACAGGTCCCTCAGTCTTTTTCCCGTCGGCCGCGAGGGCCGGTTCAGGTCTGTGTCACGCCCCCGGCCTGCGTCGGCGCACCGCGATCACCGCGCCCGCGCCGGCCACGACGGCGACACCGCCGACGAGCGCGATCACCGGGAGCGCGGAGCCGGCGCCGGTATCGGCGAGGCTGCCGCTGATGGGGCGGGCCGGGCCGCCCTGGGGCCGCGGGCCGTCGTTCTGCCGGCCGCTCGGCTCGGCGTCGTCGACGTCGCCCACGTCGCTGCCGGCGGCGAGGATCCGGACGTCGTAGAAGTCACCGGCGACATGGCAGGTGGCGTCGGCGTCCGCGTAGACGGCCTCGCTCATCGCGAACGACGAGCCGGCCGGGGCCGACGCCTTGACCTTGACCCGCAGGTCGAAGGTGGCGGAGCCGTCCTTCTCCAGCGAGTCGAGCAGCGCCACGAAGGAGCCCGTGACGTTGACCGTCCTGCCCTGCTCGTCCTCGTAGGAGTCCTGGTAGCCGTCGGTCCACTTCCCGTCCTCCTTGACCTGGATGACGGCGAGGCCCTCGGACAGCCAGGCGTCCGAGTCGTCGCCGTACTCCAGGTACGTGTCGAGGTACAGGTTCTTCAGGTCCGCGGCGGAGTCGTTCTCGACCTCGAAGGTGAAGTCGTGCCAGCCGGAACCGGCGACGATCTTGTTCGGCAGGCCGGTGATCCGGGCCTTGAGCTGCTTGTCCAGCTCGAAGTCCCGGCAGTCCTGGTAGGGGTCGAACGGCTGCTCGTCCGCGCCGCCCGACGGGCTCGGCGAGGTCGACGGGCTGCCGGACGGCGACCCGGACGCGGATCCGGAAGCGGAAGCGGATCCGGAGGCCGGTGTGGACGGGGGCTGTGCCTGCCCGTCCTGCCGCGGCGCCGAGGGGGACGAGCTGTCGGACGCCGCGGCGGACGGGCTGGAGTCGTCCGACCCGGACGGCGAGGCGGAGGTGTTCTGTGACGCGGACCCGCTGGGCGACGGCGAGCCGCTCTCCTGCGCGAAGGCTCCGGGCGCGGCCAGCAGGGCGGCCGGCGCCAGTGCGGCGCCGACGGCCAGGGCGGCGAGCGCGGGGCGGAGCTTCATCGAGGACCTCGTGGATCGGGTGCGCTGCGACTGCGAAGACCGCGGCGCTGTTGGGGGAGGCCAACCGCATGTGGGGAGCGGAAGTGGCCCTTGTTTCGGTAGGTGTGACCCGCGAAGTCTGTGAAGAGTTGCGTCGCCCTCACGGATTCTTTATGTGATGTGAGTCACACCTGTCGCTCATTCCCCGGTGTCGGTCGGCAGCAGGTCCCCCACGTCGGTCCCGCACTCCTTCTCGACCACGGCGACCGAGGCCTTCCGGGCGCTTTCGTCCACCGGGCCCGAGCCCGCGTCGAGGGAGGCCGCGTAGGTACGCAGGGCCGTGGCGTCGCCCGGCGCCAGGTCGGCGAGGTCCGTGAGAACGCCGGCCAGCTCCTCCGGTGTGTAGCTGCTGTCCTCGGACACCGCGAGCGGCGACGCCATGGTGCAGAAGGAGTCGGCGGGCTCGGTCACCCCCGCGACCTTCTGATGGCGGGCGGGCGCGTCCAGGTCGAAGTACTGGGCCGCCTTGGGCTCGGGAGTCGCGCCGCGCAGGACCGCGCTCACCTCGGTGGCCGGCTTCCCCGCGGTGCGGAAGGCCACGGGTTCCTCCTCGCCGGGGACCAGCTGCCGCTCCAGCGCCGAGCGGTACGCGTCCACGGTGACGGGCTCGCCCTCGAACTCGCCCTCGCCGATCCGGCCGTTGTCGTAGGGCAGGACGCCGCCCGATCCGAGCGCTGCCCACACCCCGTCGGAGTACCGGGCGAACGTGACCACGTAGGAGTGGCCGACCTCCAGCCGCGACGCGCCCTGGGAGCCCACACGGACCCGGGCGCCGTCCTTCATCTGCCACCCGTCGACGGCCACCGACAGGGACCCGGGCAGCGCCGGCGCACCGGACCGCGCCCACACCCGCTCCGTGACCTCGAGGTCGACCCTCCTCGACACGTACTCCTCGGCCTCCTCGCCCGTGCCGGGGTCGGGGTCGGGGTGTTCGGCCGCCACCCGGACGACGGCGACCTGGTCGCCGTACGACACCCAGTCGGTCGCCGTCCTGGAGGGGACGGCCTCCTTGGCGTCGGTGAACACGACCTGGCCGGGGGCGCGTTCGCCGCTGTTGCTCGTACCGATGCCGGTGGAGGCGGTGCCGTCCTCGCCGCCGCCGTCCGGTAACGCGACGAGGGCGACGGAACCGGCCAGGGCCGCGCCGAGCAGGGCCCCCGTGATCTTCGTGCGCGTGGTCAGGGCCACGTGACTCCCCCTTGTTCTGGTCCAGTGGTCGTGGCGGGCCCCTCTCGGTCCGCCGCCACTGTGACGCGGCAGGAGCCCGGTTCGTTCATGCGACTGGCGGGGGGGGGGGGGGTGGGGGGGAGGGAGGGCGCCCACGCCCCCAGCCCTGGGATGGTCACCCCCCCCGCCCGCTTCTGTCTGTGGCCCCCGCAAACCCCATCGGGACCCCC
>NZ_JBVJAB010000043.1:0-46810 GCF_055591025.1 Streptomyces sp. NPDC041784
GACGGCACGAACGGCGGGTTGTGGTGCTCGCCGGTCGCGAAGACGTCCAGGCCGACCTCCTCGGCCTTGAGCGCGATGGCGACCATGGCCTTGATCCGCTCGCGCTCCGTCGGCGTACGCCCCGTCGTGGGGTCCGGCGTGACGTCGCCGACCGTGAAGATGCCGAACTGCATGGCCGCTCACCCTCCAAAGTTGTTGACGGTTCAACTATACCCGGAGAACGGCGGCCGGCCCACGGCTATTCCCCCGCCCCCTCATCGCTTCCAGCGCGGGTCCCGGCCGGTCCGCGCCAGCAGCCGCTCGAACGCCGACGCCCCCTCCGGGGCATCCACCGCCTCCCCGAACACCCCCATCCTCCGGGCCGTCGGCTCCAGCGTCGCCACCGCGCCCGCCAGCTCCGTCACCACCGCCTCGTCGGCCGCCCCGTACTCCTGCCCCGTGGCCCGCGCCAGGTCCCACACGTGCACGGTGAGATCCAGCAGCGCCATCGAGCCGACCAGCCGCGCCGGCATGTCCATCGCCCCGGTCGTGCCCTCCTCGGCCCCGGGCACGGACCAGGCCGCCACCAGCCGGTCCGCCTCCGCCACCAGCCCGTCCCGCCAGCCCGGCCCCTCGCCCACCCGGTCGGGCGTCTCACCGAAGTCCGACGGCTCCTTCGCCGCCAGCCGCTGGAACTGCGTCACCACCTGGAACAGATGGTTGACCAGGTCCTTCACGTCGTACTCCGCACACGGCGTGGGAGCCGCGAGCGCCGTGTCGGGAATGCCCCGCACCACCGGCACGGCCCGCTCCCGCGCCCTGCCCAGCAGCTCACCGATGCCGTACACCGTCGTCACACTGTTCGTGTCCATGCCCCGACCGTACGGACGCCGGACCCCGCCCATCTTGAACAAACGCGACGTACGATCCGGCCATGGCCGCCCCCCGCCGCGACACCCGCGGGATCGTCGACCCGGCCGCGCTGCTGGCCCGTGTGCGGTTCCGCCGCCACCAGCCCGCCGAGCCGCTGCGCCGCCATGTCGAGACGTACTGGTTCATCGACTGGGACCTCCCCGAGCCCTACGCCTCCCACGTCGTCCCGCACCCCTCCGTCAACCTCACCTTCCAGTGGGACGGGGCCGACGAGGAGGAGGCGCCGCCCTACGGCGAGCTGACCGGCGTCGCTCTCGGTCTCTACACCCGGAAGCTGACCGGCCGGGGCCGGGTGTGCGGGGCGAAGTTCCGCCCCGGCGGCTTCCGGCCGTACGCCCCCGAGGTCCCCGTCTCGCACTGGACCGGCCGCGCGCTGCCCGCCCGGGACGTCTTCCCGGGGGCCGGCGGCGCCACCGCCCGGACTGTCGTCACCCCCGCCGACGACCTCGACCGGATCGCCGCGCTCGACGCCTTCCTGCTCTCCCTCGACCCCGCACCCGACCCCCGGGCCGACCTCGCCATGGACCTCGTCCAGCACATCCGCGCCGACCGCACCGTGCGCCGCGTCACCGACCTCGCCCGCGCCGAGGGCCTGTCCGTACGGTCCCTGCAACGGCTGTTCGCCGCGTACGTCGGCGTCAGTCCGAAGTGGGCCATCCTCCGCTACCGCATCCACGAGGCCCTGGAACTCGCCGGCACCCGCGGCGACCTCGACTGGGCCACTCTCGCCGCCGACCTCGGCTACGCCGACCAGGCCCACCTGGCCCGCGCCTTCACCGCGACCGTGGGGGTGCCCCCGACGGCGTACGCCCAGGCCGCACGGCAGCCGTGAGCGCCAGGACGCTCCCTAACCGAGCAGCAGGGCGTCCATGTACGCGTTGGACGGCTTGCGGATCTTCTGCAGGCTCCGCCCGTCCAGCGCCACCGCCGCCGACGACGTGCCCAGCGTGCCGTCGGCGTGCCAGGTCCCGGTGACCGACACCCAGGTGTCGGCCTTCGGCGCGGCGACCCCGTACACCCGCACCTTCAGCGTCGTCGCGTCCGCCGCGCAGCAGCTGACCAGGATCCGGGTCAGATACCAGCCGCCCTTGCCGTCCGCGACCGGCGAGACGAATCCGCTCATCAGCACCGCGCGCCCCTTGATCGCCCGCTTGCGGTCCTGCTGCACCCGCTGGGTGAAGTCGGTCAGCGTGATCGGCAGCGGGGAGGTCGCGGGCAGCGGGTCGAAGCCGTCGGGCTCCTGCACCGCGACGGGCTTCGCGGGCTCCCGCGAGGCGGTGTACGAGCCGAGGGCGGGC
Organism: Streptomyces sp. NPDC041784; assembly: GCF_055591025.1. Taxonomy (NCBI): domain Bacteria; kingdom Bacillati; phylum Actinomycetota; class Actinomycetes; order Kitasatosporales; family Streptomycetaceae; genus Streptomyces; species Streptomyces sp. NPDC041784. The sequence continues at coordinate 2,211 of NZ_JBVJAB010000043.1, forward strand.
GGGGCGTAGAACAGCAGGCTCAGGGCGGGGAGGACGAGCAGCCAGGCGACTCGGGGGACACCGGAGTGGTCATGACCGTGGCCGTGACCGTGGCCGTGGCCGTGGCCGTCGTGGCCGTCGTCGTCCCCGTCCGCGGACGGGGACGGGGACGCGTGGTCGTCGTCGTGCGCGGGACCCCCGGGAGTCCGGCGCCGCGACGCCGCCCAGGCCTCCGCCGCCCCCAGCCCCACCAGCAGCACCCCGGACGCGATCAGCAGCGGCCGCATCCCCTCCTTCACGTACCGCAGGTACTCCTCCGTGAAGAGCGACGTGCGCAGCAGCCCCAGCCCGCCCAGCACGAGCAGCCCCACCTTCACCCACCGCTTCACAGCAGCACCCCTCCGATCAGCACGCTGCACACCACCGCGACCACCGCCGTGGCCGTCGAGAAGCGGACCGCGAAGGCCCGCCCGAACGTCCCCGCCTGCAACGCGATCAGCTTCAGGTCGACCATCGGGCCGACCACCATGAACGTCAGCCGCGCGACCGGCGAGAACCCGGTCAGCGAGGCCGCCACGAACGCGTCCGCCTCGCTGCACACCGCCAGCACGATCGCCAGCCCTGCCAGGAACAGCACCGACAGCCACGGCGACCCGGAGAACGTCTCCACCACCGACCGCGGCACCGCCACGTTGAAGGTGGCCGCCGCCATCGCCCCCACCACCAGGAACCCGCCCGCGTGCAGGAAGTCGTGCTGGAAGCCCTCCCGGAACTCCGTCCAGCGACTGTGCCCCGGCCGGTGCCCGGTGTGCCGTACGGACGGCCGCAGCCACTCCTCCTTGCCCAGCCAGAGCCACAGCCAGCCCATCGCGGCCGCCGCGATGAGCGAGGCGAGCAGCCGGGCCAGCACCATCTCGGGACTGCCGGGGAACGCGATCGCCGTGGCCGTCAGCACCACCGGGTTCACGGCCGGCGCCGACAGCAGGAACGCGAAGGCCGCGGCCGGGGTCACCCCCCGCCCGATCAGACTCTTCGCCACCGGCACCGACGCGCACTCACAGCCCGGCAGCACCACGCCCGCCATCCCGGCCACCGGCACCGCGAGCGCGGGCCGCTTCGGCAGCAGCCGCCCGAAGACGCTCGCCGGCACGAACGCGTTGATCGCCCCGGACAGCGCCGTGCCCAGCAGCAGGAACGGCGTCGCCTGCACCGTCACCGCCAGACACACCGTCCGCCACGCCTGCACGGCCGGCTCGTCCAGCGACCGCCCGACGACCACCAGCACCGCTCCCGGCAGCAAAGCCGCCCCCAACAGCAACAGCGGCCAGTACCGCGGCAGCCGACGGCCCCCGCCGGCCTCCTCCGCCGCCCCGGCCTCCCCCGCCGCCCCGGCCGCCGCCGGCCGTATCTCCGTCTCCTGCATCCCGCCCTAGACCCGGCCTTCCCGCAGACGCGCGACCCGCTCCCCGCTGAACTCCACGGTCCGCCTCATATGCCTCAGGATCACGGCCAGTTCGGCGTCCGCCAGCCCCTCGAAGAGCGACGAACGGTCACCGCCCAGCCGCTCAAACATCCGGCAGAACTCCGCGATCCGCTCCGGCACCGTCACCACCAGCACCCGCCGGCGGTCCTCCGCATCCCGCTCCCGGACCACGTACCCCGCCTTCTCCAGCCGGTCCACCAGCCGGGTCGCCGAGCCCGTGGTCAGCCCGGTCAGCCGGGCCACCCGGCCCGCCGTCACCGGCTCCCGCTCCAGCGTCAGCAGGTTCAGGCACTGGAGCTCGGTGGGGTGCAGCCCCAGCCGGTCGGCGAGCGCCTGGTTGAGCAGGGCGTACGACGCCACGTACCGGCGGGCGACGGCGGACAGCTCGTCCAGCAGCCCCGACCGCACGTTCCCGGACATCGCCCACCCCTTCGTCAGCGCCGAATGCCGAGATCGTACGGCGCCCGGCGTCAGAAGTAGTACGCGTCCCCGGTGTCCAGCACGAGCACCCGCTGCCGGTCGTTGTCCCGGTTGCGGTCCACCGAACCCCCGGCCCACACCGTGTCCACCTCCAGCGTCATCTCCGTCGGCCGGCCCAGCAGCGACACCCCCAGCGCGATCCGCTCCCCCATCCCGTCCGCGGCCAGCGGACCCGTACGGCACACCACCGAGCGCTCCCCCGTCCGCGCGCACCCGTCGGGCAGCCGCTGCGCCCCCACCGCGAGCGGCACCGACCAGCGCAGCCGGACCGTCGCGTCGGCGACGTCAGCGGGCCCGTGGTTGCGCGGCGACAGCCGGATCTCCACCCGGCCCCGGTCCAGCACGGCGAAGCCGTGGTAGGAGAGATCGGCCTCGGGCACGTCCGCCACCGAGGGCACGTCCGTCACCGAGGGCACAGCGGGGACGGCCGACACCGCCGGTGCGACCGCCACCGCCCCCAGCACCAGCGCCGCACCCCACACGACCGGACCCCGCATCCTGCGCATGCCACCACTCCTCACTCGGCAAGGGCTCACGCAGGGGATGTATCCCACGCCGGGCGCGCGGCAGGCGCCGTCCATCAGGTGACAGAACGGCCCCGGCACGGCCGTCACCGTGGGGGTGCCGTGGGGGTGCCGCGGGGCGAGTGACGGCGCCTCTCACGACGGCTCGTCGGGCAGCAGCCCCAACTGCCCCAGGAACTCCATCTCGTCGAAGTAGAGCCGGTAGTCGACGATCCGCCCGTCCGTGCCGACGGTGGCGAAGTCCACCCCGCGGATGCGGATCTCCTTCTGCGTCGCGGGCAGCGACTCCCCCGAGGGCAACTGGATCGGCCCGGTGTTGCGGCCGCTGAAGTACCCCTCGTCGATGGCGGTGTCGCCGACCTCGTACGCGTGCACCGACTCGTACGACCCGTCCGGGATCGCGTCCGTCATCTGCCGCCAGTAGTCGGCGATGTCGTCCCGCCCGTGCAGCTCCCCGCCGTCGGGCGTCACCGCGACCGCGTCCTCCGCGAACAGCTCGCCGATGACCTTGGCGTCCGCCTTCGACGTCAGCGCCGTGGTCAGCCGGTCCATGACCTCACGTGCCTGTCCCATGATCCGCCTCCGGTATCCGGTCGACAGGAGGACCACCGCTCCCATCGTCCCACCGGCCCCGCCCCCACGCAGACCACCGAAGGCCCCGAGGCCCCCGAAGCCCCCGAGGTCCCCGAAGCCCCCGAGGTCCCCGAAGCCCCCGAGACCCCCGAGGTCCCCGAGGTCCCCTGGTAGCCGCCGCCTATCCTGGCCGGACAGGGTTCCGCCCACGTCCGAGGAGCAGTCCATGGCCACCGCCGCACCGTCCGCCGCCTCCCGCATCGCCGTCGTCACCGGTGCGAGCAGCGGAATCGGCGCCGCCACCGCCCGGCAGCTCGCCGCCGCCGGCTACCGCGTCGTCCTGACCGCCCGCCGCAAGGACCGCATCGAGGCGCTGGCCGAGGAGATCGTCACGGCGGGCGGCAAGGCGACCGCGTACCAGCTGGACGTGACCGACCGCGCCGCCGTCGACGAGTTCGCGACGGCCTTCACGACCATCGGCGTCCTCGTCAACAACGCGGGCGGCGCCCTCGGCGCCGACCCCGTCGCCACCGGCGATCCCGCCGACTGGCGCACGATGTACGAGACCAACGTCATCGGGACCCTCAACCTCACCCAGGCCCTGCTGCCCAAGCTGGTCGCGAGCGGCGACGGCACGGTCGTCGTCGTCTCCTCCACCGCCGGCCACGGCACGTACGAGGGCGGCGGTGGCTATGTCGCCGCCAAGCACGGCGCCCACGTCCTCGCCGAGACCCTGCGCCTGGAGATCGTCGGACAGCCGGTCCGGGTGATCGAGATCGCCCCCGGCATGGTCCGCACCGAAGAGTTCGCCCTGACCCGCTTCGGCGGCGACCAGGACCGGGCCTCCAAGGTCTACGAGGGCGTCGCCGAACCCCTCACCGCCGACGACGTCGCCGAGACCATCACCTGGGCCGTCACCCGCCCCCGCCACGTCAACGTCGACCTCCTCGTCCTGCGCCCGCGCGCCCAGGCGTCCAACACCAAGATCCACCGGGAGCTGTGATGTCCGACGCCGAGCCCACCGCGGACATCAACTCCCCCGAGGCCCTCGAGAAGCGGCGCCTCGCCCAGGAGACCAAGGACGAACGCCAGGTCTGGATCTTCCTGGCCTGGTTCCTCTTCGGCATCCACATCATCGCGTTCGTCTTGATCTACGCGATCCACCACGCGCCGTAGCCGCCACGACGCGAGCCCCTAGGGTCGTGACCGTGGACCGACATCTCGACTTCGACGCACTGCACAACTTCCGTGACCTGGGCGGCTATCCCACCCGGGACGGCCGACGGGTCCGCGCGGGCCTCCTGTTCCGCGCGGACTCCCTCGGAAAGCTGACCACCGGCACCCCCGACTGGGACCGGTTCCGCTCCCTCGGCGTCCGCACGGTGATCGACCTCCGCCATCCCTGGGAGGCCGAGGGCAGGGGCCGGATCCCGCACGACACGTCCTTCACGTACCACAACCTCAGCATCGAGCACCGCCCGTACGACCAGGCCGCCCAGACCGCGGACACCGACCCCGGCCCGTACCTCTCGGAACGCTTCATGGAGGTGGCGCAGGACGGTACGAAGGAGATCGCGGCGGCGCTGTCGCTGGTGGCCGAGGCGCGGGAGGGGCTCGTCTTCCACTGCGCGTCGGGCAAGGACCGCACGGGCCAGCTGGCCGCCCTGATCCTGGCCCTCCTCGGCGTCCCCGACGAGGTGATCATCGAGGACTTCAGCCTGACGGAACTGGCGACCCCGGCCCTCCTGGCCGACTGGCGCGCCCGCAACGCCGGCCGCTCCCCCGCCTGGCCGTCCTTCGCCCGCGCCCCCGAGTCGGTGATGCGCCTGTTCCTGACGGCGATGCGCGGCCGCTACGGCTCGATCGAGTCCTACGTCACGCACGCCCTCGGCATGGACGCTGCCGCCCTCGCGACCACCCTGCGCACCCGGCTCCTGGAACCGACGCCCACCACCTGGCCGGACCTGACCTACCGCCGGGCGACCCCGCAGGACGCCCCGCTCCTGGTTCGCCTCCGCGACACAGCGGCCCTCTGGCAACTGGCGCGGGGCATCCGCCAATGGCAGCCGGGCGAGAAGGACGAGACCCACTTCCGCACCCGCATGCGGGACGGCGAGGTCTGGCTGGCCCACGCGGAGGGCTCGCTCGTCGGCGCGTACGAACTCTGGTGGGACGACCCGGCGGCCTGGGGCCCCCGCCCACCCGAAGCGGGCTACATCCACCGCCTGATGACCACTCCCCACACGGCCCCACCGGGAACGGGCCGCAGCCTGCTGGCCCAGGCGGAATCACGCACAGCCGCGACCGGCCGCCCCTACGCCCGCCTCGACTGCCTCTCCTCCAACCCCCGCCTGCGCACGTACTACGAGTCCGCCGGCTACACGGTCGTAGGCGAACAACGCGCGAAGGACGGCGGGTTGGGCAGCCCGTACGCGGTGACCCTGCTGGAGAAACGACTCACGTGACGAGGAGACGGCGGAGGGGGAGGACTCGTGTCCTCCCCCTCCGGGGCCGTCAGCCCTTCACGCAGATGAACTGCTTGAGCTTCGCCACGACCTCGACCAGATCGCGCTGCTGCTCCATCACCTGCTCGATGTTCTTGTAGGCACCCGGGATCTCGTCGAGCACGCCGGTGTCCTTACGGCATTCCACGCCCCGGGTCTGCTCCTCCAGATCCCGCACCGTGAAACGCCGCTTCGCCGCGTTGCGGCTCATGCGCCGCCCGGCTCCGTGTGAGGCCGAGTTGAATGCCTTCTCGTTGCCGAGACCCTTCACGATGTACGAACTGGTGCCCATCGAGCCGGGAATGATCCCGAACTCGCCAGAACCGGCGCGAATCGCGCCCTTGCGCGTGACCAGAAGGTCCATGCCCTCGTACCGCTCCTCCGCCACGTAGTTGTGGTGGCAGGAGATCTCGGGTTCGAAGGTCGGCCTGGCCTTCTTGAACTCTTTGCGGATCACGTCCCTCAGCAGCGCCATCATGATCGCGCGGTTGTACTTGGCGTACTCCTGGGCCCAGTACAGGTCGTTCCGGTACGCGGCCATCTGCGGGGTGTCCGACACGAACACCGCCAGGTCACGGTCGACCAGATCCTGGTTGTGCGGAAGCCTCTGGGCGACGCCGATGTGGTACTCGGCCAGTTCCTTGCCGATGTTCCGGGATCCGGAGTGCAGCATGAGCCACACCGAATTCGACTGATCAAGACACACTTCGATCATGTGATTTCCGGATCCAAGCGTTCCCATCTGCTTAGTGGCCCGTTCCTGACGGAATTTGACCGCCTCCGCCACCCCGTCGAACCGCCCCCAGAAGTCGTCCCACCCCCCAGTGGCCAGCCCGTAGAACCGACCCGGGTCGACGGGGCTGTCGTGCATCCCCCGCCCCACCGGAATCGCCTGCTCAATCTTCGACCGCAGGCGCGACAGATCGCCCGGCAGATCGTTCGCCGTGAGTGACGTCCGCACCGCGGACATCCCGCAGCCGATGTCGACCCCGACCGCCGCCGGGCAGACCGCGCCCTGCATCGCGATGACCGAGCCGACCGTCGCGCCCTTGCCGTAGTGGACGTCCGGCATGACCGCGAGGCCCTTGATCCAGGGCAGGGTGGCGACATTGCGGAGCTGCTGGAGCGCTCCGTCCTCGACCGACGCGGGGTCGGTCCACAGACGGATCGGTACCTTCGCGCCCGGCATTTCCACGTACGACATACCGTCCTCATTCCCCCGAAAGGCACACAGAAGTCTTCAATCGCAAAACCGGCGCCAAGGTCAACGAACAGGACAGCGGACCGGCATCCACGGTGTTGCGTGCGATACACATTGTCTGCTGGCGCCGCCCCCGTCCGGCAAGCGAATAACCGGCGGGGACACTGGACCAGCGATCACGCATCCCAACCGTCGAGAGGAGCCGACCGTGCAGCGGAAGGCGTACGTACCAGGCGTCGCCGCACTCCTCGCGGCCCTGCTGGCCGGCTGCACCGGAGCCTCGGACGACGGCGGTTCGACGGACAACTCCAACCCCGGCGAGGCCGGTACCGCCTCCGTCGCCGCCCAGCCCGGCAAGTACGACTCCCTCCCCGAGGCCTGCGGCGTGGTGAGCCGCTCCACCCTCGACTCCCTGCTGCCCGGCATCAAGGAGCTGACCGACGAGGGGCAGCGGGAGACGGCCTACGAGGGCGAGGCCACGCCCACGTTCGACACGGACCGCAAGGTCGGCTGCCGTTGGAAGGTGCAGTCGGCGGACGCCACCGACCATCTCCTCGTCGATTTCGAGCGGGTCGTCTCCTACGACAACGCCGTCAGCGACGACAGCGAGGCCGAGGAGTTGTTCGCGAAGAAGGTGACCGCGGCCGACCTCCCGGAGCCCACCGCCTCCAGCGCCGACGAGGAGGAGACAGAGGAGCCGGACGGGTCCGGGTCCCCTTCCGCCGGCTCGACCCCCTCCGCCTCCGCGTCCCGCTCGGCATCCGCGTCCGCCTCCGCCTCCGGCTCCTCCTCCGCGTCGGCCTCCGCGTCCGCCTCCTCCACCGGGACCCCGGCCGACCTCCAGCCCCGTCTGCTGGACGACCTCGGCGACGAGGCGTTCGTCGACGACGTGCTCGCCAGCTCCGGTTCGACGGCGAAACAGCGCACCGTGACTGTGGCGTTCCGCACGTCCAACGTCATCGTGACCATCCAGTACGACGAACAGCCGGCCACCGTCGGCACGGTCCCGGACAGCGAGGAAATGCAGGACAGGGCCCGGAAACTGGCCTCCCAGCTGGCCGACTCCCTGGCCTGACAACGGCCTTCGGGCCGCACCCGCACCACGGCCGCAAAGCCCCCGAAGCGGAACCGCACAGCTTCCTCACCGCGTACCGTGGCCCCTCGGACCCGATCCGACCGCAGGAACCACGAGCGTCATGAGTGAAGGAACCATGCAGCGACGAGCCCAGCGAGACGACCAGCAGCGTGCCGAGCGAGCGACCGCGATGGGAGGCCTGAACCGCGTCCTCGCAGCCGCGCTCGCGGTCCCCGTGATGGTCTTCGCCGCGGCCTGCTCCTCGGACTCCGGCTCCGACTCCGGTTCGGGCGACGACGCGCAGGGCGCCGCGGCCGCCACCGACACCGTCGCGACCCCCTCGCCGACCGTCCAGGCCGCCGCGTACGCCGCGCTGCCCGACGCGTGCAAGGTGCTGGCGAAGAAGACGCTGACGGACCTGGTGCCGAAGGGGACCTCCGGCAAGGAGGGCACCTCCAGCGACACCGAGGCCCGCGCCAGCTGCTCCTGGTCGAGCCTGGACAACAACGGTGTGGACGGCTCCCAGTTCCGCTGGCTGAACGTCTCGCTGCTGCGTTTCGACTCGGACCAGGCGGGCGGCAGTGGCGAGTCGCAGGCGCAGACGTACTTCGCGAAGCAGGTCAAGGCCGCCCAGACCGTCTCGGGCGCGAAGAACACCAAGTCGGAGCCGGTCACCGGGACCGGCGACCAGGCGACCGTGGTGCGGTACGACCTGAAGAAGAAGGAGGGCGCCTTCAAGCAGCAGACGGTCGTCGCCCTCGTCGAGAACGTCGTCGTCACGCTGGACTACAACGGTGCCGGTCTGGCCGGTGAGAAGACCCCGAGCGCGGACACCCTGACGGCCGCCGCGAAGAAGGCCGCCAAGGAGGTCGTGGCGGCGGTGCGGTCGGCCAACGGCGAAGGCACGAGCGGCAGTTCGGCGTCGCCGTCGAAGAGCCCGAGCCCCTCCGCGTCGGCCTCGAAGTCGGCGTCGGCGACCCCGAGTGCGACCGCTTCGAAGACGCCGTCGGCGAGGGCCTCGAAGTCCTCCGTAGCGAAGAGCTGACGATCCGGCCACACGTGCGCCGCACACATGTGCCACCCTGTTGCGCGCAACAGCATGCACTGGGAGGGGAGTACGGGTGGCCGCGCCAATACAGCTGACACGGATGCACCGCGTTCTCATCGGCGTGGTCGTGACCGGCGCCGTCATCATCGCCGGAATCGGCTTCGCCGGTTCGTACGCGGCCGTCCGCGAGCTGGCGATCAAGAAGGGCTTCGGGAACTTCTCCTATGTGTTCCCGATCGGCATCGACGCGGGCATCTGCGTCCTGCTGGCCCTGGATCTGCTGCTGACGTGGATCCGCATCCCGTTCCCGCTGCTGCGCCAGACGGCGTGGCTGCTGACGGCGGCCACCATCGCGTTCAACGGCGCGGCCGCCTGGCCGGACCCGCTGGGCGTCGGGATGCACTCGGTCATCCCGATCCTCTTCGTGGTGGCGGTGGAGGCGGCGCGGCACGCCGTCGGCCGGATCGCCGACATCACCGCCGACAAGCACATGGAGGGCGTCCGCCTCACCCGGTGGATGCTCTCCCCCGTGCCCACGTTCCTTCTCTGGCGCCGGATGAAGCTGTGGGAGCTGCGCTCCTACGAGCAGGTCATCAAGCTGGAGCAGGAACGTCTCGTCTATCAGGCGCGGCTCCGCTCCCGCTTCGGCCGGGCCTGGCGCCGCAAGGCCCCGGTGGAGTCCCTGATGCCGCTGCGCCTGGCGCGGTACGGGGTACCGCTGGCGGAGACGGCCCCGGCGGGCCTGGCGGCGGCGGGCATAGAACCGGCAGTGCTTCCCCCGGCCACGCAGCAGCTGCCGACGACGGCCACCCAGCTGGCGGCGGCGCCCGGGCAGCCCGCCCTGGCCGTCGGCGCGGCGCCCGTGCCCCAGCAGGCGGCGCCCGCCGCGGGGCAGCGGCCGAACGCCGGGCAGTTCGGCCCCGGCCAGCCGGTCCAGAACCCGGGTCAGCCGATGCCGTACCCCGGCCAGGGCCAGGCCCAGGGCCCGGGCCCGGAGCAGAGCCCCTGGTTCCAGGGCACTCCGGCCGCCGTCGAGTACCACGGGGGCTACGACCCCACGTACGACCCGTCGGAGCAGTACGCCCAGTGGTACGAGGAGCAGCAGCAGGCGGACGAGTACCGCGAGCAGTACGAGGAGGAGCCCCCGATGCCGGGCCAGGAGCCCGGCCCGGAGGAGACCGGTACGTTCCCCATCCCGGTGGGCCCGAACCGCACCCGTGAGCTGGGCGAGGGCGGCGGCACCCCGGAGCCGGACGAGGAGGCGTACTACCAGGTGTTCCGTCAGTCGATAGACGGCAGCTTCCCCACGCCGGGGGTGCTGGGCGACAACATCCAGGCGACGTACGGCACGACTCTCAGCCCGAGTGCCCTGAAGGCGCTCAACGACCGTTTCCAGCTCCGTTTCAACACGGAGCTGGAGGAGGACCACATCGCGTAAAGACACGCGTCACGCGCAGGACAGGCGTGGACGACGAGGGGGGCGCCCGGCGAACACCGGGCGCCCCCCTCGTCGTAGCACCGGGGTCTACTCCCCGAGCAGGGCCCGGACCCGCTCCTGGCCCACCGCGAGCAGCAGGGTGGGCAGGCGGGGGCCGGTGTCGCGGCCGACGAGCAGGTGGTACAGGAGCGCGAAGAACGTCCGCTGGGCGGTCTTGATCTCCGCCGGCAGCTCCTTGGGCGTGGCGTCGGCCGAGAATCCGGCCTGCACCTTGGGGACGCCGTACACGAGGTGGGTGAGGCCGTCCAGCGACCAGTGGTCGGCGAGGCCGTCGAGGAGGAGCCGCAGGGACTGCTGGGAGGCCTCGTCGAGGGACTTCAGCAGTTCGGCGTCGGGCTCCTCGCGCACGATGGTCCGCTGGTCGGCGGGGACGTGCGTGTTGATCCAGGCCTCTGCCTTGTCGTACCGGGGCCGTGCCTCGTCGAGCGTGCCGAGCGGGTTCTCGGGGTCGAGGTCGCTGAGGATCCGCAGCGCCTGGTCCTGGTGCCCGGCGGTGATGTCGGCGACGGACGCGAGCGTCCGGTACGACAGCGGCCGTGCGGTGCGCGGCAGCTCGCCGGCGGCGGTGCGCACCGCGCGGGAGTGCGCGGCGGCGTCGGCGGGCAGGGCGGAGCCGTCGGCGACCTTGGCGTCGAGCTTGTCCCACTCGTCGTAGAGCCGCTGGATCTCCTGGTCGAAGGCGATCTTGAAGGACTGGTTGGGCCGGCGGCGGGCGTAGAGCCAGCGCAGGAGCTGCGGCTCCATGATCTTCAGCGCGTCGGCGGGGGTGGGCACGCCGCCCCGGGACGAGGACATCTTGGCCATGCCGCTGATGCCGACGAAGGCGTACATGGGTCCGATGGGCTGCTTGCCGCCGAAGATGCCGACGATCTGGCCGCCGACCTGGAACGACGACCCCGGGGAGGAGTGGTCGACGCCGGAGGGCTCGAAGACCACGCCCTCGTACGCCCACCGCATGGGCCAGTCGACCTTCCACACGAGCTTGCCGCGGTTGAACTCGTTCAGCCGGACGGTCTCGGAGAAGCCGCACACCGTGCAGGTGTACGTCAGCTCGGTGGAGTCGTCGTCGTAGGAGGTGACGGTCGTCAGGTCCTTCTGGCAGTTGCCGCAGTACGGCTTGTACGGGAAGTACCCGGCGGAGCCGGAGCTGCCGTCGTCCTCGGAAGCGGCGCCGGAGCCCTCGGCGGCCTCCACCTCCGCCTCGTCGAGCGGCTTCTGCTGCTGCTTCTTCGCGGGGGCCTTCTTGGTGCGGTACTGGTCGAGGATCGCGTCGATGTCACCGCGGTGGCGCATGGCGTGCAGGATCTGCTCGCGGTAGACGCCGGAGGTGTACTGCTCCGTCTGGCTGATCCCGTCGAACTCCACGCCCAGCTCGGCCAGCGCCTCGACCATGGCGGCCTTGAAGTGCTCGGCCCAGTTCGGGTGCGGCGAGCCGGCGGGGGCCGGGACGGAGGTCAGCGGCTTGCCGATGTGCTCGGCCCAGGAGTCGTCGACGCCCTCGATGCCGGCGGGCACCTTGCGGTAGCGGTCGTAGTCGTCCCAGGAGATCAGGTGGCGGACCTGGTGGCCCCGGCGCCGGATCTCGTCGGCGACCAGGTGCGGGGTCATGACCTCGCGGAGGTTGCCCAGGTGGATGGGCCCGGACGGGGAGAGGCCGGACGCGACGACGACCACCGGAGCGGCATCGGCTGATGTCGCTTTGCCCGGGGCCCGGCGCTCCGATTCCTCGATGACCTCATCCGCGAAACGGGAGACCCAGTCGGTGGTCTCGGTGCTCTGAGCCACGATCGGCACGTCCTCTGTGTGTTCTGAAGGCTGGAAACGATGTCCGCCCATTCTCCCAGACCACCCCGCGCCCGGGAAAACCGCTTTACCCCCCGTGGGATACTGGGCCTGTCTATCCATCCCCACGAGGAGAACGGCACCCACTCCTATGGCCTCGGTCACGTCCCTCAGCCACTCCGTCGAGCAGCATCTCGCGTCCGCCCTCTCGGCCACCCTGCCGGAGGCCGCCGGCGCGGACCCGCTGCTGCGACGAAGCGACCGGGCCGACTTCCAGGCCAACGGGATCCTGGCCCTGGCCAAGAAGGCGAAGGCGAACCCGCGCGAGCTGGCGACGCAGGTCGTGGCGAACGTGACCACCGGTGGGGTGATCCAGGAGATCGAGGTCTCGGGCCCCGGCTTCCTGAACGTGACGATCACCGACCGTGCGATCACGGAGAACCTGGCCGCGCGGTACGCGGACGCGGAGCGCCTCGGCGTGCCGCACGCGCAGCACCCGGGCACCACCGTCATCGACTACGCCCAGCCGAACGTGGCGAAGGAGATGCACGTCGGTCACCTGCGGTCCGCGGTGATCGGTGACGCGGTCGTCCAACTGCTGGAGTTCACCGGCGAGTCGGTGGTCCGCCGGCACCACATCGGCGACTGGGGAACCCAGTTCGGCATGCTCATCCAGTACCTGGACGAGCACCCGCACGAGCTGGACCACAAGGACACCGAAGGGGTGAGCGGCGAGGAGGCGATGTCCAACCTCGATCGCCTCTACAAGGCCGCGCGCAAGCTGTTCGACGCGGACGAGGAGTTCAAGACCCGGGCGCGCCGCCGGGTCGTCGACCTCCAGGCCGGGGACCCGCACACCCTCGCCACCTGGCAGAAGTTCGTCGACGAGTCGAAGATCTACTTCTTCTCCGTCTTCGAGAAGCTGGACATGGAGGTCCGCGACCCCGACATCGTCGGCGAGTCGGGGTACAACGACATGCTCCACGAGACCTGCCGCCTCCTGGAGGAGTCGGGCGTGGCGGTCCGTTCGGACGGCGCGCTGTGCGTGTTCTTCGACGACATCAAGGGCCCGGACGGCAATCCGGTCCCGCTGATCGTCCAGAAGTCCGACGGCGGTTTCGGCTACGCGGCGACGGACCTGTCGGCGATCCGCGACCGTGTGTTCAACCTGAAGGCGAACACGCTCCTGTACGTCGTCGACGCCCGTCAGTCGCTGCACTTCAAGATGGTCTTCGAGACGGCCCGCCGGGCGGGCTGGCTGAACGAGAACGTCAAGGCGCACCAGCTGGCCTTCGGCACGGTCCTGGGCAAGGACGGCAAGCCGTTCAAGACCCGTGAGGGCGAGACGGTGAAGCTGGTCGACCTGCTGGACGAGGCGGTCGAGCGGGCGACGGCCGTGGTCGCCGAGAAGCGCGAGAAGGTCGGCCTGACCGACGAGGAGGTCGTGGAGAACGGCCGGTACGTCGGCATCGGCGCGGTGAAGTACGCCGACCTGTCGACGTCGGCGGTCCGCGACTACAAGTTCGACCTGGACCAGATGGTGTCGCTGAACGGCGACACGTCCGTGTACCTCCAGTACGCGTACGCCCGTATCCAGTCGATCCTGCGCAAGTCCGAGGGTGCCGCGCCGACCGCCCACCCGGAGCTGGAGCTGGCCCCGGCGGAGCGTGCCCTGGGCCTGCACCTGGACCAGTTCGGCGAGACGGTGCTGGAGGTGGCGGCGGCCTACGAGCCCCACAAGCTCGCGGCGTACCTCTACCAGCTGGCGTCGCTGCTCACGACGTTCTACGACCAGTGCCTGGTGCTGAAGGCGGAGACTCCGGAGCTGAAGGAGAACCGCCTCTTCCTGATCGACCTGACGGCCCGCACCCTGCACCGGGGCATGGCACTGCTGGGCATCAGGACGCCCGACAAGCTCTGACGTCCTTCCGGTCCTTCCGGCACACGGAACCGGCTCCTCGCGCTCGCGCGTCTCACCCTTTCGGAAGCGTGGGAACACGAGTGCGAGGAGAGCCGGTTGGGCGGTGCGGACGATCCGACGGTGGGCGAGGCCCTGTACAGCCTTCTGCTGATCACGGCGGCCGGTGTGGTGATCCCGGCGCTCGTGGTGCTTCCGGTCATCGGCCTCGGCATCTGGCTGACCCATCGCCTGCGCGCGAGAAAGACACGCTGAGGACCGTTGAGAACCGCTGAGGACCCGGTGAGGACCCGGTGAGGACCCGGTGAGGACCCGGTGAGGACCCGCTGACGGCGGGCGCTCAGCCGGTCGCCCGGTACGCCTCGATGCCCGCCGTCGAGGACGCTCACCGCCCTGACCTCCCCGTCGGAGACGGCGTAGGCGGTGCTCCCGTCCAGCCGGACGTTCCACGCCTCGTCGTCGAGGCCGCCGCCCACGATGTGCCGCGCGCCGGTGTCCGCGAACGTCACCGGCGGGTCATAGGACTTGGCTGCCTGCGAGGCCGAAGTCCCGGGCCGCGCACCGCCGTCCGGGGTGCCCTCGCCCCCGGATCCGCCGCCCCCGCAGGCAGCCGTGAGCAGGCCGAGCGCGGCCACTGTCCCTGCCGCGGATGTCAGTCGGCGTCCCATTCGTGTACCCCCGTACGCGCTGTCGGCGGCGCTCCCGCCGCCGCGTCCGATCATGGCATCCCGCACTGTCAGTGCCTGCCCCTACAGTCACGGGCATGGCAACTCTTCCCAACCCGCTGCCGAAGCTCGCGTCCGACCCGAGCGGACGTTCCCTGGGGCTGCGACTCCCCCTGGGGAGACTGGTCGATGCCACCGACGACGGTCCGTGGCACGAACCGATGCTCTGGTGCGCGCAGCAGCCCGCGTCCACCGGGAACTGGTCGGCGCTGGGGGCGCCCGCGACCCGCGCCGGGCTGCTGCCCGTGCTGATCGACCTCGACAGCCAGGGCGGGCCGGACCGGTGGGAGCTGCAACCCGGCCGGACGTCGTACCCGGGGGACCATGACGCCGAGGAGGTCCTGGCGGAGTTCTGGGACGCGTACGCGGAGGACGAACCGGCCGAGGAGACCGAGCCGTTCGGCCTCGACTGGCCCGGCCTGGCCCCCGCCGGCGCGCTCACCGCCGATCCGGACACCCGCGCCGCGCAGATCGCGGACGAGCTGACGCCCGACGGCTCCAAGTCCTGGTTCGGGGAACCGCACCTGGCCCTCGTCCCGGCCCGCCGCTCCGCGGACATACCGGCGGCGATCGGCTGGAGCGGCCCGCTGAACCACGAGAACGACGTGGCCCGGCTCTGCGCGGCGCTGCGCTCCTGGGAGGACCGGTTCGGCATACGGGTCGTCGCGCTGAGCTTCGACACCCTCGTCGTCTCCGTGGCCGCCCCGCCCACCAGCCCGGCCGAGGCCGAGGCGGTGGCGGCGGAGCACTTCGCGTTCTGCCCGGACAGCATCCTCCAGAACGGCCCGGGCACCCTGCGCGCCTACGCCGAGAAGCTGATCGGCGCCCACACCTGGTTCTTCTGGTGGGACTGACCTCCCCGCCCGGTCAGCTCAGCCCGCGTCCGAGCCTGCGCAGCCCCTCCGCGATCTCCCGCGGCGTCTGCGTCACGAAGCACAGCCGCAGCGTCGAACGGTCGGGCGCACCGGCGTGGAAGGGCGCGCCGGGCACGTACGCCACGTCCTGCCGCACCACCCGCGGCAGCAGAGCCGTGGTGTCGTACGACGACGGGAGGCGGACCCAGAGGAACATGCCGCCGTCCGGGCGGTTCCACACCGACCCCTCCGGCAGGGCGTCCGGCAGGCCCGCGAGCATGGCGTCACGCCGCTCCCGGTACACCGCCGCCACCCGCCGCACATGCGCGTCGAGGTCGTTCGCGGCCAGATAGCGGGCCGCGGCAAGCTGGTTGACGGTCGGGGTGTGCAGATCGGCGGCCTGTTTGGCGACGGCGCAGGCACGGAGCAGCTCCGCCGGGGCGCGCAGCCAGCCCAGCCGGAGACCGGGGGCCATGACCTTGGAGAAGGAGCCGAGGAGGACGGTGCGGTCGCGGGCGTCGGCGTGGGCGGCGATCCAGGGCAGGTGCGCGCCGTCGTAGCGGAGTTCGCCGTAGGGGTCGTCCTCGACGATCCACAGGCCGTGCCGGGCGGCGACATCGGCGAGCGCGGCGCGGCGCTCGGCGGGCAGGGTGCGGCCGGTGGGGTTCTGGAAGGTGGGGACGGTGTAGAGGAGCTTGGGGCGTTCGCGGACGACGAGGGCGGCGAGGGCGTCCGGGTCGGGTCCGTCGGCGTCGCCGGGGACGGCGACGATCCGGGCGCCGGCCAGGCCGAACACCTGGAGGGCGGCGAGGTAGCAGGGTTCCTCGACGAG
This sequence comes from Streptomyces sp. NPDC041784, assembly GCF_055591025.1. Classification (NCBI taxonomy): domain Bacteria; kingdom Bacillati; phylum Actinomycetota; class Actinomycetes; order Kitasatosporales; family Streptomycetaceae; genus Streptomyces; species Streptomyces sp. NPDC041784. Next base: position 18,687 of record NZ_JBVJAB010000043.1, read on the forward strand.
GACGGTGTCGCCGGGGTCGAGGAGGGCGGTCGCCAGCAGGGACAGGGCCTGCTGGGAGCCGGTGGTGACGAGCAGGTCGTCGGCCTCGGTCGGCAGGCCGCGGGCGGTGACGCGCGCCGCCAGCCGCTCGCGCAGCGCCGGTTCGCCCTCGGTGGTGGCGTACTGGAGGGCCTGGGCCGGGGCCTCCTCCAGCACGTGCCGGAAGGCGGCCGCCACGCCCTCGCGGTCGAACAGCTCGGGCGCGGGCAGCCCGCCCGCGAAGTTGATCACCTCGGGGCGGGCGGTGACGGCGAGGATGTCCCGCACCGCCGAGCCCCCGGTCGCCCGGACACGGGCGGCCGTCGCGGGGACGGGGGCGGGCACGGACGGAGAGGCGGGCGCGGGCGGCGAGGCGGGCGCGGGCGGCGAGGCGGGCGCGGATGCGGGTGTCATGGCCGCACCCTAGAGAGATACATGCCGTCTACACCTGGCTTTTCGGGATCCGGACGCCGCTCAGGCCGCCTTCACGCCCGTCGCCCCGGCCGGGCCCCGGCCCCGCCCCCGACCCCGGCGCACGGTCCGGCCGTCCCATGCCGCGTCCCATACGCCCGCCGTCTGCGCAGGTCAGAGGGTATGGGATCGGATCGGCGTCCCGACTTGGGCGGCGGATGTGGCAGGCCGGACGCGGTACGGCTCAGGCTTGCCCCATGTCCACACGTCCCACTCCCGCATCGGCCGTTCCCGTCCGCCGCCGTGTCCGTCTGCTGGCCGCCGCGCTGACCGCCGTCGCCGCGCTCACCCTCACCGCGTGCAACGACGGCGAGGGCCTGCGCGACGAGGGGCCGTCGGGCAGCAGCACACTGTCCGACACCGACTCCGGCACGGGGTCCTAGGCACGTCGGCTTCCTACGGCGTCGGCTTGCCAGGTCGTCGGCTCAGGGCCTCGGCTCAGGGCCTCGGCTCAGGACGCCGGTGAGGCGCCCGCCCGCTGCCACGCGGAGCCGCCGAGCGGGAACTCGTAGGCCGGGCGCCCGGTGTCGCCGCTCGTGCGGAACGGCCGGCCCTCGTTGTCGACCGTCAGCGTGCCGTGCCGCGAGCCGCTGGACCAGGCAAGCTCCAGGTACCAGCTCACGTCGTACGCGGAGGCGTCGGCGGACACGTAGTAGACCTCCGGGTCCGACTCGCTCACCGTGAACGGGAAGTCCCGGTGCCCCGCCTCGGGGACCAGCGCCGGGCGGGCCGCGTCCAGCGCGACCGAGAAGAGACGCGTCGGCACACCGCCGCCGCAGCCGACACCGGGGTAGCCCATGGCGTAGTCGTTCCAGGCGAGCGGGGCGCGCTTGGCCACCGTACGGACCGTCAGGCTGTCCACCACCACGGTCTCTTCACCCGTCCCCTGCACGGTGAGTTCCAGGAACTGCTCCCCCGCCGAGACGGCCCCGTGCCGCGACACCCAGGCGGCCGCGTCCTGCTCGACCGGCGGCGGGCCGACCTCCGCCGGTCCCTGCTGGATCAAGTAGTGCTGCGAGCAGGGGCCTTCCCAGGCGTACGGACGGGTCCTGACCGTCAGCGGGACGGCCGCGCCGGATCCCTTCGCGGCGGCGTGGGCCCCGGCGGACGCGGAGGCGGTCGTGGACGCGGAGGGCGAAGGCGACGGCGAGGAGGAGGCCGTCCCCGACGGCGAGGCCGAGGCCGACGCGGACGGCGAGACACCCCCCGCGTCCCGCCCCTGCGCGGACGCCGCCGCCCCGACGGGACGGCCGGTGTCACCGTCGTCGTCCGAGCCGCCGGCGGGCAGGACGAGGGCGAGGGCCAGCGCCACAGAGCCCAGGGCGGCCACGGCACCGACACCGGCGAGGACCAACGGGCGGCGGGTACGGCGGGGTTGCTCGCCCTCCGCGTCCACAACGACCGCTTCCCCGCCGGCCGCTGCCACCCCAGCCGCTTCCGCCACGGCCGCTTCCGCCACGGTCTCCGCCGCCTCTCCCTCCGGGGCAGCCGCCTCCCCGACGGCCTCCGCCCCGCTCCCCTTCCTCCCCCGCCCCGCGTCCGCCAGTACCCACCGCCGGTGCAGCTCGACGAGTTCGTCCGGGGACGCCTTGCAGAGGCGGGCCATGCGCTCCACGGGGGCGTAGTCCGTGGGCACGGCGTCCCCGTTGCAGTAGCGGTGCAGCGTCGACGTACTCATGTGGAGCCGTTTCGCGAACGTCCCGTAGCTCAGCCCGGACCGCTCCTTCAGTTCCCTCAGCAGCTCCGCGAAGTCGCCCGCAGACACCGTTCGTCCACCCCCATACGTCCCATCCCGGCGTTCCAGGGATGGTGTGTTTTCCCAGTTCAGACCCAGTGCGGGCGTTCCAGCGTCCCTGATCGTCCGCCGGTCGTGGCGGCCGGGACGGATGCCCTCGCAAGCTTTGGCCAACCAGGCACACCGCCGCAACACGGCACCCCGGCACCACGGAAGAGGATCTCACCATGCGTATCCGCCGCACCCGCCACCTGCTCGCCCTGACCGCGCTCACCGCCCTCGCCCTCACGGCGTGCGAGAACGGGACGGGCACCCAGGACGAGGGGGCGTCGGCCCTGCCCGCGTCGTCGGGGACGAACGCGACGACGAAGCCGACGGGCGACGGTGACGCCGCGTCGGCCGGCGACAACGGCAAGGCCACCACCGGCTCGACGGGCGGCACGGGCTCGAACGGGTCATCCGGCTCGAACGGCTCCACCGACGCCAAGGCCCCCGCCGGCTCCGGCGACGACGCCGCCGGGAACCGCGTCCTGTGCAACGGCTCGAACACCAAGGTCACCGCACAGCCGGTCAGCCGCCCGCTCAACCACATACTGCTCACCGTGACCAACACCGGCAGCAAGACCTGCGACCTCACCTACTACCCCGTCCTGCGCTTCGACGAGATGCAGTGGGTGCCGCGGGCCGCCGAGGAGACCCACCCGCAGGCGGTGACGACCCTCGCGCCCGGCGAGTCCGGGTACGCGGGCGTCCTGCTGGCGGCCGCCGACGGCAGCGGGGACGGCGGCGCGACCGCCGAGAAGCTCACCGTCGCCTTCCAGGGCCGTACGCCCAACAGCGACGGCGGCGCCTCCGCGACGCCGTCCCTGCCGGCCAAGGGCGTGTACTACGACAGCTCCCTGACGGTGACGTACTGGCAGCAGAACGCGGACGACGCCCTGTCCTGGTGAGGCGGGCTCAGCCCTGGCGGAGCTTCAGGGCCGCTTCCGTCGCCCAGTAGGTGAGGATGTTCCGCGCCCCGGCCCGCTTGATGCCGGTCAGCGTCTCGAAGATCGCCCGGTCGCGGTCGACCCAGCCCTTCTCGGCGGCGGCCTCGATCATCGAGTACTCGCCGGAGATCTGGTAGGCGGCGACCGGCACGTCCACGGCGTCGGCGACCCGGGCGAGGATGTCGAGGTAGGGCCCGGCCGGCTTGACCATGACCATGTCGGCGCCCTCCTCCAGGTCCAGCGCCAGCTCCCGCATCGACTCGCGGAAGTTGGCCGGGTCCTGCTGGTAGGTCTTGCGGTCGCCCTGGAGCGAGGACCCGACGGCCTCCCGGAAGGGGCCGTAGAACGCGGAGGAATACTTCGCGGTGTAGGCGAGGATCGAGACGTCCTCCCGGCCGATCTGGTCGAGGGCGTCGCGGATGACGCCGATCTGGCCGTCCATCATCCCGCTGGGGCCGACGACATGGGCGCCGGCGTCGGCCTGGACCTGGGCCATCTCGGCGTACCGCTCCAGGGTCGCGTCGTTGTCCACGCGCCCTTCCGAGTCCAGCACACCGCAGTGCCCGTGGTCCGTCGTCTCGTCGAGGCACAGGTCGGACATGACGAGCAGTTCGTCGCCGACCTCGGCCCGTACGTCCCGCAGGGCCACCTGGAGGATCCCCTCCGGGTCCGTCCCCGCCGTCCCGAACGCGTTCTTCTTCGACTCCTCCGGCACTCCGAAGAGCATGATCCCGGAGACCCCGGCCTCCACGGCCTCCAGCGCGGCCTTCTTCAGACTGTCCCGCGTGTGCTGGACGACCCCGGGCATCGCCCGGATCGGCACCGGCTCGCTCACGCCCTCCCGCACGAACGCGGGCAGGATGAAGTCGGCCGGATGCAGCCGGGTCTCGGCGACCATGCGCCGCATCGCGGGGGTGGTGCGCAGCCGCCGAGGACGCGTACCGGGGAAGGAACCGTACTTCGTCATGCCTCTACGCTACGCCCGCCCCGCGGCCGCCTTTACCGACGCCGAGTCGGCCCGGGCACCGGCCCACCTGTGACACTTGCCGGCCGTCCGACGCTCTGTGTATGGGCCATGTCTTGACCAGCTGTGCCCTCAGTGACCGTTTTGATGACATAGGGGTGGGGTTCCGTCGTGAGTCGACGTCAGCGCCGGGGTGGGACACGCGCGTACAGACCGCTGAGCATGCGCAGGAGAGCATGGCTGACCCTGGGCGCGGTGCTGCTGGGCAGCGGAGGCGTGGTGACGTACGCCGTCGCAGGTCAGCCCGCCGACGAGGGCACCCGGCCCAAGCGGCCGGTGAAGGTCTACGGCCTCGCCCTCAAGGGCGATTCGGCCGACCGCAAGGAGCTGCCGCGCACGGACACCGAGCCGTTCTCACTGCTCGGCGTCACCTGGACCGGAGGTGCCCGTCGGCTGGCCGGCACCGCGGAGGTACGGACCCGCGGTGCCGAGACCGGCGAGTGGAGCGCCTGGCGCGGCCTGGAGCTGGACGTCGACCCGCTGGACCAGCCGGGTCCGAAGGTGCGCGGCGCCTCCGAGCCCCTCTGGGTCGGCCCCTCCGACGGCGTGGAGGTGCGGGTCGTCCGCAAGAACGGCACCACCGCCGCGCTCCCCGGGGGACTGCGGGTCGACCTGGTCGACCCCGGGGTCGCGACCGACGCCGAGACGCGGACCGGTATCGAGCCCGCCGGCTTCGTCCTGGACCCGAGCCCCGGCGAGAGCGCCTCCGAGACCGCCGCCCCCTCGGCCTCGGCCACCGAGCCCACGGACACGGCCGCCCCGACCGACACCGCCACCGCCACGGCCACGGCCACGGCCACGGCCTCCGCTTCCGCCTCCGCGACGGACACCGCGCCCGAGGTCACCGAGAGCGCCTCGACGGGTACCGCGTCCCCGACCGCGAGCCCCTCCGCCACCGCGTCCACGCCCACCGCCCCGAAGTCCACCGTCCCCCAGCCCGCGATCCGCTCGCGCGGCGACTGGGGCGCCGACGAGTCGATCAGCCCCCAGGCGCCGGAGTACAACGACGCCGTCAAGGTGATGTTCGTGCACCACACGAACGGCACCAACGACTACACCTGCGATGAGACGCCGTCGATCATCCGCAGCATCTACGCGTACCACGTGCAGGTCAGCGGCTGGAAGGACATCGGCTACAACTTCCTCGTGGACAAGTGCGGCACCCTGTACGAGGGCCGCAAGGGAGGTGTGGCCCTGCCGGTGCTCGGCGCCCACACCTACGGCTGGAACCGTGAGGCCGCGGCCGTCGCCGTCATCGGGGACCACACCCAGACGACCGCCACCGATGCCGCGCTGGCCTCCGTCGCCCGCCTGGCGGCCTGGAAGCTCGGCCAGTACGGCGCCACCCCGGCCGGAACCGCCCAGCTCACCGCGGGCGCGACCCAGACGAACTTCTTCAGCAAGAGCTTCACCTCGGGCAGCCTGTACACCTTCAACCGGATCTCCGGTCACCGCGACGGCTACAACACGCAGTGCCCCGGCGGTCTCCTCTACGACCAGCTGCCGACCATCCGCGCCTGGGCGGCCGGCCCGGTCCAGGGCCTGAAGGTCACCTCGGTGGCCGGCGGCGCGACCCTGTCCGGCTCGACGTACTACACCAAGGGCGCCGTCACGGTGAAGTGGACGACGACCACGCCCGGGACGCTGATCTCGAAGTTCGAGCTGCTGGTCGACGGCAAGGTGGCCGCGACCACGGCCGGCACGGCCACCTCCGCGAGCACCACGCTCCCGCTGGGCAACCACACGGTCGCCGTACGGGCGGTGCACCAGTCCGGCAGTACGACAACGACCACCGCGCTGAACGCCGTGGCCGAGACGACGGCCCCGGCCTTCACCACCGCCCCGAAGCTCTCCCTGCGCACCGGCACGGTCAGCACCACCGCCGTCCCGGTCACCCTGGGCTGGAAGGCCACCGACGACAAGGCCCTCAGCTCGGTGAAGCTGCTGGCGCCCACCACCGCGACCTTCGGCCCGACCGTCACCTCCTCCAGCCGTACGGCCAAGCCCGGCACCGCGACCACCTGGTCGCTGCGGGCCTACGACTACGCCGGCAACTACCGCACGGCCTCCCTCTCCTCGACCCCGGTGATCCTCCAGGAGACCTCGGCGACGAAGTCCGGCAGCTGGACCAGCCGTTCGTCGACCAGCTACCTCGGCGGCAAGTCGTACTCCAGCGGCTCCAAGGGCGCGTCCCTCACCTGGACCTTCACCGGCCGCTCCGCCGCCTGGGTGGTCTCCCGGGCCACCACCTCCGGCCAGGCGTACGTCTACGTCGACGGCACCAAGGTCGCGACCGTCGACCTGAAGTCCGCCACCACCCTGTACCGCCAGGCGATCTGGACCAAGACCTGGTCGAGCAGCGCCCAGCACACGGTCAAGATCGTGGTCGTGGGCACCAGCGGCCGCCCCACCGTCACGACCGACGGTCTGGTGTACATCAAGTAGTCCCCCACCCCCAGAACGGGCGACGGCCTTCACGATCCGATGCGACCGTGAAGGCCGTCACCCGTTCCGGGTCCGACCGGCGCGCCGCCGCAAGCGCGGTCCTATTCGGCGAGGGCCACCCGGACGAGCTCGCGAACGCCGCTGACGCGGGGATGCGTGCGGTGAAGTTCCTTGACGATCGCTCGCATACTGGGCCGGTCCCGAACCTCCGCGGGAGTCACTCGCATCGCGTTCAGCAGCGACTGTGCGGTCTGGTCCGGCTTCCTCCACTGCCACCAGGAGCGGGCCATGTCGGTATGCAGGCGCCCCTTTCGCTCCGCGGTGGCGAACTGCTCCTCGCGGAGCTGCTGACCCGCTCTGATCGCGGCCTCGGCGTCACCGAGCGCCCAGTGGATGCCAACTTGGTACAGCCGCACGGACGCGGGGGTGATCGCGAAGAGGCGACCGGTCGGCGCGACGGCGGGCAGGGCACGGGCAGCCCGCGTGGCGTCGTCGATCATCGACACGGCCTGGTCAGGGTCGCCCGCACGAGCCGCTGTGTAGGAGGTGGTGCTCGGGAACCACAGATGGCTGGCTGACTTCTGAAGCGGCTTGTGCGTGGCAGGACGATGACGGGTCAGCGCCTCGGTCTTCCTCCTGGGGTTGCTGCCGGTCGCCTTCTGAAGGGCGGACCACAGCGCTTCGGCCACGAGGACGGGCCGTCAGGATGCGCGCGGCGGCCGAGTGCGCCGAGGCGGCTCCAGGTGTGTGATGCGCATACGTACGGGTGGACAGTCGCCCCGATTCCGTACGCTCCCGCACCCGCTCCAGGTACCCGTGCGCCTCCAGTTCCCGCAGCGCGAAGGCGATCCGGTCCCGGCCTTCGGGGAAGCGGTCGGCGAGGCTGCGGATGTCGACCGGCGCGCCCTCCGGCAGCGACAGGATGTGCGTGGCCAGCCCGATGGCCGTCAGGGACAGCTCGCGGTGCTGGGCGAGGTGGTTGCCTACGACGGTGTAGTGGCCCGACTGGTACGTGCGTACGTGGGTGACACCGGAGTGGGTGGTGGTCCGCGGAACGTCCTGATTCGGGCGCGCGGCGGCGTTAGGCTTCTTCTCAGCCATGGGGAAGGTGCTCTCTTCCTCGGCGGTCAGGCCCTCGCATTGGGATTGCAGTCCCGGCGGGGGCCGAAGCATGTGTGGGGCTGTGGAGTTGTGGATGTTGCCTGCGGCGAGACTGCCCGCCCAACCCGCAGAAGCGCCAGCCGGACCAGCCGATTTCACCCGGCCGTGTGACGTGCGCGAGGTTTGGTTGGTTGGTTAGGTTTTTTTCCCCGGGTTCTTTGGTCTTTTACCGCCCGCAGCCCCGGAGCGCGCCTCACCGGAGGACACATCGCCAGGCTCCGGCACCGGGCTCACCGGCAGGGCGCGAGATCGAGTTCCGCCCACACCGTCTTGCAGGGCGCCGGTCCGGCGCATACCCCCCAGCGGTCAGCGAACTCCTCCACGAGAAGCAGGCCGTAGCCGGACTCTGCGGGCACCTCCGGGACTGTCCGGGCCGGGGCGGGCAGGTGATCACCTCGGGTGTCCGTGATCTCGATGCGCAGCGTCCCGGACGCGGTGACGGAAAGTGTGAGGCGGAAGCTCCGGCCCGGGACACGGCCGTGCAGGACGGCGTTCGCGGCGAGTTCGGCGACGAGGAGCCGGGCCGGGTCCAAGGGCAGCCCCCAGTCGTCCAGTTGCCCGGCGGCGAGCAGGCGGGCGAGACGGGCCCCGCGCCGGGTGGCGGAGAGGGCACGGAGAACTGGTGGAGCGGGGCACGCACAGTTTGTTGATTCACATCACTCAGCGTCGCCATGCGTGCGTAGCTTGTGAAGGAAGGTGGCCCGTGCGGAGCTGTCTGTCCGTGTGGCGTCCGGTTCCGTCCGGGCCGTACGGGGTGACGGGCGCGGGCATCCGGGGTTGGACCGGGAAGGGCGCGACGGGAGGACGGCGGACGTGAGCGAATGGGACACGGGGCCGGAGGACGACGAGGAAGCCGGGGCGGTCATGAGGACCGTCCAGCGGCAGCTGAAGCTGTGGCGGGAGTCGGCCGGCCTCACCCAGGCCGAGTTCGGCGCGGCCATCGGGTACGGCGAGGAACAGGTCTCCTCCGTGGAGCGGGGCCGGCGCATCCCTCGCCCCGAGTACCTGGACCGCGCGGACGAGGCCCTGTCGGCGGGCGGCAGGATCGCGGCCCTGAAGGAGGACCTGGCGGAGATCCGGTACCCGAAGAAGGTCCGGGACCTGAAGAAGCTGGAGGCGGACGCGGTCGAGCTGGGCGCGTACAACAACTCGGTGATTCATGGGTTGTTGCAGACCGCGGAGTACGCGACCTCGGTCTTCAGCGCGCGCCGACCTCCCTTCAGCGCGGACGACTTGGAGCAGCGGCTGGCAGCACGCGTGTCACGCCAGAAGATCGTCGACGACACGAAGGCACGGCCCTTCTTCAGTTTCGTCCACTGCGAGTCGACTCTCCGGAGACCCATCGGAGGCAAGATGGTTATGCGGCGCCAGCTAGAACGCCTACTGGAGATCGCCGAGTTCCGGAACGTCGACCTCCAGGTGCTCCCGCCGAGTCGTGAGGTCAACTCCGGCCTGGCCGGTTCTTTCAGACTGCTCAGGCTCAGGGACGGCAGCACCGTCGGACATGTCGAGGTGCAGCACATCAGCCGTGTGATCACTGACCCGAAAGAGGTTCAGCTGCTCGACATGCGCTATAGAACCATCCGGGCACAAGCTCTCGACCCGCGAGAGTCGACAGCCCTCATCGAGAAGGTGCTTGGAGAGACATGCCTCTGAAGCCGTACAGCGAAGCCAGCCCCGGCCAGGAGTGGATAAGGAGCAGCTACAGCACGGACGAGGGCCCCGACTGCGTAGAAGTGGCCTCGGCCCCCGCCCACATCCTGGTCCGCGACTCCAAGCGCCCCCAGGGCCCCCGCCTCACCCTGGCCCCCACCGCCTGGACGGCCTTCCTGCCGTACGCGTCCGACCACTGACGTCACCACTGGCTGGGCTCCCGCGCCGACCATCCCGGACGGGAGCCCGGCCGAGTACTCAGGCGAGGCTCCCCGCCTTCTCCTCCGCCTGCTTCAGGACGCGTTCGATCGCTGCGGGCTGCCTGTCCGGCGGGTAGCCGTACTTGCGCAGCAGGCGGAGGACCCGGGCCATGATCTTGTCCCGGGCCTGCTCCTTCACCTTCCAGTCGACGGTGACGTCTTTCCGTATCTGCTCGTACAGCTCGTGGGCGATCTTCGCGAGGAGGGTGTCTTCCATCTTTTCGACCGCCGACGGGTCGGCAGCGAGGGCGTCATAGAAGGCGAGTTCGTCCTCGGTCAGACCGAGCTTCTTCGCTCGGCCGCGGTCGGCGGACACCTCGCGGGCGAGGCTGACCAGGAACTCCATGAACTCGGCGGCGGTGAGCAGGCCGTTGGTGTAGCGGTTCATGGCGGCCTTCATCTTCTTGGTGAAGGTCTCCTGCCGGGTGAGGTTGTTCGGGTGGGCGTCCTTGATCTCCTTCACCAGCGCGCGTCGAAGCGCCGCGATGGCGAGGTTGGGGTGCCTGCTCGCCTTCAGGTCGTTCAGCACGCGGTCGTCGAGGTGGGACAGGTCGGGCTTGGTGAGGCCGGCCGCGTCGTAGATGTCCACCACGCCCTCGGTGGCGACGACGGACTCGTTGAGCTGGGCGATCAGCAGACGTACGTCAGCGGCCGTGGCCAGGCCCTGCTCCTCCTTCTCGTCCATGGCGTACTTCTCGCGGGAGGTGCGCAAGGCCTCGAAGAAGCGGATGTCGGGGAGCAGGTCCTGCACCCGCTCGTCGGTGGGGCAGAGGGAGAAGGCCTGCTGCAACAGGTTGGCGTGATACATGAAACGCTGCCTGCGAGTGGCCTTCCCAGGCTCCAGTTCGCGCTCGGGAGCGATCAGGAACTCCAACACCTCCGTCAGCGCCTCCCGGTAGGCGCTCGGACCGCCCGCGTCGCGGATCTCCCGCCAGTGACAGCCGCGAAGAAGCTCGTCGGTGCGCTGGTGGTTCTCCCGGACGAGTTGGACGGCCTGGCGCAGGTCGGCACCGAGCATGGGGTTCTCCTGGTCCCGCTCGGAGTACTCGGCCAGGGCCTCCTTGATCTCCCGGATGACTCCCTGGAAGTCGACGACCAGCCCAGACGGTTTGCCCGGCCAGGTGCGGTTGACGCGGGCGATGGCCTGCATCAGGGCCGCTCCGCGCATCCGGCACCCGCTCGTCTCCCCGCGCCGTGACGTGATCGTCGTGGTTCAAGGAGACCGGCACCTTCACCACCCTCCAGAAGTTCCGGCTCAGCCAGGCCGAGAAGGAGGCCGGCGCCCCACTCCTGAGAAGGGTCCTTCTCAGGAGTGGGTACGTGCTTTTTTCGCCACTGAAGACATCCGTCTACTGCTGTTCAAAAGAACGCCCCGCCGTCTCCGAAAGAGACGACGGGGCGCAAAGTGCCATCAAGGCCGGGGCGACTACGTCGCCCGCCGCCGCCGCGCCCCCGGACGCCGTTCGCTCGGCCGGGTGACCGGGTCGCCGGCCTCCTGCGCCGCCGCCCGCCGCCGCAGCCCGAAGTCGGCGAGCGCCTCCGCGAGCTTGTGCACGGACGGCTCGGGCGCCATGACGTCGACCCGCAGGCCGTGTTCCTCGGCGGTCTTGGCCGTCGCCGGGCCGATACACGCGATGACCGTCACGTTGTGCGGCTTCCCGGCGATACCCACCAGGTTCCGCACGGTCGACGACGACGTGAAGAGCACGGCGTCGAAGCCGCCGCCCTTGATCGCCTCCCGGGTCTCCGCCGGCGGCGGCGAGGCCCGCACGGTCCGGTAGGCCGTGACGTCGTCGACCTCCCAGCCCAGCTCGATGAGCCCGGCGACCAGGGTCTCGGTGGCGATGTCGGCGCGGGGCAGGAACACCCGGTCGATCGGGTCGAAGACGGGGTCGTAGGGCGGCCAGTCGTCCAGGAGCCCGGCCGCGCTCTGCTCGCCGCTCGGCACCAGGTCCGGCTTCACGCCGAAGGCGACCAGCGCCTTGGCGGTCTGCTCGCCCACCGCGGCGACCTTGATGCCGGCGAAGGCGCGCGCGTCGAGCCCGTACTCCTCGAACTTCTCCCGCACGGCCTTGACCGCGTTGACCGACGTGAAGGCGATCCACTCGTAGCGGCCCGTCACCAGGCCCTTGACCGCCCGCTCCATCTGCTGGGGCGTGCGCGGCGGCTCGACGGCGATCGTCGGCACCTCGTGCGGCACGGCCCCGTAGGACCGCAGCTGGTCGGAGAGCGACGCCGCCTGCTCCTTCGTCCGCGGGACGAGGACCTTCCAGCCGAACAGCGGCTTGGACTCGAACCACGACAGCTGGTCGCGCTGGGCGGGGGCGGAACGCTCGCCGACCACGGCTATCACCGGGCGGCCGCCGTCCGGCGAGGGCAGCACCTTCGCCTGCTTCAGCGTCTGCGCGATGGTGCCGAGGGTCGCCGTCCAGGTCCGCTGGCGGGTGGTCGTACCGGCCACCGTGACCGTCATCGGCGTATCGGGCTTGCGGCCCGCCGACACCAGCTCACCGGCGGCGGCGGCCACGGAGTCCAGGGTCGTCGACACCACGACGGTGCCGTCCGACGCGCCGACCTCGGTCCAGCACCGGTCCGAGGCGGTCCGGGCGTCCACGAAGCGGACGTCCGCGCCCTGCGCGTCGCGCAGCGGCACACCGGCGTACGCGGGCACGCCGACGGCGGCCGCGACACCCGGCACGACCTCGAAGGGAACACCGGCCGCCGCGCAGGCGAGCATTTCCTCGGCCGCGTACGTATCTAGACCCGGGTCCCCGGACACCGCACGGACGACCCGCCTGCCGCCCCGCGCGGCCTCCATGACAAGATGTGAGGCATCCCGCACAGCGGGTACCTCAACGCTTGTTGACGTGCCGTCAACAAGCGTCGGGTGAGGCGTGCCCGTGCCCGGAAGCGGGTCCGACGAAGGACCTGGATCCGCGGTCACGACGGTGACGCCGGGCCGCGCGTGCGTCCGTACGACGTCGAGCACCTCGTGCTCGGCGACGAGGACGTCCGCGTTCCCCAGCGCCTCCACGGCGCGCAGAGTCAGCAGTCCCGGATCCCCGGGTCCGGCACCCAGGAAGGTGACGTGCCCGTGTTCCGGACCGGCGGGAAGGGTGGTGGGGCTCACTGTGCTCGCTCCCCCATCAGACCGGCCGCGCCCTGGGCAAGCATCTCGGCGGCGAGTTCGCGACCGAGCGCCATTGCCCCGTCATGCGTCTCGGGCACGGGACCGGTGGTGGACAGCTGCACCATGCGGGTGCCGTCGGTGGTGCCGACGACGCCCCGCAGGCGCATTTCGTTGACAATCTGCCCGTCGGCCAGAAGGTCGGCCAGCGCGCCCACAGGGGCGGAGCAGCCGGCCTCCAGGGCGGCGAGCAGGGACCGTTCGGCCGTCACGGCGACCCGGGTGAAGGGGTCGTCGAGGGCGCCGAGCGCGGCGATCAGGTCCGCGTTGCCCGCGGCACACTCGATCGCCAGTGCCCCCTGGCCGGGGGCGGGCAGAACCGTGTCTATCGACAGGAAGTCGGTGACCTCGTCGATGCGTCCGATCCGGCTGAGGCCGGCCGCGGCCAGTACCACCGCGTCCAGCGCGCCGTCGCGGACGTACCCGATCCTCGTGTCGACGTTCCCGCGTATCGGGACCGTCTCGATGTCGAGGCCGTGGGCGCGTGCGTACGCGTTGAGCTGGGCCATGCGGCGCGGCGAGCCGGTGCCGATGCGCGCCCCGCGCGGCAGGTCGGTGAACTTCAGCGCTTCCCGGGCGACGATCACGTCGCGGGGGTCCTCGCGCACCGGTACGGCGGCCAGGACCAGGTCCTCGGGCTGCGCGGTCGGCAGGTCCTTCAGCGAGTGAACCGCGAAGTCGACCTCGCCACGCAGCAGCGCGTCCCGCAGCGCGGTCACGAAGACGCCCGTGCCGCCGATTTGCGAGAGGTGCTCGCGGGAGACATCGCCGTAGGTGGTGATCTCGACGAGTTCGACGGGCCGTCCGGTCACCTGGCTCACGGCGTCCGCCACCTGCCCGGACTGGGCCATGGCGAGTCTGCTCCGCCTGGTCCCGAGCCTCAATGCCTTGTCAGTCATGCCGGCCCTCGGTTCTTCTCGGTGCTGTCGTCGGCCCGGGAGACAGAGGCCACCGTCTCCGGGTCGAGGTCGAACAGGGTGCGCAGCGCGTCCGCGTACCCGGCGCCGCCGGGCTCGGCCGCGAGCTGCTTGACCCGTACGGTCGGCGCGTGCAGCAGCTTGTCGACGACCCGCTTCACGGTCTGGGTGATCTCCGCGCGGTGCTTGTCGTCGAGGCCGGGCAGCCGTCCCTCCAGGCGCGCGATCTCGTTCGCGACGACATCGGCGGCCATCGCGCGCAGCGCCACCACGGTCGGCGTGATGTGCGCGGCCCGCTGGGCGGCACCGAACGCGGCGACCTCGTCGCCGACGATCCGCCGCACCTGGTCCACGTCGGAGGCCATCGGGGCGTCGGCGGAGGCCTCCGCCAGCGACTCGATGTCCACCAGCCGCACCCCGGCCAGCCGGTGCGCGGCAGCGTCCACGTCCCGCGGCATCGCGAGGTCCAGCAGGAACAGCACGGGCTCGGGGCGTACGAGGCCGGCGGCCGGCTCGGGCCTGCGGCGCTCGGGGATCCGGCCGATGGTGGCGGCTGCCGCGGCGAGCGCGGTGATCAGCTCGGCGTCGGCCTCGGGCGTGCGCCGGGCGGCCGTACGGCGGTCCACGGTCGCGTTGTCCACCCAGGCGGCGTGCTGCTCCAGCGTCGCCGCGTCCATGCCGGCCACGGCGGCCTCGCCCAGCACGGAGAACCCGGACTGCTGTGCGGCCGGCAGGTCGAGCGGGCAGTTCTCGTCGGTCCCGAGGGAGGTCGGCGGGAGCGCGCGGACGATCACCGGGGTCGCCTCGTCGAAGGCGGCCGGCGCGCCGGTGCGGCCCTCGACGGCCGCCGCGATCGCCTCCGCGGTCAGGACGAGGCCCGTCGCGCCCGTGCAGGAGACGGCGATGTCGGCACGTGTCAGCTCGGCCGGCACCGATTCCATCGGTACCGCGCGGGCCGGCACGTCCGTGCCCTCGTCCTCCGTCAGTATCCGGGCGAGCCGCTCGGCGCGGTCGAAGGTGCGGTTGGCGACGACGACCTCGGCGACCCCGGCGCGCGCGAGGGTCGCGGCGGCCAGCGAGGACATCGAGCCGGCCCCGATGACCAGCGCCTTCTTGCCCCGCGCCCACGCCTGGACGTCCTCGCCCGCGGCGAGCTGCTCCAGACCGAAGGTGACCAGGGACTGCCCGGCCCGGTCGATGCCGGTCTCGGAGTGAGCGCGTTTGCCGACTCTCAGGCCCTGTTGGAACAGGTCGTTCAGCAGCCGTCCGGCGGTGTGCAGGTCCTGCGCCCGGGCCAGGGAGTCCTTGATCTGCCCGAGGATCTGGCCCTCGCCGACGACCATCGAGTCCAGCCCGCAGGCCACCGAGAACAGGTGGTGGACGGCCCGGTCCTCGTAGTGCACGTAGAGATAGGGGGTCAGCTCGTCCAGCCCGACGCCGCTGTGCTGGGCGAGGAGCGTGGACAGCTCGGCGACACCGGCGTGGAACTTGTCCACGTCGGCGTACAGCTCGATCCGGTTGCAGGTGGCGAGGACGGTGGCCTCGGTGGCCGGCTCGGCGGCGACCGTGTCCTGGAGCAGCTTGAGCTGGGCGTCCGCGGAGAGCGAGGCCCGCTCCAGGACGCTCACGGGGGCGCTGCGGTGACTCAGCCCGACGACGAGGAGACTCATGCCGGCATCACGGCGGGTACGTCCCCGTCGGGTCCCTGGTCGGTCTCGGTCGTGTGGGAGTCGTCGCGGCCGACGGGGGCCGGGACGGCACCGTCGGGGGCCGCGGCCTCCTCGCCGGCCTTGCGCTGCTCGTGGAAGGCGAGGATCTGCAGCTCGATGGAGAGGTCGACCTTGCGCACGTCGACGCCGTCGGGCACGGACAGCACGGTCGGCGCGAAGTTCAGGATGGAGGTGACCCCGGCGGCCACGAGCCGGTCGCAGACCTGCTGGGCGGCACCGGCCGGAGTGGCGATGACACCGATCGACACGCCGTTGTCCGTGATGATCTTCTCGAGGTCGTCGGTGTGCTGCACGGGGATGCCCGCGACGGGCTTGCCGGCCATCGCCGGGTCGGCGTCGATCAGCGCGGCGACCCGGAACCCGCGCGAGGCGAACCCGCCGTAGTTGGCGAGCGCGGCGCCGAGGTTACCGATACCGACGATCACGACCGGCCAGTCCTGGGTGAGCCCCAGCTCACGGGAGATCTGGTAGACGAGATACTCGACGTCGTAGCCGACACCGCGCGTCCCGTAGGAGCCAAGGTACGAGAAGTCCTTGCGCAGCTTGGCGGAGTTGACGCCCGCCGCGGCCGCGAGTTCCTCCGACGACACCGTGGGTACCGAGCGCTCCGACAGTGCGGTCAGCGCACGGAGGTACAGCGGAAGCCGGGCGACGGTGGCCTCGGGAATCCCTCGGCTACGGGTCGCCGGTCGGTGAGTTCGGCCAGTTGCCACGGTGCTCCTGCGGGTAGAGCGGGGCTGCGAGCGGTCGTACGTCCCCAGACCGCCCCGTCGACAGCAGGCTATGTCTTTGTGAACGCGTGCACAAAGATGGTGTCCGATTTGCCCGCCCAACGTGACCGGGGTCACGCGCGTTGTTCCTGGGGGCAAAACCGACACTCTCCTCGTGAATCCCGCCCCCGAGACCAAATCGCCATCGATCCTAAGCGACTCTCGGCGGGTCTTGTACTACTCGGTCAGTTCCTTGCGCAGCCGGCCCTCGTCCACCCGCCAGAAGGTGTGCTGCCTGCCGTCCACCAGGACGACGGGGACCTGCTCCCAGTACTGGTCGTGCAGCTGCGGATCCTGGGTGATGTCCTTCTGTTCCCAGGGGACTCCGAGGTCTCCGCAGACCTTCTCGATCACGACCTGCGCGTCCTCGCACAGATGACACCCGGGCTTGCCGATGAGGGTGACCAGCCGCTCCTGCGGCGCGGCCTTCCGTCGAAAGAGGGGACTCATGTGGGCCATTCTCGCGCTCTTTAACGGCGCGGTCGCGGAGAGTTCACACCCATCGAACCTCGTGGCTCCGGAACCACCGAACAGAATGGCTATGCTCACGCCATGGCCGCTCTCGGATGGCTCACTCCCCGTAGGCGCTCCGCCACGGCGCGGAGCGTGTTGGCAGGCGAGGCCTCGGCGGAGGCCGCCCGCAAGTCCTCGCAGGACGCACAGCAGGAACAGCTCACCGCGGACGAACCGCAGTTCCCGGTCCACGGCGACGCGCTGGCCGCCGCCTTCTTCGACCTGGACAACACCGTGATGCAGGGCGCCGCCCTGTTCCACTTCGGCCGTGGCCTGTACAAACGCAAGTTCTTCGAGACCCGCGACCTGGTCCGGTTCGCCTGGCAGCAGGCGTGGTTCCGGCTGGCCGGCATCGAGGACCCCGAGCACATGCAGGACGCCCGCGACTCGGCCCTGTCCATCGTCAAGGGCCACCGCGTCGCCGAACTGATGTCGATCGGCGAGGAGATCTACGACGAGTACATGGCCGAGCGCATCTGGCCGGGCACCCGCGCCCTCGCGCAGGCCCACCTGGACGCCGGCCAGAAGGTGTGGTTGGTCACAGCCGCCCCGGTCGAGATCGCCCAGGTGATCGCCCGCCGCCTCGGCCTCACCGGCGCCCTCGGCACGGTCGCCGAGTCGGTCGACGGCGTCTACACCGGCAAGCTGGTCGGCGAACCGCTGCACGGCCCCGCGAAGGCGGAGGCCGTCCGCGCCCTCGCCGCGGCCGAGGGCCTCGACCTCTCCCGCTGCGCCGCGTACAGCGACTCCCACAACGACATCCCGATGCTCTCCCTCGTCGGGCACCCCTACGCCATCAACCCGGACACCAAGCTCCGCAAACACGCCCGAGGCCTGGACTGGCGCCTGCGCGACTACCGCACGGGCCGCAAGGCGGCGAAGGTGGGCATCCCGGCGGCCGCCGGGGTCGGGGCGGTCGCGGGCGGAACGGCGGCGGCGATCGCCCTGCACAACCGCCGGCGCCGCTGAACCGACGCGCGGCGGGCGCGCGCACAAAGGACGGTCGTACCCCCTACGGCCGTCCTTATTCATGCCCGCTTGACGGTTGTCCGCGCACAGCCACAACACGCCCTGGACCGACCGGAAACCCGAACCCTTCCGATCAACAATCGCTCACCCTGCGCAACTTGATCGAACGTCAACAGGTCACAGAAGCGACGTAATCGAAGTTTTGAGCAACTCGGTGTAGCAGCGCCTGCACGAAGCGTTATTCTCCTCAGACGCAAACCGGAACCCTCCTGTCGTCACGACGGGTGAAAGGTCCCGCACTGCACGTGATGGAAGCTCTGCCTCTGGGAGTCCCGTGTACCCACACGTCGGGGTTGACACCTCGGGCCTGGCTACGCTGCGCGCAACGGTCGCTACGGTCCAGGACCTGTTGCGCGGCTTCGTCCCCACCGCGTACGCCGTACCCGCCTTCGCCACCGCCGCACCGGCAAGCCCGTGCTACGCACTGGCGGAAGGCAGCGCCACAGTGGGCAGAAGAGGACGTACGACCGGCGCGTCCCCCGCCGCCCGCCGCCCGGCCGCCGACAGCGACAGCGCCCGCATGATGGACCTCGTCGAACGCGCCCAGGCCGGCGAGGCCGACGCCTTCGGGCGGCTGTACGACCAGTACAGCGACACCGTCTATCGCTACATCTACTACCGCGTGGGGAGCAAGGCGACCGCCGAGGACCTCACCAGTGAGACGTTCCTGCGCGCCCTGCGCCGCATCGGCACCTTCACCTGGCAGGGCCGCGACTTCGGCGCGTGGCTCGTCACCATCGCCCGTAACCTCGTCGCCGACCACTTCAAGTCGAGCCGCTTCCGCCTCGAGGTGACCACGGGCGAGATGCTCGACGCCAACGAGGTCGAGCGCTCCCCCGAGGACTCCGTCCTGGAGTCCCTCTCCAACGCCGCGCTCCTGGACGCCGTACGCCGGCTCAACCCCCAGCAGCAGGAGTGCGTGACCCTCCGCTTCCTCCAGGGCCTGTCCGTCGCCGAGACCGCGCGCGTGATGGGCAAGAACGAGGGCGCCATCAAAACCCTCCAGTACCGGGCCGTCCGCACGCTGGCCCGCCTCCTGCCGGACGACGCCCGCTGACTGACCCGTCCGGCACCCACTGTCGGCAATCCCCAACTCACGTTCAGTGAAAGTCCGTTGACTTCCCGATCCGATCATCCGCCGTCCGTAACCCAAGTGCCGCGCCAGTCGTTGTGCGGGATACAGGCTCCCTGTGGTCACGTTCCGGCCGTCCCCGATCACTCGATCGGGTGGCAGCGGTTCGGGACGTGCAACCCTCGAGACCCCCGGGGAGTCGACCGTCATGACGAGAGGAGGTGCCGCCAGTGATCGCGAACGTATCGGCACACCGGCGGGCGAACGCCTTCGCCCAGGCCCTGGAGGACCAGTCCGACCAGGACACGGCGGCCGAGCAGACCGAAGGATCACCGCCGGCACCGGCCGCTGCGGACCAGACCGAGCGGGGCCGCTTTCTGGCCCTCGCCACGAGTCTCGCCGAGCTGCCCAAACCGGTGTTCGACCCCGAGGTCAAGGTCGTCCAGCGGGCCCAGTTGGTCGCCGCGATGGAGGCCATGCTGCAAGCGGGCACCGTAGGAGGCGAGGCAGCGGAGCGTTCGGTGCCCGAGCAGCGGTCGCACCGCGCGCGGGGAGCCCACCGGGCGAGTCCACTGAGCAAGTTCCGACCCCGATCCCGCATCGCCAAGGGCCTCACGGCCGGCGGCCTGAGCGTCGGTGTCGCCGCGGGTGCCTTCGGCGGAGTCGCGGCAGCGAGTTCCGACGCCCTCCCGGGTGACGGGCTCTACGGACTCAAGCGCGGCATCGAGGACTTCAAGCTCAACTACCTGGCCGACGGCAACGACGAGCGTGGGCGGACCTATCTCGACCAGGCCTCCACCCGGCTCAGCGAGGCCCGCCGGCTCATGGAACGCGGCCGCGGCGGCCACCTCGACCACGAGTCCCTGGGCGAGATCCGGCGCGCCCTGGCCGGCATGCAGCACGACGCCTCGGAGGGCCACCGCCTCCTCCACGAGGCGTACGAGCGCGACCCGGAGTCCCTGGGACCCATCCAGGCCCTCTCCGCGTTCTCCCGCTCGCACCGCGACGCCTGGGGCGCCCTGCGCGACAAGCTCCCCGTGCAGCTCGGCGACGTCAGTCAGCAGGTCTCGTCGGTCTTCGAGGCCATAGACGAAGAGGTCGCCCCGCTCCAGTCCCTGCTGCCGCAGCCACCGGCCCAGGGCGGCGGCACCGGCAGCCGCCAGGGCACCGGCTCGGCGTCCACCGGTACCTCGGACACCGGCCGCTCGACGGCCCCCGGCACCGACTCCTCCCAGGGAAGCGGCACCGGCACCGGCGGCAGCCCCAGCAAGTCGTCCACCGCCGGCACCGGGGACGACGGCCTCCTCGGCGGCGGCACCGGCGGCCTGCTCGACCCCCCGCAGGAGTCCGGCACGGCCTCCCCGTCCACCACCACCCCGTCCGACCAGCCCGACGTCACCATCCCGCCCCTCCTCCCCGGCCTCCTGCCCGGCCTGGGCATCGACAGCGAGGACGCGGGCTAGCGCCGGCGCACACAGAAACGGGGCGCCCCTCCTCGGAGGGGCGCCCCATCGCCGTACCGACCGGCTGACCCTGCGGTCAGAAGAACACCGATCGCCGCTGCACCAGCAACTTGTAGAGCGTGTGCTGGATCTGCTCCCGTACCTGGTCGGTCAGGTTGAACATCAGCATCGGGTCCTCCGCCGCCTCCGGCGGATACCCGTCCGTCGGGATCGGCTCCCCGAACTGGATCGTCCACTTCGTCGGCAGCGGAATCGCGCCCAGCGGCCCCAGCCACGGGAACGTCGGCGTGAGCGGGAAGTACGGGAAGCCGAGGACCCGCGCCAGCGTCTTGGCGTTGCCGATCATCGGGTAGATCTCCTCGGCCCCCACGATCGAGCACGGAATGATCGGCGCGCCCTGCCTCAGCGCGGTGGAGACGAACCCGCCCCGCCCGAACCGCTGGAGCTTGTACCGCTCCCCGAACGGCTTCCCGATGCCCTTGAACCCCTCCGGCATCACCCCGACCAGCTCCCCCTGCCCCAGGAGCCGCTCGGCGTCCTCGGAGCACGCGAGGGTGTGCCCGAGCTTGCGCGCGAGCTCGTTGACCACCGGCAGCACGAAGACCAGGTCGGCCGCGAGCAGCCGCAGATGCCGGCCGGCGGGGTGCTGGTCGTGGACGGCGACCTGCATCATCAGCCCGTCCAGCGGCAGCGTCCCCGAGTGGTTGGCGACGATCAGCGCCCCGCCCTCGGCCGGGATGTTCTCGACACCCTTCACGTCGACCCGGAAGTACTTCTCGTACACCGGCCGCAGCAGCGACATCAGGACCTGATCGGTCAGCTCCTCGTCGTAGCCGAAGTCGTCGACCTCGTAGTCGCCCGTGAGCCGACGGCGCAGGAAGGCCAGCCCGCCCGCGATACGCCGCTCCAGGCCCCCTTCGTCCCACCCACCCCGCACGTCCGTCACAGGAACATCATCCTGCTCGACAGACCTGGTGGGCAGGGGCTGGACCTCGCCGATCTCGGCGATGTCACCGATCTCACGGACCGGCGCGGACTCGCCGTTCCTGCGCCGGCTCGCGCCCCGCCGCCGCGGCAGCCGCCCTACGGCGCCCCCGCGGGACCGGTCGTCGTCGAACGGAATGACCTTGGCGTCCGCCATCGTTGATGCGCTCCTCAGTTGGCGCTCGGCGTCGGGGGGTGGGCCTGGGCGTGGGCCCCGGGGAGGCCGCCGCCCGCGAAGGGCAGCGCGGCGATCCGGTCGACGGCTTCCGCGACGGCCTCGGGCGGCAGCAGCCCCGGCCCATGACCGCGCGCGAAGTCCGCGAAGGTCTCGGCCGTGGTGTACCGCGGCGTGAACCCGAGCGTCTCGCGCATCTGGGCGGTCGCCACGACCCGTCCGTGCGTCAGCAGCCTGATCTGCTCGGGCGAGAAGTCCGTCATGCCCAGCGTGCGCACCAGGGAGCCGGCCCAGGTGACCGCGGGCAGCAGCAGCGGCACGGTGGGCCGCCCGAGCCGCCGCGAGCATTGCGAGAGCAGCAGCACGCCGTCACCGGCGATGTTGAAAGTGCCGCTGTTCAAGGTGGAGCGCGCCGGATCGTGCGAGGCGATACGCAGCACCTCGATGACGTCGTCCTCGTGCACGAACTGCAGCCGCGGGTCGTAGCCGAACACGGTGGGCAGCACGGGCAGCGAGAAGTACGAGGCGAGCGGCGTCTCGGCGGTGGGCCCGAGGATGTTGGCGAACCGCAGCACGCACACGGCGACATCGGGCCGCCGCCGCGCGAAGCCCCGCACATACCCCTCGACCTCGACGGTGTCCTTGGCGAAACCACCGCTGGGCAGCGACTTGGCGGAGGTCGTCTCGGTGAACACGGCGGGATCGCGCGGCGCGGACCCGTAGACGTTGGTGGACGACTTGACGACCAGTCGCTTCACGCTCGGAGACTTCTGGCAGGCGCCGAGGAGCTGCATCGTCCCGATGACGTTGGTCTCCTTGACCGTGGTCCGGCTGCCGCTGCCCAGCGCGGTGGCCGTCACGTCCAGGTGAACGACGGTGTCGGCGCCCGTCTCGCCGAGCACCCGCGCGATGGTGGGCTGGCGAATGTCGGCCTGGACGAACTCGGCGCCGCCGAGATGGTGCTCGGGCCGCACGGCGTCCACGCCGATGACACGATCGACATCGGGGTCCCGCTGAATCCGTCGTACGAACCGGCCCCCCAGCTGACGGGCCACTCCGGTCACGAG
Organism: Streptomyces sp. NPDC041784; assembly: GCF_055591025.1. Taxonomy (NCBI): domain Bacteria; kingdom Bacillati; phylum Actinomycetota; class Actinomycetes; order Kitasatosporales; family Streptomycetaceae; genus Streptomyces; species Streptomyces sp. NPDC041784. Next base: position 41,350 of record NZ_JBVJAB010000043.1, read on the forward strand.
CACGACCTTCCCCAAGACCAGCGCCTTCCTTCCGCCTCAGTCCCGCTCGGTTGCTGCACTGCTCGTACCCTGCCGGATTCCCGTGTGCGGGCCAACCTACCGGGTCGATGTTGCGCTGTGATGACCACCCGATGCACGAAGTGACGAAAGCGGCCGGTCATACGACCGGATCAGCCACCCCGCCCGTCCAGGCATACGCACAGGGTTCAGCCGGCCGCACATCACCCGGACATGAGTGTGGCCCCCCAACAGGAAACCCTGACTGGGGGGCCACACCACACTCTCGCGGCTCGCGTCGCGCAAAACCGGTACCGGAGTACCGGATCCGCTTACTTCTTGTTACGACGCTGGACGCGCGTGCGCTTGAGCAGCTTGCGGTGCTTCTTCTTGGCCATCCGCTTGCGCCGCTTCTTGATAACAGAGCCCACGACTACCCTCGCTCACTTCTCATCACTCGGTGCTGGGCGCCATGGGCCCATACGACCTACGAGGGGCTAGCCTACCCGCCTGAGCGCTGAGGGTGTAATCGAGGTGACGGGAGGGGTCCTGAAGGTGCCCTGTGCCGCTGTTGCGGACCCCTCCGCCGGCGCCGTCTCAGGCGGTTTCCACCCCCACGTAACTCTCGCGGAGGTACTCGTGTACCGCTTGCTCGGGGACGCGGAAGGACCGCCCCACCCGGATAGCGGGCAGATGACCACTGTGCACCAGCCGGTACACGGTCATCTTCGACACTCGCATCACCGAGGCGACTTCCGCCACGGTAAGGAACTGAACCTCGTTCAGAGGCCTTTCGCCAGCTGCAGCCATGACACACCTGAACCTTCCGCACTCGACGGCCACCGGCTTCCCCTTCCGGTGACTCTTCGTCGTTGCGTGCTCACTCCCCAATGTAGGGGCGGGTGATGCGAGTGGGGAAGAGGTGCACCCATCGCAGGCCTACTGTGACAGACACGCTCGATTGAGTACGTAGCGGGTAAGCGGCAGGTAGTAATCGGACCGCACGCCGTCATCAAGTGGAACGGCAACGGACACCACCCCCTCGGCCTCCCCCACGAACACCGCGGGGTCATCGGTGTCGGCCAGCCCAATGGCCTCAAACCCCAGCTGACCTGCCCCGCAGACCCACCCGTGGTCCCCGATCACCAGATCCGGCAAGGGCCGGCCCTCCTCCACGGCCGCCCCGAGCGCGACCCGAACCGGCAGCGGCGAGTGACTGTGCACAGGGGTCGCACAACCGGCGCGTTCACCGTCGCCCTCCCGGACGACCGCAACCCCTCGTACGTAGTCAAGGTTGTACGTGCGTAGACCGAACCGGGTCGTTATGTCGACAGAGCGACCCTGCGCGAGGGTGAGAACGGTACATCCCACCGCCGACAAAGCGTCCGCGAGCCCGCCGTAGAACCCCAGCAGCCGATCCGGATGCCCGGTCCCGATCAACACGCTCCCACCACGCTGGGCAACCATCCCCACCCGCTCGGCGAAGGCATCGAGCGCGGCAACGGTTCGCTCCGGATCGATCACATCATGCCCGGAAACGCATCGAGGATCGGCCGAAACCCCACACTTCTCCGCCATCAACGCAAGCAACTCCCCCACCCCCCAGGCCCCTTGCGGCTCGACCCCCATCAGCACCCGAGGATCCCGAGCAGCGAACAACCGATACCGCCCCAGACTCTTCTCCCGCCCCGCCCCCGTTCCCGCCCCAACGACCCCCGCCAACCCCACCGCGACGAGGTACTCCCGAATCCCCCCACAACCCACCACCCATCGATCCTTTCCCACCCCCTCCCACCGGACCACCGAACGGGGGGAAGTGGGCACGGTTGGCGTAAGGGGGGTGGCGAGGGCGGCGGGGGCGGCGAGGGCGGCGGGGGGTCACTCCCCCTGCCCCCTGCATCCCCTCGCGGGGCCCATGCACCCCACGTCCCCGCATCCCCTCGCCCGACTGCACCCCAGACCCACGGGGAACGCGCGCCCCGGCCCCGCATACGTCGCGGTTCCCCCATCCGCCGTAGATCCCCCTACACCCCTCTCCCTCCTCCTGCAGTTCTCCTCCCGTCGCCCTGCTCCCGGCACACCCCACCCAGCCCTACCGCGAGGGGATGCAGGGGACGCAGTCCCCGCCGGGGTCCGGGGCGCAGCCCCGGGGCAGGGCCAACCCCTCAACCAACCGAGTCGGGCGGGCGGGTGGGCAAAACCCCCACCCCGGCGGAGCCCTACGCCAACAACCCCCGCAACGGAAACACCGCCCGCCGCGTAGCCAACACCGCCTGGTCCAACCGATCCGCCGGGTCGTACCCCGCCTCCCACCCGGCCCACCCCACCGGCCACCGTCCATCCGTCATCCGCACCGGCGCCAACTGCCGAGTACGAGCAAAAACCTCCTGCCGCCAACTCTCCGGAATCACCGTCTCCGGCGCCACCGGCCGCCCCGCCACCACCCCCACCAGATGCGCCCACGACCGCGGCACCACATCCACCACCGCGTACCCACCCCCACCCAGCGCGACCCACTTCCCCCCGGCGTACTCATGCGCCAGCTCATGACACGCCACCTGCACCGCCCGCTGCGCATCCAACGACACCGCCAGATGCGCCAACGGATCCTCGAAATGCGTATCCGCCCCGTGCTGCGTCACCAGCACATCCGGCCGAAAATCAGCGATCAGCTCCGGCACCACCGAATGAAACGCCCGCAACCACCCCGCGTCCCCGGTCCCCGCCGGCAACGCGACGTTCACCGCGGCCCCCTCCCCCGCCCCCGCCCCGGTCTCCTCGGGCCACCCGGTCTGCGGAAACAACGTACGAGGATGCTCGTGCAACGAGATCGTCAGCACCCGCGGGTCCTCCCAGAACGCCGCCTGCACCCCATCCCCGTGATGCACGTCCACATCCACATAGGCGACCCGCTCGGCACCCAACTCCAACAACCGGGCGATGGCCAACGACGCGTCGTTGTAGATACAGAACCCCGCCGCACCCCCGGGCATCGCATGGTGCAGCCCACCCGAGAAGTTCACCGCGTGCAGCGCCTCCCCCCGCCACACGGCCTCCGCCGCCCCCACCGACAACCCGGCGATCAACGAGGACACCTCGTGCATCCCGGCGAAGGCCGGATCATCCACCGTACCCAGCCCGTACGACACGTCCGCCGCCCGAGGATCCGCCGAGGCCGCCTTCACGGCCTCCACGTAGTCCTCCCGGTGCACCAGCCGTAGGGTGGAATCCCCGGCAGGCTTCGCCCCGACGACCTCCATCTCCCGGTCCAGCCCCAGGGCGCCCACCAGCCTCCGGGTCAGCTCCAGCCGAACCGGATCCATCGGATGCTCGGGCCCGAAGTCATAGCCCGTTACTGCCTCGTCCCACATCAGCTGTGCGCGGCCGCTCATGCCCGCCACCGTATCGGTCCGGTTGAGCGGCGAACGACCGGGCGTACACCAACGTCACCAGCACCAACACCATCGGCACCACCATCGCCCCCCGATAACTCCAGGCGTCCCCCAACGCCCCCACCAACGGCGAGCCCACCAAAAACCCCACGTAGTTGAAAACGTTCAACCGAGCGATGGCCGCATCGGACGCCCCCGGGAACAACCGCCCCGCCGCTGCGAACGTCTGCGGCACCAGCACACACAACCCCAGCCCCACCAGAGTGAACCCGCCCATCCCCACCCAGGCCCCCGGCGCCCCCGCGACCACCGCGAACCCCACCGCCGCCACCAGCGCCCCGATCCGCACCACCGCCGCGGCCCCGAGCCGCCGCACCCCGAAGTCCCCGATGGTCCGCCCCACCAGCGTGGTCACCATGTACACGTTGTACGGCACGGTGGCCAGCTGCTCACTGCTCCCCAGCACGTCCTGCAGATACTTCGCACTCCAGTTGGAGACCGTCGAGTCCCCGATATAGGCGAAGGTCATCACCAGGCACAACGGCAACAACAGCTTGAAAACAACACCCCCACCACCGGCCTTCGCATCCTCCACACCCCCACCACCGACCCCGCCCCCCTGCGCGCCCCCGGCATCCCCGTCGACATACCACCGACTCCCCGCCACCACCGCCGGCAACAGCACCACCACAACCGGCAGATACGACACCCAGAGCGCGAGATGCCAGTGCGCCCCCACCCACGCCAGCGAGGCCCCCACGATCCCGCCCAGGCTGTACACGGCATGGAAACTGAGCATGATGCTCCGCCCGTACGACCGCTGAAGACTCACCCCAAGCATGTTCATCGAAGCGTCCAGCGCCCCCACGGCGAGCCCGAACACAGCCAGCGCGACCCCCAGTTGGACCATCGCGTCCCCGGCCCCCACTCCGACCAGCGCCAGCAGCACCACCGGCTGCGACCAGCGCAACAGCCGACTGGCCGGCACCCGCTTCACCAACTGCTCGGTCGCCACACTCCCGACCCCGGCAAGCACCGGCACCGCGGCGAGGAAGGCGGGCAGCAGCGCGTCCGAGACCCCGTACCGGTCCTGGATGGCCGGGATCCGGGTGACGAGCAGCGCAAAGGCAGCCCCCTGGGCAAAGAAGCTGAACGCCAACGAGGCCCTACCGCGCCGCAGCACTTCTGTCATGGCGGCGAGCGTAGGGCCCCGGCGTACCCGTGGGTAGATCCAGCCAAAGATGAATTTCCTTCATCTTTACGTGTCCGACCATAAGGGTTGGTCGGTAGAAACGAGCGTCCCGACCTCCGCATGCCGCATGTCAGGCCAGCAGGCCCGCCAACTCACCCATGTCGGAGAACAGTCCGGTGGCCCCTGTCAGCCTGGCGGCCGGCGTCATCGCGGTGAACCCGTACACGTCCATCCCGGCCGCGACAGCCGCCTGGACCCCCAGCGGGGAGTCCTCCACGACGACACACCGCTCCGGCGCGACCCCCATCCGCTCGGCCGCGTACAGGAACAGATCCGGGGCGGGCTTCCCCTTCCCCACATCCTGCGAGCTGAAGACCCGCGCCTCCTCGAACCACCGGTCCAGCCCGGTCGTCCGATGCCCCACCCGAATCCGCTCATGACTCCCGGAGGACGCCACACAGTACGGCACCTCATCCACCGCCAGCTTCTCAAGTACGTCCACGGCGCCCGCGACGGGCTGCAACTCCCGCTCGAAGGCCTCGAACACCCTCCGGTGGAAGACGTCGTCGAAGTCCGCCGGCAACCGCTCCCCCGTGCGCTCCAGGACCAGGTCGTGGATCCGGTGCATCGCGGACCCCATGTAGTCCCGGATGGAGTCCTCGTAACTGGTCGGATGCCCCAGCTCGGTCAAATAGCCGGCCAGCAGCCGATTGGAGATCGGCTCACTGTCCACGAGGACACCGTCGTTGTCGAAGATCACCAGGTCGTAGCGCATAGACAAACCCTAAACGCAGAAAACCCCCAGACCTAAGGTCTGGGGGTTTCCCACAATAATTGTTCGGCGGTGTCCTACTCTCCCACAGGGTCCCCCCTGCAGTAC
>NZ_JBVJAB010000044.1:0-11178 GCF_055591025.1 Streptomyces sp. NPDC041784
GGCACCCACGACTTCGTCGCCTGGCTCGCGAAGCGAGGACGCTGGCTGTCCTACTCGGTCGGCATGGTGATCACCGACGCGATCCACCAACACGTGCTGAAGGTCCCCGCATCCGCCTGGACACCGGCCGTCGAGGCGAACGGCGAGATCCGGGACGGCGTCTGGGTCGCCGAACTCACCGGCGATGTCCTGACCGGCTGGCCGACAGGTATGCGGCTCATCGTCCGCAAGGAGAGACCACACCCCGGGGCCCAGTTGAGGCTCACCGACGCGGACGGCATGCGTCTCACGTGCTTCGCGACGAACACCACCGGCCTGCCGATCGCCGCACTCGAGCTCCGCCACCGCCTGCGTGCCCGGGCCGAGGACCGCATCCGGGCCGCCCGGGCCACCGGCCTGCGCAACCTGCCCCTGCACGACACCGCCCAGAACCACATCTGGCTCGAGATCGTGCAGATCGCGTTGGACCTGCTGGCCTGGATGCCCATGCTCGCCCTGACCGGCAAGGCCCGGCTATGGGAACCCCGCCGACTGCGACTCCGCCTGTTCACCACGGCCGCACAACTCGTCACCACCGGACGCCGGCGCATCCTCCGCCTCGCGGCCCACTGGCCCTGGACCCACGAGATCACAGCAGCCCTCGACCGGCTCGCCCAACTCCCCGCCCCCGACTGACCAGCCGTCCACCCGTCCCGACGACCAGCACCACCCCACCCGGAGCAGTGGAACCCGGCGCCCACCCGACGCGACACCCGGGCCGCCACCATGCCCACCATCAGCCACCGAAAGCGAAACGGTCCGCCGACTCCGTCGGCGGACCGTCATGCAAGATCGAGGCTAACGGGTTACCGCTCGTCGCGGAAGCTTCTGTACTCGTCGTTCATCAGGTCCCAGAAAGACCGGTAGCGGAATGCGCCGGGCAGCCAGTGGGCGAGATACCAGGCCTCCCACTCACCGTCTGGGGTGACCACGCTTGGGTTGAGAAGGTAGATGTCCGTGGCGTCCGGCGTATGACTGATCTTCAAGGTGTGTGGCAGGTACTCGGGTCGGATCGAGACCGGGTCCTGGGCTTCGCCGTAGACGAAGTACTGGTCGTCATCGACCCGGAAGTCGGCATCACCGTATCCGCTGGTCCAGCCGGTGACGAGGTCGGAATCGAGGTCCCGGGTCCATCCCACCTCTTGGGCCGCCAGGATCCTGTCTATGCCGTGGGTGGTGTTGAGCCAGCCGTTGCTCGTCAGCAGGAACTGGCGGTAGCTCATCGGCAGCGTGACGCCGAGGCGCTCCTCCAGTGCGCCGACTTCCTCGCAGGTGGCCCCGGCGGCACCCAGCCAGCGGGTCCTGCGTACCTCGTCGGGGAACGGTTCTGTGCGTTCTTGCTCATGCAGCACCGGATCGAGCCACTCGTCACTCCAGCGCTGCAGCAGATCCCGCCACGCAAAGGACGGCCCATCGTCCTGGCCTCGTATCTCGCCCACAGCGGGAGACTAACGGTCGACACTGACACGCCGTCGCCCGACGTCGTGCACTCCATGGAATCCCGCCAACTGAGGGTTAAAACTCAAGCTGAACTTGTCATTTATGGTCCGGCATCGAACGCGGCTCGAACTTGGTCGGGAGTGTCTACTGACCTTGTCGGATTAGCTTCGGGTGCCGGGGTTGAGGGTCAGGTCGGTTTCGGTGAGGCAGCCGTCGATGAGTTCCGGGTGGTGCTGGATGTGGGCGAGGCCGCGGCGGAGGGTGCGGGTGAGGTGGTCAGGGTCGGTGAATGCGGTGTTGGCCATCGGGCCTCGCCGTAACAGGGACCAGACCCCTTCCGCCGGGTTCAAGTCTGGGCTGTAGGAGGGAAGCTGGACGATCGTGAGCCAGTCGTGGCCTGCGGCGTAGTCACGCGGTCCCGCGGCGCGATGGGTGTTGAGGTTGTCCCGGACGACGATGATCGGGGCGCCGAGCTGCAGGTGCGCGCGGACCAGGAGGTCGCGGTGGTCCTGCCAGGCGAAGCTCTTGCGTGCACCCTTCAGAAGCGAGTGGAAGCGGGGCCGGTAGATCAGCCGGGACCTCTCGCCGGGCCGGTGGCGGCACATCGCGGCGATCGAGGTTCGGCGTCGGGAGCGTCCGCGCACCCGGACCACGGGGGTGTGTCCGCGCCGGCCCCAGGTGCGGGCGCGTGGCAGCGTCATCGCGAACCCGGCCTCGTCCTCGAAGACGATCCAGGCCCCGAGCGCCGCCGCGGTGCTTCCACCTGCGGCCACACGTCCTTCTTCCGCAGCTCGACCGCGTGCTCGTCACGTTCCAGCGCACGGCGGGCCGGGCTCTGCCAGGACCAGCCGTGGCGGTGCAGGAGCCGCCACACTCCCGCGATCGAGCAACTGACCTCGAACTGGCGGCCGATCAGTGTTCTGACACGCTCCAGAGTCCACCGCTGATCTTCCCAGCCATGCGCGGCCGGACCTTTGGCCAGCTCCTTTTCCAGCACGGCGAACCGCTCGTCCGACAGCTTCGCCAGTTTCGTGGGTCCCTTGACCTCAGACCCTCCATGCCGCCTTCACGCCAGTTGCGGCGCCATTGCTCCACCGAACGCTCGCTCACCCGCAGGTCCTTGGCGATGACCGAATTCCTGTCACCTCGAGCGAACCTCCGCCCGGCCTCCAGCCGGATCCCTTCACGCGCAGCCCGCCGCTCAGCAGTCAGGCCCCCACCATCCGCGTACCGCATAGCACCGGCATACCGCAGGGATCACCCAACGTCACCACCCGAACGCAACCCGAAAAGGTCTCAGTAGTTCGGTCGGTCAGGACTTGGGTCGGCCTTCGGGGTGGCCGGGGGCGTTTTAGGGTCTGGTTGGCACTGTCCTTCGTAGGCGGCGCCCCCACAGCCACACCGCGCCGTCGATATCGCTGGTGGCGAGGAGCATGCTGTCGGGGGAGAAGGCCACCGCGTGGACTGCGACCTTGTGGCCGGTGAAGGGATAAACGGCCTTGAAGCCGTGGCGCGTCCGGGGCGTCCGGGTGGGCGAGGAGCGTTCGGCCTTGGGCTGAGGGAAGGCGACGGCAGGTGGGGCCGTCACGGGTTCAGCTGCCGGATGTTCGGCAGGAGTGGGGGGCGGTGTGGGGGCGGGGCCTCGGTGATGGTTTCCCAGCGGTCGTGTTTATCCGGGCCCGGCCCACAACCTGCGGTGGCCCTGGAAGGCTATTCCGCCTGCCTTTCCGCCACTCCTGTCTCACCGTGTTCAAGAGGCTGTCGGTGTCGATGCTCGCGACCTTCTCCTGCGCCTGCTGCCTCTCGTCGTCGAGTGTCCCCGGGTCCAGCAAGACAGCATTGTTCTCGAACAGGTCCAGCGCCTCACTCACAGCGTTGGCCAGGTCGTCCCACTGTCTGTCCAGCCGCGCGGCGTAGGCGAGATCGTTCGCGGCGCCTTCGTAGGTGTCGGCGTAGCCAGCCGCCTCAGCTGCCGTAACAGCTGAGTTGTCAGGTTGAGGTTCCCCCGCTGTGCGGGAGCGGCTGACTAGCTGGTCAGGGCGGGTTGACGTGGTTTCAGGTTCACTTGTTCGGCTGCTGCCTGGTCGGCGTAGTGCTTCTCCTCGAACTCGATGGGGCTGAGGTAGCCGAGCCGCTTCTGGATGCGGCGGGGGTTGTAGAAGCCGTCGATGTACTCGAAGAGCGCGAGGTTGGCCTCGGCCCTGGTCGCGAAGACGCGGCCGCGGATGCACTCGGTCTTGACCAGCATCCACAGGTTCTCCGCCAGGGCATTGTCGTATGAGTCGCCGACCGAGCCCATCGACGCCTGGATACCCGCTCTGACCAGGCGCGTTGTGAGCTTGATGGACGTATATTGCGTGCCGTGGTCGGCATGGTGGACGAGTTCGCCGGGGGCGACCTCGCGGCTGGCCAGGGCGTACTCCAGCGAGGTGAGGACCAGGTCGGCGTCCGCGCGGGCAGAGGTCTCCTAGGCCACGACTCTGCGGGAGAAGGCATCGCGGATCGCCGACAGCCAGAGCGGTCCCTCCAGGGTGCAGACCATGGTCAGATCAGTGACCCACAGCCGGTTCGGTGCGCGTGCCGTGAAGTCACGTTGCACCAGGTCAGGGGCGATTTCGGCGTCTGGGTCCCGGCGGGTGAAGCCCTTACTCCTGCGAGGGCTGATCCCGGCCAGGCCGGCCTGGCGCATGAGCCGCTCGACCCGCTTGCGGCCGACGTGGACACCCTCGCGTTTCAGGACGGCATGGATCCTGGGCGATCCGTAGGTGCCGCCGGAGTCCTGGTGGATCTGCCGGATCTGTCCGGTCAGCTCGGTGTCCTGGCGGATCCGTTCGCAGGGCTCCTTCTCGGCCTGGCGCCAGCGGTCGTAGGTGGAGGAGGGGATGTGCAGCTCCCGCAGGACCGGCTCGACCCCCAGGTGCGGGTGCTCGTCGAGGAGCGCTCTCACCTGGGCCGGGTCGGGTCGAGCTGCGCGGCGAAAAAAGCCGAGGCCGTCCGCAGGACCTCATTCGCCCGGCGTAGTTCCCGCACCTCCCGCCGCAGCTGGGCGAGCTCTTCCTTCTCCTCGGTGGTGAGCAGGTCATCCCGCTCACCGGCGTCCCGAGGGGACGCTCGTGCCGTCCTTGAACCCCAGCTGTGTGCAGGCGTCGCGCACACGGCCGAGGGCTTCATCCCCGGGACTGGGTGGTGAAGAGCACCCCGCCAGGATGGTGCCGACCAATATTGCGGTGGTGGCCGCTCTTCGCCCGCTCCCGTGCAACCCCAGTCTTCTCCTGCGCTCCCCTTTGCGGGGCCAGAGTAGCCAGAGATGTACGTGATCAGGGAGCGACCGCGTGCGCGTGGACGACGACCCCGGCCGCGGGCGCCCCGACGGCGAGGTCCCCGATGCAGAGGATGGTCACGCCGGCGCCGGCGAGGACATGGACCGTCGTCGAGGTTGCCGAGTTCGCGGTGATCGAGTGCGAGCGCAGAAAGCCGGTCCCTACGGCGGAAAGCTGTTTCAGGCGAGGACGACGGGCTCGCCGCTCAGCGCCACACCTGCGTGGCGCAGCTCGCTGATCGCGGTGCTGGTGGTGTCGGCGGCAACGCCGGCCGTGTAGTCGAGCAGGACCTGGACCGCGAAGCCCGCTCGTACGCCGTCCAGCGCGGTGGCTTTCACGCAGTGGTCGGTGGCGATGCCGACGACGTCGAGATCGCTGACGTCGCGGGCACGCAGCCAGTCGGCCAGTGACGTGCCGTCCTGGGTCGAGCCCTCGAAACCGCTCTTGGAGGCGGAGTGTGCCCCCTTGTAGACAACCTCGTCGACGGCCCCTGAGGTGACGGCGGGCGCGAAGTTCGGATGGAACTCGCTTCCCTGGCTGCCGACGACGCAGTGCTCGGGGAAGGAGTTCTGGAAGTCCGGGTGCTCGGAGAAGTGGTCGCCCGGGTCGATGTGGTGGTCGCGGGTGGCGACGATGTACGCGTAACTCCCGTCAGCACGCCGAACCAGATCGGCGATGGCACCGGCCCTGTCCGCACCGCCCTTCACCGGAACGCTGCCGCCCTCGCAGAAGTCCCTCTGCACATCAACGACGATCAATGCACGGCGCACGGCGAAACCTTTCCCTTGGGTGAACCCATCATCGATATGGTCGCCCCTCCGTCCGCGGGCAGAACGCAGGACTCGCCAGTCACTCACCCCACCGGGACGTACTTGGCAAGCGCGTCCAGAGCGCCGCGCGGACCGCCCTCCTGCTCGCCACCCCCCTCCCTCTCCTCCCCCCGGGCCCCTTCACCTAGTAGTAGCGGTTTCTTTGGTGCAGCACTGCACGCCGCAGCAGCGGCAGGAAGAAGTGGAAGGGGACGAGAGGTTCATGTCACGCACGTACCACCACCGCCCGCCGTGGGCCTCCCAGCACAACACCGCTCGGGCGCGGGGAACCGACGATATGGTCGCAGTCCGCAAGGGCTACCTGGTCAGCACCGTTCGTGACGAGGACGGCTACCCGCAGCTGACGCGCAAGTCGCTGCGCAGCGCCGCGCGCCCCGGTGAGCGCAAAGCCCACCAGCGCCGCTTCAACCAGCGTGACCGGCGCACCGCCGGCGTGCCCTGCGCGTCGGGGCCGAGACGCCGCGTGCAGGTGAGCCAGGTCGCGCCCCGCCGAGCCCTTGATCTGTGTGCACTCGGCGGGATGCGAACCTGCAAGCTCGGGCGAGAGCGGCCTCAGCCGATGGCGTACGCCCGGTACACCGTCTCCACGGAACGGTTCCCGGCGGAGTCGGTCACCTCGGAGCGCAGGGCGACGGCGCCGGAGGCCGGGTTGTGGACGGACGCCTGCCAGGTCGAGCCGGAGTGCTTGACCGTAGCCGCCTTCCAGGTCTTGCCGCCGTCGGCGGAGGACCAGACCTTGACGGACTTGGCGGTCACCTTGGTGAACTTCGTGTCGGTGTTCTGGGCGCCGCGCACGGCACTCACGCCGACCGTCGTGGTGCTGTTCGGTGCGGCCTGGTTGTGGGTGTTGAGCCCGGTGGGCAGGAAGCGGGTCAGGAAGACGGGCGCGACCGTCGACTTGGCCGGGTCGGCCTTGAAGCGCCAGTCGAGGGTGATGCGTGACGACAGCATGCCGGCAGGGAAGGTGATGCCCGGACGGTAGCGCTTCGCGTCGACGGTCAGGCGGTACCAGCCGGCCGAGTGGATGCGGGCGGAGAACGAGGCGTCGCTGTTGCCCCAGTTGGTCAGGGTCTTCTTCTTGACGGTGGTGCTTCCCTTGGACAGGACCACCGTCTCCTTCGTCGGGTCGGCCCCGGTGGTACCGACGTCGGGGTCGCCGATCAGGGCGTCCGGAACGAAGTAGACGGACTTCTGCCAGACCGTCGGCAGATGGTGGATCGGACCCCACACGGCCCGGCCGAAGGACTGGGTGGCGCTCTGCCCCGCCTTCAGCGTCCTGACCTTCGGGAACCCGCCACCCACGTGGTCGCCGTTGTTCGTGTAGATGTCGTCGCGCGGCTGCCACGTCCCGGGAGTCACATGGGCGGTGGCGCTGTACGGTGCGCTGTCGTCGTGGACCTGGGCCATCAGGTCGGTCGTGCAGTCGTCGACCTTCGGCTGGGCCTGGAGCGCGGTGCCGTTCTGACGGGCCATCTGCGTACCGTCGCGTACCGAGAAGCGCATCGTCGCCATGTTCGACCGCTTGAACGACCCACCGGGCGCGGTCGGGATGCCCGTGGTGTTCTTCACGGCGACGTAGCTGTCGTTGCCCGACCACTGCGCCAGGTACCCGAACTGCAGCAGTTTGGAGGAGTTCGGGATGGCGTAGAGGGCCCCCTCGTCGTTCCAGCCGCCCACGCTGACGGCGGAGGGCATGTTGCTGACGGTGGCGGCGCACACCTGCGCGCTGATCCGCGGCGGGCCGGTCACGTCGGCGGGCGTGTCGAGCGACACCTTGACGGCCTTGCCCTTGCGCGCGTCGAGCGTCACCGACGTGCTGCCCGACACCGTGACGACCTTCGCGCCGATGGTGTCGGTGACCCGACCGTCCGAGTTGCTCTCGTAGATGTCGGTCATCGCGATGTAGCGCCCCGACGGCAGGCTGATCCGCTTGCCGGACTTGACGCTGTACCTCTGACCGGACGGAACGGCGACGACCGTGACCGTCGTCGAGACCTTACTGCCGTGCCGCCCCAGCGTGGTGACGGTCAGTGAGCCCGGCGCCGCCTGCGCAGAAGCGGCGGAAACGACCAGCGGTGCCAGCGCGGCCACACCCACGAAAGCGAGCGATCTCCATCGCACCATCATCAAATTCCCCCTCAAACCCCGAAGTCGATCAATCCTAGCCATGTCACGGACATGGCAGATCAAGGGGGGGAGACCCGCCTGATCAAGCCTCGGCGCTGAGCGAGACGGAAGCCGAGACGGAATACTCCAGCCGTAGATCGTGATCTCGATGGTGAGGGGCGTCGAGGCGGCAGGTGTCCAGCGTGGATCATCTCGCCCGAGATCGCCCATCCGTCGCGGGCGTCGGCTCCTTCTCCGTCTACCCGAGTTCACCGCGACGGAGGGCGTCCCTTATCTCGCTGAGCTTCGCGGTCGTTGCCGGGGTCCGCTCCTGTGCTTGTTCAGCGAGTCGGAGGGCATCGTCGATCTCGCTGAGCTTCCTGGAGGACAGGACGGCCGCCCGCTCTATCAGGTCGTCCCGGGACACGGTGGTCAGCCACGTGCACGGGGTGAAGCCTGGACGCGGGAACGCGAGCCGCAGCACGCCTTCGAGCGGCAGCCCTTCACCGGCGCCGACCGTCACTTCGATGCCCAGACCGCTGATGTCGAGGCCCGCCGGAGCGACGACCTGCATCACCTGGATCCCGGACGCGTCGTCTCCTGACAGCAGTACGACCAACCTCCGCTCGTCGAACTGGACCCACCAGACTTCGCCACGTTGCACAAGCCCTCCGATACACAGGACGGCAGGCAGACGCTGCGCGACCTGACGCGGTGTGGAGACGGGTGCGGCCACCGATGATCACCGGTGTGTGAAGACAAACGATCACGCGGTGGCCGCAGGTCACAGCGTAGTCCCTGCCTGCTGGCAGGAGGCGTTCGAGGGCCTGATGAGCCGGGTAGCGGGACGCTTCACACGGGTCGAATCCCGACGCCGGGCCCGGAAGTTGGTACTCGGCCTGTTGTCGGACCTGCCGCGCAAGAACTGCTGGACCATCGCCGAGTGGGCCGGGGACAGGACCCCGGACGGCATGCAGCACCTGCTCGGGAGGGCGAAGTGGGATGCCGACCAGGTCCGCGACGAGGTCGGTGACTACGTGGTGGAGCATCTGCACGACGACGAGGCGGTGCTGGTGGTCGACGAGACCGGCGACGTGAAGAAGGCACCGACACCGTTGGAGTCCAGCGGCAGTACACCGGCACCGCGGGCAGGATCGAGAACGCCCAGGTCGCCGTCTACCTGGTCTACGCCGGCCGCCGCGGGCACGCCGCAGTGGACCGGGAACTCTATGTTCCGCGTTCCTGGACCTCCGATCCCGACCGCTGCCGGGCCGCCGGCCTCGGTGACAATACGGAGTTCGCGACCAAGCCGGAGCTGGCCGCTCGCATGGTCACCCGATTCCTCGACGCCGGCCATCGGGCCGCCCGGGTCGCGGGAGACGAGGTCGACGGCGGCAACCCGAGGCTGCGCACCGCGATGGAGGAACGCGGCACCGGCTACGTCCTCGCGGTGGCCAGCTCGCACGAAGTCACCACAGGCGCCGGGAGGTTTCGCGCCGACATGTTGGCCAGGAAGGTGCCCAAGAGGGCCTGGCAGAAGCTGTCCGCAGGGGCCGGAGCCAAGGGCCACCGCTTCTACGACTGGGCCGTCATCGACCTCACCGATCCCCGGCCCGGGAGCCGGCAGCTGCTGATCCGCCGCAACCGCAGCACCGGCGAACGTGCCTACTACCGCTGCTACTCGCCTGCCGCAGTGCCGCTGACCACCCTGGTGCGCGTCGCTGGATCAAGGCGGCGGGTCGAGGAGTCTTTCCAGTCCGGCAAGGGCCTGGCGGCCCCGGACGAGCACCAGGTCCGCCGCTACCCGTCCTGGTCCCGCTGGGTCACCTGGCCATGCTCGCGCATGCCTTCCTCGCTGTCCTCCGCGCGAACGAACACGAGGGTCATCCCTCGCCCGACGAGCTGATACCGCTCACTTGTGACGAGATCCAACGACTGTTCATCACGCTCGTCAACCGGACCGTCTTTGACCCTGTCCATCGACTTCGCTGGTCCGTCTGGCGACGCCGCCACCAGGCCCGATCCCAGACCAGCCACTACCGGCGTCAAGCCGCTCAAGCATGCTGAGCATGCTCCGGCCCCTGGGCCTGACCAAGCCCGGCCAGCCCCTGTACGGCCTGGCGGACGACTTCGCCCTCCGCCAGGAGGACATCCCCGACGACCCCGAGGACTCCGAAGCCGGCCGTGACCTGCCTGCGGAAGTCATGCGGCAGCTCTGCGCCAACCTCGACTCCCTTGAGACCGTCAGCTCCACAGACGTCCGCGCGGCCATCGAGCTGATCATCGACACCGGCAGGCGCCCCAACGAGATCTGCAAACTGCCATGGCAGTGCCTCGACCGCGAAAGCGACGGCAGCCCCGTCCTTGTCTACGACAACACCAAGAACCTTCGGCACGCTCGCCGACTACCGATCCCCGGCGCGACCGCCGCACTCATCATCAAGCAGCAACAACGCGCCCGCGCCCGCTTCCCCAACACCCCGGCCGACAAGCTCAAACTCTTCCCCGCCACCCTGGCCAACCCCCACGGCACGAAGGCGACAACCTACGAGTGGGTGTCGGCACAGCATCGAGCCTGGGTGAAGGGCCTGCCCGACTTCCTGGTCCCCACCGTGATCGTCGAAGACGGCAACCGGGTCACCACGATGCTGCCCTTCGACAAGAACAAGATCTACCCCTACGCCTACCGACACACCTACGCACAACGGCATGCCGACGCCGGGGTCCCCCGGGACGTTCTGCAATCGTTGATGGATCACCGCGAAGCCAGCACCACGCAGCGGTACTACCGCGTCGGCGAGAAACGCCGGCGCGAAGCTGTCGAGCGGGTCACCTCCATGAAGTTCGACCGGCACGGCACACGCATCTGGCGCCAGGCCAAAACCCTGCTCGACTCCGAACACGCCCGCCGCGCCATCGGTTCCGTCCAAGTCCCCTACGGCACCTGCACTGAACCATCCAACGTTGCGGCCGGCGGCCAGACTGCCCCGTGCGATTCCGCTGCGTGGGCTGCGGACACTTCCGCACCGACGTCTCCTACCTCCCCGATCTTGAGGCATACCTGGCCGACCTGCTGCGCAACCATGAGCGTCTGGCCGCCTTCGCCAACGCCGACCCCTGGGCCAAGGCCGAGGCCACACCATCGGACGACGAGATTGCCCGTGTCCGCCGTCTGGTTCAGCGGGTGCGCCAGGATCTCGCCGACCTCACCGACGAGGACCGGGCCCAGATTCGCGAGGCAGTCGCGCTGGTCCGCCGCAGCCGCGGTGTCTCCCTGGGCATGCCGCGCGTCCGCCAGCCCCTACCCGACCTTCGCCCGGAGAGAACCGGATGACCAGCATGACCGACGGGCGGGGGGCCGACTCGGCCCACCCCCCCAGAAAAGTTCTCCAAGCCCCCGATGTCCCGTTGTGAGGTGGTCAGGGCAGCACGGTCTCCCGTCT
>NZ_JBVJAB010000044.1:11188-17386 GCF_055591025.1 Streptomyces sp. NPDC041784
ACCTTGCCCAGGGGGAGAACCGGATACCAGAAGGGCCCAGGGGGCGGGGGCCCAATCTGTCCCTCCGCCGCGAACGAGTTCTCAAAGCCCTCGATGTCCTGCTGCGAGGCGGCCAGGACATCACGGTCTCCGGCCTGGCCCGCGCGGCACGAGTGGACCGCACCTACCTCTACCGGCACCGCGACCTCCTCGAACGCGTCCACGCCGCCGCAGCAGCCCCACCGGAGCTGGGGACCGGGAGGTGTCCACGGTCAACGGGCTCACGGAACCGCCGCGACGGGTGGAGGAGCGGGTGCGTCACCTGGAGAGGTAGACGACGCCCTGCGCAGCGGCGGCACCGTTCTTCCACTGCCTACCCGCAGCACGCCCGCGCCGTCCTGAATCCGACACCGCCCCCGGAGGCGTCTGGCGTGCGAAGGGACGCTGGGCGTGGCGCGCAGCCAACCACCGATGATCAACTGTTTGTCAAGCCGTGCGTGCCGGCGGCATCCCGGTTCCCGCCCTTGTCGCGTCGGTGCCCCAGCTGGCCAGCAGTCGTAGTGCCTCCGCCGACGGGGAACCGGGTTCGGCGTGGTACGTCACCAGCATCCGCTCGTGGGCGTCGGCCTGGTGGAACGACTCGAGGCGGAGGTCGAGTTCGCCGACGAGCGGGTGGTGCAGGCGCTGGATGCCGTGGCACTTCTCCTTGACGTCGTGGGTGGCCCACAGCCGCCGGAACTCCTCGCTCTTCACGGAGAGTTCGCCCACCAGAGCGGACAGCCGGGGGTCGTCCGGATGGGAGCCGGCGTCCATGCGCAGCTGAGAGACGACGTCGTTCGCTTTGTGCTCCCAGTCCACGAACAGGTCGCGGTACTCGGGCCTCAGGAACACCAGCCGCGCCCAGTTCCGCTCGTGCGCCGGCAGCTCGGCCCAGTCGCCGAAGACCGTCGCGGCCATCCGGTTCCAGGCGAGGATGTCCGAGCGCCGCCCCACGAGGATCGCCGGGACGCCGTCCATGGTGTCCAGCAGCGTCCGCAGGGGGCCCCGCACCTGCTGGGTGCGGACGGTCGGCTTCTTCTTCTGTTTCGGCTTCGCCAGGTGCGTGAGGTGGGCGTGCTCGGCGTCGCTCAGCCTGAGCGCGCGGGCGATGGCGTCGAGGACCTCCGCCGACACGTGCCGCCCGTTGCCCTGCTCCAGCCGCGTGTAATAGGCCACCGACACTCCGGCCAGCTGCGCCAGCTCCTCGCGGCGCAGCCCCGGCACCCGCCGGTACCGTCCGAAGTCCGGCAGGCCCACGTCCTCCGGCTTCAGCCGGGCCCGCCGGGTGCGCAGGAACTCGCTGAGCTCGGCACGCGGGTCCAGAGCACCGGCGGCGGGCTCGTGCACCGGTTCGGGGTATTCGTCCATGCCCTCGAGTATCCACGGCCGGACGCACACCAGCCTGACCCAGCCAGTGGTAGGCATCGCGGGCATACGCAAAGCCGTGACCTGGGTGAATACCGGATCGTCCAGCACGCTGGAGACCGTGCCCGGCTGGAAGGCAGCCGGGGCGTGGCTTGCATCAAGAACGGAGCACACCCCATGACCGCAACACAGGGGACCGAGTCGAGGACTCGCCAGAGCGAAACGGCCGCGGAGGCGGTCGGCCGCCTTCGTGCGACGTTCAACACCGGCGTCACCCGCGGACTGGACTGGCGCGTCGACCAGCTGCAGCGGCTGCGGGCCCTGCTGGTCGAGAACGAGCAGGAACTGATCGAAGCGCTCTGGGCGGATCTGCGGAAGAACCCCGCCGAGGCGAAGACGCAGGAGATCGACTTCACTGTCGCCGACATCGACGAGACGCTGGCGAATCTGGAGAGCTGGCTTCAGCCTCGCCCGGTGGGGGTTCCTGCCCACTTCGGTCCCACGACCACGGCCTACACCACGTACGACCCGCTCGGGGTGGTCCTGGTGATCGCTCCGTGGAATTTCCCGCTGCACCTTCTCATCGACCCCATCATCGGCGCCCTGGCCGCCGGGAACACGGTGGTGGCCAAGCCGAGCGAGATCTCGGTGCACACCTCGGCGGTCGCTTCACGCCTGCTGCGAGAGTACTTCGACCCTGACGTGCTCACCGTGGTCGAGGGGGGCGCCGAGGAGACCACGGCCCTCCTGGCACAGCGCTTCGACCACATCTTCTACACCGGCAACGGCACCGTCGGCCGGATCGTCATGGCCGCAGCCGCCAAGAACCTCACCCCCGTCACGCTCGAACTCGGAGGCAAGTCGCCGGTCTTCGTGGCGCCCGACGCCGATGTGGAGGAGACCGCCAAGCGGCTGGTGGGCGCCAAGTTCGGCAACGCCGGTCAGCAGTGCATAGCCCCCGACTATGTTCTGGCCGATCCTGCGACCGCTGCCGCACTGGTTCCCGCCCTGCGTGCGGCGGTCGAAGCTCAGTTCGGGACCAGCCCGCAGACGGCGGCCGGCTTCGGCCGGATCATCAACGAGCGGCATTTCGACCGGCTCACGCGTCTGCTGGATTCCGGCCGGGCGGCGGTGGGAGGCCAGCACGACCGTGACGACCTGTTCCTCGCACCGACGGTGCTCACCGATGTCGACCCCGCATCGCCGGTCATGCAGGAGGAGATCTTCGGTCCGATCCTCCCCGTCGTCGAAGTCGAAGACCTCGATGCCGCCATCGCCTTCATCAACGAACGCGACAAGCCACTCGCCCTCTACGCCTTCACCGAGTCCGAGGCCACCAAGTCGCGCCTCGTGAACGAGACGTCCTCCGGCGGCGTCGCCTGGGGCCAGCCGGTGATGCAACTGCTCATGACCGGCCTGCCGTTCGGTGGCGTCGGCGAAAGCGGCATGGGCCGGTACCACGGCCGGTACTCCCTTGAGACGTTCAGCCACCTCAAGGCCGTCGCGGACGTCCCGCTCAGCTAGCCTCGCGCTTTCGTGAAGCAGGCTGTCCGATGGGCGATCGGGCGGCGGAAGTGCCTCAGGCCGAGAATGAGGATCGCTGATATCGCTGTTCCCGCCACCGCCAAAAGCGCGTTCCAGGTGAAGCCGTGTATCGGCCCTCTTCGCGGGGGCGCGTCGAGGGAGTCGGTCGCGGCGCGGCCTGCAGACACCGATCCGTACCGACTCCGGCGGCGGCACCCATGACTTCGTCAGCTGGCTGGCTGCTGATCGTGCGCAAGGAGCGAACGCCCATACTCCGGTGGGCAGTTGCGCTTGACCGGCGTCGGCGTCGACACCGATGCCGACGGCATGCGGCTCTCACCGCGTTCGCCGCCAACCCCGTGCCTGCCCGAGGAGCGCATCCGCGCCACCGCCGGGACAGCGTGGGCCCCCTGCGTCGCAGACATTCATCCCGTTTTACTCCGCATTGAAGAAAGAAACCCATGACTGTCAATATTTCAGAAGTTTCATCCGTTCCGTCGCTTTTCTCCCCCGTCTCTCTCGGGAAGATCGAGCTCGCCAACCGCATCGTCATGGCACCGCTGACCCGGGTCCGGGCCGGTTCCTCCGGCATCCCCGGGGACCTCATGGTCGAGTACTACCGGCAGCGGGCGAGCGTCGGAATGATCATCACCGAGGGCACCTACCCCGACAACGCGTCGCAGGGCTATGTCGGTGAGCCGGGCATCGCCACCGACGAGCAGGCGGCCGGCTGGCAGCGGGTGTTCGAGGCGGTGCACGCCGAGGGCGGCCGCATCGTCCTGCAGATCATGCACGCCGGCCGCGGCACCCACCCCGACATCAACGGCGGCCGCCGCATCCTCGCCCCCAGCGCGATCGCCATCGACGGCAAGACGTTCACCGAGAAGGGCGAGCAGCCCTACCCCGTACCGGAAGCGATGACCACCGCAGAGATCCGTGCAGCCCTGGAGGACTTCGTCACCGCGGCCCGCCGGGCCATCGAGGCGGGAGCGGACGGCGTGGAAATCCACGGCGCCAACGGCTACCTGCTCCACCAGTTCCTCTCCCCGGCGGCCAACCAGCGCACCGACGGATACGGCGGCTCGCCGCAGAGCCGCGCCCGCTTCGTCGTCGAGGTCGTCACGGCGGTCGCCCAGGCCGTCGGTGCCGATCGGGTCGGGCTGCGGATCTCGCCGGAGGTCGTCCTCGGGGACGTCTTCGAGACCGACCGGGACGACGTCCTGGCCACCTACGGCACCCTGATGGACCAACTGCGCCCGCTGGGCCTGGCCTACCTCTCCGCACTGCACACCGAGCCGGGCGGCGACCTGGTACAGGAGCTGCGGCGGCGCTTCGACGGCAAGCTGATCGTCAACAACGGCCCCTTCGGGGGGCAGACCACCCGCGAGCAGGCGCTCCAGCAGATCGAGGCCGACCACGCCGACGCCGTGGTCGTGGGCCGGGCCCTCATCGCCAACCCCGACCTGGTCGAGCGCTGGCAGGGTGGCCACCCGGAGAACGAGCCGCGGCCGGAACTGTTCTACGGGCCGGGCGCCGAGGGCTACACCGACTACCCCTTCCTCGAAGCGGCTTGAGGCCCACGGTCACGCCTGTCCATGCGGCAGCCCCACTCACCCATGGACAGGCGCCCGACCGGCGACACTGTGCCCGCCCCTTTGCGCCCGCGGTCACACCGGCGATCACGCCCCGCTGCGGGCACGGCAGGTCTGCGAGGCGATGGACATGGAGATCGCGCCCAACAACATCAACAACACCCGCCTGAAACTCAAGCGGCTGACCGAGCGCGGCATCCTGGTCGAGACCGAGCAGGGATTGTTCGCCCAGCCGCGGCCATAGCCGCCCGGCGGCCCTCCGAGCAGCCTGCCTACCCCAGCCGACAGGGCAATACGGACATCAAGTCACGCACCGCCCTCTCAGAGACACTCCAACCAGCGACAGCACCACAGTGTTGCACTAGCTAGAGTTCGACCACGAGTGGCTGAGCTGCACAAACCCGAGGTGCACACCACTACGACGGCCTCACTCCCCCAGAGAAGTCGGGGTAGTCGTACGTTGTCGCCACGGCCCCAACAGTAGTTCGACCCGGCGGCCGCGCTGCCCGTACGACGCGGCGGCGCCACGCGCCCGGCAGCTTCTGCCGATGACGGCCCAGGGCTGGTCAGGCGGGGTGTCCTGCAAGTACCAGCCGTGGGCGGCCATGCACTCCTTCGTCCACTCCATCAGCAGGTATGAGCCCTCCTTGACGCGGCTCTCGTCATGACCGCCGTCGTTGGCGAACCACTGGACGAGAAGGCCGGCCGCCGGGCGGTCCACGTCGCCGGTGTCGAACACCGGGCACAGCTCCAGGTGGATCGGCCGCCCGTGTTCGTCGTCCTGCGGCGCCACCCGACGCCCGCTCCCGCGACCACGGCGGCACCGGCCTGGGCCTCGCCATCGCCCGCGACCTGGTCGTGGATTCCCCCGAGCCCGAGCCCCTCGGAGTCCTGCGTGCGTTCCTGGCGATCGAGATTGACAGTCCGTCGGTCAGCCAGCGATGCGCCACCGTCATGTTCAGCACGCGCCCGCCCGTAGCGGTGCCGACCAGGGCCCAGTACCGCTCCAGCCGGGGGGCGAAGCCGGATGAGCGCGACACCAGCGCGTGCAGGTGTGCGCGGAAGGCGGGGGTGTCCGACTCCTGCCGGGCTCGTGCGTGGGCGGATATAGACGCGTCCACCGCGTCCCCGGCGCCGGGCGCCGGCCTGCGAGCTGTCCGCGGCGATGCCCAAGCGTCGGCTCGACATCATGATCGCAATGCTGGCCCCCGCGCCGCCGCAGGACCCCGCCCCCGCTACGGCCCTGGCCTACGCCGAGCTGCACCTGCTCATATCCACGCCCAGTTTCACCCGCTGGACCCAAGAGCACGACGAAGAGATGAGGGACGGTCCGGCCTTCTGCGCGGAGATCGACGAAGCCGCCGCCCTGACGGCCGCCGCCTTGGCCCAGGGGTTCGCCGGCAGACCGGCGAGACGCCGCAGCGTGCACTCGCCCGTCACTACGCTCTGAACGGCAGTGAACAACCAGGCCACATGTGTGTGGGGGACCTCGCCGTTCGGCCGGAGCGTCCTCGTCCGCCTCCGCGGTCCGGGCCGGTGTGGCGCCAGCCGCTCGAACCGGCCGGCACCCCTCAGGGCCGCGGCGCGCGCGACCGTGGGGGGGGGGGGCGGGGGGGGGGGGGGGGGAAGGGGCCGTGCTGTCCTCCCAGGGGGGGGAAGGGCGGGAGGCGGCAGGCCCCAGTCATTTTCCGATTTTCTC
>NZ_JBVJAB010000044.1:17396-42555 GCF_055591025.1 Streptomyces sp. NPDC041784
GCTCGGTTTCCCCCCCCCCCCCCCCCCCCCCCCCCCCCCCCCCCCCCCCCCCCCCCCCCCCCCCCCCCCCCCCCCCCCCCCCCCCCCCCCCCCCCCCCCGGCCCTGCCAGCTCCTCAGGGAGGCGCACGGTGAGCCGGGCACCGGCCCCAGGCCGTTCGCGGCCTTCCCGGACGCCTCCGGCATGGCGGCCCCGGCCGCGGCGTTCACCGCCGCTGAGGCCCCTGTGCCCTCTGCCGCGCAGCGGTTCCAGCCTTGGCCGACCGCAGCCCGCCTCGTCCGCGGCCGCGGACAGGGAGCTGCCGTCGGCGCACAGCCTGCCGACGTGGGCGTTGCCGGGCCCTGCGTCAGAAGGTCAGGTTCCAGGCGTCGATCTTGCCTGTGTCGGAGGCGGCGTTGTCGTTGACGCGCAGTTTCCAGGTGCCGTTCGCGACCTCCGAGGAGGCGTTCACGGTGTAGGTCTGGGCGATGTTGTCGGCGCTGCCGCCGGCGTGGTTGTGCAGCGTGTAGACGGTGCCGTCCGGCGCCACCAGGTCGACCTTCAGGTCACCGATGTAGGTGTGCTTGATGTCCACACCCACCTTGAGGGTGGCCGGGGCGTTGCCGGTCACGCCGGTCACGGCGATCGGGCTCTCCACGGTTGCGTTGTCGTTGACGGCGAAGTCCGCGAGGTTCTCGAAGTACTTGCCGGGCGGCGGGGTGGTCCCGACGGCCTTGAGGGCGTCGACCTGTCCTTCGCCGAAGAACGAGTTGCTGGCCGTCGTGCCCGTGCAGCGGCTGTCCGAGGGGCAGGCGATGTCGTTGGCCTGGGCGGCCAGCTTGGCGCGGATCTGCGCCGGGGTGATGCCCGGGTCGGCGCTGGCGATGAGTGCCGCCACGCCGACCACGTGCGGGGTGGCCATCGAGGTGCCGCTCTTGCTGCCGTAGCCGCCGCCGGGGACGGTGGAGTACACGCTGCTGCCCGGCGCCGCGACGTCGATGACGCCCTGCCCGTAGTTGGAGAACGAGGCCTTGGTGACGCCCGTGCCGTTGGCCGCGACCGTGACCACGCCCGGCAGCTCGGTCGGGATGTCGAGGCAGGCGTTGGTGATGGTGCGGGTGACCGGCGTCGAGTCGTTCGGGCTCGCGGAGTCGGTCGTCTTGTGGGCGAGGTCGTAGTTCTCGTTGCCCGCCGCGGCGATCTGGAGGGAGCCCTGGCCCTCGGCGTACTCTTGGGCGCGCTTGACGCCCTCGATGATGGCGGCCTGGTCGATGTTGTCCGGGCAGTTGAACTGCCACGGGTCCGTGTAGTAGCTGTTGTTGGTGACCTTGAAGCCGTGGTCACCGGCCCAGACGAAGCCGCAGATGGTGTTCTCGGCGAAGAAGAAGGAGTTGCCCGGCTCGGCGACCCGGACCGCGGAGATCCTCACCCCGGGGGCCACGCCGACGACGCCCTTGCCGTTCTTGGCCGCGGCGATGGTGCCCGCTACGTGGGTGCCGTGCGTGTCGACGTCCCGCCAGGCGCCGGCACGGGTGTCGGGCTTGCCGTAGGCGCAGGAGACCGAGTCGGCCGCGTCGAAGTTGGGCGCCAGGTCCTGGTGCCGGTCGTCCACACCGGTGTCCAGGATGCCGACCTTGACGGAGGCGGAGCCCGGGTTCACGGCCCAGGCCTGGTCGGCCTTGATCTGGCTCATGTCGGCCCGGACCGGTTCTCCGGCCGGGGTCGAGGCCTGGGCCGGATCGGCCGGGAGCGCCGGGTTGTAGGCGTCGGCCGGGACGTCCGAGGTGCGCGTGGCGCCGACCTGCTGCACGCCGGCGACGCCGCGCATGGTGGCGGCGAACCCGCTGGACGCCGAGTGGGCGACGATCACGCCGATGGCGTCGAAGTTCGAGAAGACGGTGCCGCCGTTGGCCGCGATCGCGGAACGGACCGCCGAGCTGTCACCGGGGGCGGTGATCACGAGGTAGGCACGCGTGCCGGCCACCCAGGCCGCACTCCGGGAAGCCGGCGCGGCGGCCGGAGCGTGGGCCTTGGCGGCCGTCGCGGTGGAGGGGACGACGGGGAGCGTGCCCGCGAGGGCGCCCGGGGCGCCGAACGCGAGGACGGCGCCGAGCGTGGCCGCCAGCACCAGCGTGCGTCTAGGTCGGCAGGATATGGGGGGTATCAATGCGTCCTCCGGAGACGGCCCGGCCGCGCTGAGGGCACCGGCGGGGCCGTACGAAACGAATGGTGGATGCAAGATGTCAGGTGCATGCTCCTGTGCGGAAGTACCTTTCCGCGCAGGGACGTCATAGGGGCGTGGCTGAAAAGAGACGCACTTCGGGCATCGAGGGGTCGAGGCCCCTCGGGAGCTCGGCGACGCCGACCGCGCCCTGGCATACGCCGCCGACCTGGCGCCGGCCGTGCTGCCCGCACCAGAGCCGGACCCGACCCGAGGCGCTCCCCGGCCATCGCCGCCTCGAGGCCGTTCTGCACGAAGGGCCTGCGGCCTGCATCCACATCACCTACGACGGACCCACCACCGTCACTGATCCCCTCGTCCCCGGCGCCCGAGAGCAGTACGCCACCGTCGTCCTCGCCTGGATCAGCGCTGGCACCTGCCCGCAGCCCGCACCGAGCGGACCCGCCCCGAACTCCCTGCCGACGTCGATGAGGTGACCGCGCCCAACATCCACGGAACCTACCTGCCCGCGCTCAAGACCCATCTGCCGCTCGGCCGGCCCGAGCACTCGACCAGCAACCAGCACGACCGGCGCAGGGCTGGCATCCATCGGCACCAGCGCTCCGGCGGAAGTCGCCGCGGACTGCCCGCCCGTAGCGGGCCCCAGCTTCTGGGCGTGTCGGGTCGGCGGGATATCGTCCCGCCGCTTGTCCCCTTAAAGCGTCGAGGGTGAGAGAGGTACCGCGTCGCGCCATCAAAGAGTGCATTCTCTGGGATCGTGGGGGCGGCTGTCCCTGCGCATCAACGTTTTCTCACGGGACCCTCATGCACAAGTTGTGTGCGGGCGGGGGAGAGCTCCACCCGCGGGACGAGTAGGCCTTGTCTCCGGCGACCGCGTCGGGCCGGGTACGGGGCCGGCCGACGGGCAGACGGACCCGCACCCGTGGGTCGAAGCTCATCGGCGAACCGGCACCGACCGGTCCCGCCCGCCGGGGCGCGAAGCCACCCGTCTTCCCCCTCGCCGCGATCGACGACCTGGCGCTGCCGGAGATGCTGGCCGAGCCGACGGCGGCGCGGGCGGACGAGATGGACGCCGACACCGTCAACCGGGAGTTGTCCATCGCGCGCAAGGCCATCGGCTGGTGGCAGGGCCAGGGCTGGATCAGTTCCGATCCAACGATCGGCATCGAGTGGCGGCCAGCCCCGCCGGACCGCACCAAGGTCCCGGCGGAGAACCAGATCGCCGCTCTGTGGCGCCTGGACGTCGCCCTGCGGGAGAAGACGCAGTGGAAGATGCTCTACAAGTCCGCCGCGGGCGCCGACGAGGTGCTGTGCCTGAACGAGGAAGACCTGTACCCGCAGGACAAGCGTGGGAAGATCACCGCCAAGGGCTGGGCGACCGAGTGGATCCACTGGCAGTGCGGCACCGCCCGGCTGCTGCCCTGCCTGATCGCCCACTGTACCTGCGGCCCGCTGTTCCTCACCGACCGCAAGACACCGGCCGGAACACCGACACTCGATGTCTGCCCGGAGACCGGCCGGGTTCTCTCTCCTACCGCCGGGCTGAAGAGATCTTCGAGGAGAACCCCCGGCTGCCGGCCAACCCCCTCACCCCCCGGACGACATCGAGGACCTGGACGGGTGGACCCTCCACCGGCTCCGCCACAGCGCCCTCACCCACGACGCCGAGGACGGCACCTAATTAGCCCTGCCCGGCGATGATGACCTTCATGAACTGCTCCTTCGGCTGTGAGGGCGCTCGAATCCAATCTGTGCTGGATCCCGTCATTGCTGGTCGTGCCGGAGGGGTGCCTCTATGTCCTTCATCAAGGCTGAGTGGTCTGCAGTGACTGTTCCGGTGGTGCGTGGTTCGTAGAAGGTGCCGTCGCGGAGCCTCGCGAAGAGCACGCCCATGCGGTGCCGGGCGAAGCGTAAGAGAGCCTGGATGCGGGTCTTCCCCTGATCCCGCCATCGGTCGCCCCTGCAGTTCGCCTGGCTGCAGGTGAACTGGATCGGTCGTGATCCACCTGAGAGCCCGCCGGGGCTTGGGCTGTGTTGCCGGAAGCGTGATCACGCGGCGTCCCTCGCCGGGGCCGGTCCCCCCAGGCACGTCACACCGCGAACGCCGGGACCCCGGGGGTACGCGTCACACCGCACACCCCCCGTGCCCGCGAGGGCGCCGCGGGCGGCGGCGCGAGGGCCGGCCCGATCAGCGGCATGACGGCCGCCAGCATCTCCGCCTCGCTCGCGGTCCCGTCCACGACCAGATCGGCCGCCGCCCGGGAGGGCGCGACGTGGGCTGCGTGGCGGTCCCTGCCGGTCTGCAGATAGTTGCGCAGGGACAGTCGGGGGTCCTGCCGCTGTACCTCGATCTTCCGGAGGATCTTGCGGGCCAGGCGTATGTCGTCGGGGGTGTCGACATACACCCGCCACGCCGCCCGCCGGACCACGGACGGCAGTGACAGCGCGAACAGGCCCTCGACCACCACCAGCAGCACGCCGGGGCGCAGCAGCGCCGCGTCAATGGCGTGTGTCACCGCGGTCTCGTCGATCGACCCCGGATGGTTCCAGTCGAGGACGGCGTGCCCGTCGGCACTGACCGTCCACACACCCCTCAGTGGGTCGTGCGCGGGCACGTAGTAGTCGTCCAGATGGACCAGCGCGATGCTCTCGGGACACTGCAGCGACAGGGCTTCGGCAAGGGTGGACTTGCCGGATGCGGTGCCGCCTGCGACCGCCAGTACACCCGTCATACCGGGCGCTCCTCATGTGCTCAAAGGGGATGGACGAAGCGGCCGGACAAGCCGGGTGCAGGGAATGTACGGCGGCGTGATCGCCCATGGCAAGCGGGGAACGGGGCCCGGTTCAGCGGAGGCCGGGGCCGCGACCTTTGGTCGACCTGCGCACCGGTCTCGGCGATGCCGCGGACCTTCAGCGTGGCGTAGCGGCCCTTGGGCGCGGGCGTGACGTCGACGCGCGGGAACGAGTAGTCGAGGCAGCGCACCTGCGACCAGGCGACCCCGCCCGGGCCCCACCCGCACACCGGGAACGGCGCCGACGGGCTCCGCCCCGACGCCCTGACCAAGACGTCTCCGGCAGGTCGCCCGGCCGCGCCGGAGGAGATCGCCGGGGCGGCCCTCTACCTCGCCAGAGAGGTGGCCACCGGGGCGGGGCACTGGCTGGCGGCTCGCTAGACCCAAATCTCGTGGGAGGTGGCGCGGGACAGGGAGTGCCGGCCCTGCTCACTCCGGCACGGACAGGCGGTCGGCCTCGGCAGGAAGCCGGTCGGCCGCCCCTGTGGATAGGAGCGCGCGTGAGCAGGATGCGTTTGCTCGGTGGGCACCGAGGGCGCGGCGGCACCCTCGCGCTCACTCGTTACTGACCTTCAAAGCGTGGTGTCGTAGGGGCTGACGTCTGAGCCGAGGCGCGATAGATGTCACCAAGGCAGGCTTGTTGTCACTTCGCGTCGGAGCCTGGCTGTGCCAGGGGCGCGGTTCCGGCAACGCCGGTGCAGGCCAGTCACCTCGTACCGCACGATGTGTCGGGAGCTGATGGCGGACCGGACGCTGTCACCGAAATCCAGCACGGTGTCCCGGCGTTCACCGCCGTCGGTCACAGGGCAGTGGCGGCGCGGACCAGCCTCGCGACCGCCGTTGAGCGGCTGTGTGGGGGCCAGGCGATGACCGTGGTGACGTGGGGGGCGTCGGGGACCGGTACGGCGGTGAGGTCCTCGCGCAGGCCGGTGCGGCTCGACTCCGGCACGACCGCGCAGGCGCGGCCGAGAGCGATGAGCTGGGTGAGTTGTGTGTGGTCGCGCACCTGCGGTCCGGGGCCGTCCGGGAAGGTGCCGTCAGGGCGAGGCCAGCGGGGCAGGGGCAGGTCGGGAAGGTCGGTGACCTCGGCGAGCCGCACGTGGGGGCGGGCGCTGAGAGGGTGGCCCGCCGGGAGGATCGCGACCTGACCCTCGGAGTGCAGGTCCTCGGTGTCGAAGCCGGCCGTGTCGTCGAATGGCTGATGCAGCAGGGCTACGTCGGCCCGGCCGTCGTGCAGCAACCGTGCCTGCTCGCCCGGCCCGCACAGCACGACGTCCACGGCGACGGCGCCGGGCTCGGCGGCGTAGGCGTCGAGGAGTTTCGCCAGCAGTTCACCGGAGGCGCCCGCCTTCGCGGCCAGGACCACGGCGGGGCGGCCGGTCGCCGCGAGGGCGGCCCGGCGGGTGCGCCGTTCGGCGGCCTCGACGGCGTCCAGCGCCGCCCGCGCCTCCCGCAGCAGCACCGCCCCTGCCCCGGTCAGGGCGACACCCCGGCTGCCGCGCTCCAGCAGGAGGGTGCCCAGGCGCCGTTCGAGCCCGCCGATCGCCCGCGACAGCGGGGGTTGGGCGATCCCGAGCCGCTGCGCGGCCCGGCCGAAGTGCAGCTCTTCGGCGACCGCGACGAAGTACCGCAGTTCACGTGTCTCCACCCCGCCAGCCTAACTGGGACGGCCAGGAGCGATACCCGGGCGGTATCGCCGTCCACCCAGTCGGTCTTGGACGCCTGCCCGGCGGGGGAGAAGTATCCAGGTCATGAGTGAGACGAACACCGTGAACCACAAGGTCGCGCTGGTGACCGGGGCCAACAAGGGCATCGGGTACGAGATCGCCGCCGGGCTCGGCGCCCTCGGCTGGTCCGTCGGAATCGGCGCGCGGAACGAGGAGCGGCGCGAGGCCGCTGTGGATAAGCTGCGCGCGGCCGGAGCCGACGCGTTCGGCGTGCCGCTGGATGTGACCGACGACGCCAGCGTGACAGCGGCGGCTCGGCTGATGGAGGAGCGGGCCGGGCGGCTCGACGCGCTCGTCAACAATGCGGGGATCACCGGCGGTGGACCGCAGGAGCCCACCACGGTCGACGTGAACCGGGTACAGGCGGCCGTGGAGACCAACGTGATCGGCGTCATCCGCGTCACCAACGCCCTGCTCCCTCTGCTGCGCCGCTCGCCGTCGCCGCGGATTGTGAACGTCTCCAGCAGCGTCGGCTCCCTCACACTCCAGACCACGCCTGGCGCCGAGACGGGCCCCATCGCCATCGCCTACGCTCCGTCGAAGACGTTCCTCAACGCCGTCACCGTGCAGTACGCCAAGGAACTGGCCGACACCCACATCCTGATCAACGCCGTCTGCCCCGGCTTCACGGCGACCGACCTCAACGGCTTCCGGGGAGTGCGCACCCCCCAGCAGGGCGCAGCCGCCGCGATCCGGCTGGCCACCGTATCGGCCGACGGGCCGACGGGCCGCTTCTTCGACGACGAGGGAGAGGTGCCCTGGTGACGCGCTTCCGGTTCGCGCCACCCCGGGGAGATGGCGCATGCGCGTCCTCGTGACCGGCTCCGTCACGCCATGTCAGTACGGCCGTCGAGCCCGAGCCGCCGACGGACCACGAGGTGAGGGATCGAAAGGCATCAAGCGTCTGTGACAAGTAGCCTGCCTTCCAGGTGACAACCAGGCTGCTTCGGCCCGGCCCTTCTGCCAGCCATTTCGGCTCCGCCGGTGACAACTGTCGAGCCTCGGCACGACGTCTCGTGATTCCTGCGGTATGCCGACTGCATGAGGTATGCGCAAGGGGGCGGGCTGACCGACGAACGGCGGTCCTTCCGCGAGAAGTTGAGGATGGAGGCGGTCGTTCGGGGGCTGGACCAAGACCTTCACCGACCCCCGGCTCTGCGCGGCCATCGTCGACCGCCTGACCTTCAACGGCACCATGGGGGTTCTGCGGCCCGTTCTTGATCTTACTCGGGCAAAGGACCGTTTATGAGAAACACCGCCCGAGATGGGCATCATGCACAGCGAAGGCGGAAGTCCCCGATCGCGCGGATCGGGGACTTCACCAAGGTCCGCCGGAGGGATCCTGTTGCGGCCCCGGGGTGCCGGTGCCGTTTACGCGGCGGAGGTGAGTTCGGCGCGGCCGAACAACAGCGCGTGGCCGGTGGGGAGCTGGTGGAGGATGCGGGTGATGAGGTCAGGGCCGGCGTGGGCGGCGACGGCCGCGAAGACGGAGCCGGTGTCCCAGCGGGTGGTGGCCAGGGAGGTGCCGGAGCGGGCGGCGAGGTCCTTGACGAAGGCCCAGCCGGTCAGCGGCTGGGTGTCGGGGATCTGTGCGGTCAGGGCACGTGCGGCTTCCAGGGGCAGGCAGGCGGCAAGGTCGACGCGTTCGTCGCCGGTCAGCTGGCGTCCCAGCCCCGCGAGAACCAGGCGGACGGCTTCCTCGGCTCTCTCGCGGGTGGGGTAGGCGCCTTCATAGCGGACCTTCTCCAGCATCTGCTCATACGCCGTCGAGTACGGCTGCTGGTGCTCAGCCGGTACGCGCACGTCGGTGATCACTGCAGTGCATGCCTTTCGTAGAGCGGTGCGGGTGTGTGGCACCGAGGTAGGGGTCAGGTGGGCTGGGGGCGGCCGAAGAGGAGGTCGTAGCCGGCGGGGAGCTGGAGCAGGATCTGCCCCAGCAGGTCCTCGCCGACCGTGTCGGCGACCGTGGACAGCACGGCGCTGACGTCCCAGGTCGCGGTCTGCTCGGTGGTGCCCTCGATCCAGGCCCCGGTCGCCCGCACGAACCGCTCGGGGGGCAGCGGTTCGGCGCTCTGCAGCGGGTTGAGCAGGATCAGGGCGAATTCCTCCGGGAGACGTGCCGCGAGCTGGGCGCGAACCTCGCCGACCAGATGCGCGCCGAGCAGGGCGAGCACCACACGGGCCGTGCGCTCGGCTTCCTCCACAGTGCCGTACTCGCCGCGCTCCTTCACGTGGTCGAGGAACGCTTCGCGTCGCAGAGTCATCTCGCCGCCACCCCTTCTTGTTCTTCGGCCCACGGGGTGCGGAGGACGGGGTGAGGGGGAGATCAGGTGCCCGTCCTCCGCACCTGTCCGGCCGGTGTCAGCCGGAGATCTCCTTGTGGCCGGTCCCGACGCCGATGGAGATCTTGCGGGGCTTGGCACGCTCGGCGATCGGGATGCGCAGGGTCAGCACGCCCGCGTCGTAGTCGGCCTTGATGTGCTCGGTGTCGAGGGTGTCGGCGAGCACGATCTGGCGGGAGAAGACGCCCAGCGGCCGCTCGGACAGCTCCATCTGCACGTCGTCGGCCTTCGCCACCGGCCGGCGCTCCGCCTTGACCGTCAGCATGTTCCGCTCGACATCGATGTCGATCGCGTCCGCGCTGACGCCGGGAAGGTCGAAGGCCACCACGTACTCGTCACCCTCGCGGTAGGCGTCCATCGGCATCGCCGACGGCTTCGACCAGGTGCCCGGGCCCATCAGCTGCTGCGCCAGCCGGTCCAGCTCACGGAAGGGGTCAGTGCGCATCAACATCGTGAAAACACCTCCAGCAGGTTCAGGCAGTTACTGCCAATGCGCCTCACTGACACCGTTGTAACATGTCATCCAATGGATGACAAACACGATGTCGTCTACCTGATGACAACCCGAGGGAGGTGCCCGTGACCGCACCCGACCAGCCGGTCTCCACCGACGCCGACGCCCACAGCCCGGCGTCGTTCCTCGCCGCCGCGGCGGCCCTGAAAGCCATAGACGACGCCCTGCGCGACGCCCAGCACGAGACCCCCGACACCCTCGGCGCCGGGCCGGCCCCGGAGCAGGCCCTCGCCTCGCTGATGCTGCTGCGGCAGGTACGTGAGCGGCTCGCCGGATGGGAGACCGGCCTGATCGAAACGGCCCGGGATGCGGGCGCCAGCTGGGCCGACCTCGCCTCTCCCCTGGGTGTCGCCAGCCGCCAGGCTGCCGAGCGTCGCTACCTGCGCGGCCGCCCCGGCCCGGCCGGGACCACCGGCGAACAGCGCGTGACGGCCACCCGTCAGGCCCGGGCCGCCGACCGCAACACCGCCACCTGGGCCCGCCGCAATGCGGCCGACCTGCGCCGCCTCGCCGGCCAGATCACCGCCCTCACCGACCTTCCCCCCGCCGCCCGCCGCCCGCTCAATGAGCTCCACGCGGCCCTCGCCCACAACGACCCCGCCGACCTCATCGCCCCCCTGACCGCCACCCGCCCCCACCTGGCCACCGCCCACCCCGACCTCGCCGCCCGGCTCGACACCCTCACTCCCCCCTGACCCCGCCCGGTGCCCCGCAACAGCCCAGTCAGCCTCCGCCCCCGGCCGAACCCCGATTGCCCTCGAAGTCCGGCGGCAGATCGTCCTCCGGGTTACGCCACCGGTTCGCCCCCGGCGCCCAGATCTCCCGCCGACGCAGCGCATCCCGCCAGCTGACCAGCACACACAGCTCGTAGAGGATGGCCAGCTTCCTCGTCCGCGCCTCGTGGGTTCGCGCCGGGGCATCACTCATGCAGGTGTGTTTGCGGCAGAACTACACGCATCGAACCTGAAGAAAATCTGTCGCGGTCACAGTAGACATTGGCTCATCGCAGGGTTATTTTTTCCGTGTACCCAGGAAGTCGAGATGGGCACGGCAGAGATGAACTGCCGCGCATGCAGGTCAAGCAGGACGCCCCATGGGGGCTGCGAGCAGTACCCGCGATATCCAGCAGTACGACCGTGTAGCCGAAGGTAAAGGAGCAGACGCCATCAGGATCGCCCGGGCGAGGAAGAAGTCCGCCCGGGTACCGCAGGCCCCGGATTGGAAGGTGGTCCCCGGTCACGCATCCGCGATCCCCGCAGCCCCGCCCTCCCAGGCGGAACCTGCGGACAAAGAAGGCCGGCGCAGTTCGCCGGTAGATGGTGTTGAAAGCTCGGGGCCCGGGGGGGGGGGGGGGGCCGGGGCCCCCCCCCCCCCCCCCCCCAAAAAAAAGCGCTCCCCCCCCCCCCCCCCCCCCCCCCCCCCCCCCCCCCCCCCCCCCCCCGACGTGTCCCCTGAAAGAAGAGGTCTATGCCCCCTGCCAGTTCCCGTCCCGTCGACAATCTCGACGATGACGACTACCCCGCCTACACCATGGGCCGGGCCGCCGAGATGCTCGGCACCACCCCCGCCTTCCTCCGCGCCCTCGGCGAACACCTCCTGATCACCCCGCTGCGCTCCGAGGGCGGCCACCGCCGCTACTCCCGCTACCAGCTGCGCATCGCCGCCCGCGCCCGCGAACTCGTCGACCAGGGCACCCCCATCGAAGCCGCCTGCCGCATCGTCATCCTCGAAGACCAGCTCGAAGAAGCCCGGCGCATCAACGAGCACCTGCGCACACAAGGCCGCGAGTCGCAGTCGAAGAACTCAGCCTGAATCAGCACGCCGATCCTGGGGCAACACCGGCCAGCGGACGATGCTGCCGTCACCGGCCGCGCCGCCGTAAGCGCCCTCGATCAATCGTCCATGGACTTCATGATGCCGCCCCGGCCGCGGCCTTTCAGGCGACCTGACCGAAGCCGGCCGCGGCCGGGTCCGCCTCGCGCAGCGGGGCGAAGTCCACGTCCAGCTTCGGGTCGTACGCCTCGGGCTGGATGCCGAGCTCGTGCGTGCTGTACTCGCCGAACCGGTTGATGTGCTCGGTCAGGTACGGCGAGATGTGCGCCAGGTCCTCCGGCTCGATCGTCCAGCCCTCCTCCAGCAACTGGCGGACGATCTCGGCGATGTCCAGGGCATTGTGAAAAATGACCGCGTTCGTGAGCAGAGCGTTGAATTTCATCGCCTTCTCCTGTTCGACCGGGTCGTTGTCGGCGATGACGCCGCGGTTTCCGAAGCCGACCCACTGGGAGAACCGGTCGAACGACTCGACTTTGTTCGTCGCCGCGGTAACCCGCCTGCGCAGCGGCGCGTCGGAGAGGTAGCGGAGCAGTTGCACGGTGCGGATCACACGGCCGACCTCGCGGAACGCGGCGTACGTGGCGTTCTTCTTGGAGCCCGACCGCAGCCGCTTCAGCCGCGTGGAGGAGGAGATCGCCCCCTCGCGCACCGAGACGGCCACCCGCATCAGGTGCCGGAACTGCGATTCGATCAGGTCCCAGTCGATCACGTTCCTGCCCGGCTCTCCGAACAGGGCGTCGATGTGCACGTACTCGCTCTGCTTGCTGGGCCGGTAGAACGTCGAGTGCTTCCAGTTGCGGGTCTGGTGCAAGATCGGGTGACATCTGAACTGGCTTGCCCTGTGGGGCGGGTGGGAAGGATGTCGCTGTGCCCAAGCCTTATCCGGAAGAGTTCCGCGAGGACGTCGTACGGGTCGCGAGGAACCGCGGCCCGGGCGTGACGGTCGAGCAGGTGGCCGCCGACTTCGGAGTGCACGCGATGACGCTGTGGAAATGGATGCGTCGCGCGGACATCGACGACGGGACAAAGCCCGAACGACCGGCCAGGACAACGCGGAACTACGAGAAGCGCGTCGGCGGATCAAGCTGCTGAAGCAGGAGAACGAGGTCCTGCGCCGGGCCGCGGCCTACCTGTCGCAGGCGCATCTGCCGGGAAAAGGATCTACCCGCTCGTGAAAGAGCTGGCCACGGCCGGGATTCCCGTCACGGTCACGTGCAGGGTCCTGAAACTTGCCCGCCAGCCCTACTACCGCTGGCTCGAACGGCCGGTGACCGATGCCGAGTTCGAGCAGGCCACACGCGCGAACGCGTTGTTCGACGCTCACCGCGAGGATCCGGAGTTCGGCTACCGATTCCTGGCCGACGAAGCCCGCAGCGCTGGATCCGGCATGGCCGACCGGACCGCGTGGCGGATCTGCCGGGACAACAACTGGTGGAGCGTGTTCGGCAAGAAGCGCGGCAGTATCAAGAAGGCCGGCCCGCCGGTGCACGACGACCTTGTCCGCCGTGACTTCACCGCGACCGGTCCGAACCGGCTGTGGCTCACCGATATCACCGAACACGCCACCAGCGAAGGCAAGTTGTATCTCTGCGCGATCAAGGACGTCTTCAGCAAGAGGATCGTGGGCTACTCGATCGACACGCGGATGAAGTCCCGCCTGGCCGTCACAGCCCTGAACAACGCTGTTGCCCGGCGTGGACACGTCGACGGGTGCATTCTGCACAGCGATCGCGGATCGCAGTTCCGGTCACGGAAGTTCGTCCGGGCGCTCGATCGGCATCGGATCGTCGGCTCGATAGGGAGGGTCGGGGCGGCAGGCGACAACGCGGCCATGGAGTCTTTCTTCAGCCTGCTGCAGAAGAACGTCCTCGACCGTCGGGCGTGGGCCACCCGCGAGGAACTGCGGATCGCTATCGTGACCTGGATCGAGAGAACCTACCACCGGCGCCGCAGACAAGCCTCGCTCGGCCAGCTGACCCCCATCGAATTCGAGACCGTCATGACCACACCGGCCCTCCAGGTCGCGTGACCGAACCTGTCACCCAAACCTGCAGCAGACCCTCGCGGCACGCGGTGCGGACCTGGTCGGTGAGATCGTCGGCGAGCGGCCGCCGCAGGCGCGCGCCGAGGCTGACGGCCTGCCACAGAGCGGCCATCTGAGAGAGGCACAGCTCGACCCGCTGGCGCCCTGGTCCGGGACCGGCGGTGGGTGCGGTGTGCCGGGGGCGGGAGGCGGCCCGCTGGCGAGCCGTGAACGCACCCCACCTCGTCGCCCTCGTCCGGGCAAGGGCCCGCCTCGAGCGCGGCCACCTCGTCGAACGCCACGAAGCTCCCGCAGCCTGAATCAGGTCAATGAGTCACAGGCCTTGGCCGCTTGGCGGCGACTGCCTCGGCAGGGACTCACGCCGGATCCGGCAGGTCCATCAGCGCGAGCTTGGCCGGGTCGATCACGATCGTGATGCCGGTGATCCGGCCGGCGACGACGGTGAACGCGACGACCGAGAGCGGGGTGCCGTCCTCGCGCCAGGAAATGATCCCCGGGAGGCCGTTGACGAGCACCGTCCGCCCCTGCGTGGCTGCGCTGGCGGACAGTTGCGCGCCGGCTGCGACCTTCGTGGCGCCGAGGGTGACGACCACGCCGGACGGGGTGTCGACGGTCAGTTTCACCTCGGGGTCCAGTACCCGCAGCAACTCCTCGAAGTTGCCGCGGCGAGCCGCTGCCAGGAAGGCCTGGACCGCCTCTCGCTGCTCCCGTCCGACGCCGGTCGGCCCCTCGTTCGCCCGCACCTTCCTGCGGGCGCGGCTGGCGAGCATCTTGGCGGCGGCGGTGGACTTGCCGAGGATCTGGCCGATCTCGTCGAACGGCACCGCGAACAGGTCGTGCAGCACGAACGCCAGCCGCTCGCTCGGCCCGAGCGACTCCAGGACGACGAGGAGGGCGAGCCCGACCGAGTCGGCGAGCACCGCGTCGTCCTCGGGAGCAGGACTGTCGTCGAGCGTCACCACGAGCTCGGAGAGACCGTCGTCGTAGGGCGCCTCGGGGCGGGCCTGGCGCGATCGCAGGACATCGAGGCTGATCCGGCCGACCACCGTGGTCAGCCAGCCGGCGAGGTTGTGGATGGTCCCCGTGTCCTGGCGGGAGAGACGCAGCCAGGCTTCTTGGACCACGTCCTCGGCGTCGGCGTGCGACCCGAGCATGCGGTGGGCGACCGCGCGCAGCCGGTCGCGCTGGGCCTCGAACGTTTCGGCCATCGCGTCCGTCGGGCTGGTGTCGGACATGTTGTTACCTTCCTCGGCTCTGTTCCGTCACGGGTGATGACGGGCCCGGAGGGGCGCAGGTAACCGATGAGCCACCGATGAAGGAGTCAGACCGATGGAAGCACGTGTGAAGAGCCCGGCCAATCCCGACGTGATCACAGCAATCCAGCACCTCTACAAGGCGATTCACGCCGGGGGCGTAGACAAGCACCTGCTGTCGCTGGTCCATCTGCGTGTCAGCCAGATCAACGGCTGCAGCCCGTGCGTCTTCGCCACGATCCAGTCGGCGAAGCAGGCCGGTGAGACAGAGCAGCGGCTGCACAACGTGGTCGCGTGGCGCGAGACGCCCTTCTACACCGAGGAGGAGCGGGCGGCCCTCGCCCTGACCGAGGCCGCCACCCGACTTCAGGACGGCGCGGCGGGCGTGACCGACGAGATCTGGGACGCCGCCGCCGACCACTTCAGCGAGGAGCAACTGGGCGCGATCACCCTGGAGATCGCGATGACCAACTTCTTCAACCGGATCAACCGCACGGTCCGGGAGCAGGCCGGCAAGACCTGGTGAGTCGGGCGGGGCGTCATCCCTCTGGAGGCTGCGCCTTCCTACTGACTTCGGCTCGTCAGGGTGACTCTGGATCGTCGAGGGCCAGGCCGGTGCCGGCTATGAAGCCGTCGAGGGTGTCGGGCCGGTACTGCAGGTGCTTGAGCCGGTTGCGTACGAGGGCTTCGAGTCGGTTCAGGGCGACCCGCTGCGGGGCGGCAGCGCCGGGAAACGGTACGCATGCAGGCAGCCGAGCTGTTCGAGCAGAAGGGCGAGCCTGGAATCGGCCTGCCAGTGGCACCAGCTGTGGCGGGACATGGGCGAGCGCGACTTCATCGCGCTGACCGACGGCGTCCACCACGGCGAGGTTGGCCAGGCTGCGCTTGACGTGCGCCCCTATCCCCTCGACGGTGATGTGCGGGTCGGCCCGCTGCTCGGCGATGGTGTTGGTGCAGGTCACGCCGGGTGACGCGGGCACGGCGGCGCGGGCGGTACCGGCCGAGACGCCGGTGACGGTCGCGGCGGCCGAGCCGGCGATCAAGCCGAGGACCGTGCGGCGGGTGAACTCAGGTCTCACGGAGGACTCCCTGTGGTGCTGGCGGGGCGGAGGTTGCACCCGCTCGACGCACCGTCCCCTCCCATAGACGGCATGAGACGACAGAACTCATCGCGTGTTGCCAAGCTCACCCTTCGACCGTCGGCGGGCCAAGCGCCTGGCAGCGCAGGGCGCGGTCCCTGTTGACAACTGCCGTCACTCCCCTCCACCATCATTCCACTAATCGAGTAGTGGAATGATGGTGGAGGGGAGTGGTAACCGTGGAGTACCGCATCGACAGGCGGAGCGGTGTCCCCGCCTTCCAGCAGATCGTGCAGCAGACCAAGCAGGCCCTGCGGCTGGGCGTACTGGTGCCGGGCGACCGCCTGCCCACCGCCAAGGAGGTCTCCGAGACGAGCGCGGTCAACCCGAACACCACCCTCAAGGCGTACCGCGAGCTGGAGCGCGAGGGCCTGGTCGAACCGCGACCGGGCCAGGGCACCTTCGTACGCCGGACGCTGGGCCGGCCCGAGACGGGCACCGACTCGCCGTTGTACGGGGAGCTGGTGGCGTGGATGTCGAAGGCGGCCGGGGCCGGTCTGGAGCAGGAGGACGTGGCCGCGCTGGTCGCGTCGGCGCTGGAGCAGCAGTACGCCACCGGGACCACGGCGGTCACGGGGGTCAGGACAACGAGGAGCACAGGTGAGTGACGTCATGTACGCGGGGGAGCCGGCGCTCGAGGCGCACGGACTGGGGATGCGCTACCGGCGGGGCTGGGCGCTGCGGGACTGCACCTTCCGGCTTCCGGCGGGCAGGATCTGCGGGCTGGTCGGCCCCAATGGTGCGGGCAAGACCACGCTGCTGAACATCGCGGCCCATGTCCTGAAGCCGACGCAGGGTTCGCTCAGTCTGTTCGGCGGGGCGCCGGGCTCGGTGGAGTCCGGTCGGCGTACGGCCTTCCTCGCGCAGGAGAAGCCGTTGTTCCGTCGCTTCACCGTGGCGGAGACCCTGCGGCTGGGGCGGGAGCTGAACCCCGGCTGGGACCAGCGCGCCGCTGAGGACATCGTCCGCGCCGGCAATGTGTCCTTCGACGCGAAGGTCGGCACCCTCTCCGGTGGCCAGCGCACTCGCGTCGCCGTCGCCCTCGCCTTCGGTAAGCGCCCCGACCTGCTGCTGCTCGACGAGCCGATGGCGGACCTCGACCCGGTCGTGCGCCACGAACTCATGGGCACCCTCCTCGCCGAGGCCGGCGAGCGCGGCACCACCGTGGTGATGTCGACCCACGTGCTCGCCGAGCTGGAGGACGTGTGCGACTTCCTCGTCGTCGTCTCCGGCGGCGCAGTGCGCGTCGCCGGAGACGTGGACGAGCTGATGACCATGCACACCGTGGTCACCGGGGCCAAGGAGGGTGAGGGCCTGCCCGACTTCCTCGGGTTCCACACCCTCGTCGAGGCCCGGACCAGCGGACGGCAGTTCACCGCGCTGATCCGCCCGGAGGGCCCGGTCACCGGCCCCTGGGAGGTGGCCGCCCCGAGCATGGAGGAACTCCTGCTCGCCTATCTCCGCTCCCCCGACGCGCCACCGCTGATCACTCCCACCGCCCAAGTCCAGGGCCAGGCGTTCGGCACAGGGACGGTGGCGGCATGAGCACCTTCACCAACCCCTCGACCGACGGCAGGAACGGGACGGCGAACCGGACGATGAACGGGACGAAGCACGCGACCAAGCACGGATCCACGAACGGCCCCGGGCACGGGGCCGGGAACACGACCACCACGCAGGCCGCCCGGCGCCCCCGCCTCAGCGGTATGACCTGGCTGGTCTGGCGTCAGCACCGGGCCGCGTTCTGGACCATCCTCGCCGCCACCGTGCTCTGCACGGCCTGGATGATCTACCAGCGCGGTCAGATGATGGACTTCCTCGACGCCTACGGCTTCCCCGCCAAGAACCTCGGCGATGCGGAACAGCAGTTCGCCCCCTACGCCGGCGCGTTCTCCTCGGTCACCACCGGCCTCACGGCGATACCCGTCATGCTGGGTGTCCTCCTCGGCGCCCCGCTGCTCGCGGGCGACCTGGAGAACGGTACGGCCAAGCTGATCGCCGCCCAGTCCGTGAGCCGCGACCGCTGGCTCGCCACGAAGCTGGGGCTGACCGGGCTGGTGGTCACGGTGACCACGGTGACGCTGTCGGCGGTGTTCGCCTGGTGGTGGAACCCCATCAAGCTCCACTACACGGACGTCGACTGGACTTCCAGGGGGTTCTTCAACACCACGGGTCCGGTGCCCGTTGCCCTCTCCCTGCTCTCAGTGTTCGGCGGGGTGCTGATCGGTGTGATCCTGCGTCGCACGCTGCCGGCCATGGTCGTGACCCTCGCATTCACCGTCGCCGTCCAGGCGGTCTGGGGCTACTTCAAGCTGTCACTCGGCGACATCGTCACAGCCACCAGCAAGCCGGGCGGTCCCGGCACCCCGGTCACGTTCCCGTCGTCGGTGCCCCGCACCTCGCACGTGCTCGACACCTCGTACGTCAGCGGCAGCGGGAAACTGCTCGACTTGAACACCTGCACGGAAACGCTGACGGACGGGGCGATTGAGCGGTGCATGAAGAAGGCGGACATCGTCGGCGCGTCGATCGACTACATCCCCATCTCACAGATGAGCAGTATGCAGTGGTTCGGAGCATCGATTCTGTTCGCCCTGACCGCCAGCATCGTGGCCTTCCTCTTCATCTGGGGACGTAAGCGGCTCGTCTGAACAGCCGTTCACACCCCCACGGGGGCACTCCCTGTCCGCAACACGCCGAAGGAGGCGAGCGGGTGAGGTTTCGACGCCCCCGCTCACCTCCGCGGCCCTCACCGCGGCCCCAACACACCGGTGACGACCCCGTCCAACAGGCCGCGAACGAGCTGTTCACAACTGCCACAGCACCTTCACCAGGCTCCCGCCTGCCGCACGATGCCCATCAGTGCCAAACAGTCCCAGGAGGAAATATGCGCACCCGTACAGCCATCACAGCCGTCCTGCTCGCCCTCGCCGCTACGACAGCCGCGTGCGGCAGCAGCGGCAGCAGCGACAAGCCCGACCTCGCCGCCTGTAAAGCCGCTCTGGAGAAGCAGGTCAAGGACCACAAGGGCACACAAAGCACGCGCCCCGACGCATGCGACGACGTCGACGCCAAGACCATGGACCAGTACACCCAGGAGATCTTCGACGACCAGACGACCAAGTAAGTCGAGGACCCGGAGACCTCGACGGAACTCCGCCCCGAACAAGCCGAAAGGGTCCGTCAGCAAGCTGACGGACCCTCATGCAAGATCGAGATTACCTGACTTCGGCTCGTCAGGGTGACTCTGGATCGTCGAGGGCCAGGCCGGTGCCGGCTATGAAGCCGTCGAGGGTGTCGGGCCGGTACTGCAGGCGCTTGAGCCGGTTGCGTACGAGGGCTTCGAGTCGGTCCAGGGCGACTACGGCGAGGTTGGCCAGGCTGCGCTTGACGTGCGCCCATACCCCCTGGACGGGATTGAGGTCCGGCGAGTACGCGGGCAACAGGAACACCGTCAGCCATTCACGCTCGGCGATCAGTTCACGCATGGCGTGGGAGACGTGAGTGTTCAGCCGGTCCCACACCAGCACGATCGGTGCCTTGACGAGGTGGTGGACGCCGTCGATCAGCGCGATGAAGTCGCGCTCGCCCATGCTGCGGCGCT
The DNA here is from genome assembly GCF_055591025.1 of Streptomyces sp. NPDC041784. Taxonomy (NCBI): domain Bacteria; kingdom Bacillati; phylum Actinomycetota; class Actinomycetes; order Kitasatosporales; family Streptomycetaceae; genus Streptomyces; species Streptomyces sp. NPDC041784. The sequence continues at coordinate 36,805 of NZ_JBVJAB010000044.1, forward strand.
TGCCCTTGCCCGCGGGGTGAGTGCGCAGGCGGTGGCACAGCCGGGTGCGGGAGCCTGGCCGCATCGCGATCAGCCCGGCCACTGACAGGCGCCCCGAGCGGCGGCCGCTGACGGTCACGACCGGGGTGCGGCCGCGCCGGCCCCAGGTGCGTCCTTTGGGCGGCCGTCGGGTGAACCCGGCCTCGTCCTCGAAGCAGATGTAACCTCCGCAGGCCGCCCGGGCTCTTTTACCTCGGCCCAGGTCGCCTCCTTCCACGCGGTCACGCCCTGCTCGTCGCGTTCGGCGACCCGCCGCGCGGGGACCTGCGGGCTGAAGCCGAGCCGGTGCATCAGCCTCGTGGCACCCGAGACGCTGTAGGAGACGTGGAACTTCCTGCCGATCAGCGTGGCCACCCTCGCCGCGGTCCACACCTGGTCCTCCACCCAGCCGTGCGCGGCCGGCCCCTGCTCGAGATACCCGGCGAGTTTCTCCAAGCAGCGCGGCGACAGACGGCATCGCGACCCGCTCGGACCACGGGAAGCCAGAGCCTCACGACCACCGTCCCGCCACAGCTGGTGCCACTGGTAGGCCGATTTCAGGCTCACCCGCAGGCGCCTTGCGACCTCCGGCGGCTTGATCTTCTGCCCGAACAGCTCGGCCGCCTGCATCCGTACCGTTTCCCGGCGCTGCCGCCCCGCAGCGGTCAGTCCGCCCCCATCCGCATACCTCACACAGCACGGGATACAGCCACCGCTTCAGGCCCTTCAGGGACTTCGCAAAGATTCACCCTGACGAGCCGAAGTCAGTAACGTCAAGGTATGACGCCCCCACAGACCGGAACGCCGGGGTCTGTGGCATTCGTGACAGGCACCCCGGTCCACAGGTCTTGACTATTCCTCCCTTCTTTGTGGGGGCAGGCGTGGACGGCGAGTTGTCCGGCGTCGGCCGGGTTCGGGCCGCGCTGGACGGGGGATGGTCCCCGTCTCCAACGTGACTCCGTCCTGCGCTGGGGCTGCTCCCGCTCTGCCGGTGGGGATGGTTCCTTGTCCTCGGCGTCGTCACCCAGCCCGGGAGGTGCTCCCCGCACCCACGGGAATGATCTTGTCGACTGGAGCCGCGGATTGGTGCCGATCGGCTACTTTCTGCACTTTGTAGTTGGACATAGGAGCGGAACGTGGCCCGTGTGTCCGCACTGCGTGCGCTGCAGCGCGTGGACGTTTTTCCGGGTTGCAGTCCTGCCTGGACCCTTGTGCTGGGGCGGGCCCGAGAGTGTGTCTGCAGGGCAGGTCGCGCGATTTGGCCGTTGCTGCTGAGCCTGCCTGGCCGCTACGGAGTCCTGAACCTGTCGACGTGGGTGTGGTCAATGCCGTGAGTGGCACAGATGCCCGGTAGCAGGGGCTTGATCAGCGCCCAATCTGGGGCGGTGGTGTCGGAGGGAGAGCGGCGTTGGCGTACGCCGCTTCTCAGTGACGGGCGGTGCGGGCCGGGCCGCCGCGCCGGACTCGTCAGCATGTCCAGTGCGGCTTTGATGCCGTCGGGCTGGGCCTGTGGGCGTACGCGCCTACGGGCTCAGCCCGTACGGGCGAATGTGCTCGGCCGGTGTGCCGCGCGTTGCCGATCCGGTCGCCGCAGGGTGGGAGGTTCGGGTGCGGGCAGCGGCATCAGTGCAGCGTGATCTCCTCGCCGATCGACCGCTCGCGGGCGGACCTGACGACCAGGGCCGTGGCTGCGGCGTCCTGCACTGCCACGCCGACCGACTTGTAGAGGGTGATCTGGTCCGGCGTGGTGCGCCCCGGTTTGCTGCCGGTGATGAGTTCGCCCAGCTCGGCATGCACGTGATCGGCTGTGATGAGGCCGTCGCGGATCGGGGTGAGGAGGTCGTTGCTGCCCGCGGGGAACGGGGCAAGCACGGCCTGGCGCGATTCGACGCACACCAGCGCCTCGGCGACCGTGGCGTCGTCGATCTCGCGGCCGGCCGGGTTGTACCCCACGGACGTGATGTGTACCCCGGGTGTCAGCCAGGGGCGGCGGATCACGGGTTCGGCTGCGTGCGTCGTCGCGGCGGCGATGTCCGCGCCGTCGAGCGCTTCGGCGTAGCTGGACACGGCCTGCACTTCGGCCTCCAGTACGGCTGAGAGTTCCTCGGCCAGGGCAGCAGCTTTCGCCGGGTCCCGGCCGGCCACGCGGATCTGCCGGATCGGTCGGACCCGGCAGATCGCGCGGGCGTGGGACCGGGCCTGCACCCCGGTGCCGAGCACTGCCAGCACCGTCGCGTCCTCGCGGGCCAGCAGTCGCGCCGACAGCGCGGAGCAGGCGCCGGTTCGCGCTGCGGTGATGGCCGTACCGTCCAGCAGGGCAGCGGGCTCGCCGGTGTCTGGATCGAAGGCCACGATCAGCGCCTGATGTGTAGGCAGCCGTGCCGCGTCGTTGTGCGGGAAGAGTGACACCAGCTTGGTCATGAGCACCCCGGCCGACGGCAGGAAGCCCGGCATGGCCGCCAGGAATCCATCATGTTCGGGGACCAGGGCGGCGACGCGGTCGGGTACCGAGGCGCGGCCCGCACTGAAGTCTGCCATCGCCGAGGCCAGGGCATCGATCAGCGAGTCCACGGGGAGCAGGGACTCGACCTGCGAGCGGCCCAGAACAAGCATGTGCTTCAGCCTCCTGATGCCGGTCATCCAGCCGGCGACCGTACAGCCCAAGCGTCAATCCCAGCCTCCCCGTTGCCCCGCTACGACACGCAGCCCTTCCTGAACACGTTCATCTGTATGCGCCTGAGCACCTCAGCGTGTACACCGACCCCGCAAGATGATCGATGGGCTCTCGTCAACTGCTCACAGTGATCGATCCGGGCTCCTGACGCACATCACGCGACCCTCCAACATGCGAGCCCACCAGTGTCACGGTCGGGGGCGCGGACACTGCTGTCACGCAAGCGGCGGCCATGAAGTCATCGAACTACGTGAGCATGCCAGGTGGTTGAGTCGATGGAGGCGGTGCGTGCGGGCCTGGGCAGCGGCGCTGGCTCGTCCCGGCGACTCTTGCGGTGGCGGCGTCGGGCGGCATGCTCGGAGATCTTCTCTTCGGTATCGGACTCCCCACGGCATGGGCGGTCGGGGGCATGGTCGCGGCTATGGGGTCGGTTGCCGTTCTGGCTTTCACGGCCGAGCGCGGGGGGCGGCGTCAGCCGGGTCGGGGCCGCCGACGACCGCCCTGCCATCGACCAACTCGGACCCAGGCCCGTCCTCATCGGACGCACGACGCTGGCCCGCGCGCTCTGCAGCATGCTGGAGGACGTCGCGGCGGCCGGGTCGGCCGCCTCGTCCGCGCGTACTTCACCTCTGGTCTTCGACGCGGCAGGCCTGGCCCGAGCCCTGCGGCACCAGCATGTAGGGGCCGGCTGCCCGACCCCCGGAGAGGTGGAGGGACGGCCGGGCCCGGAGCCCTGCCAGCAGCCACCACCCGCCGCATCATCAACGGGGACGTGCTGCCTGTCGATCCCCGGCAGGCCGTCGCCTTTCTGGATGCCTGCTGTGTCTTTGATGCGAAGGAACTCGGGCCGTGGCTTGCCGCGGCTGTCCGAGTACTCAAGGAGCTACCTTCGAGGTCGAAGAGCCGGGACAAGTGGATCGCGGCCTGTGAGGCAGTGGGCCAACAGGCCAAGGACATGGAGAGCGACGCCGGGGAATGGTGGGTCGTAGAGCTGGTCCCGACGAAGTGGCAGCGGCGTAGAGACAGACCTGGCGGTCGCTCGCCTGTAGCGCGGAGTGGGGAGGGGGCGGCTGGTAGATGGTGTGGGCGGAGGCTGGGTGTGCAGGGTGGGCGGATCGGCTTGCTGGCTGCCACTCTCTTCCGGTGCGGGCCGACGGGGTCGGGCTCCTGTGGCGGGCGTGCCGGTCTGGCTCCTCGACCGCCCGTCCGTCGGCTTGCGCCACGAGCGCGCCAGTCCCCGCGGCCTGCGACGGGGGGTCGCCTGTTGCTGTCCGGCCGGCTGGCGTCCACCGTCATCGGCCACCGACGGAGGACCCGGATCCGGGTCCTCGCCTCCCCGCTCGGCGTACCCGCAGCCGCGGTCGGTGACGCCCTGGACGAGGTGACACCCGTCCTGGGGCCCTCGGCCGTCGCATCCGCCCCGCACCCACGGCAGCAGACCTCGCCCGTCTCATCGGCTGAACCCGTACCAGGAACTCGGCCGGACCGCACCAGGAGCACCGAATAATCAATCGGCGGCTGACTGGTGATTCAGGGTCAGGGTGTGGTGGCGGTGAGGACGCCGATCTTGTCGATGCGGTGTTCGGGGTTGTTCTGTGCGTCTCGCCAGTAGTTGCCTGCCGCGTCGTCCTCGGGTGTGAGGCAGGTGGTCACGGTGATCATTGCGCGGTTGGGGGCGGTGCCGGGGGAGCCGGGGACGGCGGCGCGCTGTGCGTTCATGGAGGCCTGCGACCGGAAGGAGGTCGTCCGGGTCGTGGTGATCGTGTACTCGTATGTCACACCGCCGGCGGTCACGAACACGGATGCGCCCGGCTGCAGCGAGGGCAGCGCCCGCAGTGGCCCGCCCGCTGTGACGCGGTGCCCGGTGACGATGTAGTTGCCCACGTCGCCGGGGCCGACCCCGCCGCCGGGTCCGTACGGGCTGGCGGCCACGCCCTGGTCCTGGATCCGGGTGCCCGGTGCGTCGTCGGGACTGCCCTGGTACGGGATCACAGGCAGCCCGGACACGCCTATGGCGGGTATCGACAGCGTGGCTGTCTGGACGCGGGTGGCGGCCTGGGTGCGTGCCGCGGCCGGTTCGGAGGGGGCGGCGGGCGCGCCGGGTGCCGTGAGCAGGACGGCGAGTGCGGCGCAGGCGAGCGCGGCCGGCACGGTACGGCGGGCGAGGAACGGGCGCTGGGGCATGGTGGTGTCCCCGTAGGTCGGCCGGGCCCCGCGGGGGTCGGACAAGCCCGGGTTGGCGGCGGCGGCCCGGCCGCGTCGCGGTCCTGCACCCCCGCGACGGTGACGGCGACGACCAGAGATGGTCGACCGCACCTCAGGTGCGCGACGAACGGCTGGTTTGATGCACCTGATGCGAAGCCGAGTGGACGAGATGTCCCTCTCTCAGGGTGCTCCCTCGCTCATCTGGGCGCATCTCGAGCGGCGAGGACGTCAGGAATGCTGATCCGCCAGGCGTAGCAGCCCCCCGGTCAACCCCTCTCAGGGCGTGGTCGCGGCCTGCGTCTGGCCGCTGTGGTCAGCACCACGGCGCGTAGTCCGTCCGCGAGTTGGAGCGCGGTCCGCGAGCTTGCCTGCGGCCGTGACCGACGGGCAGCGCACTCCTGCTTCAAGGTTCGCCGGGCAGCTGGAGGACAGGCCGACGTGACGGGTGAACTCCCGCTGACCGGTCTGTGCCGCCGGCGGACGACGCTTCCGGCTGCGGCCGGGCTTCCCGGGCGCGCCCGGTCATCAGGCCGCTGATCGCCGCCCCGGGCCAGGACGGGGATCACGCCGGGCCCGTCATGGGGGCGGGTGTCCCAGGGGATCACCGTCAACTTGCGTCCGAAGAGGATGCGTTCACTTCTGCGGGGTGCCATCGCCTCGTCCACCGCAGCGGGGTCACTGTGCTCGCTGCGTGCCGGGGGATGCCCGCAGGCCCTCGGCGGGGGGCTTGCCCGGGGACGCGAGGACGTGGCTCGCAGGTGGTTGGAACCCCCGTTGTTGGGCGGCGGGCGGGGGGGCGGCGGGGGAAGAAGAGAAAGGGTCCAAAACAAAGACAGGGTGAAGAGAGGGGGGGA
>NZ_JBVJAB010000044.1:42565-45910 GCF_055591025.1 Streptomyces sp. NPDC041784
GGCTCTGCGCCCCCCCCCCCCCTTCCCCCCCCCCCCCCCCCCCCCCCCCCCCCCCCCCCCCCCCCCTCCCCCCCCCCCCCGGGCGGGGGAGGCGGGATGGACGGCAAGGCCGAACGGGCCGGGGGAGGAGTCGCGGTGCGGTACTGCCGGTTCGGCATCTGCGGCGAGGTCGGGCCCTCCGGGCCCGGTCTGGGCCGCGGGCGCAACGGAGTCGTACGGGTCGTCGACGGCACCGTCGTCGTCATGAGCGGCATCCGCACCGGCGACGTCGGCGTCACGGTCGCCCTCCACGGGAGCGACCCCGCACCCGGCAGCGGCGGCTGGCAGGACATCGCGGAGATCTCCGTGTACTCCGTCTCCGGTGCGATCTCCGTGCACTCCGTCTCCGGTGCGCTCATGGTCTGTGTCATGGGGGACGGCCTGGACGAAGAACGTCCGGTCCTGTCGTTCGACGGGCCGGGCGACTGTCGGCTGCGCGTCCACGTCCGCGGCCGTGACACCGCCGTCGGCCTTGCTCCCGACGAGATCACCGAGCGGTACCTCGTCCGGGCCTGGCCTGCTCCCGCAGGCGAGGCCACCGCATGGGCGGCAGACCAGCGCCTGCACAGGGTCCGTCCGCGCACGCTGACGCGCCAGGCGGGTCTGCCCGCGCGTCGAGGGCGGGCGGACCGCCTGGTGGCCTTGGTGAGGCTGGTGGCGCGGCATCGGCTGCTCGGCTGGTGTCCGCGGCGGGTCCGGGGTGATGTTGATGGCGTGGCGGTTCCAGCGCGCGCAGTCCTCCCGGGAGTTGCTCCGGCTCCTGCCGGAATCTGGTGGGCTTGCTGTGGTCCGTCGCAGGCCGGGGGAGTGCGGTGGGGCGGGGTTGGGTCTGCGACCGGTCGGCAGGCTGGGCTTTGCGCCGTTGGGTGGTGTTCGTCTTCGATCCGTAGGCGTCGGGGCGCAGTGGTGCCTGTGATCCGTAGGCGCCAGCCCTGTTCGGCTTCCTTGTCCGGCGCACGGGAGGTGCAGCCCTGCCGGGACGTGGCGGCGTGGGTCGGGGTTTTCGTTGTGACGCCGAGGCAGAGAGCTCTGGGGGCTGGGTGCCGCCGGTCGGTGGTGTCGCCTTGGTGCCGGCGGTGTGGGCCCATGTCTGGGGCTGAGTGGCCGCGGGGGTGTCATAGGCCGATGGGGTGGCGGGCTGTGGTGGCCGGTCTGGGTGCGGTGGGCCCGCGCCCGGCGTACTGCGTGGTCCTTCCCCTCCATCCCTGTCTTTGCACGGCCGTCCTGTGCGAGGCCGCGGAATCGCCCGGTGGTGCCCGGGCCTGCCGCGTGAAGAGCCGGCCCCGGGAAGGGGCTGCGGCAGCACTGCGCGGCTGGCGGGTTGCCGTCCGGTGTACGCGGCGGATCACTGGGCTGTGCGGGGACGTGCCGCCGCCGCAACGGGACGTGGGAGCCGGCCACGTCGTGCGGTGCCGTCCGGGGCTTTCGGCATGCCCCGCGCGCGTACTCGGCGTGGGTGCAGAGACGTTCCCCTTCGGCGGCGACGTCTGTATGACACTGGTGGCCGTCGGCGACAGCCCCGCGTGGCCCCGCGCCACGGGCACCTCCGGCGAGGAGAGGCTCCTTGGCCTGGAACGCGCCAGCAGTTTTGCGGTCACCGTGCTTCATCGGGAGGGCGACTGTGCAGGATTGCAGGGCCGGCGTTGCGACGGCATCTGGATCCCCGTGCCGGTCCGGCCGGACGCCCTCCACGTGTTCGCTGACACCCTGCTGATTCACCGGCACCCTGCTGACCGGCTGGACAAAGGGGACGGCTGCGGCCGGGGCGGCACCGCGTGATGGTGGCCCGGGGATCGCCGCGCCGTTCCTCCGTGGTGTTCGTCCCCCGGGCCTGGTCACGGTCGTCGAAACTGCTGCCTGTGTTCGCCGGCCCCGACGTCTGCGGCTTCGGACCTGTGTCAGTGTGGGGGGAAGGCAAGCAGCAGTGTCGAGGAGTACCTGCAGGTGTCCGGCCGCCCCGAGCAGGTCGGGGCCTGGCGCGAGAGCCGGGCCCAGGTTGCCGGCATGACCGCGTGAGCAAGCCGCAGGGAGAGTCGCTCATGACCACGTTTCCCACCGCGCGAGACATCAGGACCACCCCGGAAGGCCTTCTGTGGGAGCCCAGCGAACGCCGCGTGCGCGGCCGCAAGGGCGGCCTCACCGTCGTGGACAGCAGACACCCGGTCCTCGTATGGGAGCCCGGGACGCCGGTACCGCTCTATGCCTTCCCCCGCGAGGAGGTCCGCGCGGACCTCCTCCACCCGGCGAAGAACCCCCCGACGGGCACGCACACCGGATCGCAGATCTTCTATGACCTGGAAGCCGGCGGCGAACTGATCGAGAACGCGGCCTGGACGTTCCCGGCCGACGAGCTGGCCGGGCACATCGCCTTCGAGTGGTTCCGGCGCGCGGGCCGGGGCCTTGACCACTGGTACGAGGAGGAAGAAGAGATCTTCGTTCACCCCCGCGACCCGCACAAACGGGTGGACGCGATTCCGAGCAGCCGTCATGTCGTCGTCGAGATCGACGGCACGGTCGTCGCCGACACCCGCCGCCCGGTCCTGCTTTTTGAGACCGGTCTGCCCACCCGGTACTACATACCGCGCGAGGATGTCCGCCTCGACCTGTTCGAACCGACCGACCACAGCACCGGGTGCCCCTACAAGGGGACTGCCACCTACTGGTCGTGGCGGGGGGAGGCCGGGGCCCCGGCGAACCTCGTCTGGAGCTATCGCGAACCGCTGCCCGCGGTGGGCGCGGTCAAAGGGCTCCTCGCCTTCTACAACGAGGCCGTCGACCTCACCGTGGACGGCGAACGTCTGGAGCGTCCCGTCACCCCGTTCACCGAGGTGCTTTCGGCTCGACGGCCGGCGTGACGGCTCTGATGGCGGTGATCAGGGGCGCCGCCTGCAGCATCGGCAGGCGGCTGCTGCCTGTCCGTAGTCGAACGGGGACACCGCGTCGTCGCCGTTCGGCCTGGCCGGGGAGAGGCTGGTCCGGCTGGCCGGGCTCGACGGTGCGGCAACACTGGCCGGCGGCATGGAGGCAAGCAGACCGCATCAGCGGCCGCAAGGTTCGTGCGCGACCAGATGGTCGCTGGCGTACTCGTGCGCCTGTCGTCGCCGTGCTCGTGAGGGTGGCTCCCGTGCCCGGGCCGGCTACACGCCGAACAGCTACAGCGTGAGGCCGAGGAGTGCGGGGAGCGGGGCGCCTGCCACGCGCCTCGGGGTTCTGCCGGTCCTTCGGGGGCTCGGTGGCCCGGCGGGCTCGGTGGTCTGCCGGCCGGTGGACCCTGCGGACGTGCGGATACGCCGGAGCGGCGGCCCC
>NZ_JBVJAB010000045.1:0-44400 GCF_055591025.1 Streptomyces sp. NPDC041784
CAGGGGCAGCGGGTCGGAGGCGGTGACCAGGTCCCGCAGCGGATGGCGGGCCAGGACCGCGTCCACCTCCGGCGTCAACGCCGCCGCGAGCCGGGTCGAGACCGGGAGCGAGTCGTCGCCCAGGGCCCGCGCCGCCTTCAGGACCGTGGTGCGGGCCCGGCCCTTCGGTACGCCGGCCGCCGCGCGCTCGTACAGGTCGGCGCCCTCCTCCAGGACCAGCCCCACGTCGAGGCCTGCCGGGATCTTCACGCGCGCGTACCGGCGCCAGGTGCTGACCGGATCGCTCCAGGCCTCGACGACGTACGTCCAGCGGCCCGGCGCGTCCGGGGTCACCTCGGCGCCCCAACGGTCGGTACCGGGGGCGAGTTCACGCATCGGCGTCCACGGCCCGCGGCGGCCCCGGGGACCGCGCAGGACGACGTTGGCCGCGACGGCGTCGTGCCCCTCACGGAACACGGTCGCCGTCACTTGGAACGTTTCCCCCGTGACCGCCTTGGCCGGACGTCTGCCGCCCTCCACCGCCGGCCGCACGTCGCGGACCGGGATTCGGCCGATGACAGGGGTCGCACTCATGGGTCTCACCTTCGTCGTGTTCTTCGCCCGGCCCGAGGCCCGGTCGGACGCGCGGTTCGCAGCCGTGTCGTCCGCCGGGCCCGCCGCCCGGCTCGTCGTCGTGTCGTCCGCCGGGCCCGTCGCCCGGCTCCCGTTCCGGCACCGGAACGGGGCCACTCCTACCGCGCCGCCGCGGAATGCCGGACCGCCGGCCGCGGCCGTACGTCCTGTTCCTGGAGGTAGGCGGCAAGAGTCGAGCGCAGATAGCGTTCGGCCGCGTCCGCGGCCTCCCGCGCGCAGCGCTTTCCCATGAGCACGCACAAGGTGTAGCCCGAGTCCTCGAAGGTGGCCCGCACCGCGCGATCGGCGGGCGACGCGAGCATGACGCGTTCCCACGCCCGGTACCGCCGCAACTGCCGGGCGACCTCTGTCTTGGCCGGTAGCAGCATGACGCAGTTCACCTTCCGGGGGCTCGATGAATGTTTCACTCATGGTGCACGCGCCGACACCCAGCGTCTTGTTGGATCTTCAATCACCTCGGGAGTGCGCTCGTGTTGCACGAATGGACTAACGCCCGCACTGTGGGAGGTGACTCAGAAGCGATCAGCGCTCACCCTCCGCATTTTCGGCCCGCGAGGGCGTGCGGAGCGGGAGCCTCGCCGGTGAGGAGCCAACGACGATGAAGACCGCAGTGCCCTGCTACTACCACCTCGACGTGGACGTCAGTCCTGAGCGGGTCGACCAGGTCAGGCGCATCCTGGCCGCTCACCTGAGGTACTGGGACCTCGAGACGCTCGTCGAACCCGTCTGCCGGGGCGCCGGCATGCTGCTCGAGGCCATCGACGAACACGCCACCGACAAGTGCATCTCGATCGAGATGTGGTGGAACGGCCAGCACCTGATCACGGCGGTGGGGGGTGACGACCGCGAACTGCGCCCGGATCCGGACCTTCGCGGCTGCCTGGAGCGCATCGCCGCGATGAGCGACGGCTGGGGCTGCTGTACCACCCACACCGGCGGCAAGGTCATCTGGTTCTCGCAGCGGGCCCGCGCCGGCGGCCGTGTCCCGCTGGTGCCGACCGCGCCCGAACCGAGCCTGCGCGAGGTGCTTCAGGTCCCCCGCGCAACTCCGGTGACCGCCCTGGCGGCCCTCGTGGGCGAGGGCAACGGCGTTCTGGAGGACGCCCGGTGACCTCACGGCCGTACCGGAAGGCAGGGGTGCCCGCCTGGAGCGGGCACCCCTACCCGTTGGGTGCCGACTTCGACGGCAAGGGCACCAACTTCGCACTGTTCAGCGAGGTCGCCGAGCGGGTCGAACTCGTGCTCGTCGCCGACGACGGCACCGCGAGCACCGTGCCGCTGACCGAGGCCGACGGCTTCGTCTGGCACGGCTATCTGCCGGACATCGGACCGGGCCAGCGCTACGGATACCGGGTGCACGGACCGTGGGACCCGGCCGCCGGACACCGGTGCAACCCGGCGAAGCTGCTCCTCGACCCGTACGCGCGGGCCGTCGACGGCCAGACCGACAACCACGCCTCCCTCTTCGAACGCGCGGACGACGGCCCCGATCCGGCGGACAGCGCCGGGCACACCCTGCTCGGCGTGGTCACCGAACCGGCCTTCGACTGGGGCGACGACGCCCCGCCCCGGCGCCCGTACGCCGACACGGTGATCTACGAGGCCCATGTCCGCGGGCTGACCCGCACCCACCCCGACGTCCCGCCCGCCCTGCGCGGCACCTACGCCGGTCTCGCGCACCCGGCCGTGACCGAGCACCTCACCTCGCTCGGGGTGACGGCCCTCGAACTGATGCCGGTGCACCAGTTCGTGCAGGACGGCGTCCTGAAGGACCGGGGCCTGTCCAACTACTGGGGCTACAACACCATCGGCTTCTTCGCGCCGCACCACGCCTACGCCGCCCACGGCACCCGGGGACAACAGGTCACCGAGTTCAAGGAGATGGTGAAGGCGCTGCACGCGGCCGGGCTCGAGGTGATCCTCGACGTCGTCTACAACCACACCGCCGAGGGCAACGAGAGGGGTCCCACCCTCTCCTTCCGGGGCATCGACAACGCCTCCTACTACCGGCTGGTGGACGGCGACTGGTCCCACTACTACGACACCACCGGCACCGGCAACAGCCTGCTCATGCGGCACCCGTACGTCCTCCAGCTGATCATGGACTCGCTGCGCTACTGGGTGACCGAGATGCACGTCGACGGCTTCCGCTTCGACCTCGCGGCCACCCTGGCCCGGCAGTTCCACGAGGTGGACCGGCTGTCGGCGTTCTTCGACCTGATCCAGCAGGACCCGGTGATCAGCCGCGTCAAACTGATCGCCGAACCCTGGGACGTGGGGGAGGGCGGCTACCAGGTGGGCAACTTCCCGCCGCTGTGGTCGGAGTGGAACGGCCGGTACCGGGACGCCGTACGGGACTTCTGGCGGGCCGAGCCGCACTCGCTCGCCGAGTTCGCCTCCCGGCTGACCGGCTCCTCCGACCTGTACGCCCACAGCAGGCGCCGGCCGCGCGCCAGCGTCAACTTCGTGACCGCGCACGACGGTTTCACCCTGCGCGACCTCGTCTCGTACAACGACAAGCACAACCAGGCCAACGGCGAGGGCAACCGGGACGGCGAGAGCCACAACCGGTCCTGGAACTGCGGGGCGGAGGGCGACACCGACGACCCGGAGATCCTCGTGCTCCGCGCCCGCCAGCAGCGCAACCTCCTCGCCACGCTGCTGCTCTCCCAGGGCATCCCGATGATCGGCCACGGCGACGAACTCGGCCGCACCCAGCGCGGCAACAACAACGCCTACTGCCAGGACAACCCCGTCTCCTGGATCGACTGGCGGCTCACCGGCGCGCAGCGCGAACTGACGGACTTCTGCCGGCGGCTCGTCGCCCTGCGCGTCGCCCACCCCGTGCTGCGCCGGCGCCGGTTCTTCCGGGGCGAGACCGTGACCCACGCCGGGCAGCCGCTCCCCGACCTCGTCTGGCTGCTGCCGGACGCCCGCGAGATGCGGGCCCGGGACTGGCACCGCTCCGACGCGCACAGCGTCGGTGTGTTCCTCAACGGCGACGCGATCGCCGAACCCGATCCGAGGGGCCGGCCCGTCGTCGACGACTCGTTCCTGCTGCTGTTCAACAGCTACTGGGAGCCCGTCGTCTTCCGGCTGCCGGGCACCGCGTACGGGGAGCGCTGGACGGTGTGCGCCGACACGGCGGAGCCGGAGGGCGGCCGTGACGAGACCGAGTACAAGGCGGGCGCCGAGGTGAGAGTGGAGGCGCGCAGCCTGATGGTGCTCTCCCGGCCGCCCCGGCGCTCGGAGTGAGGCGGTCAGTGCTCCCGGCGTGAGGTGACGGTGAACTGGGCGCCGTCGGGATCGCGCAGCACCGCCTCGTCGGCGGTCTCGGCCAGCACGCTCCCGCCGTGCTTCTCCGCGGACCGCGCGCAGGCGGCGACGTCCGCGACGGCGAAGTGGACCTGCCAGTGCGGCCGGATCGTCGGGTCCGGCGCCGCCTCCAGCGCGCCGGAGACGATCCTGGCCACGACGTCGCCCTGGCTTCGCAGCACGACCTCTCCGCCCTCGTAGTGGACCTCGCAGCAGCCCGGACGGTCGGAGGCCCAGTCGAGGACCTCGCCGTAGAAGATCGCGGAGTCGAAGGCGTCACGGGTGTGCAGCCGGATGAAGGCGGGCGCCGCCTGCCGCCAGGCCTCCCAGTTGCCCATCAGCTCGCCCTCCCAGACGCCGAAGGTCGCGCCGTCCCGGTCGGCCAGCAGCGCCGCGCGGCCCGGTGGCAGTGAGATCGGACCCACCGCCACGGTCCCGCCGCGCTCGCGGGTGCGGGACGCGGCCTCATCGGCACGGGGCACGGCGAAGTACGGCGTCCAGGCCACCGCCATCTGCCACATCGCGGCGACGGCGGCGACGCCGGCCACCGGGACGTCACCGGCGAGGGCCGTACGGAAGTGGGCGCCGAGCGTGCCCCGGCGCCATGTCCAGCCCAGCACGGCCCCGTAGAACTCCTGGGTGGCCCCCAGGTCGCGGCTGGTCAGGCTCACCCAGCAGGGCGCGCCGAAGACGGACTGTGTGGAGAGGGGCTCGCGCGTGCCGGGGTCGGGTTTCGCGCCGGGGTCGGGTTCCGGGTGAGGGTTCATGGTGCTCGCGTTCCTGGTCTCTCGGTCGGCGGCCGGGCGTCTTCCCCCAGTGTCCGGCCGTGACCGTCCCGGGCGCCTGCCGAGTCACCCGGTGGCACGATGGACTGGTGGCACGAGTACCGCGCGGATCCGACGACGAAACGGCCCGGATCCTCGCACTCGAGCGGGAGGTCGACCAGCTGAAGGAGGCGATCGCCTCCCACGCCGTCGTGGATCAGGCGATCGGCGTGATCGTGGCCCTCGGGCGGATACCGCCCGACGAGGGCTGGGTGATCCTCAAGGAGGTCTCCCAGCACACCAACATCAAGCTGCGCCACGTCTCGGAGCTGATCCTGATCTGGGGGCGCAGCGGCGACATGCCCGAGAAGATCCGCGCGGAGCTGGAGGACGTGCTGGACCGGCACGGTCCCACCCAGGTCCCGGGCGCGCCGCCGTTGGAGTGAGGTCAGCCGGATTCGGCGACGATCTCCTCGCGCAGCCGGGCGCAGCAGGCGCTGAGCAGGCGCGAGACGTGCATCTGCGAGATGCCCAGCTGGTCGGCGATACGGCTCTGGGTCATCCCCCGGAAGAACCGCAGGTAGAGGATGGTCCGCTCGCGCTCCGGCAGCGCCCGCAGACACGGCGCGACGGCCACCCGGTCCACGACGGTGTCGTAGCCGGGGTCGGGGTCGCCGAGGGCGTCCGACAGGGCGTAGCCGTCGGTGCCGGGCATCTCCGCCTCCAGCGACAGCGCGGAGAAGCAGTCCAGCGCCTCCATGCCCGTGGCCACCTCGTCCTCGCTGAGCTGCGTGTACGCGGCGATCTCGGCGACCGTCGGCGCCCGGCCCGGTGTCGTCTGGGCCAGCTCCTTCGCCGCGTGCCGCACCCGGTTGCGCAGGTCCTGGACCCGGCGCGGGACGTGCAGCGTCCACATGTGGTCGCGGAAGTGGCGCTTGATCTCCCCCGTGATGGTCGGCACCGCGTACGCCTCGAAGGCGCGGGCGCGGTCCGGGTCGTAGTGGTCGACGGCCTTGACCAGTCCCAGCGCGGCGACCTGGTACAGGTCCTCGAGGGTCTCGCCGCGGCCGCGGAAGCGGACGGCGATCCGCTCGGCCATGGGGAGCCACAGTCGGATCAGCTCGTCGCGCAGGGCCCGGCGCTGCGGACCGTCGGGCAGTTCGCCCAGTCGTACGAACGCCTGTGCGGTGTCCGGGGCGTCGTCGTGAGGGTGCTGCTTCGTTCTGACGGTGGTACGCATCGCGCGCGCCTTCCCGAAGGGGTGCCGAAGGGTGACCAGTCACCGTGGGACAAACGCGCGCTCGAACGGAATCGGCGATCGTCCGGGGCGGCCCGCTCGGCGGGGTCCCACGGACGTGCCTCCTGTCCGAAGCACTTCCTTGCGGATGCCCGGTGGAGGGCGTTCTGAAACAGATGGGCGAATTTATCCCGTTTTGTTTTGACTCTCCCTTGGCCGAGCCGGGCCGAAAATACCTCTCACTCAGAGGTAATCTCGAGGGTGTGGAGGACGGTGTGGAGAAGGAGACCTTCCCGGAAGAGCTGGCCGACGCCCTCGTCGGTGTCCAGCGGCTGCTCCGGCGCCGGCTGCGCTCCGGACTGACCGTGCCCCGGCTGCGCGGCGCCGAGGTCGAGCTGCTGCGGCTCGTCGAGGCCCGGCCCGGCATCGGGGTCTCGGACGCCGCCAAGGAGCTGTACCTCGCGGGCAACTCCGTCTCGACCCTGGTCAACCACCTGGTCAGGGACGGCTACCTGGTCCGCGAGACCGACCCCGCCGACCGGCGCGCCGCCCGGCTGCTGCTCACCGAGGCGGCCGAGCACCGGCTGCGGAACTGGAAGGAGCGGCGCGCCGCACTCGTCGGCCGGCACGTGGCCCGGCTCGACCCCGCCGACCAGGAGGCCCTGCGCGCCGCGCTCCCCGCGCTGCGCACCCTCGCCGTCAGCCTGCACGAGGAGGCCGAGGAGTCATGACCGCCGCCGTCGCCTGCACCGGACTCGCTGCTGGGCCGGCCCGCCCGCTGATCTTGCTCACGGACGTGATGTGCGGCACGCCGCGGAACACCGCTCTGGCGGCACCGGACGAGTTCTTCCTGCGCACGGCTTGATCACCGATCAAAAGGGGTGAAGTCCCTGGCCACAGCGCATTCCGCTCATTTGACAGTGCGCTGAGCGCACGGATAGGAAGCAGCCGGTAGAAGTCGAGAGGTGGACTGTGTACAAGCCGAACGTGGTCGGGGACTGGCAGGAGTACGACGAGCATGCCGGTCTGCGGGTCCGCGTCCACCGTCTGGAGCAGCACGAGCCGCCGCGCGGGCGCGACGACGCCGCCGAGGGGCTGACGTACTTCTGTCTGCGGGTGACCGTCGAGAACCGGGGAGCCGGACACTCCACCATCCACCTCGAGGACGGCCAGATCGACGTGCGGATCGGGCCCGACGGCGAGAGCGCGTTCGTCGACTGGCGCAACTCGCAGTTCATCGAGGGCTTCGACGTCTATCCGCTGCGCCGCGCCACCGCCGTGCTCTACGCCGCCGGACCCGAGGCCGCGCTCGGCCAGGTCGACGTCCAGGTGCAGCTGCGCGTCGACGACGACTGGGCCGAGCGCCGGCTGTGGACGGGCGGCATCGGACTGCACGAGGCGTCCGTGCCCGCCGGCGCGGGCCGGGAGAGCCTGGCCCTCCAGGTGAGCAACTTCCTGCGGGACCAGGCCGAGGAGGGCACCGCCTGACGCGGTGCCCTCCTCGGCCCGGTGCTCCGGATTTCCGGTTGCCCGGTGTTTCGGTGGCCCGGTGTCTCAGTGCGGGATGCCGTCGATGATCTCGCGGGCGCCCTGACGCAGCAGCGCCACCGCCACCGACGTGCCGAGCGTCGCCGGATCGAGGCGGCCCGCCCACTCGTGGGCGTTCAGCCGGGTCTTGCCGTCCGGGGTGAACACACACGCCCGCAGCGACAGTTCGCCGCTGCGGTCCACGTGCGCGAACCCGGCGATCGGGCTGTTGCAGTGGCCCTGGAGCACATGCAGGAACATGCGCTCCGCCGTGGCCTCCCGGTGCGTCGCCGGGTCGCCGAGGCCGCTCACCGCGTCGATCAGGTCGTCGTCGCCCTCCCGGCACTGGAGCGCGAGGATGCCCGCGCCGATCGGCGGCATCATCGTCTCCGGCGACAGCACCTCGCTGATCACGTCCGGGCGCTCGATGCGCTCCAGGCCGGACACCGCGAGCAGCAACGCGTCCGCCTCGCCCGCCGCCAGCTTCTCCAGCCGCCGGTTGGCGTTGCCGCGGAACGGCACGCACTCCAGGTGCGGGTGGGTGGCGGCCAGCTGGGCGATCCGGCGCACCGAGGAGGTGCCGATCCGGGTCCCGGCCGGCAGCTCGTCGAGGGTGAGGCCACCCGGGTGCACCAGGGCGTCGCGGATGTCGTCCCGCTTCAGGAACGCGGCGAAGACCGTGCCCGCGGGCAGCGGACGGTCCGCCGGGACGTCCTTGACGCAGTGCACCGCCAGATCGGCCTCCCCGGCCAGCAGCGCCGCGTCGACCTCCTTGGTGAAGGCGCCCTTGCCCTCGACCTGGGACAGATCGCCCATCCACTTGTCGCCGGTGGTCTTCACGGGGACGACCGAGGTGCGGACACCGGGATGCAGGACGGCCAACTCGGCACGGACGCGCTCCACTTGGGCCAGGGCCATGGGGGAGTCGCGGGAGACGATACGGATCAGTTCCGGGACGGACATGACGGACACCATAGACCCTCCCGGCCCGTCCGCCGCGCCGCTTCCCGCATTCGGCCCCGCGGCGCGGCATGAATCACCGGCCGAAGGGGTATACGCCCCCGCCCCGGCCGGGGGCGCGCGTACCTCACGGTTCCTGCCCGGGCCGCCGGGTGCCCGTCACGGCCCAACCGGCAGGCTGTAACGGCGCTTGTCCGTGCCCCGGGCGCCCAGACGGTCGTAGAAACGGATCGCGCCCTCGTTCCACGCGGGGGTCTGCCACTGGACCTCGGGCAGGCCCAGGGCGCGGGCCTCCTCGGTCACGGCGTCCATCAGGAGGGCGCCCAGGCCCAGGCCGCGGTGGCCGGCGGCCAGGAAGAGGCAGTCCATGTGGAGGTACTCGCGGGCGTCCCAGGTGGAGAGCACGGAGGAGCCGGTGGCGTAGCCGACGACCTCGCCGCCGGGCAGTTCGGCGACCAGACAGCGCAGCCGGGGCGCCGGATCGTCGAAGAGCAGCGCCGCCAGCCGGTCCGCGAGGCCGGGGACGGGCGGGGCGGCCTTCTCGTACTCCGCGTGCAGGGCGGCCAGTTCGGCGACCCGCGGCAGATCGGCCCGCCGGGCCGGCCGGACCCGGGCGGCGGTCACCTCGTGGACAGGGCGCGAGAACGGCGGCCGTTCGGCGTGAAGATCCATCCGGCCATCATGGGCGGTGTGCGCGGGGACGTCCATCGCCTGCGGACTGGTGCCGGGGGGGGCCCCGGCACCGGTCCGGTCGAGCGGGCTACGCGTTGGGGTCGAAGGCTATCCCCGACGGCTTGGCCGTCGACAGGTGGCTGTTGAAACTGCCGTCCTTCAGACCGAAGTTGGCGCTGCCGAAGTTGTACGCGGTCAGCTTGTCGCGCACGCCCGACGGGTAGCCGTTCCAGCCGACCAGCGGCGGGTACTGCCAGGTGCCCTTGTGGTTCTCCGGCGGCTCATCGTTGGAGTTGCCCACCCGGAAGCAGTGCGTGCTGATGCCGTCCTTGTGGTAGACGATCTTCGCGTGGGTGCCCTCGAAGCGGACCGAGGACGCCGCGTGCACGGTGAACGAGCCGTGGTTGGACGTCGAGACGTACTGGACCTGGCCGTTCTGCACCCAGACCACGACATGCTCCCAGTCGTGCCGGTGCCCGCCGATGCTGCTGCCGGCGATCGCCTGGTCCTTCTCGAAGTACAGGCCGTACATGTACGCGCACCAGCCGTTGTTGCACTTGTAGCGCGAGTAGCTGTTGGTGTTGTCCAGGTCCGAGGCGTCGCGGCAGCTGCCGTTGAGCGCGCCGGTCGGGTTCAGACCGCCGTTGACCGTCCCGTCGGGGCCGATCGCGGGGGTGGAGTAGCAGCCGTCCGTGTCGTAGTCGAACGTCGGCTGGTAGGTGAGTTCCGCGGCCTCGGCGTTCTGGGGCAGCGCCTGGGGAGGGGCGGCGAACGCGGTCGAAGGAACGGCGAGGACGATCGCGGCGGCACCGGCGAGTCCGGTGAGCCATCTCCTGCGGTGGGCCTTGAACGTGGGTGACGACACTGCGTCCTCCTCGTGATCCGGGCGCAGCCGAACGGCTGTGGGGGAAAAGGGAGTTCAGCTTCCCGGGTTTTCACTTCGGCGCCAAGGGTCGCAGGCGTGTCAATGATGAAGGTCAGCCCAATAGTCGGTCCCTCTGACGGCGGGTCATGGGGAACTGTCCGGAAGGTCCGCGTCCGCCTCCTCGGGCGTCAGATCCGGCCGCAGCCGGAGCCAGGACGGCTGGCGCAGCAGCCCCGCCCGGGTGCGGGTGCTGTAGCGCACCTCGCCGACCAGCCGGGGCAGCGCCCAGTGGGCGCCGGCCGCCGGCGGCACGGGGTCGAAGGGGCACACGTCGGTCGCGGCGGCCCGCAGCAGCGCGGCGAGTTCGGCGCGCTCGGCCTCGCTCCAGCCGGTGCCGACACTGCCGACGTACCGCAGCGCGCCCGCTTCGGTGCGCTGCCCGACGAGGACGGCGCCCGGCAGCCCGGTCAGCCGTCCCTTCCCCGGCGACCAGCCGCCGACCACCACATCGGCCACCCGCATGTTGCGGATCTTGATCCAGGCCCGGGAGCGCACCCCCGGCTCGTACACCGAGTCCAGCCGCTTGCAGATCAGGCCCTCCAGACCATGGGCACGGGTCGCCTCCAGCGCCTCCCGGCCGTGGCCGACGAGCGCGCCCGGCGTCGACCAGAACCCGCCCTCCAGCTCCAGCCCCTCCAGCAGCGCCCGGCGCTGCGCGTACGGCACCCGCAGCAGGGAGCGCCCGCCGAGGTGCAGCACGTCGAACAGCACCAGGTGCACGGGGACCGTCGCCGCGACCCGCGCCGCCCGGGCCGGCGCGTGGGCCAGGCCCATCCGGGACTGGAGCAACTGGAAGTCGGCGCGGCCGTGTTCGTCCAGCGCCAGCACCTCCGCGTCGAGCACGGCGGGGGTCGCGCCGAGCGCACCGCCCAGCGCCCGCAGTTCGGGGTAGGCGCCGGTGATGTCCTCCCCGGAACGGGCCCGCAGGCCGACCGTCCCGTCCCCGGGGAGGTACACCACGGCCCGCTGGCCGTCCTGCTTGGTCTCGTAGGCCCAGCGGGCGTCCTGCGCGGTGGGCGGCAGCGGGCCCGGCGTGGCGAGCATGGGGGCGATGAGCGGGAGGGTCACGGGGGAGTTGTCGACACGGCCGTGCCGGACCACGCGCGCGGGCCGGGCGTTTCCCCTGAACGGACGTGACGGGTCGCGCGGCCGTCAGTGACCGCCGCCGGCTGGACGGGCGCCTGCACCGGCCCCGACCGGTAGGCCATGACGACCAGTCGGGCACGGTCGCGGGCGCCCGGCTTGGTCATGGCGCGGTGCCCATGGGGTGCGGACGGTGAGCGGACTGACGTGGAGCCTCCCGGCGAAGCCGGGTGGAGCCGGGTGGAGCCGGGTGGAGCCGGGTGGAGCCGGGTGGAGCCGGGTGGAGCCGGTCGTGCGACGAAGGGTTGAGGGGCCGAGGGGCCCGGGGCTCACCACACGCACGGCAGCTCCGCCTCGATCACCGTCGGCCCGCCCGGCGGGCTCGTCAGCCGCACCGTCCCGTCGAGCGCGGCCACCCGGCGCCGCAGGCCCAGCAGCCCCGACCCGGCGCTCTCGTCGGCGCCCCCGCATCCCTCGTCCCGCACCCGCACGCGCAGCCCGGTCCGGGTGCGGGCGAGCAGCACCTCGGCCGTGTCTGACCCGCTGTACTTCGCCGCGTTGGTCAGCGCCTCGGCGACCACGAAGTAGGCGGCCGCCTCCACCGCGGCCGGTGCCCGTGGCGCGTCCGGCAGGCCGTCGGCCAGCACGGCCACCCGCAGCCCTCCCCCGCTCTCGCCCGCCCGCTCGCCCGCGCTCTCGCCGTCGCTCGCGCGGGAGGATCCCCAGCGCGCCGCGAGCGCCCGCACGGCGCCCGCCAGCCCCCGGTCGGTGAGGATCGGCGGATGGATGCCGCGCACCACGTGCCGCAGCTCCGTCAGCGCCTCCTCGGCCTGGTCCTGCGCGTCGGCGAGCAGCTTCCGCGCGGTCTCCGGGTCGGCTGCGTACGCCCGCTCGGCCAGCCCGATACGCAGCGACAGGGCCACCAGCCGGGCCTGTGCGCCGTCGTGCAGATCCCGTTCGATACGGCGCAGTTCGGAGCCGTGCGCGGCGACCGCGTCCGCCCGGGTCGCGGTGAGCTGTTCGACCCGCCGGGTCAGCCGCGCCTCGGGGGAGGGCCGCAGCAGCGTGGTCGACCAGCCGGCCTCGACATCGGCCAGCCGGACGATCAACGGCAGCACGAGCGCCTCACGGCCCAGCAGCCCGCACCACACCCCGTCGACGACGAGCCCGGCCGCCCACAACGGCACCACCAGCACCGTCAGCCATCCGTAGCCGAAGTACGCGGCCAGCCAGCGGGCGTCGGTGACAGTGCCGGGATCCCGGACGGTCGCCCGCAGCCGCTCCCGCAGGGGCCCGGTGACCGGCTCGTACGCCTCCGGGATCTCCCGCCCGGTCCAGACGGCCGTCAGCCGCCGCTTGGCGCCCGCGATCCGCCGTATCAGCAGCACGGTCTCGGGCAGCAGCCAGATCCCGACGACCGTCACCGCGCCCGTGGCGGTGATCAGCAGGACGGTGATGAAGAGGTACGACCCGAAGGCCATGGCCGCGGCCAGCATGAGGTGGACCGTGGCCCGCGCCGCCTGTCGCAGGGTCGCGCGCATGGAGTGCCGTTCCTGTGGGTGGGGTGGGATGCGGGGGTACCGGCCGCCGGGAGCACCGGCGGCCGGCCCGTCCGGTCAGTCGTCCAGCGTGACGACGACCTTCTCCGCGGCGCCCGGCGCCATCGTCAGCCCGAAGGCGCGCTCCGCCTCGGAGAACGGGACGCGGTGACTGATGAGCTTGGCGAACCGCTCCTGGTGCTCCACGAGTTCGGGCGTGACCTCGAAGATCTCGGTGGGGTAGCCCTGGGAGGGGACGAGGGTCAGCTCGCTGCGCAGCATGCCGCCGAGATCGATCTCGCCCTTCTTCTGCACGGCGACCATGACCAGCTTGGCGTGCCATTTGGCGTTGGCGACCACGGTGTTGAAGACGGCCGGGGCGCCGGCGGCGTCGAGGTAGATGTCGGTACCGGGCCGCGGCTGGCCGAGGGCGTTGGCGGCCTGGCCGTGCAGTTCGGTCAGCCGCGCGGTGACGTCCTGCTTCGCGGAGTCGATGACGGCGTCCACGCCCACGGCCAGTGCCTTCTCCAGCCGGGAGGGGATGACGTCGGCGACGACGACGTGCTTCACGCCGCGCAGCTTGAACCAGATCGCTGCGCCCAGGCCGATGGGCCCGGCGCCGAAGACCACGACCTTGTCGTCGGGCCCCGCCTCGGAGCGGTTCACGGCGTGCCGGGCCACGGCCATGGGCTCGTTGAGCGAGGCCACGTCGAAGGGCACGGTGTCCGGGAAGACGGCGACGCTCTTGCCGACCTCGGCGTTCTCGATCAGCAGGAACTCGCTCATCCCGCCGAACTTCCCGCCGCAGCCGATGATGCCGGTGGGCGCGTCCTGCGGGTTCACCACCAGCCGGTCGCCGGCCTTCAGACCGGTGACCTCGGCGCCGACCTCGACGATCTCACCGGCGGGCTCGTGTCCGAGCGGCACCGGCACCAGCTCGCCGCCCAGATGGGCGCGGGCGGGCATGCCGCCCATGTGCAGGAACGTGACGTCGGTGCCGCAGATGCCGCAGGCGCGGATCCGCATCAGGACGTCCCTGGGACCGGGCACCGGCCGCTCGACGTCCACGACCTCGATCTTGCCGACGCCGCCGGTCCGGACGGACTTCATGGTGCTCATGTGGGGTGCCTTTCTGGGTTGCCGGACATCAGGTGGTGCGGGGCTCCGGGGAGCCCTGACGGACTCCGGGAGGGCGTGGCCCGCCCGGAGCGGTGAAGGGTGCGAGGAGATGCGCGGACGCCAGGAGCAGGATCGCCGCGGCAGGGGAGGGGTCCTGTCTGTCGTCCCCGTGTGCCACGCCGCGGACCTGTGCTCGGCCGGAGGAGAGCCGGGCCGGGGCGGTCGAGCGGGCGTGGCGGGCTGGTGTGTCCTCGGGCCCGGCGCCGGTCGGGGGGAGTGAGCCGGCGGCCGGGCCCGGGGACCGCGCCGTACCCCGTCCCCACGGGTTCGGCGCCGAGGAGCCGCCTCCGCTCGGGGCGGCTCCGGTCGGTGCGGCCGCACCCTCCGGGGAGGGGCGTCGGGGCTGTTCAGCTGGTGTGGTTCGAGGGTCGGGCATCGGTTGCGTTGCTTGAGTTAGGCAAGCATATGTGGATTACTTGAGTCAAGCAAGCGATGAGATTACTTGAGTCAGGCAAGTAGAAAGGTAGGGTGAACCCATGTCCCCCTCGCCGCCCGCAGTGCCGCCGGCCTCGCCCGCGGCGGTCGAGATCGAGCGGGCCCTCACGCACGTCGCCTACCTCAGTGCCGGCGCCCGTCGGCACGACCGGCTGGTCGCCCTGGCGGGCGTACCGCTCGACCGGGCCGCCGTCGCGATGCTGCGCCGGATCGCCGACCACGACCCGCTGCGGCCGGGGGAGCCGGCCCAGGTGCTCGCCGTCCAGGCCTCGCACGTCACGCGTCAGGTGCAGCGGCTCCAGAAGGCCGGATACGTCACCCGGGTCGCCGACCCCGACGACCCGCGGGCCCGGCGGATCCGGCTCACCCCGCTCGGCGAGGACGCCGTCGCGCGGCTGGGCGACGCGGGCGCGCGCGGGATGCAGCCGGCCCTGGCGGACTGGCCGCTCGGCGAACTGCGCAGGCTCGCCGCTCTGTTGGGCCGCATGGTGGACGTTCTCCCCCCTCTGTTTGCATGTGCTCATCGAGGCCTCGACCCCTTCCCCCGGCGCTCCGGCCCGACCGGAGCCCCCACCACCGAGGAGAGCCATGGCCGACATCCTGACCGGCCCCGTGCCCGAAACCCCGGACGCGGCCCCCGAGTTCCCGATGCCCAGGGCGGCCCGCTGCCCCTTCGACCCCCCGCCCGCCCTCCGGGACCTCCAGGAACAGGCGCCGCTGACGAAGGTGCGGCTCTGGGACGGCTCCGAGCCCTGGCTCGTGACCCGCTACGCCGAGCAGCGCGCGATCCTGGGCGACCCCCGGGGCAGCGCCGACACCGACAGCCCCGGCTACCCGACCAAGGCCAGCCCCGAGGCCGGCGAGGGCAAGCTCGGCTTCATCATGATGGACGACCCCGAACACGCCCGGCTGCGCCGGATGGTGACGGCGCCGTTCGCCGTCAAACGGGTGGAGGCCCTGCGCCCGGCCGTGCAGCGCATCGTGGACGACCTGATCGACGACCTGCTGGCCGGCCCCGCACCGGTCGACCTGGTGGAGAAGTTCGCGCTCCCCATCCCCTCGCTGGTGATCTGCGAACTGCTCGGCGTGCCCTACGACGACCACGCCTTCTTCCAGGACAACACCAAGACGATGGTCCACCGGGACGCCACCCCCGAACAGCGCGGCGCGGCCAGCCGTGAGGTGGCTGGCTATCTCGCCGCGCTCATCGGCAAGCGGATCGCCGACCCCCGCGACGACCTGCTCTCCAGCATCGCCGGACGCGTCACCGCCGGTGAGATCGACCACCAGCAGGCGACCGAGATGGCCCTGCTGCTGCTCGTCGCCGGCCACGAGACCACCGCGAACATGATCGCGCTCGGCACCCTCGCCCTGCTCCAGCACCCCGACCAGCTCGCCCTGCTGCGCGAGACCGACGACCCCAAACTGGTCGCCTCCGCCGTCGAGGAACTGCTGCGCTTTCTGCACATCACCCACCTCGGCCGGCGCCGCGCGGTCACCGAGGACATCGAGATCGCCGGGCAGGTGCTCAGGGCCGGCGACGGCGTGATCATGGTCAACGAGGTCGCCAACCGCGACCCCGAGGTCTTCCCCGACCCCGACCGCCTCGACATCACCCGCGACGCCCGCCGCCATGTCGCCTTCGGCTTCGGCGTCCACCAGTGCCTCGGCCAGCCGCTGGCCCGCATGGAACTCCAGGTCGTCTACGGCACCCTCTACAGGCGCATCCCGACCCTGAGCCTGGCCGGCTCGCTGGACGACGTCCGCTTCAAGCACGACGCCTTCATCTACGGCGTCCACTCCCTGCCCGTGACCTGGTGACGGTTCCCCGTCCCACCGCAGTAACGGCGATCGAACGTGAAGAAGTGAGGAAGGGGAATCCCATGACGTCCGCCAAGGTGGAGCTGGAATCCGACAAGTGTGTCGCCTCCGGGCAGTGCGTGGTCGCCGCCATGCAGGTCTTCGGCCAGGACGACGACGGCATCGCGATTTTGCTCGAGGAGCGGCCCGCGCCCGAACTCCTCGACGACGTCCGCGAGGCCGTCGCCGTCTGCCCCGCCGCCGCGATCCGACTGGTCGAGCAGTGAACCGGATCGTGGTCGTCGGAGCCTCCGCCGCCGGACTCGCCGCGGCCGAGACCCTCCGGCGCGAGGGCTACGACGACGCCCTCACCCTCCTGGGCGACGAACCGCACCTCCCGTACGACCGTCCGCCCCTGTCCAAGCAGCTGCTCGCCTCCGAATGGGAGGAGGAGCGGCTCCAGCTGCGCCGCTCCGAGGACCTCGCCGCGCTCGGCCTCGACCTGCGGGTCGGCGTCGCGGCCACCGGCCTCGACCCGGTGCGGCGCGTGGTCCGGTCGGCCGACGGCTCCGAACTGCCGTACGACGGACTGATCGTGGCCACCGGGGTCCGGCCGCGTCGGCTGCCCGGCGAGGGCGCGCATGTGCTGCGCACCCTGGGGGACGCGCTCACCCTGCGGGAGCGGCTGGCGCCCGGACGGCATCTGGTCGTGGTCGGCGCCGGGTTCCTCGGCGCGGAGGCGGCGGCCGTCGCCTGGCGGCTCGGGGCCCGGGTGACGCTGCTGGAACCGGCGGCGGTGCCGCTGGCGCACGCCGTCGGCGAGCGGGTCGGGCGGGTGCTGTCGCAGGCCCACCGCGACCGGGGCGTGGACCTGCGCTGCGGGGTCACGGTCACTGAGGTGACCGAGGACGGCGTACGGCTCGACGACGGCGAGGTGGTCGAGGCCGACGAGGTGCTCGTGGCCGTCGGCTCGGTGCCCCACACCGACTGGCTGGCCGGCAGCGGACTGACGGTCGCGGACGGCCTGGTCTGCGACGAGCACCTGGAGGCGGCCCCGGGCGTGTACGCCGCCGGGGACGTGGCCCGCTGGCACAACCCGCTGTTCGGCACGTCGATGCGGATCGAGCACCGCACCAACGCGGCCGAGCAGGGCATGGCGGCCGCCCGCAACCTGCTCGCCGCCCCGGAGGCGCGCAAGCCGTTCGCGCCGGTGCCGTACTTCTGGTCGGACCAGTACGACATGAAGATCCAGGCATACGGCCATCTGCGCGGGCACGACGAGGTGGCCGTCGTCGAGGGCGACCTCGCCGAGCAGCGGTTCGTGGCCGCGTACCGCACCGGCGACCGGGTGAGCGGGGCACTCGCGGTGGGGATGCCGCCGAAGGCGATCCGGCTGTGGCGGCAGGCGATCGCCACCGGCGCGGCCTGGGGCGAGCACGTGCCCGTCCCCGCCTGACGGCGCAAGGGGCCCGGCGGGCGGTGCGAGCCTGCCGGGCCCCGACGCGTCCGGCGACCCCGTCGGCGATCTCCCCGCAGCGGCCGGGGCAGGCGGACGCGGTAACTTACTTGAGTTACGCAACAAGATGGTAAAGTGGGTCGCATGTCCACCCCACCGCTCCCCCTGCCCTCCGTCGCCTCCCCGGAAGTGATCGAGATCGAGCGCGCCCTCACGCGCATCACCTACCTCAGCACCCGTGCCCGCCAGCACGACCGGCTGATGGCCCTGGCCGGCGTCCCGCTGGACCGGGCCGCCGTGGCCCTGCTGCGCCAGGTCGCCGACGCCGAGCCGCAGCGGCCGGGAGAGCTGGCCCAGAGCCTCGGCGTCGAGGCCTCCCACGTGACCCGCACGGTGCAGCAGCTCCAGAAGTCCGGGTATGTCACCCGGGTCCCCGACCCCGACGACCGCCGGGCCCAGCGCATCGAGCTCACCGACGCCGGCCGCGAGGCCGTCGGCCGGGTCCGGGAGGCGGGCGCCCGGGGGATGCAGCTGGCGCTCTCCGACTGGGCCCCGGAGGAGCTGGGCCAGCTCGCCACGCTCTTCCACCGCATGGTCGACGACTTCCTCTCCTACGCCGTCGAGGACGAGCCCGAGCAGCCGCCCGTCACCGCCTGACCCGGTCCGGGCCCGCCCGGGGGCACGAGCGGGGCCGGGTCCGGCTCGCGCAGGCCGCGCAGCAGCAACCAGGCCACCACGGGGGGCAGCAGGAGCGGGAGCAGCCCGGTCCGCAGGGACGTGGCGTCCGCCAGCGCCCCGAGGGCCGGCGCCGCCGCGCCCCCCACGCTCACCGTCAGCCCGAGCGTGACCCCGCTCGCGGTGCCCATGTGCCGGGGCATACGGTCCTGGCCCAGCGTCACGTGCAGCGAGAACGGCACGTACAGCCCCGCCGAGGCGAGGGCCACGCAGAGGTACAGCGGCGGGCCCGGCACGAGGAGCACGCCCGCCATCGCGAGCAGCGTCACTCCGTACGAGCGGCGGACCACCGTGAGCCGCCCGTACCGCTCGGCGAGCCGGCTCCCGGCCAGCGTCCCCACCGCACCGCCCGCGTAGAGCACGCACAGCGCGGCCGTACCGGCCGCCTCCCCGCCGCCGGTGCGCTCCCGCACGTACAGCGAGACGAACGCGCTCAGGCCGACGAAGACGACCGAGCGGCACACCACGGCACCACCGTCGCCGTGCGCTGCGGCTGGTCCTCCGCCAGTGCGTTCATCGACGTCTTCCGGCGCACCTTCGGACACACCCCGGGGCAGCACCGGCGCCTGCCCTGACCGCGGCCAACGGCGGCCGGGAACACACCGGTTGAGGGGGGACCCCCGCTCGGAGACCCCGCGTCCGGTGGCCCGCCTACCGTCCAGTAATGTCGGCCTCCAGGTCATCAGAGGAGGAACCGTGCCCCGGTCCGAACGCTCACCCCTGCTGCTGGCGGGCCTGCTCGCCGGTATGGGCGTCGCCCACTTCGCCGTACCCCGCCCGTTCGACGCGATCATCCCGAAGGTCCTGCCGGGCTCGCCCCGGACCTGGACGTACGCCAGCGGCGTCGCCGAGCTGGCGCTGGCGGCCGGCGTGGCACTGCCCCGGACCCGGAAGCCCGCCGCCCTGGCCGCGGCCGCCCTCTTCGTCGGCGTGTTCCCCGCCAACGTCAAGATGGCGCTCGACTGGCGCGACCGGCCCACCCCCCTCAAGGCGGCCGCGATCGGCCGGCTGCCCCTGCAGGTGCCCCTCGTGCTGTGGGCCCGCGGCGTGGCGCGCGGCACGGAAGGACGGCAGGCACAGTGATGACGAAGGCTCTGGAGACCGGTGACCTGGTCGAGGACTTCTCCCTGCCGGACGAGACCGGCACGGCGCGCAGCCTGACGGACCTGCTCGCCGACGGCCCCGTGGTCCTCTTCTTCTACCCGGCCGCCCTCACCCCCGGCTGCACCGCCGAGGCCTGCCACTTCCGTGACCTGGCGGCCGAGTTCGCGGCCGTCGGCGCGCGGCCCGTCGGCATCAGCGGGGACTCCGTCGACCGCCAGCAGGAGTTCGCCGGCCGTCACACCCTCGGCATGACCCTGCTCTCCGACGTCGACGGCAGCGTGCGGGAACGGTTCGGCGTGAAGCGCGGATTCTCCCTGGCCCCCACCAAGCGCGTCACCTACGTGATCGCGCAGGACCGCACCGTCCTGGAGGTCGTGCGCAGCGAACTGCGCATGAACACCCATGCCGACCGCGCCCTGGAGGCGCTGCGCGCCCACCGCTCCTGAGGGCCGGGGGCCGCTCCCGCCTCGGTCGGCCCCTGGCGGCTTGATGCCCCGGACCAAAGGGACCACTCTGGACGACACGGAGCATGTCGTCGCTGCGGCGGTCATCGATGCCCGGGGCATCGTGACGGGCTGGAGCGAGGGTGCCCGTCTGCTGACGGGCCATCCGGCCGAGGAGGCCGTGGGGCGGGCGGCGACCGACCTGCTCACCGAGGACCTCCGGCCGCGCGGCGCGTCCGCCTGGACCGGCCCCGTCGTGGTCCGCCACCGCGACGGCGACCCCGTCACCCTCGCCGTCACCGCCTGCCCGGTGCTCGGCCCCGACGGCACGGCCACCGGCTGGGCGCTCACCGCCGAACGGCCGGCCGCCCCGGAACCGACGCTCGCCGGGCGCGCCTTCCAGCAGGCCTCCATGTCCATGTCCGTCTTCGACCCTCGGCAGCGCTATCTGCGCCTGAACGAGGCCGCCTGCAAGGTCATGGGCGTCTCGGAGGACGTCCTGCTCGGCCGCCACTTCCCCGAGACCGTCGAGGACGCCGAGCACAGCCGCGGCTTCAACCACCAACTCCGCCAGGTCACCGAGACCGGCCGGACGCCTCTGCATGGCCGTCCGCACCCTCGCCGACGTGGACCTGCCACCCGACGAGCTGCTCACCCACCTCGACGACCTCGTCACCCACCTGGCGGCCTACGAGGGCGGCGGCGACGACGTCGCGGAACTCGGCGCCACCTGTCTGTACGCCGTCTACGACCCCGTCAGCCGGTACCTCACCCTGGCCGCCGCCGGACACCCCTCCCCGGCGGTCGTCCTGCCCGACGGCACCGTGCACCTCGTCCCCCTGACCCCCGGCCCCCCGCTCGGCGTCGGCGGGCTGCCCTTCGAGGCGGTCGAGCTGGAACTGCCCGAGGGCGCGGTCGTCGCCCTCTGCACCGACGGCCTGATCGAGGACCGCGACCGCGACGTCGACCGCTCGACCGGCGAGCTGTGCAACGCGCTCACCGCACCAGCCGCCACCCTCGACGCCCTCTGCGACACCGTGCTCAAGGCCGTCCTGCCGGAGGAGCCCAGCGACGACGTCGCCCTGCTGCTCGCCCGCACCCGCGCGCTCGGCGCGGACCAGGTCGCCGCCTGGGACGTGGAGCCGGACCCCGCCCAGGTGGCCGCCACCCGCCAGGCCGCCACCGAGCAACTCGCCGTGTGGGGACTGGAGGAGGCCGCGTTCGTCACCGAACTCGTCGTCAGCGAACTGGTCACCAACGCCATCCGCTACGGCGAACCCCCCATCCGGCTGCGGCTGATCCGCGACCGCAACCTCATCTGCGAGGTCTCCGACGGCAGTTCCACCTCCCCGCACCTGCGCCGCGCCCACGCCTACGACGAGGGCGGCCGCGGCCTGCTGCTCGTCGCCCAGCTCACCCAGCGCTGGGGCAGCCGGCAGACGGACCGGGGCAAGACGATCTGGGCGGAGCAGACCCTGGCGCCCCAGTGACCGGCACGCTCAGAACTTCTCGCGCGCCTTCAGAACTCCTCGTGCACCTGCGGATCCCCGCCCAGCCGCCGGTGCGCGCGGTCCGTGATCACCGCCATCTGGGCCGGGCCGAGCGCGAAGCCGAAGACGTCCAGGTTGTCGCGCTGACGGGCCGGGTCGGACGACTTCGGGATCGGGACCGCGCCCAGCTGGACGTGCCAGCGCAGCAGGACCTGCGCCGGGGTGACGCCCAGGGCCTCGGCGACGGAGACCACCAGGGGGTCGCGCAGCAGCTCCGAGCCCCGGCCCAGTGGGCTCCAGCTCTCCGTGACGATGCCCTTCGCCTGGTGGAAGGCGCGCAGCTCGTCCTGGGGGAACAGCGGATGCAGCTCGATCTGGTTGACCGAGGGCAGCACCCCTGTCTCCTCCTCCAGACGCTCGATGTGCTCGGGCGTGAAGTTCGAGACGCCGATCGACCGGACCAGGCCCTCCGCACGGAGCTTGATCATGGCCCGCCAGGAGTCGACGTACTTGCCGACCCGGGGCAGCGGCCAGTGGATCAGGTACAGGTCGACGTGGTCGACGTCGAGCCGCCGCCGTGACTCCTCGAAGGAGGCCAGGGTCTCCTCGTAGCCGTGGTGGCGGCCGGGCAGCTTCGTCGTGATCACGATCTCCTCACGGGGCACCCCGCCGCGCGCCACCCCGCGGCCGACCCCGGTCTCGTTGCGGTAGTTCGTCGCCGTGTCGATCAGCCGGTAGCCCAGGCCGAGCGCCGCGGCCACCGCCTCCTCCGCCTGCGCGTCGTCCATCGGCCAGGTGCCCAGCCCCAGGGCAGGGAGCCGCGTACCGTCGTCCAGCGTGTGCACCGGGATGTCGCTCACCGTGGGACCTCTCTTCGGCTGTGTCGTCCTTCCAGCCTCAGGGATACGGTGAGGATCGATCAACCGGACGACCATCGGAGCGCGCATGACAACGGGCTGGGACACGGAGGACGGGCTGGTACGGGGGGCGGGGATCGAGGTGCACCCGGCCGCCGGACACATCGGCGCCGAGATCACCGGCGTCGACCTGGCCGACGGCCTCGACCGGGCCCGGGTCGCCGCGATCAGGGCCGCCGTGCTGCGCTGGAAGGTGGTGTTCTTCCGTGGACAGCGCCTCGACCACGCCGCACACGTGGCCTTCGCCCGGCGATTCGGCGATCCGGTCGTGCTGCGCAAGCGGGGCGGCGCCTCGCCACCGGACTTCCCCGAGATCGAGACGACCGCCGACCGCCTGGAACTCGGCGGGAAGTTCGGCATGGAGCACGAGGAGTGGCTCCAGCGCCGCCGCCACACCCTGCTGCGCGGCTGGCACTGCGACCACGGCGCCCGGATCGACCCGCCGGCCGCGACGATCCTGCGCGCCGAGACGGTCCCCCCGTACGGCGGCGACACCACCTGGGCCAACCTGGCCGCCGCCTACGCCGGACTCTCCGCGCCGGTACGGCACTTCGTGGACGGACTGCGCGCCGAGCACCGGCTCGGCGTCGGCTACCAGCCCCGCCCCGGCGACGACACGTACGTCCGCCACCTGCTCGGCCACCAGGTCGCGTCCCTGCATCCGCTGGTGCGGGTCCACCCGGAGACCGGGGAGAAGGTGCTGTACGTCAACGGCTACTACGTCGAGCAGATCGCCGATGTCTCGCGGGCCGAGAGCCGCGCCCTGCTCGACATGCTGCTGGAGCAGGCGGTACGGCCCGAGTACACGGTCCGCTTCCGCTGGGAGCCCGGCAGCGTGGCCTTCTGGGACAACCGGGCCACCATCCACCTCGCGCCGAGCGACAACGCCCACCTCGGCTTTCCGCGCACCATGCACCGCGTGATGCTCACCGGGGACGTGCCCGTCGGCGTGGACGGAAAGCCGTCGGAACCGGTCACGGGGACCGAGCCCGGCCGCTGGTGACGCCGGACGCGCCCGGCCGCCGGTGACCTCAGGCGGCCGGCCGCCGGCCCAGGGCCGGGCCCAGCTTCGTCGCCATGTCGGTGAGGATCTGCACGTAGTCCTCGTGGTCGAAGGTGAACGGCAGGGCGAACGCCACCTCGTCGATCTCGCGGAACGCGGCGTGCGCGTCCAGGCGTTCCGCGATCTCCTCGGAGGTGCCGACCAGGTCCGGGGCGAACAGCAGCCGCGCCGGACCCTGCGGGGACGCTGTGCGGGGCAGCCGCCGGGCGGCGAACTCCTCGTACTTCGCCCGCTGTTGGGGCGAGGCGGAATCGGTGGGGATCACCACGAGGCCCTGGGACACCCGGGCCGCCTCGCCGTCGGGGTGGGCGGCGCGGAACGCGCGGATGTGCGACAGCTGGATCTCGGCGAAGTCCCGGGTGTCGTCCGGCCCTTCGGCCTTGACGACGCTGCTGGTCAGGAAGTTCATGCCGTGCTCGCCCGCCCACCGCGCGGAACTCACGCTGCCTCCGCCGTACCACAGCCGGCGGCCCAGGCCCGGGGAGTGCGGCTGCACCCGGTCCGAGCTGTATTCGAATTGCGGCTGCCGCCGCGTGGCCTCGAAGCCCTCGACCCCGCTGAAGTCGGACGCCAACTCGCCGCGCACGAGGTCCAGGAGCCGTCGCACCCGCTCGTAGCCGAAGTCCTCCGCGTCCGCCGTGTCCGGGTACAGGGCGTCCTTGACCTGGTCGAAGTGCATCGGCGGGCCCACGCTCACACCCGGGTTGAGCCGGCCCCCGGACAGCACGTCGACCGTCGCCAGGTCCTCCGCAAGGCGCAGCGGGTTCTCCCAGCCCAGCGGGATCACCGCGGTGCCCAGCTCGATCCGCCGGGTGCGCTGCGAGGCGGCCGCCAGGACGGCCACGGGGGAGGAGATGCCGTACTGGAGATGGCGGTGGCGCACCCACGCGCTGTCGAAGCCGAGCCGCTCGCCCAGCTCGATGATCTCCAGGGTCGTCTCGTGGCCCCGGGCCGGGTCGTCCCCGTCGAACAGCCCGATGGTGAGAAAACCCAGCTTGCGTAGCGGGCGTGAGGTCGGTGGCACGGGCTCCTCCGGCGTGGTCGTACGGCGGTTCGGATCCGATTGTCGCAGGCCGCCTCAGACCAGCGGGATCGTGACCTCGTCCTCGACCGGCGGGTCCAGCTCCTGCGCGAGGTTGCCGGTGGCCGCGTGGCAGCGCAGCCGCACCGACTCCGGGGTGACGTCCAGCCGCAGGAAGCACTTGAAGAACGGTGGGCTGTACGTGGCCGAGCCGGGCGAGAACAGCTGCGTGTAGACCTTGCGCACCGGGAGCCGGAACCGCTTGCGGCGCTCCGGACGGCTCCCCGTGCCCAGCAGGCCGGCCACCAGCCGGATCCGCCGGGTGACCCTGACCTCCGGTCCCGGGACCCGGGTGGGCGGGATGCCGAGCCGCTCGGCCACGACCGCCTGGCCCTCGGCCTCGGTGAGCGCGAAGAAGCGGCGCAGGCGCAGCCGGCGGCCGTAGAGCCGGCTGTAGAAGGCCAGGGAGTCGCCGCGCAGCGGGTAGCAGCGGAACTCCCGCTCGGTGACCCCGGGGACGGAGACCCGGGGGATGGTGTGGGTGGCGTGCATGAAGGCGCCCCCGCCGCCCGCCACCACGTACTGAAGGGTGCGGCCGTCCGCCAACGGCACCGGGTAGCGCTGGTAGTTGTGGATGTCACCGCCGATCGCCGCCACGTAGTGGTGCTCCGGCGCGGTCACGATGTCGTCGACCGTTCCGCCCCCGTCGATGGGGCACGGGTGGTGCTCGCCGTCGACGTACAGCGGCGAGCCGGTGATCAGGATCTTCGGCCGCGGCCCCCGCGACACCTCGCGCAGCCAGGCGCCCTGTTCGGCGTCGACGGTGCCCAGCAGACCGGTGTCGAGGCCTATGATCCGCACCGGTCCGGCGTCGATCGCCCAGTACGGCCCGGGCTGCACGGCCTGTTGGTCCGCCGCCGACCGCCGCCGCCGTGCCTCGTCGAGGTGTCGCCCGTCGTCCGGGCGCGGCCGGTGCCACAGCAGGGAGCGCAGCCAGGCCCGGGTGAGCGGGCGGGGCCGGGGCTCGGCGGGCAGCGGCGGGGCGTCGGCGCAGAAGACCCGCATGAACGCGCCGAGGTCCTCGTACCAGTCGTGGTTGCCGGGTATCGCGTATATCGGCGCCCGGTAGTCCTGGTACGGCCGGAAGAACTTGCCGTCGTAGTCGTCGGCGCTGCCGACCGGATAGATGACGTCGCTGGCGAGCACGGCGAACGACGTGTCCTGACTCGCCTTCAGGAACCCTGGCACGACGGCGTACTGGGGATCGTCGCCCTCGCCGGTGTCGCCGATCACCATGAAGGAGAAGCGGTCCGGGTCCGTCCGCCGGATCACCTTGTCCGCCGGGGCGCCGGCCGCCGCCCGCTGCGCCACCCACCGGCCGCGCGTACGGCCCGTGGGGTCGCCGAACCAGGAGGCCAGCACACCGTTGCGGGCCGCCCACAGCATCCGGGGATCCAGCCACGAGATCTTCTCGACCCGGCCGGGCATCAGCTTCCGGTAGGCACCGGGTTCGGCACCGGCCCAGCCGGCGCCCTCGGCGGTATCGCGTGAGGATTCAGACACGGGGTGCACCGTAGCAACGGCCCACGGCGCCCCGGACGGTGGGTGACCGGCGACGCTGCACCGGCACGGGACCACCACCGGCACCACCGTCCCCAATTGACGGTTCCTCAGGGGCGGCTCCAGGACCGGCCGGCCGGTTCCTGCGGCTTCCGCCCGGCCTGCCCGGTCCGGGCGGTCCGGTTCCACTCGCCGTCGCCGAGCACCAGCAGCGGGTCGAACATCACCACCACACCCGCCAGCAGCAGGAAGACGGCCGGCCCGATCAGCATCGGCAGCAGCAGCGAGGTGGGGGAGTCCCCGGCCCACGACTGTGTCGTCCCGTGCACATGGACGCTGACGGCGGCCATCGCCGTGTAGTGCATGCCGGAGACGGCGACGCCCATCACCAGACTGGCGCCCAGGCTGGTCAGGAACCCGCGGACCGTGACCGCCGCCCACAGTGCGGCGGTCGCCGCGCCGATGGCGATCAGCACGGAGAGGGCGACCGTCGGCGGGTCGTACGTGATGCTGCCGTTCAGGTGCATCGCCGCCATGCCCAGGTAGTGCATCGCGGCGACCCCGAGCCCGGTCACGACGCCCGCGAGGGCCAGCGACGCGCGGCCGGCGCCCCGGTAGCCCACGAGGAACACGCCGACCCCGACCACGGTGATCGCGACGGCGAGACTGAGCACGGTCAGACCGACGTGGTACCCGATCCGGGTCTCCTTCACCTGGAAGCCGATCATCGCGATGAAGTGCATCGTCCAGATGCCGCAGCCGATCGACGCGGCCCCCAGGGCCAGCCAACCGGGCTTCCAGGAACCCGTGCCGAGCAGCGACCGCACGATGCAGCGCAGCCCCAGAGCGCCGCCCAGGCAGGCCATCACATAGGCCGCCACCGGGGTCACCATCCCGTACCGAAAGCCGTCAACCGTGCCTTCCATAGCCAACTCCCCCCAGAGTCAAGGCCGTTCGTGGAGGAATGTCTACGTGTAAGGGCCGGGTGGAAGCAAGCCCTTCCCGTGTCGCGAGACGCGATCAGCGGCGACCGGGCCGTCGTCGCCGGTCAGCGGCGGACCCGATCGGCGGCGTCCTTCCCGCAGACGAAGATCTCGGTGCTCGGCCGGCGTTCCGAGAACAGGCCCGCCGCGGAGGTCTCCCGCAGCAGCCGGCGCAGGTCCGCCTCGAAGGCGTCGCGGCGCGGGCCGAACAGGTGCGGGGCCGAGAACGGCATCGAGAACGCCCAGGCGACGACGTCGTCCTGGGTGCGCTCCAGCGCCTGGCCGCCCGGCACCACATGGCGCCGCGGACCGGAGAACCCCGCCCGGGCGAGCACGGCCGCCTCACCGCCGGGCGTTCCCTGGGCCAGCACCCCCCGGCCCGCTCGTCGGACGGGTCCCAGGGAGTGCCTGACCAGCTCGTCGATCGCCCCGTAGGGCACGGGCGGATACGGCAGACCGTCGACGGACCTGCCCTCCGCCTTCAGATCCGCGATGTGCACCAGGGACCCACCGGGCTCCAGCACGGCCCGGGTGGTCGCGGCCACCAGGTCGCGGTCCATCCAGTGGAAGGACTGGGCGAAGGTCGCCACGGTGAACGTGCCCAGTTCCGCCGGCAGCTCCTCGGCCCGGGCCCGCACCCAGCGTGCCTTCCCGTGGACCCCCAGCTCGACGGCCGTACGGCCGGCCTCGGCGAGCATCTCCCCGTCCGGGTCCACGCCGACGATCTCGCCGAACAGAGGGGCCGGCTCCAGGGCGACGGTTCCCGGTCCGCACCCCACGTCGAGGAGGCAACCCCGCCCGTCGAGCCGCAGCACCTCGGCGAGCGTGTCCGCCAGCCCGGGCGCGTAGGGCAGCCGCCCGCGCCGGTAGTAGGCGGCGGCACCCGAGAACAACGTGTCGTCCCACTCCCAGCCGGCCACCACGCCCGCCCACCACCTTCCCGACGGACCCGCGCCCGTCCGAGCCGCAGATGATTCCACGGGTCGGCGGCGGACCGGGCAGACCTCGATCGAGGCTACTTATTCGAACAAAAGTTTGACTCTCGGGTCGGGTGGAAGAAGCCCCTCGTGCCCATCGCCGCCTTGCCCGAACAGCTCGCCCGCACCGCCCGCCTCACCCGTGGCACGCCGCACCGCCCCACGCTCACACCCGACGGCGGAACCGTCCTCTTCCTGCGCGGCCGCGCGGGCGACGACCCGGCGGCCTGTCTGTGGGCCCTGGACGTGGGCAGCGGCGGCGAACGCCTGCTGGCCGCTCCCCGCGAGGGCGTCGACTCCTGCGCGACCGACCGGTCCGGCCGTCTGATCGTGTTCACCACGGCCGGCGCCCTGTGGACCGCCGGTGCCGAGCCCCGCCGCCTCCCCACGCCGCACCCGGTGTCCGACCCGCTCCCCGACCCCACCGGCAGCCACATCGCCTACGTCCACGAGGGCGCCCTGCGGATCATCGGCGCCGACGGCACGGCGGACCGGGCGATCGCCGAACCGGACGGCCCACACGTGGAGTTCGCGTGCGCGCCGCACACCCACACCACCGCACCCGACGGCCCGCACGGACACTGGTGGTCCCCGGACGGCACCCGGCTGCTCATCGCCCGCACCGACCGGACGCCCGTCCGCCCCGTGCCCGGTACCGGCCGGCGGCACGCCGCCGCGGGCACCCCCGGCCCCGAGGTCACCCTGTGGCTCGCCGACCTCGACGGCGCCCGCGTCCCCGTGCCCTGGGACCGGGCGGCCCACGAGTACCTCGTCGGCGCGGGCTGGGACCCGCACGGCCCCTACGCCGTGGTCCAGTCCCGGGACCAGCGCGCACTGCGCCTCCTGGGGATCGAACCGGGCGACGGCCGCACCCGCGTCCTGCACGAACAGCGCGACGAGCCCTGGCTGCGGCTCGTGCCCGGCCTGCCCGCCCGTACCGGCTCCGGCACCTGGCTCACCCACCGCGACCTGCGCGGCACCCGGCACCTCCTGGACGACGGCGTGCCCGTCACCCCGCCCGGACTCCAACTGCGGGCCGTCCTCGGTGTCGAGGGCGACGAGGTGCTGTTCACCGCCTCCGAGGAGCCGACCGAGACCCATCTGTGGACCTACCGTCCGGGGTCCGGCGCGCGACGGCTGACCGAAGGAGCGGGCGTGTACTCCGGAACGCGGCGCGGCGGCACCCTGGTCCGCGCGGGCGAGCGGACCATGGTCCTGCGGGAGGGCCGCCCGGCGGTCCCCCTCGCCTCCTACGCCGAACGCCCGGTGCTCGACGTGCGTGCCACTTCGCTCCGCCTCGGCCCGCGCGCGCTGCGCGCCCGGCTGCACCTGCCCTCCTGGCACCGCCCCGGCGGCGGCCCCCTGCCCGTCCTCCTCGACCCGTACGGCGGTGCCGGCGCCCAGCGGGTCACCGCGGCGACGGACTGGCGGACGCTGGTGTCGCAGTGGTTCGCCGAGCACGGCTTCGCGGTCCTGGTCGCCGACGGACGCGGCACGCCCGGCCGCGGGCCCGACTGGGAACGCGCCGTCCACGGCGACCTGTTCGGACCCGTCCTGGACGACCAGGTCACCGCCCTGCGCGAGGCCGCCCGCCGCCACCCCGACCTCGACCTCGGCCGGGTCGCCGTCCGCGGCTGGTCCTTCGGCGGCACCCTCGCCCTGCTCGCCGTCCTGCGCCGCCCGGACGTCTTCCACGCGGCCGTCGCCGGCGGCGCGGTCACCGACCAGCGGCTCCACGAGGCCCACGGGCGGGAGCGGGTCCTCGGCCACCCGGACGAGCACCCCGGCCGGTACGCGGCGGCCTCCCCGCTGCACGAGGCGCACCGGCTGACCCGCCCCCTGCTGCTTCTGCACGGCCTCGCCGATCCCCAGGTGCCTCCTGTCCACGCCCTGCGCCTGTCCGCCGCGCTGCGGGCCGCCGGCCGGCCCCATGAACTCGTCCTGCTGCCCGGCGCCGGTCACCAGCCCATCGGCACGGCGCTCACCGCCGACGTGCTGCACCGCCAGGCGGGCTTCCTGCGGCGGCACTTGACGGCCGCGCCGGCCGCCGTGCGGCCCTGGGGGCGGGACGCCAGGTAGCACCCGCCGAGGGGGCCGCCGTGGCCGGTTCCGTACCCACCACGCGGGTACGGGACGCGGACCGCCGCACCCCGTCCGGGACAGCAAGTGCACAGCTCATCCACAGAGTCGCCGGGGCCGGGACCCTCGGGCGTACCGGGTACCGAGGGATAACCCTCGAAGCACTCCGCTCTGGCTGACATGCCACTGTCAAGCCTGCCATTCTCCCTCCCAACCGCCGCACCCCACACGGCGGTTGCCTTCACCACCTCTCGGTCCCGCACAGCTCAGCTCGTCCCGGACAGCACACCCGTCTGCCCGGTCTGTCACCGGCCGGTCTCCCCACGGCCGCAGCAGGAGGAGAACGAGTGAGACCCAACCCCCGCAAGCGGACCGCGGTCGGAGCGGCCCTGCTCTCCACGGCCGCCCTGCTGGCCGTCGGAGTCCAGACCGTTCCGGCGGTCGCGAAGCCCGCAGCCCCCCACCCCAGCCCCGTGCGCACCGGCGGCCTGCCCGCCGAGATCACGCCCGCCCAGCGCACGACGCTCATCAAGAGCGCCGAGGCGAAGACGGAGCGGACGGCCGACACCCTGGGCCTCGGCGCCCCGGAGAAGCTGGTCGTCAAGGACGTCGTGAAGGACAACGACGGCACCGTGCACACGCGCTACGAGCGCACCTACGCCGGTCTGCCCGTCCTCGGCGGCGACCTCGTCGTGCACACGCCCCCGGCCTCGCTGGCCGCCGGCACGGTGAGCACGACCTTCAACAACGACCGCCGTACCGTCTCGGTCAAGTCCACGACCCCGACGTACAGCAAGGCGGCCGCCGAGACCAAGGCACTGAAGGCGGCCCGGGCGCTCGACGCGCAGGACCCCGCCGCCGACAGCGCCCGCAAGGTGATCTGGGCCGGCGAGGGCACCCCGAAGCTCGCCTGGGAGACGGTGGTCAGCGGACTCCAGGACGACGGCACCCCGAGCCGGCTGCACGTCGTCACCGACGCCACCACCGGCGCGGAGCTGCACCGCTTCGAGGACATCAAGACCGGCACCGGCAACAGCCAGTACAGCGGCACGGTCACCATCGGCACCACGCTGTCCGGCTCGACGTACCAGCTGTACGACACCACGCGCGGCGGCCACAAGACGTACAGCCTCAACAACGGCACGTCGGGCACCGGCACCCTGATGACCGACTCCGACGACGTCTGGGGCACCGGCTCCGGCTCCAACACCCAGACGGCCGGCGTCGACGCCCACTTCGGCGCCCAGACCACCTGGGACTTCTACAAGAACACCTTCGGCCGCAGCGGCATCAAGAACGACGGCGTCGCCGCCTACAGCCGTGTCCACTACAGCTCGGCGTACGTCAACGCCTTCTGGGACGACGACTGCTTCTGCATGACCTACGGCGACGGCACCAGCAGCACCCACGCGCTGACCTCGCTGGACGTCGCCGGTCACGAGATGACCCACGGCGTCACCTCCAACACCGCGAACCTGAACTACACCGGGGAGTCGGGCGGTCTGAACGAGGCCACCTCGGACATCTTCGGCACGGGTGTGGAGTTCTACGCGGCGAACTCCACCGACGTCGGTGACTACCTCGTCGGCGAGAAGATCGACATCAACGGCGACGGCACCCCGCTGCGCTACATGGACGAGCCCGACAAGGACGGCAGCTCCGCCGACAGCTGGTACTCCGGCATCGGCAACCTCGACGTCCACTACTCCTCGGGCCCGGCGAACCACATGTTCTACCTGCTCTCCGAGGGCAGCGGCAGCAAGACCATCAACGGCGTCACCTACAACAGCCCGACCTCCGACGGCGTCGCCGTCGCCGGCATCGGCCGGGCCGCGGCGCTCCAGATCTGGTACAAGGCGCTGACGACGTACATGACGTCCAGCACGAACTACGCGGGCGCCCGCACCGCGGCCCTCAGCGCGGCCGCCGCGCTGTACGGCTCAAGCTCCACCCAGTACGCCGGGGTCGGCAACGCCTTCGCGGGCATCAACGTAGGCAGCCACATCACGGTCCCGTCGACCGGCGTCACGGTCACCAACCCGGGTAGCCAGTCGGCGACCGTCGGCACCGCGGTCAGCCTGCAGATCTCCGCCAGCAGCACCAACAGCGGCTCCCTGACCTACGCCGCCACCGGACTGCCCACCGGCCTGTCGATCAGCAGCTCCACCGGTCTGATCTCCGGCACGCCGACCACGGCCGGCTCCTACAGCACCACCGTCACGGTGACCGACTCCACCGGCGCCACCGGCACCGCGTCCTTCACCTGGACGGTCAGCCCGACCGGCGGCGGCTCCTGCACCTCGACGCAGCTCCTGGGCAACGCGGGCTTCGAGTCCGGCAACACCACCTGGACGGCGACGAGCGGTGTCATCACCAACTCCAGCAGCCAGGCGGCCCGTACCGGCTCCTACAAGGCCTGGCTGGACGGCTACGGATCGACCCACACCGACACGCTGTCGCAGTCGGTGACGATCCCGAGCGGCTGCACGAACACCACGTTCACCTTCTACCTGCACATCGACACGGCCGAGACCACCACCAGCACCCAGTACGACAAGCTGACGGTCGCCGCCGGATCGACCACCCTGGCCACGTACTCGAACCTCAACGCGGCCTCCGGCTATGTGCAGAAGTCCTTCAGCCTCGGGTCCTTCGCAGGCTCCACGGTGACCCTGACGTTCACCGGCGTCGAGGACTCCTCGCTCCAGACCAGCTTCGTGGTGGACGACACCGCCGTCACGACCGGCTGATCCGCCCCCCCGACCGACGTCCCGCACACGGGCTCCCTCCGTGTGCGGGACGTCGTCGTGCTCAGCTCAGCGGGTCCAGCGTCAGATACGCCTGGAGCGGGGAGCCGTCGTGGACGAGCGACTCCTGCTGTCCGACGTCGTCGAACGCGAACGCGTACGCCTTGCCGTCGGCCATCTGGGCGTGGATCTTGCGGGCGTAGTGGTTGGTCACCACGTCCTGGTAGAAGTTCGTCGTCGTGGTGTCCGGCTGGTTGGGGTTGACCAGGAGCGTCGACCGGTTGAATCCCGCGCACAGGGTGCGGGAGATCGGCCCGCGCACGGCGTCGTTCGGGGCGTCCAGCAGCCGGTGGCACCCGAAGACGCTGGAGGCGTCCGGCTTCTGGAAGCTCGTCACGACCGCCCCGGAGGAGTTGGTGAAGTTCATGACCCCGCCCGAGACCCGGCCGTAGTACCTGGTCCCCGGCTGGTCGGCGAACGGCGTCACGGTCAGCGTCGTCGT
Organism: Streptomyces sp. NPDC041784; assembly: GCF_055591025.1. Lineage (NCBI taxonomy): Bacteria > Bacillati > Actinomycetota > Actinomycetes > Kitasatosporales > Streptomycetaceae > Streptomyces > Streptomyces sp. NPDC041784. Next base: position 33,146 of record NZ_JBVJAB010000045.1, read on the forward strand.
GGCGTACTTCTGCCAGACGCGGTTGATGTAGTCGTCCATGACGTTCGCCGGCAGGGCCCCGGTCTCCACCCCGTACAGCGGTGCGAGCGCGCGCAGTACGGTGCCGTCGGACCGGGTCTGGATCAGGTTCGCCCAGCCGCCCGGCTGACCGCGCAGGGCGTTGAAGAACCCGTTGTAGCCCCCGGACTTGAGCCGCCCGGTGCTGACCGTGCTCCCGTCGGCGCGCTGCACGCCGACCGCGTACGGCGCGGAGAACATGTCGACCTGGGTGCTGTTCAGCCACAGCCCGGAGTCGTTGAGTGTGTACTCCGACCAGTTGAACAGGATGTTCCGGTTCGGGTCGCTCGGGTTCTGCACGGCCGGCTGGACCAGCCCGCCGGTGGTGAGCTTGAAGACCAGCTTCTGCCCGTACGAGAAGTAGATCCGGCCGGAGAACTTCGGGATCCGGATGGTCGCCGACCGTCCGGCCGCCGGGCCCGGGATCGACGCGTCGGGCGCGGGGGTGGGCGGGTTGCCGCCGGCCGGCCAGGCATGGAACGTGCCGCCCGCGTCCGCCCAGCCCTGCCGGCCCGTGCTCAGCTGGGTGCCGAGGTTGTAGACGTAGAGGGCGTCGCCGCGCCCCGAGTTGTTGGTGATCTTCAGGGGGATGGTGTCGGGGACGGCCGCCTCGGCGGGGGTGGCCGGTGGTCCCAGGGTGAGCAGCGCGCCGACCAGGGCGACGGCTCCCACCAGTCTGAACGTGATCCTTGCGAGCACTCTCCACCTCCGTGCGGGAAGGTCCGTGGGGAGACCTGTGGGGATACCTGCGGGGGTACCTGGGGGGGTACCTGGGGGTTGGTCCGTACTTTCGTTGAGAGCGCTCTCAAAGTCGCACTGGGGTGTGTGCATGTCAATGATTCGGACAAGAAGAGGGCGCCCGTGTCCGTCCGGCCACGGGCGCCCGTGCGGTCAGAACGCCCGCTTCAGGAGGTCCAGCAGTGCCGCCCAGTGGCGCTCGGCGGCCTGCTCGTCGTACGCGGCGGTGTCGGCCTGGGTGAAGCCGTGGTGGGCGCCCTCGTAGACCTCGCAGCGGTGGCGGACCCCGGCCTCGGTGAGCGTGTCCTCCAAGAGCCGGATCTGCTCCGGGGGCAGGGACGGGTCGTCGTCCGCGTGGCCGAAGTACAGCTCCGCCGTGATCCGGCCGGCCACCAGGTGCGGGCTGTCCGGTGCGTCGGTCGCGAGCCGCCCGCCGTGGAAACCGGCCGCCGCCGCCACCCGCTCCGGATAGGTGCCGGCGGTCAACAGGGAGAGCCGGGCGCCCATGCAGTACCCGGTCAGCGCGACCGGGCCGTCCGCGACCAGCGGGCTCTCCTCCAGCCGGCGGAGGTAGGCGCCCGCGTCCCGCATCGCGAACTCCGGGGTGAGGGCCCGCATGACCGGCATCAGGCTGCCGAAGATCTCCGGGCGGGCCTCCGGGTCGATGAACTCGGGCAACTCCACGACCGGGGCGCGCCCGTGACGGTAGAACACGTTGGGGACCAGCACCGTGAAACCGGCCCCGGCGATCCGGTCGGCCATCGCCCGCAGATGCGGGCGCAGCCCGAACGCGTCCTGGTACAGGAGCACACCCGGACGGGGCGTCCCGTCGGCGGGGTGGGCGAGATAGGCGTCCGCGACGCCGTCCTCGGTCCGGATGTCCACGGCTGTTCCCTCTACGGAGGTCATGGGGGGTGCCTCTCTGCGCGGTTCACGACGAGCAGCGGATCCGCCCGGCGGGGCCGGGCCGAGTCGATCGTTGCACGTATCATCCACCGGGCCGTGATGGCCCCCACCGCCCACCGTCCGTCACTCGAAGCGCGAGATGTCACCCGCCCCGACCCGCACGATCTCCGCCTCGCCCTCGGAGAAGTCGATGACCGTGGTCGGCTCGGTCCCGCAGTCCCCGGAGTCGAGCACGCCGTCCACCAGATGGTCCAGCTCGTCCTTGATCTGCCAGCCCTGGGTCATCGGCTCCTCCTCGCCCGGCAGCAGCAGCGTGCTGGACAGCAGCGGTTCACCGAGTTCGGCGAGCAGGGCATGGGTGACGACATGGTCCGGGATGCGCACGCCCACCGTCTTCTTCTTCGGGTGCTGGAGCATGCGCGGCACCTCCCTGGTCGCCGGGAGGATGAAGGTGTAGCTGCCGGGCGTCGACGCCTTGATCGCGCGGAACACGTCGTTGTCCACCCGCACGAACTGGCCCAGCTGGGCGAAGTCCTGGCACACCAGCGTGAAGTGGTGCCGGTCGTCCAGCTTGCGGATGGCCCGGATCCGGTCGATGCCGTCCTTGCTGCCCAGTCGGCAGCCCAGTGCGTAGCAGGAGTCCGTCGGGTACGCGATCAGCGCGTCCTCCCGGATGGCCTGCGCGACCTGGGTGATGATGCGCGGCTGGGGGTTGTCGGGGTGCACGTCGTAGTACTTGGCCATTGGCCGAGCTTATGCCGTGGCGGGATCCGTGCGGTCCCGACGGCTCACGGTGTGCCGGGCCGGAGCTGATGAAGCCGAACAACGTCAGCTCCCTCGTCTCCCAGCTCACCGTGCGGGGCGACCTGGAGCGGCGCCAGGACAGCGCCGACAAGTGCGTCGCCCATCTGTACCTGACGGCGACCTCGCGCACGCGCCTCGCCGAGCTCCGCGACCTCGGGACCGCCTACCTCGCCGAGGCCACAGCTCGGGGCGGCCGTCGTCGAGGGCAGCGGACAGGCCTTCATGAGCGGCGTGCACACGGCCGTCGTGGTCACCGGCCTGCTGTGCGTCGCGGAGCTGTACCGGCCGCCACCGGAATCAGGCGCTCCGATCCGGTCGGCTGACGTCGGCTCCTCCGGCCCCGTGAGGTAACGTCCCCGACCGAATCCACTGGTTCGGCCCGCGGGGGTCGCGAGGGACGAGGAGAGCACGCGCATGACCGGCCGGGACGACGGGAACCGCCGCACCGAGGTGACGGGCGGCGCCGACTCGACATGGGCGCGGGAACTCCTCGACCACCTGCGCCCCACCGGGGCCGGCGTCCGCAGGATCACCGACTGGCTGGCGGCGACGCTCGACGCGACCGTGTGCCTGGTCGACGACACCGGCACCCCGCTGGCCGGGCCGCGGGTGCCGCTCGACGAGGGCCCGGCCGCGGACATCCTCTCCGGCCGTATCGCCTCCGCCGCCTGGGAGGGCGACGGCCGCTTCGCCCGGCTGATCCGGGTCGGACTCCCGGCCCCCGCCTCGGCCGGCGTGCTCACCGTGTCCCGGGCGGCCCCCTTCGACCGGCGCGCCGCCGACATCGTCACGCACACCGCGAGCGTCCTCGAACTCGTGCTGCGCGCCCAGCAGACCGCCGCCACCGGACACCGCCTCGCCCGCGCCACCGCCGACCTGCGCCTCGCCATCCTCCAACTCCTCATGGTCGAGGACATCGTCGCCGCCCGCCGGGTCGCCGCCGGACTGTGGCCCGGCCTGCTGGACACCGACACCGCCTGCGTCTTCGTCGTCGAGAGCGCCCCCGCCGACCGCGACCGCCTCGCCGAGGACTGCGTCGCGGCCACCCGGGACGAGGCCCTCGTCGTCCGCTGCCCCGCCATGGACGGCCACGTCATCATCGTCACCCCGGACGACACCTCGGCCGCCGCCCTGTGCGCCCTGTGCGCGCGCACCCCCGACGCCTATCTCGGCGGCAGCACCCGGCACAGCCTCGCCAGCACCGCCACCGCCTACGGACAGGCCGTCAGCGCCCTGGCCGTCGCCCGCTTCCGGCCCGACCAGCGGGCCGTCTACTCCGAACGCACCCACCCCGAGCGCCTGATGGACCCGGACGTGCTGGCCACCTGGACGACCCGGCTGCTGCGCCCCCTCGATGCCCTGCCGCACCACACCCGCGCCGAACTCCTCGCCACCACCCGGCTCGGCCTGGAGTTCACCGCCGTCAGCGCGGCGAAGGTGCTCGGCGTCAGCCGCAACACCGTCCGGGCCCGCATGGAACGCGTCGAGAACCTGCTGGGCGCCGACTTCTCCGACCTCACCGTCCGGGCCACCGTCCATCTCGCCCTCAACACCCAGGTCGGCTTCGCCGAGGAGCGCGCGGGCGGCGGGGCGGCCCCCGCCCGGCTCGGCGACCTGCTCACCGGGCCCGCCCTGGGCACCTGGGCCAGGGACCTGCTGGCCCGTCTGGACACCGACGGCCGCGACCTGCGCCGCACCCTGCGCGCCTGGATCGCGGCCGGCGGCAACGCCGAACGGGCCGCGCACCTGCTCGGCGTGCACGCCCAGACCGTGCGCGAACACGTCCGCAGCGCCGAACCCGTCCTCGAACGCCAGTTGCTGGCCTCCGGCAGCGACCTCTACGAAGTCGTCCTCGCGCACCTGGCGACCCGTGACCTCGACCAGCCCGACCTGCGCGGAGACCGCCGGCCGGGAGCGGAATAGGGCCATCCGGACTCACCTGTGCACAGGTGAGTCCTCGGCGCCGCGGAACGGGCATCGGCACGATTCACAAGCCGCGCGCCCGCCCGTAGGTTCAGGGCACGGCGGCGGCGCGACCGGCACGGGGGACTGGTCGCGCCCCCCGCATCCGTCCGCCCTCTGTGGCCCCGCGCTCGTTCAGCCGCGCAGCCGGACCGGGATCTCCTGCCAGCCGAACGCGATGAACGACGGCACCTGGCGCAGCTCCTCGTCGACCGTCCGCAGCTCCGGGAACCGCTCGAACAGCGCCGGCAGCGCGGTCAGCGCCTCCATCCGGGCCAGCGGCGCGCCGATGCACCGGTGCACCCCGATCCCGAACGCCAGATGGTCGTCGGCCCCGCGCGCCGCGTCGAACACGTCCGCGTCCGCCCCGTAGTGCTCGGGGTCCAGGCCCGCCGCCGCGTACGTCGTGATGATGGCGTCCCCGGCCGGGATCGTCACGTCACCCACCGTCAGGTCGCTCACCGCGAACCGCAGCGGCAGCGAGGCGATCGACGGGTGCGCGCGCAGCGTCTCGTCCACCACCGCGTCCCAGCCGATCTCCCCGCGCCGCACGGCCGCCAACTGCTCCGGGCGCCGCAGCAGCGCCACCACCGCGTTCCCGATGAGGTTCACGGTCGTCTCGAACCCGGCGCCGATCACCAGCAGCAGCGTGTACAGCAGCTCCTCGCCGCTGAGCCGGTCGCCGTCCTCGTCGCGCACCCGGATCAGCTCGGTCGTCATGTCGTCGCCGGGATGCTCGCTCTTGTGGGCGATGAGCCCGCCCAGCACCGTGCCGATCTGCTCCTGCACGAACGCGGCGTGCTCCGGACTCGGGTCCGAGGTGTCCATGATCGCCGCGATCAGCCGGGCGGTGGCGCCGCGCATCTCCTCGGGCACCCCGAACAGCTCGCAGATGATCCGCAGCGGCAGCGGATGCGCGAACCCCGCCTTCAGGTCCACCACGTCACCGTCGGCATCGGGAGCGCCGGCATCGAGGTCGTCCAGCAGCTCCTTGGTGACCGCCTCCACCCGCCCCCGCAGCGCCTCGGTGCGCCGGTGGGTGAAGCTCGGCGCCACCAGTTTGCGCAGCCGCGCGTGGTCGGCGCCGTACGTGGAGAGCATGTTGACCACGCCGACCCAGCCGAGGATCCAGCCCCAGGAGGGATGGTCGCCCAGCTCCGGCCAGAGCCGCCAGTGCTGCCGCGGGTCCTTGCTGACGCGCGGGTCGAGGATCAGCTCCTTCAGCGTGTCGTAGCCGGTGGGCGCCCAGGCCGGGATGCCGCCGGGCAGTTCCACGGGCACGATCGGGCCCAGGGCGCGCAGCCGGGCGCTCTCGGCGGGGATGTCGGCGCCCAGCGGGTCGAGGACGAAGCGGTCGGTCACGGTCACGACGGAACTCCTGGCTGTTCTGGCCGTTCTGGCTGTTCGGACACGGGGGAGCGGGGGCTGAAACGGACCGGCAGCGCGGTCAGCGAGCGGTGGAAGGGCCCCGGCCGCCAGCTGAGCCGCTCGCGCGGCAGCACGGGGTCGAGGTCGGGCAGCCACTGGGTGAGCCGTTCGATCGCCTCGGTGACGATCAGCAGCGTGTGCTGCTTCACCGGACAGGCGTGCGGACCCGCGCCCCACGACAGGTGCGAGGCGTCGTTGGGGTGCCGGCCGGGGGCGCCCTCCTGCTCGGCGAAGTGCCCGAGCGCCCCGTACGACACCACCACCGGCACCGTCTCGCGCAGCCACACACCGTGGAAGGAGACGGGTCTGCGGGCGTAGTAGATGCCGTAGTTGGTCAGCGGGGTCTCGTGGTGCAGCACCTCGACCACCGCGTCCATGACCGGACGGGCGCCGCTGGTCAGGGTGGAGTAGTAGGCCGGGTTGCCCAGGATCCGCGAGAGGGTGTTGGACAGCAGGTTCGCGGTCGGCTCGTACCCGGCGCCCAGGGTGAGGAACACCTGCCAGGTGACCTCCTCCTGGGTCAGCCGGGCCGGATGGTCGAGCAGCCGGCTGGGCAGGTCGTCGCCGCGCCGCTCGGCCTTGGCGGCGATCAGGTCCAGCACGTACCCGGCGTACTCCGCCTCGCCCTGCGCCGCCTGCGCGCCGCCCTCCATCATCTTGCCGAGGCCCCGGTTGAGCCGGTCGCCCTGGCTGTCCGGCAGCCCGAACAGGTCGTTGAGGACCAGCGCCAGGAGCGGCCGCGAGAAGTCCCCGACGAGATCGGCCTCCCCGCGCGGCCCGATCCGTTCCGCCAGCAGCCGCACCGCCCGCTGCACCCGCGCCCGCAGGTCGTACGGCTCCACCAGGTCGAACACGTCGATCAGCGTGGTGCGGTAGCGGACGTGGGCGGCACCGTCGGCGAACAGGGCGTTGGGCCGCCAGCGCATCATGCCGAGCACCGGGGAGTCGGCGGGAACGGTCTCCTCCCACACGCGAGGGTCGTGCGAGAACCTGTCCTCGTCGTGCAGCACCTCCAGCGCGGCCCGACGGTCCGTGACCAGGTACGCCGGCACGCCGGGCGCCAGCTCGGCCCAGCCGACGGGGCCCTGGGCGCGCAGGGCGGCGTAGTAGTGGCGCGGATCCGAGGCGAAGCCGTCCTCCCACAGGCGCACGGGCGCCGAGCGCGAGAAGTCCCGCCGGTCCGGGGGGTAGGTGGTCACCGGGCCTCCACGGGGTCACGGGTGATCAGATGGTCGACCAGCGCGAGCAGCGCGTCGATCGAGGAGTTCGCGTCCCGCGCGTCGCACGTCACCATCGGCGTCCCCGGCTCCAGGTCCAGGGCGCGGCGCAGCTGCTGCGTGCCGTGGTGCCGGGGCGCGTCCGGGAAGTCGTTGAAGGCGACCGCGTACGGCAGTCCGCTCTCCTCCACGAGCCCCAACACACCGAACGACGCGTCGATCCGGCGGCTGTCGACCAGGACGAGCGCGCCGAGCGCCCCGTAGGCGATGTCGTCCCACAGCGCCCGGAACCGCTCCTGCCCGGGTGTGCCGAACAGGTACAGCACCACCCCGCCGGGCAGGCTGAGCCGGCCGAAGTCGATCGCCACGGTCGTGGTCGCCTTGTCCCGCACCCCGGCCAGGTCGTCCACCTCCGCGGACGCCTCGCTCAGGTGCTCCTCGGTGTGCAGCGGCCTGATCTCGGACACCGAGTCGATCAGCGTGGTCTTACCCACCCCGAACGGCCCCGCGACCAGGATCTTCACCAGGTCGCGTGCGGTGTCCGGCAGATGGATGCCATCGGCGGCGGCCGTGCCGCTGGTGCTGTGGGGGGCGTTGCGGGGGGTGCTTGCGCTACGTGTGCTTGAGGGCGCGGAGGCCATCGGCCACTCTCTTCAGCAGGTCGGGGTCGAACCGTTCGGCGGGCGGGATCGGCGCGCGGGCGAGGACCAGGTCGCGGTCGACGAGGTCGGCCGCCAGCACCCGCACCGCGGACACCGGCAGCCGCAGCAGCGCCGCCGCCTCCACCACCGCCAGCGAACCGCCCTCCAGAACGTCCAGCAGGGCGAGTTCGGCGGCGGGCAGCCCGGCGGGCCGGGATCCACAGCCGAGCGCCAGCACGGTCAGCCGCTCCATGTGGGGGCGGCTGGGCCGGGCCACTCCGCCGGTCGACAGATAGGCGGGAACCAGGGGACGGCCGGCCGGGCGGCCGGTCATGCGGGCGCGGTGTCGTCGGCTCCTCGGGGCGCGGCCGCCATGGCCTTCTCGCCCAGTCGCGCCACCTGGGAGTGGACCCGGTGCGCCAGCAGGTCCAGCCGCACCCCGCCGTCCCCGTACGCGGCGACACAGGTGCCGTGGTCCGTGGGCACGATCAGCACATAGCCGTGGTCGGACTCGATGACGATCTGCCGTACCTCGGCCCCCTCCCGGTCGGCGAACGCGGCCGCCGCCGTCCGGCAGGCTCCCTGCACGGTGCTGGTGATGGCCGCGACCCGCTCGGCCGACGGCTGCGACAGCGCGTCGGTGTACCCCGTCACGAGCCCGTCCCGGGTCAGCATGACGGCGGCCACCACGTGCGGCACCTGGAGGATCGGTTCCAGCACCCATGCCGTGTCGCCCGTGTTGCGGCTGGTCATCGGGCCGCTCCTCCTTCTGCGTGGTCGGTCTGGTCGGTGTCGTCGTCGCCCGCCTCGGGGGCCTCGGCCGCGGCCGCGCGGGCCGCGGCGGTCCCGGACTGCAGGGCGCCGAGCGCGGCCGCCGCGTCCTCCGGGCGGCGCGCCGGCCGTACGGGCTCGGCGGCCTGCGGTGCGGCGGCGGCCCGGATACGGCGGCGGCGCTGCGGCAGCCCGTCGGCGTCCCGGGGCGCGTGGTGTCCGGCCGGCTCCGGTTCGGTGCTCTCCGTCCCGTACGCGTGGGAGGGGGCGGATCCTTCGGGCGCGGGCCGCTGGGGCGTGCGCGCGGTGCGGGTCGTGCGCGGGGCGCTGGCCGCCGGGGGCCGCTTCTCGGGGTCGATCCGGCTGAGGAGATGGGCGTCGACCCGCAGGACCGCCCGCACCCCGCCGTACGGGGAGACCGAGGAGAGGTCCACGCCCAGGTCGAACTGCCGGGTCAGACGGCCGATCGCGGCCAGTCCCATGCGCGGCGGGTCGCCCAGGTCGGTCAGCAGGATCGGCTCGTCCCCGGCCACCAGCCGCTGCGCACGGTCGCGTTCGTCACGGGTCATACCGAGGCCGGCGTCGTCGACGGTGACGCAGACGCCGTGGTGGACGTGCTCCAGGCTCACCACGACGTCGGTGTCCGGGGAGGAGTGCCGCAGCGCGTTGTCGAGCAGCTCCGCGACGATGATGGCGACCGGTTCCACGGCGTGCGAGACCAGGGCCGTGCCGGGTTCGAGATGGTTGTGGACCGTGACCCGCTGGTAGCCGGCGAGCCGAGCCTGGCCGCCGGTCACCGCGTCGACCAGGTGCGACTCCTCGCGGGCCAGCCCGACCCAGGCCCCACACACCACGGCGGCGACCTGCGCCCGGCGCAGCGACTGCTCGTTCTCGTGGTCGAGCCGGAACAGGGTCTGCGCCAACTCGGGGTCGTCGTAGCGCTGTTGGAGTCCACGCAGGGCGTCCTGGAGCCGGTAGAGGGCGGCCTGGATCTCCCGGGTGGCGCCCCGCATCCCGGCCTGCGCCGCGGCGTCGACCCGGGTGCGCTGGGCGGACACCTCGGCCTGGAGCGCCAGCAGCACGTTCTCCAGCGCGATACCGGTCGGTGTGCCGACGGTCAACGGCTGGAGCGGGCCGGGCACGTCCATGTGCGGATGGGCGACCTGCCGGACGGCCGCGGGCACCCGGCGCGCCGCCAAGTGCTCCACCTCCGCCGTGAACGCCCGCAGGGTGCCGTCGAGTTGGGTGCGCAGCGCGGTGATCTCGGCGCGCTGCCGGATCCGTTGCCGCCGTAACCGCAGCAGTCCGCCGGCGAGGGCGAGCGCGGACAGTGTGCCGGCGGCCAGACCACCGACGGCCAGGTCCGGTAATTCGATCATCGATTCGGTTCCAGGAAGGTGGGCGTCGTTCCGGAGGTGAGCGGGATGCGTGAGGGCAGGGCAGGGAAGTGCCCGGGAGGAATGAGACCGGGCACTCGCAGCACAGTACACACCGTCATCGATCGATCCCGCACGGTTGAGCGATTCTCCGCTCCGAAAGTGCCCGGTATCTGTTCACTTCGGTGATGGGTGTCTGAATTGCCGTGCACCTCGGGCGAGTTGAGGAGACCCAGACCCGATGCCGGTGCGATGATCGCAGGGGTGGGCCGCCGAACGGGGCATGGGTTCACCCGCCCCGGTGAGCGCGCGCACAACGGGCGTACCCCCGGCGCGCGAGGCGCGTTGCCCCGGCATGGACCGACCCATTCCCGCGCCGCCCGCCGGTGACTGCCCGGCCGGCCTGCTCTACGCCCAGTCGTCCGGCGGCACCTGGTGCCGTGCGCCGATCTACGCCCGGCTCGTCGCGGAGTGGCGCGCCCGGGGCCGTACCGTGCCTTCCCATCCGGACGTACGGTGGGTGGGCTTCGCCCAGGTCCCGGGCGGCGGGGGTCGGTGACGCGCGGGACGCACAGGACTCGCGGGCCGCACGGGACGCGCGCGGCGCGCTACGCGTCGCACAGCGGGGTCAACACGGCCAGCGTGCCGTTGGCCTGACGCAGCGCCAGCTCCAGTGTCGTCGGCGCGTGCAGGGAGCCCGTGCCGTCCGGCGGCACCAGCCACTCCGTGAACCGGGCGGGCCGGTACGGCGGCGGCACCGCCACCCAGGAGCCCCGGCCCGCGTGGCGCAGCCCGGCCCCGATCCACCGGCTGCCGGGGTCCGGCGGCAGGAGGAAGCCCACCCGGTGGGCCGCGGTGTCCACCAGGGTGGGTCCGGGCACGGGCCGGGACGACTGCCACAGCAGGTCCAGGGCCAGCATGCCCAGCCGGTCCGGCACACTGACCACGTCCCAGTAGCGGCCCGCCTCCAACAGGGCGATTCCCTCGCCCTGGTCCCACTCGCGTTTGCAGACCCGAGGGTCCTGCGCCGCGGCGGCGAGCCACTCCACGCCGCGGTCCCACATCACTTCGCTCATCGTCCGGCTCCGTCTGAAGTCCCCAGGGCCCGGCCGGACGCGGGTCGGCGCGTCACCGGGCGTTCGCCGTCGGCCGCACGCCGACTCGGCACATTGCATGCTGGTAGATATTTCTACGTGGCGGAAGGGGTGGCGCGGCGTGGCGTTTTGGTCTGTTTCGTTCGACGTCCGCGCCACTGTTCTAAGAGGTCGTTTTCTCCCGTTGTTTCATCCCGTGATGCGGTTTTGGTCCGGTGGTGTCGGGTCGCGCCAGGAGACTGTGGTTTCACCGGTGAGGCG
>NZ_JBVJAB010000046.1:0-43423 GCF_055591025.1 Streptomyces sp. NPDC041784
GACGGCACGAACGGCGGGTTGTGGTGCTCGCCGGTCGCGAAGACGTCCAGGCCGACCTCCTCGGCCTTGAGCGCGATGGCGACCATGGCCTTGATGCGCTCACGCTCCGTCGGCGTCCGGCCCGTGGTCGGGTCCGGCGTGACGTCGCCGACGCTGAAGATCCCGAACTGCAAGGTTCCTCCTGCTATCAGGTGATTGAGTGGTTTTTCGAACGGTAGGAGTCCACGGCATGGCCGGGATGCCTGTGCGTGCACGGGAGGTGGTCCCACAGCGTTCTCCTCTGCTGCGCCGGCCACCGGAGCGGAGGTTCCGAATCAGAAGCCGTGCGTTGCGACAGGAGAAGGCAGTGCTCGCCGAGGGGGTTGCCTCACTCGCGGCACGTCACGGCCCTGTCATGGCAACTGGTGTGGATTCGTCGACGGCCCGTTCGCCGGCCTCACGGCAGCGGCGGTCCGCGCCCTGCTCGCGCGGCGCTCCGTCAGCTCGACACAGGTACTGTTGCCGGCGGTCGAGCGCGACCATGGCCAGGTCCACCGTGCGCAGCGGGGCCAGGGCCTGGTGGCCCCTGCTGGACACGGCGGACCGGACGTATGCGGACTGCGGGGTGTTGTGCCGGTGCCGGCTCATGCCTTGCAGGTACCGGTCACGTACGTCGGGGCGGCAGACCGAGGCCGTTCCTCAGGCGCGGACCAGTGGTGTGTCGACCAGATGCTCGGCCAGGAACCACGCCTGCAGCTCGCCGGTCCTGATCACCTGGGACACCAAGAGGTCGTTGGTGCCGTCGTCGCCCAGCTCGGCGGTCCGTGAGGCGGCGTCGTGGGCCTCGATGAGGATGGTCTCGTGCGCCTCCAGCAGCCGTGACAGCATCGCCGGCACCTCCTCCACGCCGTCCGGAGGCCGCGGGATCGACGTGATCTCGGCGACGTGGCGGGGGTCTCCCACCGCGACGCCGCCCAGGGTCTGGACTCGTTCGGCGATGGTGTCGACGATCTCGAGCTGTTCGCCCGCATGCTTGTCCAGGACCAGGTGCAGCTGGTAGAAGGTCGCGCCGCGCATCAGCCAGTGGTGCTTCTTGTAGAGGCCGTAGAGGATCTGCGTGTCCGCCAGGACCTTGTTCAAGCGCTGGCAGGAGTACATCCGCGCCTCGTAGGACAGGCCGACCGGGAACTGTTTGACGGTCCCGAACTCCTGGATCACCTCGCCCTTCTGGTGCAGCCACGGCTGGCTGCCGCTCACGGGCTGGGAACTGGTGGTCATGGTCCGCCTCCTGCGGTGTCGTGCTGTATGTACCCGGGTGACGCTAGGTGCTCCGGTGGGGGACGGTTTGCCCGGCAGCGCATGCGGTGGTGCCCGCCAGCGCACTGTGGCCTTGGCCGTGCCCGGCGTTCGCTCTCGGGCACATTCCCGTGCGCCTGCGGGCACGGGCCGTCGCCCCCGCAGACCTAGCCTCGGCAGGCCGGCCCACGCCCGGGGAGCCGGCGAACGAGGAGAGACATGAGCGCGAACGAGCAGGCGGACGTGGTGGTCGTCGGGCTGGGCCCGGGCGGTGAGTACGTCGCGGGCACGCCGGCCGAGGCCGGTCTCGATGTGGTGGGGGTCGCCAAGCTCGTCGAGGACGCCGACCGGGGCGTGCTGATCGGCGCGACCTCGGCGGGGCCGGCGGGAGGCGAGGTGCTCTACGGGCCGAACGGGGCCGTCCACGCCGAGGTACCCGTCAGCCGGCTCCGGCACATGATCTTCACCTACCCCTCCTTCCACCGGACGGTCGAGGCGGCTCCGGGAGCCCTCCGCTGAACCGCGCGCCGATCATGCAGGCGGACCCGGGTGCCAGGCGGTGGCGCACCATGGTGGGCCGCAACCCCGACGAGCCGCACCGGTCCGCGACCTCGCTGGAGCTCTTCTTCGACCTGTGCTTCGTCGTCGCGGTGGCGCAGGCGTCCACGAGCCTGCGCGGGGCGCTGACGGAGGGGGACTGTGCCACCGGTGTCCTGCGCTTCGCACTGGTCTTCTTCACCATCTGGTGGGCGTGGATGAACTTCACCTGGTTCGCCTCCGCCTACGACCCGGACGACGTCCCGTACCGGCTGACGGTGCTCGCCCAGATCACCGGCTCGCTCATCCTCGCCGCCGGCGTGCGCCGCGCGTTCGAGGACGGGGATCTGCACGTCATCACGCTCGGATACGTCGTGCTGCGTACGGCGTTGGCCGCACTCTGGCTGCGTGCCGCCCTGGCCGACCCCACCCGGCGGAGGACCACGCTGCGCTTTGCCGCCGGGGTGACGGTGTGCCAGCTCGGCTGGGTGGCGTTGCTCTTTGTGCCCGTGCCGGTGCGGCTGCCGGGCATCGTGGTGATGATCGTCGCCGAGGTCTCCGTCCCCGTGTGGGCGCAGTCCGCCGGGATGACGCCCTGGCATCCGCACCATATCGCCGAGCGCTACGAACTGTTCACCCTGATCGTGCTCGGCGAGTCCGTCGCGGCCGCCACCGTTGCCGTCCGCACCGCCTTCGACCGGCACCACGGCACCGGTTCGCTGTACGGGCTGGCGGCCGGCGGCCTGCTCATGGCCTATGCCATGTGGTGGCTGTACTTCGCCCGCCCCGCGCATGCGCTGCTCGCCACGACGCACCAGGCCCACCGCAGGAGATTCCCCTGGGCCTACGGTCACTACCTGATCTTCGCCTCGGCGACCGCCGAGGGCGCAGGCCTGGCCGCGTACGCCGATCACGTCACGCGTCACACCGGGACCTCGCCGCCTGCTGCCGGCGCTGCGGTCACTGTTCCAGCGGCCGTCTTCCTGATCACTGTCTGGGCGGTGCACCTGCGGCCCCACCAAAGGAGCATGACCGAGCGGATACCGTTTCCCCTCGCCGCACTCGGTGTCCTGTTGGCCGCCTGGTTCCCGGAACCCGCGCTTCTCGCCGGTGTGATGCTGGCGGTCCTGGTCGTCGTGGTCACGGTGCCGCGCCGGTGACAGAGCTCGCGGCGGGACCCGCCCTGAGCCAGGACGAACGGGCCGCGCGGACGGACCGTAGTAGGGAGTCCGTCTGCGCGGCCGCCATGCCGCCCGTCGCCTTCTCGGTTCGTCGCGCGTACCGCGTCGCGAAGCAGATCGGCCACGAGTGCCCCGGAGGGCTTGGTTTTCTACGCGGCGCCGAGGCCGGCTCGGTGAACGCCGCTCCAGCCGGCGGGCGCTGCGCCGCGCAGACGGCGGAAGTTGTCCACCAGTGCAGCGGTGCTGCTCCCACAACGCACAGGAACGGCAGGTGGTGCACTGTCGGAACGTATCCAGTGCACCACCTGGATACACGGATGCTTCGGCTCGAAATAGCCTGATGGCGAAGCAGTCGCGGGTCGCCGGGGTCCGGGCCTGTGCATCGCACAGAAAGCCGGCCCGGAATTGATTTCGGTTGATCGCGGGAGCGCAGTACTCACGCGTGTCCCGCTTCTCTCCCGCCCGCTGCTGTCGATGAAGACAGAAGTCGATTCAGATCGAAATCGACGTTGTTCACGCCGCAGGAGGTTGTCGAAAGGTGTCCACGATGCCGGTCGGAGGGCTGGTTCCCAGCGCCACCGACAACGCCGCGGACCTCGTCGTCCGCAACGCGAAGATCCACACGGGAGACCCGGTCCGCCCACAGGCCGAGGCGATCGCCATCCGCGACGGTGTCATCACCGTCGTCGGCGACGACAACGACGTGGCCCCTCATGTCGGGCCGGCCACGAAGGTGGTCGACGCCCTCGGCCGGCGGATGGTCCCCGGCCTCAACGACTCCCATCTGCACGTCATCCGCGGCGGGCTGAACTACGTACTGGAGCTGCGCTGGGACGGCGTTCCCACACTGCGCCAGGGCCTGGCGATGCTGCGTGAGCAGGCCGCCCGCACACCCAAGGGCCAGTGGGTGCGGGTGGTAGGGGGATGGTCGGCCGAACAGTTCGCCGAACGGCGACTGCCGACCGTCGCCGAGCTGAACGCCGCCGCGCCGGACACCCCGGTGTTCGTGCTGCACCTGTACCAGGCGGCGGTGCTCAACCGGGCGGCGCTCAAGGCCGCCGGATTCACCAGGGACACCCCCGACCCCAAGGGCGGCCAGATCGTACGGGGCCGGGACGGTGAGCCCACGGGCATGCTGCTGGCTGCCCCCAGCGCCCTGATCCTCTATTCAACCCTGGCCAAGGCCCCGGTACTGGAGGGCGAGGACAAGAAGACCTCGACCCGTCATTTCCTGCGGGAACTGAACAGGTTCGGGCTCACGTCGGCGATCGACGCGGCGGGCGGATTCCAGAACTTCCCCGACAACTACAGCACGGTCGTCGAACTGGCGAAGGCCGGCCAACTGTCCCTGCGGATCGCCTACCATCTCTTCCCGCAGACCGCCGGCCAGGAAATCGACGATCTCGCCCGCTGGATCGAAATGGCCCGTCCCGAGGACGGCGACGAATGGCTGCGTCTCAACGGTGCGGGCGAGAACCTCACTTGGGCGGCGGCGGATTTCGAGAACTTTGCTGAGCCGCGCCCGGAACTCGCCGACTACGAGGCGGAATTCGAGAAGGCCGTACGCCTCCTCATGGAGAACGGCTGGGGATTCAGACTTCACGCCACCTATGACGAGACCATCCGCCGGGACCTGGGGGTGTTCGAGAAGCTCGCCGCGGAAGGGCTCTTCCCGGCGGGCAACCGGTGGCTGTTCGACCATGCGGAGACCGTCTCCGCCGACAGCCTCGACCGCATAGCCGTCCTCGGTGGTGCGATGTCCGTGCAGAACCGGCTGTCCTTCCAGGGCGAGGCGTTCGTGCGACGCTACGGCCCCGGTGCCGCCGCGGACGCCCCTCCGATCCGGGCCATGCTGGAGCGCGGTCTGACCGTCGGCGCCGGCACCGATGCCACCCGGGTCTCCAGCTACAACCCGTGGGTCGCCCTGCACTGGCTGGTCACCGGCCGTAGCGTCGGTGACCTGGTCGTCCGCCCGCCGCACAACCGGGTCGACCGGCGGACGGCACTGGAGATGTTCACCAAGGCGGGTGCCTCGCTGACCGGCGAGGAGGGCATCAAGGGAGTGCTGCGTCCAGGCTTCCTCGGCGACCTCGCGGTCCTGTCCGAGGACTACTTCACCGTGCCCGAGCCGGACATCGCGCACATCGAGTCCCTGCTGACGGTCGTCGGCGGCCGGATCGTCTACGCCGCCGCCGACTATGAGGGCCTCGACGAGGAACTGCCGCCGGTCAGCCCGCAGTGGAGCCCAGTGGCGCACTTCGGCGGCTACCAGGCAACCGCCGGTACGGGCCTGTCGGGCGCCCGCCAGGCCGAGTTGCTCGGCCAGGCCGTCGCGGAGTCGGAGCAGCACCGACAGTGGCGCGCCCGACGCGACCTCACCCCCGAGTCCGCGAGCACGTTCTTCGACCCCTGCTTCTCCCTCTGACCTCCCGGGAGGGGTCCGGCCACGAGCCGCCCCTTCCGGGACACCACCCCAACTCGCGCCGTCCACCGGCCGGTTGCTCTCCTCAGCGGACGTCCGTCCGCGATCACCACCCTCATGGAAAGGCCCTGTCATGGTCAACATCTCCGAGGTCACCGCGTCCCCCAGCCCCGACCTGCTGACCCCCGACAACTGCGCGGTGCTGTTCGTGGATCACCAGCCGCAGATGTTCTTCGGCACCGGCAGCGGCGACCGCACCGCGATCATCAACTCCACGGTGGGCCTGGCGAAGTCGGCCAAGGCGTTCGACGTGCCGGTCGTGCTGAGCACCGTCGCCGCCGAGTCGTTCTCCGGCCCGATCCTGCCGCAGCTCGCCGATGTCTTCCCGGACCAGAAGATCATCGACCGCACCACGATGAACGCCTGGGAGGACCTCGCCTTCGTCGAGGCGGTCAAGGCCACCGGCCGCAAGAAGCTCGTCATCGCCGGCCTGTGGACGGAGGTCTGCATCGTCCTGCCCGTGCTCTCCGCCCTCGCGCAGGGTTACGAGGTCTACGTGGTCACCGACGCGTCCGGTGGCGTCACCCCGCAGGCCCACGAACACGCCATCCAGCGAATGATCCAGGCCGGAGCGGTTCCGGTGACCTGGGTGCAGGTACTGCTGGAACTCCAGCGTGACTGGGCGCGTACGGAGACGTACGGCGCCGTGATGGATGTGGTGAAGGAGAACGGCGGTACCTACGGCCTCGGCGTCGTCTACGCGCAGGCCGTCATCGGCGCCCACGCGGCCGGCTGACCTCTTCAAACGGTCATCGACGGAACGTCAGGAACAGGATGGACACCGGACTGTTGGTTCTCCGGCTGGTGGCGGGCCTTCTCGTCGCCGGGCACGGAGTGCAGAAGGTCAGTTTCCGGCTGGGCGGCAATGGCTTGGCGGGCGGAACCGAGGAGTTCCGGCACGACGGCTTCCGCGGCGGCCGGCTCACGGCCCTCGTCGCGGGCGCCAGCCAGATCGGCGCCGGCCTGTTCCTGACGGCCGGACTGCTCACACCCGCGGCGGCGATGGCCGCCATGGGCGTGATGACGGTCGCCGGCACCGTCAAATGGCACAACGGGCTCTGGGTGCAGAACGACGGATACGAGTACCCGCTGGTCCTCGTCGTCGTCTCCGCGGTGCTGGCGCTGACCGGCCCCGGCCGCTGATCGGCCGACCACGTCCTCGGGCTGACCCCCTGGCCGCTGTGGGTCTCCGTCGCGGCCGTCGTGCTCGGCCCGGCCAGCGGGCTGCTCACCCGAGTGGTACTGCGCCGCCCGCCCGCTCCCGGCCGGAGAACTCCGCATGTCCAAGCTGCTGACTGACGCGGCCCGCACGCTGGCCCCGTCCAGGGGAGACCGGCACGGCCCGTTGCCACCGCTCATGCTGACGCTGACCGTGGTCACCGGTCTGGTCGACGCCGTGAGCTATCTGTCGCTCGGGCACGTCTTCGTCGCCAACATGACCGGCAACGTGGTCTTCCTGGGGTTCGCCCTGGCGGGAGCCAAGGGCCTGTCCGCGCTCGCCTCCATCGTCTCGATGACCGCGTTCCTCGCAGGCGCGCTGGCGGAGGCCGGTTCGGCACCCGGTTCGCGGCGCACCGCGGGCGGCTGCTGACGATCACCACGGCACTGCAGGCCGTGCTCGTCGCCGCGGCCGTCATCACGGCAGCGGCCTCGCACGACAAGGTGACCACCGCGGTCCAGTACACCCTGATCGTGCTGCTCGGCCTCGCCATGGGACTGCAGAACGCTGTCGCCCGCCGCCTCGGTGTCCCCGACCTGACCACGACCGTGCTGACCCTCACCCTGACCGGACTGGCCGCGGACTCCACCCCGGCCGGCGGGGCGGCAACCCGGCCAGGCAGGCGGATCCTGTCCGTCCTGGCCATGTTCCTCGGCGCCCTCGCGGGTGCCGCGCTCCTGCTGCACACCGACCTCGCCCTCACCCTGGGCCTGGCGCTGCTGCTGCTAGCGGTGGCCTCCATGGCCACCCATCGCCTCTCGGCCACCGACGAAGCCTGGACCAGGCCGCAGTCGTGATCGTGGCGCCGGCTCCTCATCCGGATCACGGGTGAGGGGCCGACGCCTTCCGTCGTCCGGGAGGCCGCGCACTGCGGCCGAGTGGCGGCGTGTGCATCGGCACAGGCCTCGTCCCGCACTGCAAACGCCCGGCGGCCGCTGCCCGCAAGGCACCTGAGACACCGCCGGATGCGAGGTGTCCGCGTCCTCCCTCCGGAATGGACCAGCATGAGCACCACACCGCCACCCAAAGAACGCCGCCCGGCGCCGGATTCGGCCTGGGCACCGCTCGCGGCGCGAGTCTTCCGCGCGCTGTGGATCGCGCAACTGGTCTCCAACATCGGCAGCTGGATGCAGACCGTGGGCGCCCAGTGGCTGCTGATCGGGCACGATGCGGCCCTGGTGACGCTCGTTCAGACCGCCTCCGGTCTCCCCGTCGTGCTGCTGGCCCTGCCCTCGGGCGTGCTGGCCGACCGTTACGACCGCCGGAGGGTGCTGCTGGCCGCGCAGTTCGCCATGCTCGCCGTCTCCACCGTGCTGACCGTGCTGGCGTTCGCGGACACGCTCACTCCCCAGTCGTTGCTCGGCCTCACCTTCCTGTTGGGATCTGGCCCGTTCCGCCGCTGGTGTTCGAGCCCGGACCGGCCGACGGCCCCGTTCTGGTCTCCGTCGTCTACCGGGTCGACCCCGGGAACAGGGCCGCCTTCACCGACTGCATGGACCATGTGGCCCGTTCACGCCGGCGCACGGGAGCCCTCACATGGGGGCTCTACCAGGACGGCAAGGATCCGGAGCGGTTCATCGAGAACTACCTGGTCGCCTCGCGGTCGGAGCATCTCGCCCAGCACCACAGCCGGCTTACTGCCACCGACCGCCGTCACGAGGAACGGGCCCGCAGCCTGCTCGTGAAGGGCACCGCACCGGAGGTGACCCGTGCCTTCGACGCCGCCGCGGGTCCCGTGGTGCCCGAGACGGAGGAGTCCCCCGACGCGATGAGCACGTAGGGGCGCCCGGCTCAGTCCCGCCTGCCCGTGAGCTCGGCGAGGGCACGGTCCATGTCGATGTGAAGGGTCTCCGTCCCTGGAGGAACGAGCGAGACCGTCCGCCGCAGGAACGCGTCGACCGCTGACGCCGCGACGTCGACCAGTGCGTGGCCGGCGGCGGACCTCAGGACGATGCGCACGGAGTCCGGATGGCAACGGTGCCGGGGAATCACCAGTACGTCCCCGGTACCCGCGGACCGGCGCATGCCCTCCGTGAGCAGCGAGCGGGCGAACACCCAGTGAACGGGTCCGGCCGTGGGCGCACCGATGGAAAGTCGGACGGCGTAGGGGTCGGCCATGTCGTAGTGCAGCTCCGCGGGTAGCGGGACCGGCAGCTCGTCCGGGACGCTGACGTGCACTGTCACCAAGCACATGACCGAGGGAAGAGGACGCATCATTTCATTCCCCAACAATGGCTGCATGGGCGGATTCACTGCGAATAACCGTAAAATTCCGCGTCGGGTGCACCTTGCCGAGGAATGCATGGAATCTAGCCCGAGAAAGAACGAAGCACCGGATTCAGGTATCGATGAGTCCCGCGCTCTCGAACAGTTTGTGCATCAGCAGCGCCCGGTTCCCGCCGGGCGTGTCCTCGCTCGCCCGGCCGAGCAACTCGCCGGTCGGTACGCCGAGCATGTCCACGACGTTATGGACCATCGGCTCCCTGGTGTGTGGCGGGTGACGGCCTGGAGCCGGCCGAACGACGTTGTACGGATCGGGCCGGAGTACACCTCGTCGGGAACGGTCATGTTCACGGCGCCGAAGGTCCGGGACAAGGCTTCGCGCCAGTACCCGCGTCTGGAGCAGAGCGTCCGGCGTCATGGGATCCGCCCTCCTCCCGCCCCGACGAGCCTGCCAGGCGCGTGTGTCCGGCTTGGGTGGAAGGGCACCGGGGGCTGCCAGGGCTCCGGCGTAGAGGAGTTCGGCGACCCTCGTACCGTGCAGGACGTGCCGCCGGAGGCGGCCTTACGCCCCTCACCCTCGCAAGCGGCCGGCTTCGGAACCATCAGTATGTTGACGGTCCGTCTCCGCCGTCGCGTCGAGCCCGGCCTCAGCGACGGTCGGCGAGAGCATCCCTGAGGAAGTGGCCGCCCTGTCTGATCGCCGTCCGCGTCGGCGGGCTGTCCCGCAGCGGATTCAGGGACGCGAAGTCGTGGACCGTCCCCAGGTAGCGGACGGCGGTCACCGGGACGCCGGCCTGCCGCAGCAGGCGGGCGTACTGCTCGCCCTCGTCCCGTACGACGTCCGCCTCCGCCGTCACGATCAGGGCAGGGGGCAGTCCCGCGAGGTCCGCCGGGGTCGCCCGCAGCGGCGCGGCCGTGGGCTCGGCGAGTTCGCGGGCGTCGTCGGTGTACTCGCGCCAGTACCAGTCCAAAGCCTCACGCGTCAGGAGGTAGCCGGAGGCGAACCGGTCCCGCGACGGGGTGGCGGCGTGTGGGTCGGTCATCGGGTAGTACAGCAGCTGGGCGCGGATACGCGGGCCTCCCCGCTGCTTGACCATCATGGTGAGCGCCGTGGCCATGGTCGCGCCGACGCAGTCGCCGGCCAGCGCCAGCCTGCGACCGTCCAGCCCCAGGGCGTCGGCCTGCTCGACCACCGAGGTCAGGACCGCGTACGACTCCTCCAGCGCGACCGGGTAGCGGGCCTCCGGGGTGCGGCTGTACTCGGGCACCACGAAGGCGGCGGCGCTCGCGGCCGTCAGCTCGCCGATCATGCGTGCGTGTGTCCGGGCGTCGCCCAGCATCCACCGGCCGCCGTGCAGGTACACGACCACGGGAAGGGGACCCGTCGGCGCCGGCCCCGTCGGCCGGAACAACCAGAAGCCGACGAGCCCGCAGGGGCCCACCGGTGCGACCAGGAACTCGGCGTCCAGGCCCAGGTCGTCGAGCGTACGGCCTTGGAGCTCCAGCAGTGCCTCGCGTCCGTCGGCCGGACCCAGCTGGTGCAGGTAGGGCGGTGCGGCGGAGGCATCCACGAGCCGTTGCACGAGGGGATCGAGGACGACGGCAGGGCATTCCGGCTCGTCTCGCCTCCTCACGGGCTCGGAGTTCAAACGACTCACGTTCCTTCCATCGTCGCGAGCGATCGTCCGCCGAACGGCCACCGTATCGCCTCCGGTGACTCGCCTTGGGGCTCACAGGTCGTCGAACAGATCGCGGAGCTGGTTGCGGTTGCTGACACCCAGCTTGGGATACACGTTGTAGAGGTGCGTGCTGACCGTGCGCGGGGAGAGCATCAGCTGCTCCGCGATCTCCCGGTTGCGCAGCCCTCGTGCCGCCATCCGTACGATCTGGCGCTGCTGGGCGGTCAGTTCCGCCAGCGGGTCGGCCTGGGCGGGGGCGATGGCCACGCCACTCGCCCGCAGCTCGGCGCGGGCTTGCTCGGCCAGGGCGGACGCGCCGAGCCGGGTGAACGACTCGAGCGCGGTGGCCAGGAGCGGGCGGGCCTCCAGGGGGCGCCGCCGTCTGCGTAGCCACTGCGCGTAGTGGAACCTCGCCTGCGCCCGGGCCAGCGGCCACTGATCGCCCACCGGGTTCACCGTGGCGAGCCGGAAGTGGTGTTCGGCGACCTTCGGATCGCCGGCCAGCGCGGCGGCGTGGTGCATCAGCAGCGTCATCCGGGTCGTCGGGCGCGGCCCCATTGCGGCGCGTACCACCCCGAGGACGTGCGCCGCCTCCTCCTGCCGGCCTGTCCGCTGGGCGGCCACGGCGAGGTCGGCGACCGACCGCGGTGACAGGAAGTAGTGCACAGGCGTGCCGTCCTCCTCGAACAGGGACCGGAACTGCCGGAACGCGCCGTCGAAGTCACCGGCCGCCCCGGCGGCGGTACCGGCGGCCCGGAGGATGCGTGCGTGGGTGGCGCGGTTCTCCTCCAGGCCGACCGCCGTCCAGGCCGGGTCCGCCGTCATGCCGGCGGTCCCGCCGCGCAGGGCCCGCAGGGTCGCCCGCAGCGCTTCGACGTCGATCTGCACATGCCTCAGCTTGTGCACCGCCGCCAGCGCCGCGGTCCTCTCCAGATGCTCGTCGGCCTCAGCCCACCGGCCGGTGTCGATCAGCGCCCCGGCCATCGCCGTGAGCGTGGGCACGCCAGGGCCCATGGCACCGTATGCGCTGAGCAGGGCGTACACCTGGCGGAACGTTTCGACACACAGGTCGGACTCGTCGGCATACCAGGCCACCCCGCCGATCCCGAGGGCGCGGGTCATCTCCGCGACACTGGTCGCCGACTCCGGCGCGCCCGCCCGCCGACGGACACCCCGCAACAACTCGGTGGCGTCGGTCGGGTCGGCCGCGGCCAAGGTCACGGCCCGCACGGCGGCCCAGCTGTCACTCGTCGCCAGTTCGGAGTAGGGCGTGTCGCGGCGCATGGCCCCGGCCTCGTCCAGCACGCCGGCGGCCGGGCGCCCGACCTCGGCCAGTCCCGACTGGTAGGCGACTGCCCCGAGCACGCTGGCCACGGCGAACACGGTCATGCCGGACTTGGGGGGATCCGGCTCCAGCGCAGCCATCAGCACCCGGAACGCCTGGCGCTGATAACCGAACAGCGACAGGGCCATGCCCGCGCCACAGGCCGCCATGCCCAGCACGTCCCGGTCCTCCGTCAGCGCGGTGACCTTGTCGTACAGCTCGCTGACCCACGAGGGGTCGGCGGCGTTGACGGCGGCATGCAGCGCCTTCACGTACCGGCGCGCCCGGTCGGCGGTCGCGGGGCTGCACTCGGCGGACCGCTGCAGCGCCTGGGCCGCCGCGTAGAAGCCGCCGCGCCGCTCGGCGAGTTCGGCGGTGTCCTCAAGGGCCGCCGCCACCGACTCGTCGTGGCCGACGCATGCGGCGGCCAGGTGCCAGGCGCGGCGGGCCGGGTCGTCCGTGAGGGCGGTCGCCAGATCCCGGTGTGCCTGATGCCGGAGGTAGGCCGGCGCCGCGTGGTAGCAGCCCGTGCGTGCCAGCGGATGCCGGAAGAGCACCTGCCCGTCGAGGATGGCCACGAGGCCGGCCTCCTCGGCCGGGGCCCATGCAGAGAGATCCGGGCCGACGCCCGCGGCCGCCATGATCGTGGCGAGGTCCTCGTGCTGCGAAGCCGCGGCGTACAGGAGCAGCCGCTGCGTCACCTCCGGCAGACCGCGCAGCCGCGCGGCGTACAGCTCCTGGATGCGCTCCGTCTGCGGCAGTCCGCCACCGGGCAGCATGCCCGTGCCGCTCGTTCCGGCCACGCGGCTCAGTTCGATGATGGCCAGCGGGTTTCCGCCGGCCTGCCGCAGCAGTTCGCTCCGTGTCCGGCCGGTGGGTGCGTGCGGCTGGGCGTCCACGAGTTCGGCCGCGGCCTGTTCGGTCAGCGGCCCCAACACAACGGTGGGCAGGTCTGCCGGAACCCCGGCGGGGGCCGTCTGCCCGCGTGCGGTCAGCAGCACGGATACGTCCTGTGCCGTGATGCGGCGTATCACGAAACCGAGCAGGTCGAGGGAGTCCCGGTCGAAGTGCTGGACGTCATCGAGGGCCAGCAGGACGCGCTGCCGGTCCGAGACCTCGCTGAGCAGCGTCAGGACGGCCACACGCAGCAGCATGGGCTCGGGCGGTCCCGCGGCGGGAGCGATACCGAACGCCGTCTCGAGCGCCTTGCGCAGATGGTCGGCCAGCGCGGCAGCGTCGGACAGCACGGGCAGGAGCAACTGGTGCAGGGCGGCAAAGGACTGCTGCGACTCGGTCTCGATGCCCTGGGACGCCAGGACGAGCGTTCCGCTGTCCCGCGCATGGTCGCCGGCGAACGCCAGCAGCCGCGACTTGCCCTTGCCGGCCTCGCCGAGAAGGATCAGCATCCGCGGTTCGCCGCGGCCCTCGACGATCTCCAGGAGGCGGGCGACCTCCGCCTCCCGACCCACCAGGGGCCCACCGGGTTCGGATGGGCGCAGGGTGCCGTGGCTACTCTCCATGGCGGGCCTCGGTCACGGCGCCCGGGCAGGCTATCCGGGGAACATCCTTGGGTTCGGCCACGATGTTCTCCCTTGCCACGTGCACACCACCCTGCCCGCCGCAACGCGTGCGGCCGACGGCACCAATCATGCCATGCGCCGCATCGTACCCGGCCCATTGGGCAATCAGGGGCAAAGGAGATCACGACGGACTGGCGGCGGAGCACGGCGGCGCCCAGCTGGACCTCACCGCGTGGCCGCGCGAAGCAGGTGCACCCCCCAGCAAGATCAATCTCACCGGGATTTCCTCTACCTCAACTACAAGCGCCGCCAATTGCATTGGATGCGAACTGGCGACGGTATGCGCATCGCGGCCGGGCGGCGTGAGACTGAGGCCGCTGATCAGCGACATCGGGAGTCAGAGCGCCTTGTGACCGTAGCGTTTGGCGAGGGGTAGTGGGGAGTCCTTGTCACGCCTGCACACCGGCCGACTTGGTCGCGACAACTGCCGAGAACGCTGGGGTCCGCAAGACCGCGACTGGTGACGTTCCGGCCCCGCCGTCGACGGTCGCGAGACTGCGACCCCGGCCGTCCCGAATTCTGCCCGACGCATGAGCCCCACCTACACCCCGGAAGAGTGCGAGCGCTGGCACAAGAGGACCTGCGCCCGCTGTCGGCGGCACGCCTGGTTCGCCGCCCGCTGGCCCGATGGCCACGTCTGCCGCACCTGCCACGACAAGGCCCTCCTTGCCCGCGGCACATGCCCCAGCTGCGGCGACGAGCGCGCGCTTCCCGGCCTGCGGTCCGGGGACAGCACACGAATCTGCGCCGACTGTGCGGGCTTCATGATGTCCTACCGATGCTCTTGCTGCGGGACGAGGCAGCACCGGGAGGTCGACCGCTACAAGGCCGACCACCTGGCCCGCCGAGCCCACGGGTTCCTGCCGGACCGGGCGCCCGCGATCCCGGTCGGCCGCTGACTCAGGGGCTGACGTCCCGCACTCGCTCGGCGGTCTCCTCGGCGAGCTCCCGGACCCACTTCGCGGGGAACTCCGAGAGCTCGCCGAGTATCGCGTCGGCGGCGGTGAGCAGGGCGCGGGCCTCCTCGGCGAGGCCCGCGTCGGTGTGGCTCGCGTCGGCGAGGGCCCGGGCCAGGGCGTAGTGCTCCTCGGCGATGAAACGGCCGAAGTTCACACGGGTCCAGTGCCGCAGGGAGTCGTCGCCCGGGTCGGCCAGGAGCCCGCGTATCGCGGCCAACGTGCTGATCGCTCGCGGGAGTTGCCCGCACAGGCGCTCCAGTCGCGCCTGGTCCCGCCGCTCCGAGACGCGGTCCCACGCCGTTTCCTGGAGGGCGGCACACAGGCGCTGGGCCCGCAGGGCCTGGGGAAGGTCGCCCGCCCGCTCCAGCTCGCGGGCGAGCCAGCTGAGCTGTGACGTCTCCAGCTGCGACGGATCACCGGGGCGCCGCAGCGTGCTCTGGTCCAGGAAGATCTCGTCGAGCGCGCGGATCAGCGCCACCCGGGCCAGTTCGGTCATCCCCTGGTCCAGGGCGAGTTCGGTCCAGGTGGCGAGCGGCTCGTCCGCCGGATCCGTGCAGAACATCGCGTCGTCCAGCTCCTCGGCCCAGCTCACCAGCTCGGCGGCGCCGGCGCCCGGTCCGGGCATCTCGCTGAGGCCGCAATGGGTGTCGAAGTCCGTCTTCCGGACCTCCTCCAGTAGCGCGAGATCGGTGACGTCCCCGTGCCGCCCCACGAGGACGGCGGCGAGCCGGAGTTCGTCCGTCATCGACGACTCCCTCTCCCGCCGCAGCAGATGCCTCAGCAGCTCCAGGTCCCCGTCGGCACGGTCGAACTGCACGGCCCGCAGGGCGAGCCGGCGCCGTACGGGGTCGTCGGCCACCGCATCCCAGGCCGCGCGGTCATCCGCCCGCAACCGGGCGAGATCCTCGCGTCCTCGGGCGAGCACCGGCTCCCACAGCGGCGGACGCGGGTGCTCGTCCAGCAGCCGGTAGGCGAAGCCCTCCTCCTCGGTGAGCAGCAGGAAGTCGGGCTCGGTGCGCAGGAGCGCGGCGTGCAGCCGGGTGACCAGCTCCACCGGGGAGCGCTCGGTAAGGCCCAGGGTGGCGCGGAGTTCGGCCCGGGCCTCGTCGAGGTCGTGGTACTCGCGGAGTTCCGCCTCCTGCTCCGCGAACCGGGCGAGAATCGCCTGCTCCCCGTCGGCCGGCGAGAGATCCACGAAGTCCAACCAGCCGGGCAGACCGATCACCGTCTCCAGCGCCTCGTCGACACTCGAGCCGATGATCCCGGCCCCGCCCTCCGAGTCGGCGTACAGCATCGAGCCGTCCGCGCACACGAAGTACGTACCGCCCGCGCCGGTGCCCGCGACGGCCTCCAGCGGTCCGCCGGAGGCGAGGCGGACCGGCTCGACATGGCCGCGGGCGGCGCGGCTCACGTCGAAGTCGAAGGGGGACGCGGCCAGTTCGGCCAGGGGCGGGTCTTGGCGCAGGATGCGCAGAGCGTGCTCGGTCACGTCACAGAACGTAACAGCCCCCACTGACAACCCCCCCCGGACCCCTCGGCTCAGGCGGCTGACGTGCGTGTTCGACGGCGGCTCGGGCCCACGCCGTGACCATCGGGTGCGGGCGTGAGCCGTCGCCGGAGAGTTCCGGCTGGAAGAGGGAGGCCAGGAAGAAGGGGTGGCCGGGGAGTTCGGCCATGCGCACTCCGCCCTCCTCGTCGCGGCCGGAGAGGCGCAGGCCGTGCGCGGTCAGGGTGTCCAGGCGCCGGGACGGGCCGTACGCGCGGAAGTAGCGCTCGACGGTCCGCTCCGCGCCGATCACGGCGTGCGCGAGCGAGCCCGGCTCGCACGACTGAAGTCCTGGCGGATCTTCCGCAGGTTCCGGTGCAGTCCGAAGCGAATGTCGTCAATCTGCGCGGCCGTGCTCACTCTGGAGCGGCAGCGCTGAAAGAGCTCAGTGATCCAAAGCGACCAGCCAGCCTCACGGTTCAGGAACACGAAGCGAGTGCAACCGGAACCGGAGGAGATTTTGCGCCACAGAGCAGTACGGGCTGCCGTCCTCTCGTTCCTCCGTCAGCTGGTGACCACAGCACAAGTCACGTACGCGGTCCCGCTGATCGTCTCATCGTCGTTGTTCCTAATGCGCCACTCCCACCCGGTGTTGCCGGCTGTGGGAGCCGATGTCTCGGCGATCCCCATGCCGAAGTCGTCGATCCGGTGCCCCCCACTGATGGCGGTCTTACCGTCTGGGCACGCCTGAGAGAAAGTGAGGGACTGTCCTCCCCCGGGAACACTGAACGGACTCGACACCACTTCGTGGTCCGTGAAACCGTTCACGGCTGGCGGGGTCGTCGACGTAGCGGAGGCGGACTGGCTGCAGGAGATGTTCTGGGTGCCGGTGAAGGTGTTGCCCTGACCGACCTGCCCCGCGGGGAAGCAAGCAAGCACAATCGACGGGTTGCCGAGAAGGGAGAGTAGCCCGCCGTCTCCTTCCGCGTGGGCACCGCCGGCGCCGAAGATGACCGAAGCCAGGGCGGCGCAACTGATCGTGGCGAGCGTCTTGGGGAGATTCAAGGCGGCCTCGTTTCGCTCAGGCATGCGGGAACATCGCGGAATCGCTGCGGACAGGATCTCGAGACTGCTGGCGATGAACGACCGGAAGGCACGCGAACTACGACGCGCTTCACCTATTCGGCCCTCCGCATCGGAAGCAGGGCGACGTCGTTCAGTGGATCTGTCGGGGTTGATCACGTGATGCCGAGTGTGACCAGGGCGCGGGTGGCGTCGCGCGCGTGGTGGCGAAGTCCCGCGGCGATGTTGGTGCGTCCAGTGAGGCGGAGGGCTCCGAGGGCGAGGTTGCGCAGGCTGGCCATGGCCCGGGGTGCGTTGCCGGTACGCACGCGTGAGGCGTCCTCACTCCAGGAAGTGTCGCGTACATGGTGGATTTGTTCTCGATGCCCCAGTGTGCGCGGACGCGGTGCGCGACTTCCGGCGCTTCGGCCTGGCTGGCCGTCAGGTCGGTGACCGCATAGACGCGTTCCAGGGTGACCTTGCCGGTGGTGACGATTCGGCGGCGCCGCACGATCTGCACGGCCTGCATGGCGTGCGGGAAGGCGAGGCCACGGGTGACCGTGCAGGTTTTGACCCGGCGGATCTCGTCGCGGCCGTGCGCGGTGGCGCGGGTCTTGTCCAGCAGCGGCACGTCCCGCCAGGGCAGGTTCTTCAGGTGCTGGTGCGGCAGCGGCTGGTTCGCCTTGATCACCGCGATGTAGTGGGCCTTCTTCTTCTCCACCAGGAAGCGGGCGTGGGCGAACTGGGAGTGCAGGGCGTCGAAGGTGACCACCGTGTCGGTCAGTTCGAGCTCGGCGAGCATCGGTCGGAAGACGGCGATCTCGTTGGTCTTGCCGTCTACCTCGCGCTGGGCGGTGACCAGGCCGGCATCGGTCATCGCGGCGAGCAGGTGGACCTGGGTGCCGTCGGCCCGACGGGCTCCGCGCACGGTCTTGCCGTCCACAGCGAGTGAGCGACGGAGCCGCTCGGCTGTGTCCTTGCCGGGGAGTGGTCGGTCGGGATCACGCGCGGCGAGCCAGGTACCGATTGCGGCATCGAGGGCGTCCCCGTCGACGCGCTGCAGGACCCGGCGCATGGTCGCCTCGGCCGGAGCGGTGGGTCCGGACGGTTCACGACCGGGGCCGCCGAGAGCGGTGAGGACGGCGGGTGGTGCGTCAGCGGCCCACTCCGCAATCGCGGCAAGGGACTTCGCGCCGGCCAGTACCGCGCAGGCGGCGAGCGCGAGGACGAAGGCGATGGGATGGCGGCGGCCCTTGGCCCGGCGCGGATCGGCAACCACGGCGAGACAGTCCAGCAGAACCGGGTGTTCCCCAGTCTTGGGAGGCCGGACAGCAGCGAGCTGGCCCAGGCTGGCAGGGATGGGTGAAGATGAGCGGGCAGGCACGGTCTTCCATTTGTGGTGATCAGGGACTCGACACCTCGTGATCACCCGGGAGACGTGCCTGCATCGATTCTGTCCCCGTCGATGAACTCCGCACCCACGTCAGTCACCTGAACCCGCATCAAGCCGGACAGGTCTACGCCGTCTCGCTGGCGCTGGTGAAGGAGAGCGAGCCGGTCATCGGCGTGGTCTCGGCTCCCTCGCTCGGGCGGCAGTGGAGTACGGACGGCACCGCTGAGACGACGACCGGCGATGGACTTCCGTCGAGTGCGGGCGAGTTGGCACGTGCCGTTGTCGGGATCACCGGGACCGGTGGCAACGGGCGGTCGCCCGCGGCCGGTGAGTTCCTCCGTCTCCTGTACGGGGAGGCGTACCGCGTCCGGATGCATGGCGCGATGAGCCTCGACCTAGTCGGCGTCGCGGAGGGCTGGCTGGACGCGTGCGTCTGCCTGAACCCGAAGGCGTGGGACGTGGCGGCGGGCATCGCGCCCGTACGGGCCAGGGGTGGTGCCGTGCTGGGGCACGGCGGTGAGGCCTTCACCTGGGGGTCGCCGGTGCTGGTGGCGGGGCGGGAAGGCGTCGCGCGTCAGCTGCTCGGGCAGTAGGAGGCGGCGCGGGGGCGGGCCGGGGTGAGGGCTTGAGCCAGGAAAGCTCAGCGAGCAGGTTGCGGAGGACTGGGAGGGCGCTCCGGTGACGCGCGCGGGCCTGCCCTCTGTCGCGAGGGAAGGCCCGCGCTCATGCGGTGGTCAGGAGGGCGGGGTCAGAGCACCATCTGGATGTTGGCCCACTTGTAGCAGTTCACGAACTGCCCCGTGCTCTGGCGGTAGGTCGGCCATCCGATGTGCTCCAGTGTGTTGGGGCCGTATTCGCCGTCGACGGTCGCGCCGGACGCGCTCTGAGCTCTTCGCAGCGCGGCCTCCGTCAGGTCGCCGAAGGCGCCGTCGACCGTCAGACCCGCCGAGTAGCACTTGTTCAGGGCCCTCTGTAGAACCTTTACGCCGGCGCCCGAGTCGCCGTTCGTGAGGTAGCACGTGGCGGTGAGGGTGCTCTCGTTGTACCCGAAGGGAATCGCCACCCGGTAGTCCGAGTTGTTGGCCGCGAACAGCGACTTCGAGGTCGTGCAGTGCCGGTAGGAGCCGTGAGCCGACGCCGCGGGAGCCGCGACAGCCGCTGCCCCGAGCATGGCAGTGAGGGTGGCTCCTGTGGTGGCCAATGCCGCGAGGCGACGGCGATTGCGCATCTGCATAGTGTTCCCTTCGGTGGATGAACTCACTTACTGCGCCCGGTGGGTCACCGCACGCACTCTGACAACGTCGACCGGCGGCAAGGCCACGGCGAGCTGCCTCGTCGGCCGGAAGACGGACGTGCCCCAGCCTCCGTCGGCGAGGGCACGCCACAGTGCGGGGCCGCGCTCGCGCGTCCGGCCCGACGGCGCGAGGACCGGCTGCCGACTCTGTCGACCTCCGTCAGGAAGGGCCGGAGCTAGCTGTGACTGGCACAGCCGTTGCGCGCCCCGGCCTGCGTGTACCGCGGCCACTTCAGGTTGTAGAACCCCTCCTCGCCGTACAGCCCGTCAACAGTGATCCTCTCCTGACTCTGGGCGTACTTGAGGGCGTCTCGTGTGTCCGGGCCGAACTGGCCGTCGACCGTGATGGAGCGCCCGTAGCACGACTTGAGGGCGAGCTGAAGGATCCTGACACCGTCTCCGGTGCTGCCGTAGTCCATCCAGCAGCGCACATTCTTGAGCCTCTGGTACATCGTGTGCGGGACCTTGATCTGCTGCGAGGAGCGGGCCGTGTAGGAGATGGGTGAGTTGCCCGAGCAGTGCCCGACGTATGTCCACCCTGCCGCCGATGGAGCGACGGCAACAGCGCCGCCGAGGAGACCGGCGGTAAGGGCGCCGGTCGCCAGAAGGTCACGTCCCCTGTCGTGGTGTAGCCGATCATGCCCCGTCTCCTCCGGTCCGGGCCCAGCGGGCATGTCCCGCCATGGAGCGCCCGGCAGTCATCGCCGCTCCCGGCTCCGTGACCCCCGACAGGGCCACCGGCAAAGGCGATCAGGGCCGCGACCTGGGTGTTCCGCTTGCTTGATCGGCTACACCACGTGGCGGGACACCATCGAGGGCCCTGCGCAGGTCCTCAGACGCAGTCGTACCGCGCGCCGGTTTCGTTGCTGTAGCGGGCCCACTTCATCTTGCCCAGGGTCTCGCGGCCGTAGACGCCGTCAACCGCCGCGCCGATCCTGCTCTGAACGTCTCGGAGAGCCTCTCTGGTGGCCGGCCCGAAGATGCCGTCAAGTTCGAGCCTCTTGCCGTAGCAGCTGTTCATGTTCTTCTGCAGGGCTCTGACCCCGGCACCGGTGTGCCCGTACTGCAGGTAGCAGTAAATCGTGTTGTTCGCAACGTTGATCGGGTACACGAAGTGCAGGCCGGTCGACCCGTTCTGGACGGTGGCGGATCCGGTGCACACCCCGTCTGCTGCGTGGGCTGGGGCAGCGGTGATCACTCCTCCCAGTAGGGCCGCCATCATGGTCCCTGTCGCGAGAAGTGCCTTGCTTTTACCTGTTCTGCGCATGCCTATTGCTTCCTTTCAGTATGGAGTTTGATCTATGCGCGTCGACGCCTGCTGGACAGCTACGTTTCTGTGGCCTAGCCCATGGACCTTAGGGTCATCGTGGGTTTCGGACTTTGTCATCCGTGCAGGGAACTTTGTCAGTAGTGCACCGCCTCAAGGTGACGCCGCATCAGGTGAGGGTCCTGTGTGCGTCTGCCGAAGCCGTTGCGCGGCGAGATCGAATCCGGCCAAACTGATGTCTGAACCGTCCGTGTCGAGGGGGACTTGTGGGGGAACGGGCCGAGGTACTGCCAGGCCGGCTCTGCGACCGACGCAGACGAAGGTCTGCCTCATGAGCCCGGTCCTGGACACCGCGTTCATACCGCCGCGGGACCGCGAGGAAGTGGTCCGCAACGCGGTGTGGAAATCCATGGTGGCAGTCGATATCGACCACCGTCCTGCGGCTGAGGACATCTCCGTTCGCATAGGGCTCGGCACCGTCGGGCCCATCAGGATCTGTTCGGCGCGGGCGACCGCGGTCACCCTCCGCCGGACGGAGCGGCTCGCCCGGAAGGACGAGGAGCCGGCCGTCACTCTCGGTGTGCAGATGACGGGCAGCAGCGTGGTGGTGCAAAACGGTCGCGAGTGCCTGCTGAGGCCGGGGGAATTCGCCGTCTACGAATCGATCGCTCCCTACACACATCTCTTCGACGAGGGAGTCGACTACCGCTTCATCCGTTTCCCCCGCGCGGCACTCGCGCTCCCCGACCGGTTGCTCCGGGACATCACCGCGGTCCCCCTGGGATCCGACAACCCCGTTGCGCGCCTCGCCTTCCCATACTTCTCCCAACTGGCCGTCACCGACGAGTTGCACCAGGGCGTGCACGCCGACGCCGTCGTGCAACCCAGCATCGAACTGCTCCGCGCCGCCCTGGCGTCCCAGCACGGCAACTCCAGCCTGGCCAGAGCACCGTTGGAGGCGACACTCAGCCTGCGGATCACTCAATATCTCCGGGCGCACCTGGCTGATCCCGATCTGTCGGCGGCACGGATCGCCGCCGCACACGGCATCTCCGTACGGCATCTCTACGCGGTGCTGTCCCGCTCGGGCATCAGCCTCGGAGACTGGATCCGTACACATCGCCTGGCCGAATGCAGGCGAGAGCTGGCCGGCCCGAACGGCCGACTGCGGACCATCGCAGCAATAGGACGAAGGTGGGGCTTCGTGGACGCGACCCACTTCAGCAAGATGTTCAAACAGGCATACGGGATCTCACCTCGGGCCTGGCGCGACCAGAACCACCCCCGCTCCTCCGCGTGATGGTCCCCGCGCGGCCACGTTTCGCGTGACCGACCTTGGACACTCGGTCTGGGGCCAGAGCAATGTCGTTCAGAGGACCTGCCCGGCTTGATGCGGGTTCAGGTGACTGACGTGGGTGCGGAGTTCATCGACGGGGACAGAATCAATGCAGGCCGTCTCCCGGGTGATCATGAGGTGTCGAGTCCCTGATCACCACAAATGGAAGACCGTGCCTGCCCGCTCATCTTCACCCATCCCTGCCGGCCTGGGCCAGCTCGCTGCTGTCCGGCCTCCCAAGACTGGGGAACACCCGGTTCTGCTGGACTGTCTCGCCGTGGTTGCCGATCCGCGCCGGGCCAAGGGCCGCCGCCATCCCCTCGCCTTCGTCCTCGCGCTCGCCGCCTGCGCGGTGCTGGCCGGCTCACGTGATCAACCCCGACAGATCCACTGAACGACGTCGCCCTGGGCCAACACGCGACAGTTGAATAGGCGAGTCCACCAGTATCACGCGGGAGAGCCGTACGCGCGAAGGTCTGCCCGAATCACGCGGAGCGCGGTCCGGCCTCACGAATCTCCAGCGCGAGCTGCACCGTGGAATCGATCCGCTTCGTGGTCATGATCGGCAGTGCGCTGTCGAGTCAACACCTGGGCGCAGGAGGGAAAGCCGGGTGGTCGGGGCGGTCGTAATCTCAGGCTGTTCCGGGCTGCGGGAACGCGGCGGCGGCACTCCCTCACTGTTCCGGGACGACCCCTGACATGACCGCCGCCCTGACGGCCAAGCTGCGGGCCGCAGGCGTTCCCGTCACGGCCGTCCGCGTCCAGGGGCGCCATCCATGACTTCGTCATGCTCAACACCCTCCGTTCCACTGCGGGGCACAGGCCGCCATCATGCTGGCCACGAGTGTGCTGCGTGGCGCGCTGGAGTGGGAGCGCAGGCCACTGCTCACGTGTGTCGAGTGCTCGCCTGCCATTCCCGGGGTGACACGCCATAGGCGGTGCGAAAGGCCCGGCTGAAGTGGGACGCGCTCACAAAACCCCAGCGCTGCGCCACTGCCGACACGGTCGGTGCCGTCCACGAAGGCTGTGACAGATCACGTCGGCACCTCTCCAGGCGCTCGCGGTGGATCCAACGGCCTACCGTGATCCCTTCCGGCTCGAAGAGTTTGTGCAGATACCGGACCGATATGTGGTGCGCGGCCGCGATCCTCTCCGGTGAGAGATCGGGTTCGGCCAGGTGCCGAAGAATGTACTCCTTGACGCGTGCCACCATGCCCCGGGCCGTTTCCGACGCATGAGGGTCCAGCCGACCCTGGCGTTCGCGCAACAGCACCGCCAGCAGATCCACGGCGGTCATCGCGAGTTGCCGCCCCGTGTACGGGTCAAATCCGGCCGCCTGGTCGGCCAGACGTGTCAGATATC
This sequence comes from Streptomyces sp. NPDC041784, assembly GCF_055591025.1. Lineage (NCBI taxonomy): Bacteria > Bacillati > Actinomycetota > Actinomycetes > Kitasatosporales > Streptomycetaceae > Streptomyces > Streptomyces sp. NPDC041784. Next base: position 23,660 of record NZ_JBVJAB010000046.1, read on the forward strand.
CGGCAACGAGTCCGGACGTACCTGAATGACTGCTGAACAGAGTCCCGGTGATCGCCCGTAGATCGGTGTCCGACATGCCGAGCTCCGTCTTCGGCACACCGAACCATGTGAAGCGAAAGTCGTCCGGATGCTCTCTCCTGAAGGGCCGTCCCGTGTCACAGCAGGTGAAAGCCCCGGGCTCGACCAGAGCCTCGCGTCCGTCCTGGGAGAGCCTCGCCGTACCTCGTTGCTGCAAGCAGATGGTCATGTACTCCTCTCCGCCCTGGGCGATCAAGCGTCTATGGCGCGAAACCGTCTGGGGGCCAGCCTCGACCACGGTGATCTTCAACGGGCCGAGCCGATCGCTGCTGATCGTCCCCACCGAAGGTTCACGCTCGAGAAGCCTCACGTCCAACGGTATGAACGTGTTGGAGACCAGGCTGTGCCAGTAGTCCGCCCGTTCGGGGGGCGAGAACGGCAGCGTGGAGAGTACGACGGACATCATGACTCCTCGTTACGGTCATGCGGACGCTTCTTTGAGAGCGTCGCGTCGGAGCGGAAGAACCTGCGCCGGCCAGGGGGACGCCCAAGGCGAGCAGGCGGGGAAGGCCTGGGGGACATCGGCGGTGGCCGGGGCGAAGCCGGTTCACACGGGCACGGGCCCCACGCACTCAGGCACGGGAGCCGGGTCGGCTCAGGGCTGGCGGGGACGTGCTGAGAACGAGCGTGTGACGAGGACGTCGTCGGACGACCGGGGATGACGAGGTGTGCTGGGACTGAGGCTCACGAGCCCTCCGAAAGAATGCGACTGTCTCCTGCATCCACTCTCGGATCCCCGGCCGCCGGTGCCATCCGTCATGTGACTTACGCTCTGTGCGGTCCTCCGTTTTCTCTTCCGTGGCCCGCGGCGGAAGCGCCGCAGGCCACGCCGGACCGGGTGTCGGGCTCATGGGCGGCGAACCCACTGTCGTCGACATGGTGTTCGCCCAGCGGCAGACCTGCATGACCGGACTCGGCGCGGGCATCGTGGACTGGCGGGACCGGTCCAACGCGTGGTCCCGCACCCCCGGCGTCGGCACCGTCCTCATCGAACCGGACGAGGCGGCCGACCGTGGCCGAGCTCCGGGCGGGGACAGTCGTGGTGGAGGCGGCCGGGCGGTGGCCGGCCCGTGCGCTGCCAGGCCCCGGCCCGTGCGCAGACGGTCAAGCCTTCTGCCGGGCTCCTCCTTAGCCTGACCGAGGCGGCCTCGTGATCCGGACCGCCGCGCGGAGCGAGTCAGGAGCAGCTTGCCCAGCCAACCGAGACACCCCGGACGCCGTCGAGCCCCCCTGGCCTTGGCAGCGGCCGGGGCCCTGGCCGTCGTACTGACCGCATGCACGAGCTCCGACAAGGGCGGCGGTGCCACCGGCAGCGGCCCGGTCGCCGGTACCACCCCGAAGGCGAGTGCGTCGGCGACGTCAGCGGCCCCGACGCGGCCCTCCGCGTCTCCCGCGACGACCGCGCCGTCCGCCCGCTGCCGCACCGCAGAGCTGCGTGCCTCCATCGGTCCGAAGGATCCCGGTGCCGGTCAGGAGAACCTCGCCATCGTCCTGACCAACGTCTCCGGCCGTAACTGCACGGTCTACGGCTTCCCCGGCATCGCCTTCGTCGACGGCGCGGGCGAGGCGGTCACGCCGGATCCCGAGCGGGCCGGCCAGGAGGAGCCGACGGTGACGCTGAAGCCCGGCGCCAGTGCGTGGTCGGCGCTGACGTTCACCAATCCGGCGGCCACCGGCGTGACCACCGTGACGCCTGCGGCCGTCTTCGTCACCCCGCCCGACGAAACCGCTTCGATCAAGGTGGCCTGGAGCGGCGGCAAGGTCTCCAACACGGGCAAGGCGTCGGTCCCGCAGGTGAGCCCGCTCAGGCCGGGCGACGGCTGACTTCCTTGGAGTCGCCGTCGGTCGCCGCCGCGCCCCGCCCGGCCACCGGCGCGAGCCGCTCGGCCGCGCCATCCACCAGCTCCAGGTCGGCCTTGGTGTGGCCGATGGCCGCGTCGAGGAGGAGCGACACCAGCGGGTCTCCGGTGTGGGTGCGGCGCAGCCGGGTCAGCCCGGCGAGTTCGGAGAGGTAGGTCTGGCGCTGCGCCGCGACGAACGCGTCCAGCGCCTCGGCGCCGAGCGCGCAGGCGCCGAACAGTTTGAGGAACAGCTCGTCGCGGAACCCGCCCGTGCGCACCCACGCGCTGGTGGCCCAGTCCCGTACCTCCTCCTGCCCGGCCGGGGTGAGCCGGTAGAGGGTCTTGTCGGGCCGGTCCGGCTGCGCCACCTGGGACCGGGTGACGAATCCGTCGCGGACCAGCCGGTCGAGGATCTGGTAGAGGTGGCCGATGTTGAGGCCGCCCCACTGCGGGCCGATGGCCTCCTCGAAGCGCCCCTTGAGCTCGTAACCGTGGCTCTCTCCCTCGGTCAGCAGGGCGAGCACGGCGTGGTGCAGCGGCAATGTACACACCTCCTGGATTGTGACAATGTACTCCTGCATTGTCACAATGCAGGAGGAGCGGCAGTGAGTGTGAGGTTGAGAGGCGTGACCCGCAGGTATCCGGGGCTGGTCGCCCTGGACGCCGTCGATCTGGAGATCGGCGACGGTGAGGCGGTCGCGGTCACCGGCCCGTCGGGTTCGGGGAAGTCCACCGTGCTGCACCTGGTCGGCGGCATGGACCGACCGGACGATGGGACGATCGAGGTCGACGGCGAAGAGCTGACGGCACGTCGACTGGACGCGCACCGGCGCCGGATCGGCTTCGTCTTCCAGCGCTTCCACCTGCTGCCCGCGCTCACCGTGCTGGACAACGTCCTCGCGCCCGTGCTGCCCCGCCGGGTGGACTTCGACCGGCGGGCCCGCGCCACGGAACTCCTGGAGGCCGTCGGCCTCGCCGCCCGCGCCGACGCCCTGCCGTCCGAACTCTCCGGCGGCCAGCAGCAACGGGTCGCGACGGCAAGGGCGCTGATCAACCGTCCCGGCCTGCTCCTCGCAGACGAGCCGACCGGCAACCTCGACAGCGCGACCGGCCGGGAGATCATCGACCTGCTGCTCTCCCTACGCGAGCGCTACGGCATGACCCTGCTGCTGCCAACATCGGCTACCTCATGGTGCAGAGCACGGTCCCGGTCGATGTCTCCGCCTTCCGCGACAGCGACGCGCCCGCCCAACTCCTGCGCCTCACGCCGACGTTGAAGGCGGGGCTGGGCAGCTACCCGATGGCCGACCAGTACGTCTACCTCACCCGCAACCCGATCGTCACGTACGACAAGTGGAACGAGGCCGAGACCATCTGGCCCGACCTCCAGCACGAGATCGACGGAGACAAGAAGTACGCGGTGTGCTGGTTCTACAACGAGGACAAAAAAGGGGGACAACTCCTGGAGCGTCCGCGTCAAGGATGAGCGGCTGCCGGCCTGCGGGGCCGAGGCCCACGGCAGCCGCTCGAGGGGCAGGCCGACTCAGTGGGCGGTGGCCCGGACGGCCTCCTCGATCAGCTTGATGACGCGCTCGGGGTAGGCGAGCATCACCAGGTGCGAGGAGTCGACCTCCACGGTGGTCATGCCGGCTCGCTGGTAGCCGTGACGCTCCGCATCGGGGTTGATGGTGCGGTCGGCTGCAGCGACCAGCCCCCAGGAGGGCTTGGTCTTCCAAGCCGCCTTCGGCGCCTTCTCGGTGAAGGCCCGCGCGGCAAGCGGACGTTGGGAGACGGCGAGGACGGCGGCGAGGCGGGGGGCGACGTCGCCGGCGAAGATGGACGGGAACTTGTCGATCCGGACTGACACGTCGGTGCCGGGAGTGGGGGAACCCTCGATCGGGAAGGGAGCGTGGACGAGCGCGTTGGCGAGGTCGGAGTCGGGGAAGCCAGCAGCTCGCCCAGGCTCTCGCCCTCCTCCAGGGCGTAGCCGGCCAGTAGACCAGCGCCCTGACGTCGTCCTCCACTCCGGCGACGGTGAATGACGGCACCGCCGTAGGAGTGTCCGACCAGGATGACCGGTCATGTCACGGACGATCGAGGCGATGTAGGCGGAGTCGCCGAGCAGGCTGCGGTTGGGCACCGCCGGCGCCGCAACTTCCAGGCCACGGGCGACCAGTTCGGGGATGACGCGGGCGAAACTGGACGCGTCGGCGAAGGCGCGGCCGGGAGGTCGGGGTCGGTCCGGCCTGTGCTGGGAGCGAGTGGCGCCAGGAGAAGGGGACGCTGCCTCGGCCGAGGCGCTTCGCCGGGCGGACCGGCGCAGGCGGTGTCCGAGCCGGTGATGGGCCACGCAGGCTTGAACAGCACATTGAGCGCGGCCGGTGAAGGCATCCTCTCTGTTGGTGCACCACCTGTGGCCTGTTCGCGCCCATGAGGGGTGCGAGTGACGGACGTCTTCGGAGCCCGTGCGCAGCAGCGGGCCGGGACATGCCCCCTTCATGGCACTTCCAGGCCAGAAGGGGTGCGCTCGAGGACAACAGGCGGCGAGACGCTCGCCCTAGCGTGATGCCATCCCCGCCGCGAACGCACGGACGTCGGCCGCCGATGGGCCGATGCCGTCCGTGCAGCGCCCTGCCTCATCGAGACGGTGCGTGGTCCTGCGCGGCCAGTCACTCCGGACGAAGGAACGAGACCTTGCCGTACATCACCGTGGGCCAGGAGAACTCCACCAGCATCGACCTCTACTACGAGGACCACGGCACCGGGCAGCCGGTCGTCCTCATCCACGGCTTCCCGCTCGACGGCCACTCCTGGGAGCGGCAGAGCGCCGTGCTGCTCGACGCGGGCTACCGCGTGATCACCTACGACCGCCGCGGCTTCGGCCAGTCCAGCCAGCCGACGACCGGTTACGACTACGACACCTTCGCCGCCGACCTCAACACCGTGATGGAGACCCTCGACCTGACCGACGCCGTCCTGGTCGGCTTCTCGATGGGCACCGGAGAGGTCGCCCGGTACGTGTCCGCCTACGGCACCGCCCGGGTCGCCAAGGTAGCCTTCCTGGCGTCGCTGGAACCCTGCCTGCTCAAGAGCGACGACAACCCGGACGGCGTCGCCCCGAAGGAGTTCTTCGACGGTGTCGTCGCGGCCGTCAAGGCGGACCGCTACGCCTACTACACCGCCTTCTACCAGGACTTCTACAACCTGGACGAGAACCTCGGCACCCGGATCAGCGAGGAGGCCGTCCGCCGCAGCTGGGACATCGCCGCGGGCGGCGGCTTCTTCGCCGCCGCTGCCGCGCCGTCGACCTGGTACACCGACTTCCGCGCCGACATCCCGGCCGTCGACGTGCCCGCCCTGATCCTGCACGGCACGGGCGACCGCATCCTGCCCGTCGAGGGCACCGCCCGCCCCTTCCACAAGGCGCTCCCGGCCGCCGACTACGTGGAGATCGAGGGCGCCCCGCACGGCCTGCTGTGGACCCACGCCGAGGAGGTCAACACCGCGCTCCTCGCCTTCCTGGCGAAGTGACCCCCCAGCCGCAGGGCCGCCGGGCGGCCCTGCGGCTCGAGGCTGCCGTCGCGATCGCCGGGGACGGGGATCCCGACAGCGCTCGCGCGGTCACGTGCCGCTGCTGTGGGCGGCGCCGGCCGTCCGAGTGGAGCCAGGCACCCGCGGCCACCGGTGTCGGGAGGCGAAGAGGAGGACGCACCGTTCCGGAGCCCTGCGCTTGCCCACCAGGGCATCCCCTTCGATGACTGCGGCCGCGAAGCCCGCGTTGGAGCGAGAGAGCCCGGCTCTCTCGCTCACGAGCTGACCGAGTGATGCGGCCTGAGCGCTCAGCGTCCCAAGTCCCCCACTGTGGCCCCTGGCCGCGGGGATACCGCGAAGGAAGGAGACCGTGACGTCGCCTGCCCCTCGTCGGTCAGCGCATCGAGAACGCGGCCTGACCGACAGCCCCGACACCCGGCGGCCCACCACGGCCACCGGGCACCCAACCCTGCCTGCACCCACCCTGACCAGGTCTTATTTACGCGTCAGATGCCCTCTCGGACAGGCTCCACGATCGCCACGCACTCCACATGATGCGTCATCGGAAAGGTGTCGGCCTGAGCGAGCCGCAGAAAAGGCCAGGGCAGAGGCCATTTTCTCGGCTCGCTGTCCCGCCTGTGGGCGCCCAGAGCGTCAAACGAGCGTCATGACGAACAGCCCATCCCTCCTCTTCGGGGCGGAACAGGCTATGAGCTTGTCCTACCTTCCAAGCGTGGTCTGAGCTGGTCATTCGTAAGATCAGCGGGCCCAGGGGTTCTGGGTATGGCTGTGAGCTTGTCGCCGTTGGATGGCTCAAAGAACTTGGCCGCCCGGAGCCCCGCGACGACTCGACCGCTAGGGGCTGTCTTCAGTTGTGATCAGTGGGCTTCAGGAGGCTGCTGATCCAGATGGTTGCTGCGCGGAGATGGAGTCCGGCGAGGTAGGTCTCGGGCGTTTTGTCGTAGCGGGTCGCGATGCCTCGCCAGTCCTTCATCCTGTTGATGGCCCGCTCGACCGTGTTGCGGTCGCGGTAGAGATCGGCGTTGTGGGTGAGGGGCCTGCCACCCCGGCTGCCCTTCTTTCTGCGGTTGGCGGCCTGGTCCTTCTTCTCCGGGATGACCGCTTTGATGCGGCGTTTGCGCAGGTGGGCACGGTTGGCGCGAGACGAGTAGGCCTTATCGCCGGCCACGGCGGCGGGCCGGGTGCGGGGACGGCCGACGGGCAGGCGGACCCGTACCTTGCTCAGCACCGGAACGAACTGGGGGCTGTCGGCGGCCTGCCCGGTGGTCAGAAGGAGGGCCATCGGTCGGCAGCGCCGGTCGGCGGCCAGATGGATCTTGCTGGTCAGCCCGCCGCGGGACCGGCCGAGCAGAGCGGCCTTCAGCCGGGTCCTCCGCCTGCGGCGGATGCGTCGGCGTTCGGCGCCGACCGGATCGCTTTCGCCGTCCTGCCCGTCTTGTTCCCTGGGCGCTCCCCCTTTTGCGAGGCCGCCTCCTCGAGCGCGGCCAGGGTCTGTTCGCTGACCCGCATGCCGGCCGAGGTATCCACCATAACCCTAAATCGCACAAGCGTGCGAACAGGTGACGTGATGCTGTCCCATGCCGCGCAGCGACCGCAAGGAGCGAGACGGCCTTGAATCAGCGGGCCCGGGACGCACTTGCGTGACGTGCGTCTCACTTCGCGATTCCGTCCTGCAAAACGCCTGCTTCTCGGCGGAAGAAGTGAGGCCGACGACCGTCGTCCGGCCCAGGAAAGGCAGTGATGCCCCACCTGTTCCAAAACCTCGCACTGCTAGCCGCGCTCGTCGTGCTCGCGACGATCGCCCCTCGCTCGCAGTCGACGCTGGCGACGAGCTCACCGAGCACCAAGCCCGCGTCCTGTGCGTCGCGATAAGGGCGGTCGAGCACGTCGCGATCGCCTACGGCGCCGCCCTGGCCGCCGGCGGCCCGGGTGAGACCGGGACGGGCGCGATGCCGGCAGACTGCGTGCCGCCATCGCCCGACACGGTCGCAGGCGACATCGGCCTCGACTACCGCGCCCAGCTAGGGCCGAACGCGGCCGACACGGCCAGTCGGCGGCCTTCTGCTCGGGCACGCACGCCCCGCGCCCTGCCTCACCTGAACCGAACCGAGCGGACAACCCGGGTCGGTGCGAGTGTGCTTACGCGCTCTCCGACGTGAACGTGGTGAGCGGATGGACTGCGGCGTCTTTCGCCGGTCGTGACAGGTGCAGGGCCGTGTGGAAAAAGCCGTCGGTCTCCTTGCCCCGGGGGTCCTCGCCGGCGGCAGTCACCGCGGTGATGGCATACCGCTGCTCCTGCGCGCTGGTGAAGCGGCGTTGCGGATAGGTCGGAGCAGCCGCTTTCTCGGTGATGAGGCCGTACGGTGTCAGCCCGTCAGAGAGGTGGCGGTAGGAGCCGGTACGCAGAACGAACGCCGCGATCCACACCGGTTCACGGGCGGCGGCGAGGAGTGGTTGAAAGGTGCGCGGGGACAGGAAGCTCGCTCCGCCCGTGACGGTGACCAGAAGGGCTGGCTGCGCGGCGCGCAGGAGAGCGGGGGTGGGAGGAGCCGTTTCGAGGTTTTCGGTGAAGCCTTCGTCCAGCAGGCCGACGGCGAGCGCGTAGGAGATGGCGTTCGCGGCGATGTCGAGCCCGATCACCCGGTGCGCGTCGGGGCGTCGGTGTGCCGCGTAGTAGGCACGGTCCCACTCGATCAGCTCCGCCGTGGTGAGCGCTGCGGCCTGCGGGGACGTGTAGTGGGCATAGAGATCCTCCAGGGTGAGGTTGTGGTTGAGGAGGGCCGCGTTGATGCCGTACGAGCAGCAGATGTCCAGCACAGTGACCGGGGCGGAGGCGCGGGCGGTTCGCGTGCGGGCGGCGGCCACGCGCCGGAACACCCCCTGTGCATGGTGAGGCGTCTGATAGTCCCAGTGGCCCAGGACACGGAAGAAGTGCCTGGGGTCCGGCTGGTCGTACACCTCGTCGAACGAGGTCATCTCCGCCTGGCCGCAGGCGGCCGACTCACCGGGGGCGGTACTCCCCAGGTCTCTTCGGCCATAGCTCTCCGCATGGGTCATCGCAGTGTCCCTTCCCTGCCTGGGGGCCGCCCCGCATCTCGTCCAGGGAATACCCCCTGATCCAGAGGCGGGGAAGGGGACATCGACGAATCCAGCCACAAGCCGCGGTCATGTCTCATCAGTCCGTCGACGGGATGCGGGCGCCGATCTCCCGTGCCAGGCGGTCCGCCTCCCTTGCTGCCGTCCCGCCTTCCCCCCGACGGTGCGCAGCACTCTGTGAGGTAGCCCCGTTCGGCAGCTGACCCTCACTCGCCGCCGTAGCAGTGCCTCCTACCGGCTCCGTTCGTAATGGGTTGAGCAGTTGGGCGATGACGCCGCCGCCACAGCCCACCTTCGACCCCCGGACGACGACAGGGCCCGCCCCTTCGAGCCGCCGCGTACGAGTGAGGTAAGGCCTCGGAACCGATGCGATGCTGTCTGCCGTCCTTCGCCCGCCGGGGTCGACAATGAAGCGGGAGGAGACCCCGATGGAGACCAGGTATCTCGCCCGGCTGCGGTTCGTGGCCAACGGCCCCACCGTGGAGGGCGAGTGGGCCCTCGCATCAACCGCTCGCGACCGTTACACGGAGTGGGGTGAGCAATAGTCCCCGAGTTCCGTGTTCGTCCGTAGCTCCCTGGCGCGACTGAGAGTGTTTGTCGGGCCTGTGGTCCGGCCAGCCGAACACCGTCAAGCTCGATGAGTTGGACGTCATCTGCGCCGTGCTCGGATGCGGAGTCGAGGAACTGCTGCTGCCCGAGCCGGAGAAGGTGCCGGAGCCGGTGCCGGCGACCACTCACAGGCCACGGCGGTGGGCCAGCCGCGCGCCGTCGCCCCGCGTCCTCGCACCGGCAGGTCTCTGCCACCGCGATGACCTGCGTGCACTGCGGCATGCCGCTGCCCGAAGGGTCTCGGCGAGACCGGGCGTACTGTGACAACAAGTGCCGGGGCCTGGGCTCCTACTACCGGCGCAAGGCAGGCATCTCACCCCCGCCACGCTGGCAGCACCCCGCCTTGACCTCGGACAACCCCGCGCTGCGGTCGGCTGCGGCCCACGCCAAGCAGCTCGGCGAGACCAACGGATGGTCGCCGTCACTCGTGCTGTGCGCGATGGACGGCCTGACGGCGGTGCTGGAGGGCCGTCCGCCTGGCAAGCCCGTGAAGCTCACCGAAGTCCGTGCGCGAATACCGCGACATGCTTCCAGCCGTCGGGTCGCCGAGGTCCTCATCGACCTGGAACTTCTGGAAGATGACAGCGCGTTGGCGATCCGCTCCTGGATCGACGACCGCACCGGCGAACTGCCCGCCGGCTTCGCCAGTGACGTCCGCGCCTGGCTGCTGGTCCTGCTCGACGGCGACAGGCGTGCCAAGCCCCGGTCCCGCACCTGCCTTTACGTTTACTTCGGCTGCGTCCGACCCCTGCTGGAGAACTGGGCGACGACCCGTGGGCACCTGCGCGAGATCACCGTCGCCGACGTCACGGCCGCGCTGTCACCCCTGCGCGGATGGCAGCGTCGCAATGCCATCGCCGCACTTCGCTCACTGTTCCCGCTTCGCCAAGAAGCGCGGTCTGATCTTCGCCAACCCCACCACCCGGCTCAAGACCGAAGACATCCCGCGCAGCCTCCTGCCGATGACCGACGCCGAGGTACTCGCCGTCCAGCAGATCGCCTCACCCCGGCGCAACGGCTGATCGTCGCCCTAGCCGCCGTCCATGCCGCCCACGCTACGGCCATCCGACACCTCACCCTGGACGACCTTGCCTTCCCAACCGCCGGATCACCATCGCCGGACACGTCCAACGGCTCGGTGAACTGCCCCACCAGACCCTGCTGGCCTGGCTCACCCAGCGTCGCGTCAGCTGGCCGAAGACCCCCAACCGGCACGTTCTGATCAACGCGAAGACCGCCCTGGGAAGCGAGCCCGTCAGTGCCGAATTCCTCAAGCGGCACCTGCTGCACCGGGGCGTCTACCTAGAACGCATCCGCGGCGACCGGGTACTGCACGAGGCGCTGACCGTCGGCGCCGACCCGCTGCACCTCGCCCTCGTCTTCAACATGTCCCACACCGCCGCGAGCCGCTACCCCGCCACGATCGCCGGGAGGACTCAGTTCGTCGCCGAGCGCGTGGCGCCCGCTGCTAAACACTTGCTTCCGGTCTCGCGGCGGAGGCGACTGCAACGGCCGTGGCCAGTGGATCACGGGCTGGACGGCCAAGTAGGTCGGCGAGGTCGGGGGAGGTGCCGTCCAGGAAGCCGTGCCGGATGCCAGTGGCGATCGAGGCGAGCATCGGCGGCTGGAACGGCAGCAGTCCCGGGGTCTCGCCGAGGAGCCTGCGCCGGTACTCGCCCAGGCTGATGATGCGGTGCGGGACCCCGAGCCGGTCGGCCACCTGCATTGCCGTGATCGGCGTACCGACGAGGTCGTAGATGCGCCCGCTGTGCCGTGCCGGATTCGCCGCAACGATCGCCGCGGCATCGGCGAGATCCTCTCGCGCGACCGCGGCCAGGGCGCCACCGCCGAACGCGGACTCCACTCCGTCGTCGGCCCACATCAGGAGACCGCCGAAGAGTTCGGCGTAGAGGCCGTTGCGGAGGATCGTCCATGGCAATCCGCTCTCCCGCACAAGGCGTTCGGTCGCACGGTGCGCGAGCGCGAAACCGAGATGGTCGCCGGCACCGGTCAGGCTCGTGTAGACGACGTGGCGGACGCCATCCCTGACGGCGGTGTCCAGGACCGCCGCGTGTCGCCCGACGACCTGGTCGTCCTCGGCATAGCCGGCGGAGATCAGCACCAGGGTTGACACTCCGGCGAGGTCGAGGCTCATGTGGTCGTCGAAGTCGACACGCCGCATCCCCTCGTCCGGGGTCCGGCTGCCGCCCGTCGCGACTACGCCGCTGGCGCGCAGCGCCGCGAGAGCGGCCGAGCCGAGGTTCCCGTTCGCTCCGGTCACCAAGATCATGTCAATCGCAGTCTTCCGTCGTGGTTCTCATCAGTAACTACGCTTGATCCTTGACCGCACGCCCACCGGCCACAAGAAGGCAGTTTGATGTCACTCACGCACACCGGGGTAACCACCACCCCCGCCGACCTCGACCCCTGCGGACGCGAGGACCATCCCGACTGCGGCATCCGCGACGTCCTGGACCGTATCGGGGACAAGTGGTCGGTGCTCGTGATCGTCGAACTCGCGGGCGGGCCACGCCGGTTCCGTGAACTGCAGCGAGCCATCGACGGCATCTCCCAGCGCATGCTCACCCTCACCGTGCGCAGGCTCGAACGCGACGGCCTCGTGCTACGCACTGTGTACCCGACGGTCCCTGCCCAGGTCGACTACCGTCTGACCGCGACCGGGGCCGGCCTGACCCACCTCGTTAAGGCACTTGCCGACTGGTCCCTCACTCACCGTGCTGTTATCGCTGAGGCGCGGCATGCGTACGACCGGGCCCACCCCGACCACGACATCCGCTAACGGCAACCGTCACGCCGCATACCGGACACGTGTTACGGATGGGGCAGTCGCCGGACCAGATCATCTGAGACCACAAGTGAATCGGACCAGATCACCTGAGACGGGGACCAGATCCTTGGAGACGTGACAACCAGATCGAGCAGGCCGCCGAGGGTGAATGAGTATCTGCTGATTCAGTGGCGACTGTCTCGTCTCATGCTAATCGGCCCCTGTCACAGGTGATCTGGTCCGATTCGCTCGTCGGCTCAGGCGACCTGGTCTGTTGGCGCTACTCATGTCACGCGAGACCTCGACCCGCACGGCGATGAAACCCCGGAACCTCGGTGCCAGCACGCGCCACTACGGTGGACCGATGTCATCGATCAAGAAGTTCCAAGTCACCTTCGACTGCGCAGAACCTGAGCGCCTCGCTCGTTTCTGGTGCGCGGTGTTGGGGTATGTCGTACCGCCGCCACCAGAGGGGTTTGCCACTTGGGACGATTTCAAGCGCTCGCAGCCACCTGAGCAGCGGGATTCATGGTTCGCCTGCATAGATCCCTCAGGTGTGGGCCCGAGACTGTATTTCCAGCGCGTCCCCGAAGGCAAGGCCGCCAAGAATCGGCTGCATCTTGACGTCCGGGTCGGCACTGGACTCGTGGGTGAAGAGCGCCTCGCCGTACTTGAAGCCGAATGCGCACGACTGGTCCCGCTCGGCGCGGTACACGTGCAAACGTTGTATGACGGCAATGATTCGTGCATCCCGATGCAGGACATCGAGGGCAACGAGTTCTGTATCGACTGAGCTGAGGGGCCCACGAACGTGTCCTCGTTCTGCCCCCATGGGCCAAGACGAAGAACCGCCCCCGACCTGTCAGGTCGATGGTCTTCAACTGCTTCGACTCGCAGGCACGGAAGCTCCGGCCCTAGCCGGAACAGCAGCGACGAACCCACCGCACTTCCGAGCCTGCCTGCCGAAGACGCCGTGGGTTCCCGGTGAAAGTCCCTCAGTCACGCTGAACCCACGGCCGTCGTGCCGGTAAGAACCGTGTCATCAGCCGCAAACGGCGGTGATCAGTCCTCGGACCTGGTGGGTTGGGGCAGTTCCGGCGTGCTCGTCGCCTCAGCAAGTGCGAGGCGACCGCCCTTCAGCTCAGGCACGTAGTTGTAGATCGTGTTCCTGGAGACGCCGAGGAGCTTCGCGATCGAGGTGACGGTGTTCTCCGGGCGGGCGAGCAGGTCGCGGGCGTGACGTACCTGCTCCTCCGTCATCGCCGGCGGGCGGCCGAGTCGGGCGCCGCGGGCACGAGCGGCGTCCAGGCCCTCGTTGGTGCCCTGCACGATGAGTTCGCGGATGAACTCCGCCAGCGCCGCGAACACGTGGAAGACCAGGCGCCCGCCGGGCGTGGTCGTGTCGAGCGCCTCGTGCAGCGAGGTGAAGCCGACGCCACGCTTGCGCAGGCCGGACACAATCGCGATGAGGTCCTGGATGGAACGGCCGAGCCGCTCCAGCGACGGGACGACGAGGGTAAAAAGTTCGCGGATCTGCTGGCCGGTGGCCAGGTTCCACACCCGCACCGTGCCGTCGTAACTGCCGGTGACGGCAAGGGGCGTGCCGTCCAGCACCGTGCAGGCCACCGCAGTCACCACGGCGCTGTGCCCCGTATATGTGTCGCGGAGGGCTGGGTGCGAGAGGCCGCCGGTGGCCCAGCGTGGTGTCCAGGCACCTGGGGGAATGTCATGGGCGAGGCGCTCGTGCAGGCTGGTCGCTCCGGCACTCGCAGCGCCTGTGGCAAGAATCTGACGACGCTGGTCAGTGGTGGCTTGCACCAGAAGGGGCACGCTGGAGCGGTAAATGGTTGCGGTCTGGCGGGCGGGTTGGGTGCGGGCGTGGTGCAGGTGGGGGGTGAGACAGCGGGGGGCGGCGTGGACGAGGTAGCCGTGGTGGTCGAGGAGTTCGTCCAGGTGACCGGCTGCGGTGGCGTGGAATGCCAGGTAGGTGAGGGTGTAGGGGTGGGCGCGGGACCAGTCGCGGGTGCCGTCGGCGCAGTAGGGAACGGCCTCGATGAGGATGTTCATGTAGGCGGCGTGGATGCCGGTGTGGTCGATGCCGTCGCGGAGGTGCTCGACCAGGGCCTGGTGGTAGAGGCGGTAGGCGGAGCGGCCGGCTTTGGTGGCTTCGACGACGTAGGCGCCGGCGTTGCGGCGCAGCCACATCAGATCGGCGTTGGTGTAGGGGCGGCCGGAGATTTCCTGCCGGCGGCCGCGAGGGTGCTGGCGGTGATGCGGGCGACGAGGAAGGAATTCCCGGCTGCTTCACTCACTGCCTGAGCAACTCCCCTGAGAGCGGAGGGGTGTTGTCGGTAGGGGGAGTCGGGCTGGGCGTCCAGGAGGTTGCGGATCGTGTAGATCTGCAGGGCCTTGGGATCCGCGTAGCGGCGGTCGTCGAGATCGATGACCTGCTCAGGGTAGGCGGGCATGGCAGAGGCGAGGCCGAGGCAGTCCAGAAGATAGGGGCGGGTGCCGAGCAGCAGCCGGACACTCCCCTTTCCGTACTGGATCAGTGGCTGCACGATCTGTGAGCAGAGGCTGTCGGGGGTGGTCGCCTCATCGAGTGCATCGATCAGGGCGGTGAAGGGCCGCGGACGCTTCAGCGCTTCGAGGGCCTGGAGGAATTCCCCCACCGTGTTCACTCAGGCCGGCCGCGGCGGCCAGTCCGGCCAGGACATCGCCGTTGGTGAGGCTCTGAGCGTAGATGGCGACGTCCACGCTGCCCACGTCCGGCATCAGACGCTCGGACAGCTCCAGGGAGCGGGTCGGGACGGTGAGGCGGTGTTCGGGATGGGACAGGACGGCGATCAGCCCGAGCACGGCCGTCTTGCCCGAGCCCGGTCCGGCGGTGACATCAGCCGAGTCCACACAGAAGTGGCTTGAGACCGCCACCGAGGTTCTGCTGTATCGCCTCACCTACGACATCACCGACCAGGTCGTCGCGCTCGGCGAGAATCCGTCAGACGCTGACCAGCGCCGACGATCCTGGTACGAACAGCTACGCAAGGACCTGCACCGCTGGTAACTAGTAAACGGGTGTGAGACTGGTGAGCTCGCATGTTGAAGCGTCGCGTATGCGCGGCTGAAGCCCGCAGCTCAATGACGCTGAGTGAGCGGCCAGGGGGTGACCTGATCATCCCTATCAACAAGGGCAAGGGCCAGGCGCCCAGCGTCGCCAGCATCTACCGCGCACTCGGTCGCACTCCTGGCCGTGGGACCGCCGGCCCTCCCCGCCAGGCCGAACGTCACTGGCCGCCGGAGCGGCGCGGTGCTGTCATGGGTAGGGAAGACGGCGTGGACGAGCCGACAGGGGCGCGGAGGCCGCCGCGCCGCGCGTGGTCCGCCCGAGCGGACCGATCGCGGTCGCCCCGTCGCACAGCGGAGGAGGCCGATGCCATGCTGTACCGCCGCACGGTCGGTGACGTGATGACCGAGGATGTCGTCACCGTCCGCCCCAGCACACCGTTCCAGGAGGTCGCCGTCCTGCTGGACGCGAACGACATCGTCGCGGCCCCGGTCGTCGACGACGACGGTGCTCCCGTCGGTGTCGTGTCTGCGTCCGACGTGCTGCGGCACGAGGCCGGCATGCCCGAGCCGCAGAGGCAGGACGGGAACGACGAGCGTGCCTGGGGCAAGGCCCGGGCCCGGACCGCGGGCGCGCTCATGAGCAGCCCCGTCTTCACCGCCCGCGCCGACTGGACGATCCCCCGGGCCGCACGGGAACTCCGCAGGCGGCACGTCAAGCAGCTGCCGGTGGTCGGCGACGACGGGCTCCTCACCGGCATCGTCACCCGCAGTGACCTGCTCGACGCCTTCATCCGCTCCGACGTCGAGATCCGCGGCGAGGTCGAGCAGCACGTCCTCGGGCGCATCCTCGGCCTGGACGAGGGCACCGTCGCGGTCGAGGTCCGGGACGGGGTCGTCACCCTTCGGGGTCACGTCCCGGAACCGCGCCTCGTTCCGGTGGTCGTGGGCCTCTGCCAGGGCGTCGACGGTGTCGTCGCCGTGGACGCCCACCTTGCCGCCGCCCGGACGGGCTAAGTGTTCTGCCCCGGGAGTCGGGGGTCTGCTCGTATAGCTACGGCAGACGGACATGTAGCGGTGAGTGACCGGCCATCTCAGCCTGTCGCGGTTAAATGCGTACACCTCACTGCGGCATCGTCTGCGATGAAGACCGATCTCGCAGATGGCGCGAGCGGGCAGGGACGACGCCACCTGACGCTCGTGGATGCGCGATCGCTGCGGCGCTCGGGCTCGGCGGCGCTCAGCAGGCCGTCGGCTCCGTGGTACCTCACGGGCCTCGGACGTCCACAGCGACCGGGACAAGGCGGTCCCCGAAGGGGGGCCGATGACCTCATCCTCGCAGTCCCTGAGGCGGCCGCGCGCGCCCCGTCCGTGGAGGCCATCGAGACCTTCCGCAAGGGAGGGGCGCGCACCGGCAGCGACAGCCCCGCGCGCAAGCCGATGACCAGGCCGGCCCCCGGGCCCGTTGTGCTCATCCCGGCAGGTACCGCAGGCCCGCCCCCGCCCCCGTCGGCCCGAACGGCCATCTCGGCTGCGCCATGCCCGCGCCGATGGCGGGCTCCGTCAGCATGTGAACCGCGCTGCACGACGACTTCTCCCGTGCTGCTGTAGCGACGTGTACAACCCGCTACGCTGACTGCATGGCCAAGAAGCAGATCAACGTACGGGTGGACGAAGACGAGTACGCCACCATCGAGGAGCGCGCTCACGCGGTCGGCATGGACGTGGCCGAGTACGCCCGTACGGTGCTCGCCGACGAGGGCAGCGACCTGCGGCACCGATTCCTCAACGCCGGCGCGCACTTCGCCGAGGAGTGGGGCGAGCACTTCGCCGAGCGGTTCGGCCACCCCGCACCCGCAAAGCACGAGCCGCACGGGCACGCCGCGTGATCCTGCACATCGACCGCGCCTGGCTGCTCGACCTCGCCCACCGCAGCCTTCCCGGCGACCCGGACGTCCGCGACTTCGGCACGCTCCAAGCCGCCGTCGCCAGACACGCCGACAAGGTGATGAACACCCCCGTCTACACCGAAGTGCACCACCGGGCCGCCGCGCTCATGCACCAGCTCATCCGCTGCCCCGGGCTGGAGCACGCCAACGCCCTGTTCGGCGCGGTCGTCGCCGCCTCGTACCTGACGGTGTCCGGGTCGGTGGTGACGGTGTCACCCAAGGAGGCCGCGGACCTCGCCGAGCGGATCGCCCGTGACGGCCTGGACGTGCGCCTGGTCGCCGAGGAGATCAAGGGCTGGACCGCCCGCAGCTAAGCAGTGCAGTGGGGCCCGGTGCCGTTTCGACGGCGCCGGGCCCCCTTCGTGTGCGTCGGAGGGCTTACTGATCGTTTCAGAATGAGCGCGTGGGCGGCGCCGGACAGATGAGGCTGCAGGCCAGTTCGAAGGGGGACCGTGGATGCCCGGGTCCTAACGCAGGGCGGCGGCGACCAAGCCTTCGAGGGCCTCGCGCGGTACTTCGCCGCCGCTCACCAGCCGGTCGAAGACCAGTCCGTCGATGCAGGTCAGCAGGATGTGACTGCGATTCTCGACGTCCGTCACGCCGTGCGCGGCGAGGAACAGCCGGACAGCATCACGGCCGGCGTTCTCGCGGGGTACGAGGATCTCGCGCAGCTCACGGTCACGCACGCTCTCGACGGCGCAGGCGTAGCGAGCGAGCGAGCGGCGGCGGCCCTCGCCGGTGAGTCGCTGTCGGGCGAGCAGCACCATGCCGTCCACCAGTTCCTCGGCGGTGCGCAGAGGTGGAAGCTCTTCGGCCATCGTTTGCAGTTCCGCCTGGTCGAGTTGGACCAGGCGTGTGACCAGACCGGTGAGCAGCGCGGCCCGGGTGCGGAAGTAGGCAGACGTGGTGCCGGGCGGCATGGCCGCTTTGCGGTCGACCGCACGGTGGGTCAGGCCGCGGACCCCTTCGTCGGCAAGTACGTCGAGAGCCGCGTCCGCGAGGAGGGTGCGCCGATCCGAAGCCATGACTCCTTTCTACACCTGTAGAGCCTCAGATAGAGTCACCCTTCTACAGATGTAGAAGGGTGAGGGCTTCGGTATGGGCAACACGGCAGTGGTGGTCGGAGGGGGCATCGGCGGGCTGGCCGCCGCGATCGGACTGCGCCGCATCGGATGGGAAGTGACGGTCGTCGAGCGTGCCTCCATGCTTGAGGACGCGGGGGCGGGCATCTCACTGGCCGCCAACGGCCTGCGGGCACTGGATGAACTCGGCGTCGGCGACGCGGTACGGGATGCCTCGCGAGGCCAGTACAACGGCGGCACTCGCACACCACAGGGTGGTTGGCTGGCCCGGATGGACGGCTCGGCGCTGGAGAAGGCGGTGGGCACACCGATCATGGGCATCCCCCGCTCCACCTTGCACCGACTGCTTCGCGACTCCCTGCCCGCCGAGGCACTGCTGATGGGCTCCGAGGCGGACTCGGTCGAGCAGCCCGGCCCTGGGACGGTTCGAGTCGGCTGCGGTGAGACCGTCCTGGACGCCGATCTGGTAGTGGCTGCCGACGGCATCGGCAGCAAAGTACGCAGCCATCTCTTCCCAGCCCACCCCGGTCCGGTCTACAGCGGCTCGACGGTGTTGCGCGCCATCACCGAGCAGGCGGTCGACCTGAGCACCGACTTTGAGCTGACCTGGGGGCACGGCGCCGAGTTCGGGCACATCGCCTTCCACGACGGGCGGGCCGAGTGGCACGCCGTCCTCAACCTCCCCGCCGGGACGCGGTTCGCCGACCCACTGGACGAACTGCGCAGACGATTCCATACCTGGCACGAGCCGATACCCGCCCTGCTCGACGCGACCCGGCCCGCCGCCGTGCTGCACCACGACGTCAACGAACTCCGCACACCGCTCCCCTCGTACACGGTCGGCCGGACCGCGCTGCTCGGCGACGCGGCACACGCGATGACCCCCAACCTCGGACAGGGTGCATGCCAGGCGCTGGAGGACGCAGTCACCCTGGCCGCCGCGCTAGCCACCGAGGCCACCGTGAAGGCCGCGCTCGCTCGCTACGACGCCGAGCGCCGACCGCGCAGCCAGGCCGTCGCGCGGGCCGCCCGGCAGGCCGGGCGGATGGGCCAGCAACTCTCCCACCCACTGGCCGTCGCCCTGCGGAACACGGCGATGCGGCTGACACCCTCCCGCGCCGCAACGCACATGATCCTTCGGCACCACGCTTGGGTCCCACCACAGCTGAGCTGATCCGATTCGTGTCCCGCCAACTCACCACCAGACGCCTTCCGAGACAAAGTCGAGCTGCGGGTCTTGCCGTCGGCGGTCACGGTGGGCAGGGTGTCCGGGCGCGTGCTGATCTTGTTCCGGACGACCTGTGGGAGCGGGTGGCTCCGCTGTTGCCGCGTACTCCCGAGCGCAGTTACCGCTATCCCGGGCGACTGCGTGTTCCCGACCGGGTGGCCCTCGCTGGCGTCTTGTACGTGCTGCGGACTGGCGTCGCATGGCGCGACGTCCCGACGGAGACCGTGGGCTGCTCCGGGGTGACGGCGTGGCGCCGACTGCGGAACTGGACCGAGGCCGGCGTCTGGCCACGTCTGCACGCGGCTCTACCGGCCGAGCTGCGGAGCGCCGACCTGCTGGACCTGGACGACTGTGCCGTGGACGGGTCGCACATCCG
Organism: Streptomyces sp. NPDC041784; assembly: GCF_055591025.1. Lineage (NCBI taxonomy): Bacteria > Bacillati > Actinomycetota > Actinomycetes > Kitasatosporales > Streptomycetaceae > Streptomyces > Streptomyces sp. NPDC041784. The sequence continues at coordinate 43,322 of NZ_JBVJAB010000046.1, forward strand.
GACCCTCAGAGGTCGTTTTCTCCCGTTGTTTCATCCCGTGATGCGGTTTTGGTCCGGTGGTGTCGGGTCGCGCCAGGAGACTGTGGTTTCACCGGTGAGGCG
>NZ_JBVJAB010000047.1:0-7640 GCF_055591025.1 Streptomyces sp. NPDC041784
CCCCCCCCCCCCCCCCCCCCCCCCCCCCCCCCCCCCCCCCCCCCCCCCCCCCCCCCCCCCCCCCCCCCCCCCCCCCCCCCCCCCCCCCCCCCGCCAGGGGCCCCTGCCCACCGCTCGGGCCCGCACCCGCGCCCCGCAACAGCCACCGCAACCCGGCCACCGCGCGGCACCCGCCCGACACCCGGACCGCCCGTCCCAGGGCTGCCGACGCCACTCGACCCGCCCCCGGAACCCCACCCGCCAGCCCGAAGCCGCAACCGCGCCCCGGCCCGGGCCACCGCCCCGACCTACCCGCGACTCACACCCGGAACCCACCCAACGTCACGAGGCCACGAGCGGCGTCAAAGGACCCGGACACCGACGCTCGGGCCCGCACCCGCGCCCCGCAACAGCCACCGAGGCCCGCCCCGCCGACCCGCGCCCCCGGACACCCCCACCTCCCGGAGCGAGCGTCGGTGCTCAGCGGCCCGCCGGTACCCGGCGCAGTTTCTCGGGGTTGCGGACGGCGTGTACGGCGGTGATGCGGGGGTGGTCGCCGGTGAGGTCGATGTCCGCGGTGACCACGGCGAACACGCCGGCCGGTGTGGCCAGGACGGCGGCGGGTGCGCCGTCGTACTGCTCGTGCATCCGGACCACCAGCCCGGCCGGGTAGCGGCCCGCCGTGGACGCGAAGTACTCGGCGATGGCGGCGGCGCCGTACAGCGGGACGCGCGGGGTCTCCGCCTGGCCGTTGCCGTCCGCCCACATCGTCACGTCGGGGGCCAGGACCGCCATGAGCGCCTCCACGTCGCCGTCGAGGCAGGCGGCCAGGAAGCGTTCGGTGATCTCACGGGCCTGCCGGCGGTCCGGCTCGAAGCGCCGGTGGCGCAGCCGCACATGGCGCCGGGCCCGGCTGCCGAGCTGCCGTACCGCCGTCTCGGTGCGGTCGACCGCCTCGGCGACCTCGGGGAAGCTGAAGCCGAACACCTCGTGCAGCACGAACACCGCGCGCTCCAGCGGGGAGAGCGTCTCCATCATCACCAGGACCGCCATGCTCAGCGACTCGCCGAGCAGCGAGGACTCCATGGCGACGTCGGAGGAGACCAGCAGCGGCTCGGGCAGCCAGGGCCCCACGTACTCCTCGCGCCGGGCCCGGCTGCGGCGCATCTGGTCGATGGCGGTACGGGTGACGGCCCGCACCAGATACCCGCGGGGATCGGCGACGGCGTCCCGGTCGACGCGCCGCCAGCGCAGCCAGGTCTCCTGGACGACGTCCTCGGCGTCGACGACGGTACCGAGCATGCGGTACGAGATGCCGAACATCAGCTGCCGGTACCGTTCGAACGGATCCGAGATCCCGGACCGCTCGGAGACGGCTGTCGCCTCGGCCATGACTCCCCGTTCCCTCAGTTCCCTCAGGGTCGGCGCTCGTCGCGATCGCTCGCCAACTGCCCTGCCGAGTCTACAATCATGGCCTTCAACCGCTCGTACCGAATCTTGCCGTTCTCGTTGCGCGGCAGCTCCGGGGACACCTCCAGGAGCCGGGTGGGCAGGTACCACCGGGTCATGCCGCGTTCGACGAGGATGCCCACCAGCTCCGCCAGCGTCGGGCAGCGGTCCCCGTCGGCGACCACCACCGCGCACGAACTCTCGTGCCCCGGCTCCTCCTCGTAGCCGACCAGCACCACCTCCCGTACCCCGGGGTGGCGCAGGATCTCCTGCTCGACCTCGGCCACCGGGATCATGAACGTGGCGCCGACCCGCCGGCTCGCCCGGCCGGCGAAGCGGATGCCGCCCCGGCCGTCCTCGCGGACCAGGTCCCCGGTGTCCAGCCAGCCGTCGTCGTGCTGCCACGTCTCGTGGAACGGCGCCCCGGAGCCCGGCTGCCAGAACCCGACGGCCACCGAGGCGCCCCGGACCAGCAGCCGGTGGATGTCGTCGTCGCCGGGGGCCGGGAGCAGCCGCATCTCCAGGCCGGGCATCGGCGAGCCGTCGCTCTTGGCGGCCCAGTCGCAGGGGTCGTCCTCGCGGGTCCTGAAGCCCATGCCCGCCTCGGTCATCCCCCAGCAGGAGCGCACCGGGACCCGCAGCTCGTCGTGGATCGCGCGGGCGAGTTCCGCCCGTACCGGGGCGGCGCCGGTCATCACGAACCGCAGCGAGGGCAGCGAGCGGGGGCGCTGGCGCTGCTCCTCCAAGAGCTGCTGGACGAAGGAGGGGGCCAGGAAGCTCTGGGTGACCGAGGCCGCCGACAGCAGCTCCAGGTATCGCTCCGGCGCCCATACGTCCTGGTAGGCGCCGGTGCCCCCGGCGAGGATCGGGCCCCACACGCAGTACAGCAGGCCGGCGGGCCCGGTGACGGGGTGCGGGGTGCTGAACACCTCGCGGACGGCCCAGCCCCGCTCGACCGTGCCGGCTCCCGCCCCGGTGCCCGCGTACAGGGTGTTCTCGGTGTGCAGCACCGCCTTGCGCTCCCCGGTGGTGCCGGAGGTGAACAGCAGCATGCAGACCCGGTCGACGGCCTCCCCGGTCGGCAGGCGCGGCGGCGCGAACCGCTCCTCGTGCGGGGTGCGCAGGAAGTACTCGCGGAAGTCGACCGCCCAGGGCGGGACCCGCTCGCCGTGCACGACACCGTGGCGCAGCCAGGGGAGCCGGGGGGAGATCTCCTCCAGCGCGGCCACACAGTCGTAGCCCTCCCAGGTGTCCACGACGACGCACACCTGGGCGCGGGCCGCCTCCAGCATGCGCTCCAGTTCCAGGGCGCGCAGCGTGGGCAGCAGGGGTACGGCGATCGCGCCGGTCCAGCAGCAGGCGAGGGTGAGGGCCGCCACCTCCCACCAGTTGGGCAGCTGGAACGCGACGCGATCACCCCGGCGCACGCCGAGGGAGGTCAGCGCGGCGGCGAACCTCCGGACGTGGAACGCCAGCTCGGCGTAGCGCACGGTGGTGGTACGGCCGTCCTGCGCGCTGTAGACGACGATCGCCGGGTCGTCGGGGCGCTCGGCGGCGACCCGGAGCAGATCGTGCAGGACGGAGGTGTTGCGCCACCAGCCGCGCTCCCGGAACCGCTCGGCGACGTCCCCCGGCACCCGCAGCCCGGCGGCGCCCTCCATGGACCAGGGGCCTTCGACGAGCGGCTCGGTCACGAGCGGTTCTCTCCCTGCGAGGTCGGCGAGGTCTGCGGGGCCGAGACGATCTCCGGGGCCGGGTCGACGGCGTCCGTCACGTACGCCACCCCCCACGCCTCCTTCTGGAGGAAGTGCAGCCCCAGGGTGCTGACCCCGACGACCTGCTCGACGATCCGCCCGTCCTCGATGCGGACGGTGTGCTGCTCGATGCTCGATCCGCGCTCACCGGTGGGCGCGTTGCCGAAGTACGAGCCGGTGTTGTGCCAGTGGAGCGCGAACCGGAAGGCCGCCCGGGTGCCGTCGGCGCTGTAGAACTCGTCGTGCAGGACGGCACGGATACCGGGGTGGGCGTGGTGGATCTCCTGGCAGAATTTCAGCAGGAATTCCACGCCCGTCACCCCCCAGGCGGTGGGTGCGTACATGGTGACGTCCGGGGCGTACAGCTTCTCCAGGGCAGCCCAGTCCTGATCACCGAGCGCGGTGATGTAACGCTGGATGACGGTCTTCTCCGACATGGGAATTCCTCCTCGGGAACAGTGCGAAATACAGGGGTACGGAAATCCGGGAAAGGCAGTGAGGGGGAATTCCGCTAGTCCACGGCCGAGGCCACGTCCGCCCCGGCGCGCGGCTCCGCGGGCGCGTCCGGCACCGGCCGCGGCGCCGGCGGCGGCAGGAGCAGCGCCAGGGCTGCGGCGACGACGGCCACGGCGACGGTCAGGAACAGGCCGTAGCGCACGGCGTCGGTGAGACCGTCGGCGTACATCGCGTCGGTGAGCCGGCCGGCCTGCTGCCGCACCTCCTCCGGTACGCCCTCGGCGGCGAGCCGGTTCTGGAGCAGCGCGCCCACCGCCGCCGCGCCGACGACGGCGCCGATCTGGCGGAAGGTGGTGAACATGCCGGAGGCGACGCCGGTCAGCCGCGGCGGGATCTCCTGCATCGCGAGGGTGCTGGTGGGGGCGAAGACCAGGCCCATGCCGATGCCGAACACGATCTGGCCGGGGATGATCGCCCACACGCTGGAGTCCGCCTGCGCCATGACCGCCGTCAGGGCGATACCGGCGCCGAAGACCAGCAGCCCGGGGACGAGGATCTTGCGGCCGCCCAGCTTGCCGACCGCGTTGCCCGCGAAGGGCGCCACGAACAGCGAGACCAGCGGTCCCGGTACGAGGGCGAGACCGGCCTCGCCCGCGGAGAGCCCGAGCACGGACTGGAGGTAGAGGGTGAGCGGCAGCAGCACGCCGATGGAACCGAAGAGCAGCAGCGCCCCGAGCGTCGCGGAGACGGTGAACGCGCGGCTGCGGAACAGCTCGAACGGCACCAGCGGACGGCGGTCCTGGCGGGCCCGCTGGTGCAGCGCGAAGAGCCCGAGGAGCGCCACGCCGAGCACCAGGACCAGCGGGATGCTGAGGAAGGACTCGATGGTGCCCCAGTCGTAGCGCTCGCCCTCGATCAGCCCGTACACGATCAGGCTGAGGCCGGCCGTGGAGAGCACGGCGCCCGGCAGGTCCAGCGAGGACTGCTGTCCCGTGCGGACGTCGGGCACCACGGCGAACGCGCCCACCAGGGCCGCCACGCCGATCGGGACGTTGATGAAGAAGATCCAGCGCCAGTCCAGGCCGGAGACCAGCGCGCCGCCGACGGTGGGTCCGGCGACCGTGGCGAGGCCGGCGACCGCGGACCACACGCCGAAGGCCGCCCCGCGACGCTCCGCCGGGAAGACGGCGCTGATCAGGGCCAGGGTCTGCGGCATCATCACCGCGGCGCCGAGCCCCTGGACCGCCCGCGCGGCGATCATCTGCCCCGGGGTGTCCACGAACCCGCACACCGCCGAGGCCACGGTGAAGACCGCGAGCCCGGCGGTGAAGGTCCGCTGGGGGCCGAACCGGTCGCCGAGCCGGCCGGAGAGCAGCAACAGCGCCGCGAAGACCAGCATGTAGGCGTTGGCGAACCAGAGGATGTCGTCCAGCGAGGCGCCGAGCCCCGCGGCCATCTCGGGGATGGCGATCGTGACGATCGTCGTGTCCAGCAGCGTCATGAAGAAGCTCGCGCAGAGTACCGCCAGCACCAGCCAGGGGTTGCGCTGCCGTGCTTCCGGTGCGTCCGTGCCCATCCCGTCGCCTCTCGTTCGTAGTCGTGTGGGGTGCTTCAACAGGACCGACGCAGCCGGGCGCGCAACCGTGACATGGGTGGGGCGCCTCAGTCGAAGACCGGGCCTCCCGACCGCGCCCGCTTCAGTTCCGCGAAGGCGGGGACCGAGGCCGCGAGCAGGAGGGCGTCCCAGAGCCGGGCGGCCTCCTCCCCCTTGGGGATGGGCGTGAGGATGGGGCCGGAGAAGGCGCGTCGCTCCCCCGTCCCGTCGGGGACCGCGATGACCGGGCTGCCGGACTCCTCGCCCACCGCGGCCTGGGACCGCTCGTGGGAGGCGCGGACCTCGGCGTCGTAGGTGTCGGTGTCGGCGTACCGGATCAGGTCCGCCGACAGGCCGGCCGCCGTCAGCGCGGCCTCGATGGCCTCCAGGGTGGGGCTGGGGCCCTCGCCCTCCTTGTGGAAGCGGGTGCCCAGTTCCGTGTAGAGCCGGGCGATCGCGTCGGCGTCGTGCCGCTGCTGGGCGGCGACGATCACGCGGACCGGGCGCAGGCCCTTGGGGCCGACCAGGTCGTGGAACTGCTCCGGGATCCGGTCGAGCCGGTCCTCGTTGAGTATGGCCAGGCTCATGACATGCCAGCGGATGTCGAGGTCGCGCGAGCGCGCCGCCTCCAGCAGCCAGCGGGACGTCATCCACGTCCACGCGCACAGCGGGTCGAACCAGAAGTCGACCGTGGTCGGGGACTTCACCGTGTCGGACATGCGTGCTCCTCCGGTCAGACCGTCGCGATGCCGAACAGCAGCGGGGCCGCCGCGACCACCATCAGGACGGTCGGCATGGGCAGGCCCTTCGTGTCCTTGGCACGGAGGTGGGTGGTGATCGCGCCGATGAAGTAGACGATGATCCCGATGCTGGCGGCGATGCCCAGCGGCCGGTAGAAGATGCCGATGATCAGGCCGAGCGCGCCGGCGATCTCCAGGGCGGACAGCCGCGGGAACCAGCTGTCCGGTACGCCGATCTTGTGCATCCCCTCGGTGACCTTCTCGTCCCGGACGAGCTTGGCTCTGCCGGAGCCGATGAGCACGAAGGCGAGCAGGCTCGCGGCGACGACGTAGGCGATGAACACGGGGAACTCCTAGAGCGGTTCGGGAACGGGAACGGGAACGTGGAAGGTGAGCTGACGTGGCGTCAGGCGAGCGGTGCGGGGACGGCCTCCACCACGCTGCTCGGCGAGCGGGTGGGGAGGATGCGGGTCAGGGTGAAGCCCGCCGCCGAGAGGAGCCGCCGGAACTCCTCGGCGGTGCGCTCCTGACCGCCGCTGAGCACCATCATGTTGAGGTCGATGATCTTGCTGGGCGAGAAGCCGTCGCCGTCGGGGACGACGGTGTCCACGACGAGCAGACGCGCGCTGTCGCCCATGACCCGCCGGCAGGACCTGAGGATCTCGACGGCGGCGTCGTCGTCCCAGTCGTGCAGGACCCACTTCATCGTGTAGAGGTCGCCGCCCTCGGGGACCTTCTCGAAGAAGTCGCCGCCGACGAGTTCGCACCGGTCCGCGAGGCCCGCGGCCTCGATCCGCTCGCGGCCGTGCGCCACGACGTGCGGCAGGTCGAGGACGACGCCGTGCGCCCGGGGGTGCGCGGTGAGGATGGAGGCGAGGAAGCCTCCCTCGCCGCCGCCGACGTCCACGATCCGCTCGTGGGGGCCGAAGTCGTAGACGTCGAGCACGGCGTCGGCGACCATCGCGGTGAGCCCGGTCATCGCCTTGCCGAGGTGGGCGTTCATGGCGGGGGTGTCCTCGAAGAACTGCCAGATCTTCTTCCCCACGGCCTGCTCGAAGACCGGTTCGCCCGACCGCACGGAGTCCGCCAGCAGCCCCCAGGTGGCGTGGTGGGCCTCACCCAGTTCCATCTGGACGAAGGACGCGAGGGAGCCGGGGACGTCCGAGCGCAGGGCGTCGCCGAGGGGGGTGGTCGTGTAGCGGCCCTCGGCGTCCGAGCGCAGCACACCCACTCCGGCCAGGGCGCGCAGCAGCCGGGCCAGGGAGCGGGCGTGCGTGCCGGTCACGCCGGCCAGCTCGGCGGCGGTCCGGGGCTCGGCCGCGAGGTGGTCCGGGAGGCCCAGCGCGGTGGCGGCGTGCACCGCGCGCGCCACCCAGAAGCTGGTGACGATCTGGAACATCCCGTCGAAGTCGGGGTGGGTACCGGCGTCCTCGGGGCGTGCGGTGGCATCCATGGCAGTCTCCGGGCGGATCGACAGTGAGGGCGGCGAAAGGAAGACGAAAGGAAGGCGAAGGGATGGTGAAAGGAAGGGCAGACCGTTGCGGGGGGGGGGGGGGGGGGGGGGGGGGGGGGGGGGGGGGGGGGGGGGGGGGGGGGGGGGGGGGGGGGGGGGGGGTGGGGTGGGGGGGGTAGGGAGAACCAATACCGCGATAACCGGACGGCTAAAAA
>NZ_JBVJAB010000047.1:7650-42746 GCF_055591025.1 Streptomyces sp. NPDC041784
AGGAGAGAGGAGGGAAGAAAAAAGAAAGAAGAAGAAGGGGGGAGAGCCGGCGCAGCCCCCCCCACCCCCCTCCCCCCCCCCCCCCCCCCCCCCCCCCCCCCACGGCCGTCGTGTCGGGTCAGACGACGGAGATGGCGATCTTGCCGACGGTGCCGGCGCCGAACGCGCCCACCGCCTGGGCCACCGAGTCGAGCGCGAACGTCTGGCCGATCGGCACCTGGAGCGTGCCCGAGGCGGCGGCACCGGCCAGCCGGTCCAGCGTGGCCGTGTCGGGGTTGGCCATCACGGAGGTGACCGTGATGTCACCGCGCCCGGCCTGCTCGGGGCCGAAGCCCAGGGTGGAGGCGAGCCGGCCGCCGTCGGCCAGCAGCTCCACCAGCGGCGCCGGGTCACCGGCCAGGTGGACGACGGCCGTCACGCCGTTCGGCGCGATCGCGCGAACCTGGGCGGCGAGGTCGCCGGTGTGGTCCACGACGTGCGCCGCGCCGAGCCCGCCGACGAACTCCGTCTCGGCGCCCGGCTTCGCGGTGGCGAGGACCGTCGCGCCGGCCGCCACGGCAAGCTGCACGGCGTACGCGCCCACCCCGCCCGTCGCGCCCACGACGAGGACCGTGTCACCGGCCTTCGGCGCGAGCGCGTCGACGACGCCCGCGGCGGCGGTGCCCGCCAGGCCCAGGGCTCCGGCCTGCGCGAGGTCCAGGCCCTCCGGGACGGCGGCGATGCCGTAGCCCTCGGCGACCACGACGTACTCGGCGAAGGCGCCGTCGGAGACGACCGGCTTCATCACCACGCCGAACACCCGGTCGCCGGCGGCGCGGGCCACGCCCTCACCGACCGCCTCGACCGTGCCCGCGAAGTCCTTGCCGAGGGTGACCGGGAACTTGTGCTCCAGCATGTCCTTGAACACGCCGTAGATCACCGCGCCGTCGAAGCCGTTCAGCGACGAGGCGTGCACCTTGACCAGGATCTCACCCGGCCCCGGCTCCGGCTTGGCCACCTCGGTCACCGCGGGGGTGGTACCGAAGTCGTCGATGGTTACTGCGCGCATGGGATGTTCTCGCTTCCTGATGAAATGTCGGAACGGTTGTGCGGGTGAGCTGTTCGCTGCGTGACCTAGCGCACGGCCTGTTCGTACGACGCCTGCATCACCGTCGCGGCCACCTCGAGTTCGTCGGCGTCGCGCGGGGCGTAGAGCATGACGATGCTGCTGGGGAACTCCGGCCGCCGGGAGATCGGGTGCGGTTCGATCCAGCCCAGCTCGGTCAGCGCGCCGAGCGACTCCATCGGCACCGTCAGATGCATGAACCCGGAGCCGTGGATGTGCCCGAACTCGTCGACCGACGGGTGCAGGAACGCCTCGAAGGCCCGGTCCTTCTTGTTCAGCCGCAGCGCCAGGGAGGACGGCTCCGACACCTGGCTCTGTGTCATGAACACGCCCGGTAGGGCCTCCGCCCGGGCGATCAGCGCGGCCCGGATCTCCGGCGGGGAGAAGTCCTCCAGCTGGTCGTGCGGGATCTCCCGCCCGGTCGTGGCGGGCCGGGGCCCCTTGCGGGGAGGCAGAGTGCTCAGCGCACTCGGGTCGACGGCCATGATTCTCCTCGGGTCCTCGGCTCTGCTCGGCTCCGCTCGGCTCCGCTCGGCTCTGCTTCTCCGCTCGGCGGCAGCGCTCCACGGCATGCCGGAGCCACGCACCGACAGTGCGCTGGTCACTTCTTGTTCTCGGTCCGATTTTGGGCGATCCTGCTGGTGTGGCAGAAGACGGCACCTCAAAAAGCGCTACGCACATGGATGTTCCCGACCAGGTCAGCGAGGGTCTGACCACCTGTCGGCTGCGGGACGTGCTGGACCGGGTGGGTGACAAGTGGAGCGTTCTGATCATGGCGCTGCTCGGCGACGGACCCCGGCGCTACTCGGATCTCCGGCGCTCCATCGACGGCATCTCGCAGCGGATGCTCACGCTGACGCTGCGCAGCCTGGAGCGTGACGGCCTGGTCATACGGACCGTCACCCCGAGCACCCCGCCCCGGGTGGACTACGAGCTGACCCCGGTCGGGCACACGCTGTCCAAGGAGGTGAGTTCGCTCATCCAGTGGTCCGAGCGCCACCGGGAGTACATCGGCATGTCGCGCCGCAGTTACGACGCCCGGTAGCCGCCGGATCCCCACCGTGCCCACCGCCGGACCGGTCACCGGTCCGGTCACCGGTCCGGGGCGATCGTCCGATGGTGGCGGATCACCTCGGCGATGATGAAGTGGAGCAGCTTCTCCGCGAACGCCGGGTCCAGGCGCGCGGATTCGGCGATGTTCCGCAGCCGGGCGATCTGCCGGGCCTCGCGGGACGGGTCGGAGGGCGGCAGCCGGTGGACCGCCTTGAGCCGGCCGACCCGCCGGGTGTACTTGAAGCGTTCGGCGATCATGTGCACCACGGCGGCGTCGATGTTGTCGATGCTCTCGCGGAGCTGGTCCAGTTCGGCGCGCACGCTGGTGTCGTCGACGGTGTTCTCGTTCTCGGTCACGGTCATCCGGTCCGCCCACTCCCCTGCTGTGTTCCTTTCCTGACGTCTGCTCAGCCCGCGAGGCCGTCGAGTGCCGGCCGGGCGTCCTCCAGGAACCCGGCGACGAGGAAGGCGAGATCGAGCGACTGCCCCCGGTTGAGGCGCGGATCGCACGCCGACTCGTACCGGTGGAAGAGGTCCGGGAAGCCGAGGTCGTGCCCGCCGCCGAGGCACTCGGTGACGTCGTCGCCGGTGAGTTCCACATGGATGCCGCCCGCGTGCGTCCCCAGGGCGCGGTGCACCTCGAAGAAGCCGCGGACCTCGCCGAGGATGTCGTCGAAGCGACGGGTCTTGTGGCCCGAGGGGGCCTCCATGGTGTTGCCGTGCATCGGGTCGCAGGCCCAGACGACCTGGGCGCCGGAGGCCGTGACCTTCTCCACCAGCGGGGGCAGCACGTCGCGCACCCGGTCCACGCCGAGCCGGACGACGAAGGTGAGACGGCCCGGTTCGCGGTCCGGGTCGAGCCGGTCGATCAGCTGGAGCGCGGTGTCGGGGGTGGTGGACGGACCCAACTTCACACCGATGGGGTTGTCGATCCGCGAGAAGTACTCCACGTGGGCGCCGTCGAGGTCGCGGGTGCGCTCCCCGATCCAGAGCATGTGCCCGGAGGTGGCGTAGGACCGCCCGGTGCGGCTGTCGCGGCGGGTGAGCGGACCCTCGTAGTCGAGCAGCAGCCCCTCGTGGGAGACGAAGAACTCGGAGTCGTCGAAGTCGCGCGGGCGGGCGCCGGTGGCGCGCATGAAGTTCATGGCGCGGTCGATGCCGTCGGCGATGATCTCGTACCGGGCCCGCAGCGGGGAGCCGGCGATGAAGTCGCGGTTCCACTCGTGGACCTGGCTGAGTCCGGCCCGGCCGCTCGCGGTGAACGCCCGCACGAGGTTGAGGGTGTTGGAGGACGCCTGGTACATCCGCAGCAGCCGCTCCGGGTCCGGGACGCGGGCCTCGGGCGTGAAGTCCGGGCCGTTCACCGCGTCGCCCCGGTAGACGGGCAGGGCGACCCCGTCGCGGGTCTCGGTGGGCTTCGAGCGCGGTTTGGCGTACTGGCCCGCGAGCCGGCCGACCTTCACCACCGGCATCGCCACCGCGTAGGTGAGGACCGCGGACATCTGCATCAGGGTGTTGAGCTTGCTGTGCACGGTCTCCGCGGAGACCCGGTCGAAGGTCTCGGCGCAGTCGCCGCCCTGGAGCAGCAGCGCCTCCCCGCGGGCGACGGCCGCCAGCCGGTCCCTCAGCCGGTCGCACTCACCGGGGAGGACGAGCGGCGGCGCGCCGGCCAGTTCGTCGGTGACCCGGCGCAGGGCCGTCGGATCCGGGTACGGGGGTTGCTGGCCCGCCGGGAGGCCGCGCCAGGTGTCGCGCGGCCCGGGACCGAGCGCGGGCCCCAGCCCGAAGGCCGCCGGCTTCGACGCGCCCGCTGTGTCCATTGTGTTCATGACAGAACCTCAGGATTCCGGAGTGGGTACGAGTGGAGTGCGGTGCCGGGGGTGACGGGGTGCGGAGGGGTGACGGGGTGATGGGGTGGGGTACGGAGGGGTGACGGGACCCGCGGGGCGGACCGTCAGACGCGGACGCGCTGTGCCTGGAGGCGGGCCCCTTCGAGGGCCTGGCTGAGGGAGGTGGCGGCCATGCCCTGGAACCCGGCGAGCCGGGGCACATGGCCGGACTTGGTCATCTCGGCGTGCAGGAAGGTCAGGTCGTCGGCGAGGGCGACCATGCCGAACGCGGCCTTGAGGTAAGGCTCCTGGAAGTCGTAGGCGTACCGGGGCGTGCCCGGTCCGTAGGCGCCGCCGCGGGCCGTGACCACGACGACCTGCTTCCCGGACAGGGGGCCGGTGCCCGTCGCCGGGTCGACCACCAGCGGGGGGATCACGAGCCGGTCGAACCACGCCTTGAAGGTGGCCGGCAGCGAGAAGTTGTGCATGGGCAGCCCGAGGACGAGCGTGTCGGCGGCCAGCACCTCCTCGACGAGGTCCCAGGTGAGCGCCCAGCTCGCCTTCTCCTCCGGCGTGACGGCGGCGTCACGGGCCTCGTCGAGGTCACGCACGTCACCGCTCTCCAGCCGGTGCATCACCGCGATCTGCTCGGCGTCGACATGCGCCACGGGCAGCGCCGCCAGGTCCCGGTGGACGTGTGTCCCCGCCGGGTTGGCCGCCCGCCAGGACGCGGCGAACTCGGCGGTGACCCGCCGCGTGGTCGACTCGATCCGCGGGCTGGTGTCGAGGTGCAACAGGGATGGCACGGGTCACGCTCCTGTGGGGTGGGTCGGTCGCGGGGACGGGGGTGAGGAGTGGAGGTGAGGGGTGGGGGTGAGGGGTGGGGGTGAGGGGTGGGGGTGAGGGGTGGGTGAGGGGTGGGGCGGGTGCGGGTGGGGCGGGTGCGGGTGGCGGGCGGTCCCGGTCAGACCGGTTCCTCCGTCCGCCGCGCCCAGCGCGGATAGCTGCCCAGGAAGCGGGCCCCCGCTCCCAGCCCGGCGATCGCGGACATCGCCTCGCGTACCGGCGGGTTCTCGATGTGGCCGTCGATGTCGATGAAGTAGCGGTAGCTGCCGAGGCGGTCGCCGGTGGGCCAGGAGTGGAGCCGGCTCACCTCGATGTCCCGGGAGGAGAACTCGGTCAGGATGTCGAGCAGCCGGCCGGGACCGTCGCCGGGGTGCACCATCAGGGAGGTGCGGTCCAGCCAGGTCCTCGCCGGCGGGAACCACGCCGGGGCGACCGAGACGAACCGGGTGACCGCGCCGGCCCGCTGGCCGATACCGGTGGCGAGGGTCGCGAGGCCGTACAGGTCCGCCGCCAGCGGGGCCGCGACCGCGGCGACCCCCGCCGCCGACGCCGTCCCGGCCACCTCGCGCGCGGCCGCCGCCGTGGAGTCCACGGGCCGGACACGAGCTTCGGGCAGCTGCTCCGCCAGCCAGCGCGCGCACTGGGCGAGCGCGTGCGGATGGCTCAACACCTCCGTGACGGCGGGGAGTTCGGTGCCGGGCCGCGCCATCAGCGCGAACGTCACCGGCACCTCCACCTCCGCCGTGATGTGCAGCTCCGCCGAGACCAGCTGGTCCATCGTGACGGGCACCACGCCCTTCACGGAGTTCTCCAAGGGCACCACGGCCGCCCCGCAGTCCCCGCGGCGCACCGCGTCCAGCGCCGCGGGGACCGTGGGGAACGGGCGGTCCCGCCCGGCGGGCACGACCCGGCGCAGCGCCGCCTGGGTGAACGTGCCCTCCGGGCCCAGATAGGCGTACGTCATGACGGACCGTCAGCTCTCTATCAGACGGTGGAAGAGAACGGTGTCGAAGATGTCCTCCATGCGGATCGCCCGGCCGTCCCGGAGGGTCCAGGAGTGCACGAAGTCCAGGGTCTCGGTGTGCCCGGAGTGCGAGGTGACGTCCCGTACGCCGAAGACCACGACCCGGTCCCCGGACTGCACGAACTCCATCGGGTGCAGGCGCATGCCGCCCAGCACGGTGGGCACATGGGCCAGGAACTCCTTGACGCCGGCGTGGCCCACCTTGGTGCCGCCGAGGCCGTACTCGCGCATCCCCTCGGGGTGGATCCACTCCACGTCCTCGGAGAGGACGGCCAGCAGCGCGTCCACGTCCCGGGCGTGGAACGCCTGGTACGCCGCGTGGATCAGATGGAGGTTGCTCTCTTGCGTCTTCACCGGGCTGTGGCTCCTCGTCACTTCGCGTACTCGGGATACATGGACTCGACGGTGCGGCGGATGCCCTCGCGCCAGCCGACCTTGCACGGGCCCGTCAGCCGCGTGCGCAGTGCCGGGTCGAACTGGTACGTCTCCCGGGTGACCTCGCTGGGCACCAGCTTGGCCTCGACCCCGGTCAGCTCCTCCAGATAGCGGACGCAGTCGGTCATGCCGACCGGCTCGTCCCCGCCCCAGTTGGTGAGGACGGCCGGCACCGACGCGGCCTCCCACAGCCGCGGCACCTGCTCGATCAGGTCGTCGGTGTACAGCAGGGAGCACCAGTTCTGGCCCTCGACGGGCACCGGGATGGGCTCCCCGGCCAGCATCCGCTTGAAGTAGAGCATCGGCACGCCGCCGTAACCGCCGGGGCCGTAGGCGATGTTGAGGCGGGCGATGATCGTCGGCAGGCGCAGGGTGCGGGCGTACGCGCGGACCACGCCCTCGGTGGCGATCTTGGCGACGGGGTAGACGGGCAGCCAGTCGGCGACGCCGTCGACCGGGTCGTCCTCGGTGTAGGCGTGGTCCAGGGTCTGGCGGGCGTACAGGGCGCCGGTGGAGACGTACAGGAACGCCTCGGCGGTACGGCAGTGGGTCATCAGCCGGCCGGTGGCCACCGTGTTGACCTCGATGGCGGTGTTGAAGTCGCCGTCCTCGCCGCGCCGGACGGCGGAGTGGATGACGTGGGTGAAGTCCTCGGGCAGGCCCTTGAGGCTGTCGTCGCCGGTGTCGTCCATGTCCCAGCGGAACGTGGTGATGCCGTGCTCGGTGAGCGCCTCCTCGGAGCCGGGGGTGCCGAACCGGCCCAGCGCCCAGACCTCGTTGTCCCCCGCGAGGGCCTTGGCCACCGGGCCCGCCACCTGTCCGGTGCCCCCGGTGACCAGGATCTTCTTGCCGTTCATCGTGCTCTCCTCGGTGGTCGGGTCGGGGTGTCAGCCGGCGTCGCCGAGCGCGCGGTCGAGTTCCGCCCGCAGGATCGACTGGAAGACGGGCACGTGGTTCGGGCCCATGAGGGTGTAGTGCTCGCCGGGCACGTCGAGGTAGCGGACGTCGGGGCAGTGCTCGTCCCAGCGGCTCAGCTCGTTCTTCAGCCAGTCCTCCTTGGTGCCGCGCAGGGGGATCGCGTAGAAGACGGACATCGTGCGGACCGAGCCGCCGGGCGCGTAGGTCCGGCCCAGGTCGGTGAGCCCGTCGGCGAGGGTGGCCCAGGCGGTGAACTTCTCCAGCGTGAGGTCGAGTTCGGCGAGCCGGGCCTTCGGCGCGATGTCGATGAAGTGCGCGAGCTGCTCCTCGCGGGAGAGGTGGCGCAGCTGCCCCGGCAGGTCGAGGGACTGCTTCTTGTCGATGAGCGCGAGGAAGAACGCCAGGTTGGCGGCGGTCTCGACGAAGTCCAGTTCGTTCATGCGGTACTTGATGTGCGGGGGCAGGTTGAAGCTGCCGACGAAGTCGACCCGCTCGCCCTGCGCCTCCAGGGTCTTGGCTATCTCGAAGGCGACCGCGCCGCCGTACGAGTACCCGGCGACGGCGTACGGGCCGTGCGGCTGCTTGGCGCGGATCGCCTCGACGTAGGTGGAGACCATCTCCTCGAAGCTCTCGAAGGGCTTCTCGCCCGGGTTGAAGCCGCGGGCCCGCAGCGCGTAGAACGGCCGGTCGCCCACGAAGTACTTGGCGAGGTTGACGAAGACGAGGACCTCGCCGACGCCCGGGTGGACGCAGAACAGCGGTGTCTTGTCGCCGACGACCTGCATCGGGACGATCGGGTCGTACGGCCGTACGGCCGACGCGTCCTCGCCCAGCCGGGCGGCCAGCTCGCGGACGGTGGGGGCCGTCAGCACGGTGATGATCTGGAGGTCGTGCGCGCCGAGCCGCTGGGCGACCATGCTGCGCAGCCGCAGGATGTCCAGCGAGGTGCCGCCCAGGTCGAAGAAGTTGGCGGTGGCGCTGAGCTTCTCCGGGGCGGTGTCGAACATCTCGGCGTAGATCCCGGCGAGGATCCGCTCGGTCTCGCCCTCGGGCGCGGTGTATCCGCCGAGGCGGCGCAGGACGAGGTCGGCGACGGACTCGGTGACCTGGTCGTACGCGCCCGCCTCCAGCCTCTTGCGCATCAGGGAGCGCTGGATCTTGCCCAGGCTGGTCTTGGGGAAGGCCTCCTTGGGCAGCGGCAGGATCAGCGAGGGGCGGAAGCCCCAGAGCATGACGACCCCGGAGCGCACCGCCGACAGCACCCGGTACAGGGCGAGTTCGTCGCCGTCCTCGGTCTCCGGGTGGAAGGCGATGACGAGCTGCTCGGTGTCGCTGCCCGGGGCGCGGGTCGGGAACGCGGCGACGTAGGAGCGGGCGACGCCGTCCAGCTGCTCCAGCACGGTCTCGATCTCATGGCTGAAGTAGTTGACGCCATTGACGATGACGCTGTCCTTGCTGCGGCCGACGAGGGTGAGCCGGCCGTCGTCGAGCCGGCCGAGGTCGCCGCTGCGGAACCAGCCGTCGGCGGTGAAGGCGTCCCGGGTGGCCTGCTCGTTGTTGTAGTAGCCCGGGGTGATCATGGGCCCGGTGAGCTGGAGTTCACCGGTCTCGCCCGCGCCCAGCTCCTGGTCGTGCTCGTCGACGACGCGCAGCAGCAGGCCCTCGACGGGGGTGCCCAGGTTGGCGAACTCCTGACCCTGGTCGGAGGCCGGGAACGCCTGGGAGTAGATGGAGCCGGCGCAGGTCTCCGTCATCCCGAAGGCGGGCCACAGCGCGTCGGGGCGCAGTCCGTGAGGGGCGAAGAGGCGCAGGAACGTCTCGCCGGTGGTGCGGACCACGGCCTCGCCGCCGCTGATGATGTGGCGCAGCCGGGACAGGTCCACGGGCCCGGTCTCGTCGAGCCGGTCGGCGGACGCGTTCAGCAGTCCCAGCAGGAAGTTGGGGGTGAACGTCATGGTGACGCCGTGCCGGGAGATCAGCCGGAGGAACTCCAGGGGCTCCCCGAGGACCACGGCGGCCTCGACGTGCAGCTGGGTGGCGCCCGCGTACAGGGGCAGCAGGTGGCACTCCAGGAGGGCGGCCACGTGGTCGAAGGAGACCCAGTTGAGGGAGACGTCGTCGGGGCCGAGCCGGTGGTAGCCGTTCTTGCCGGCCATGGACGCGAGCAGGTTGGCGTGGGTGAGCCGGACGGCCTTGGAGTTGCCGGTGGAGCCCGAGGTCAGGACCAGGAGCGCGGTGTCCTGCGGCGCGGCCTGGTGGAGCAGGTCGGCGCTCTCGGCGGCGTACAGGCTCGACAGCGGGGTGACGCCGAGGCCCTCCACGTGCGGCAGTTCGGCCGCGAGGGTCTCGGTGGTGACGACCAGCGGCTGGTCGAGGAGGGTGTTCACATGGCCGAGCTGGGTGGCCCAGCGCTCGGGGTCGCCGCCGAGGGGTGCCATCGGGACGGGGACGAAACCTCCGAGCAGGCAGGCCCAGAAGGCGGGCAGGAACTCCTGCGGGCGCTCCAGGAGCAGGACGACCTTGTCCTGGGGGGCGAGGCCCCGGCCGCGCAGGCCGGTGAGCACCCTGCGGGCCTCGTCGACGAGTTCGGGATAGCGCTGGAGCCGTGCGTCGTCGTCGCCCTGCTGGTAGAGGAGGCCGGACCCGGGGTGGTTCTCGGCGGCCCGCAGGAGGAGATCCGCGATGTTCCGGGTCGATGATATGGCCATGGTCATGTCGATGCCCTCTCTTCTCGTTCGCGAGGAAACGCGCGCCACGGGGCGGTGGTCGGGGGCGTCACCGGGTGACGCCGGCGGCCGCGGTGGCGGGCGGCCGCGCACCTGTGGTCGGGGAGGATCCGTCAGTGCGGCGTGGACTCGGGGCCCCGCGGCGGACCGGCGGCCGGCCGAGGCCGGCGGCGTTCCGCGAGGGCGGACTCCGAGGTGGACGAACAGCGCAACACGCGGCTCCCTGGTTCCCGACAGTTGATGACTGAGTGGTCGACCGAGCCCCCGTCGCACGAAGAAAGTCGGCGCACAGGGCCTTGACAACTAGCCTCTGTGGGGCGGGTCCCCGGTTTCAACAGACCTGGTTTCAGGGCTTCGTCAGGTTTCACAAATCGAGCGCGAGTGTGTCGGGTCCGGCTCAGATCCAGGTCAGAGAAATGTCAGATGCCCAGGTCAGGCGCTGGTGGGCGGCCGAAGGGTGCGGACTGGACCACTGGGCGAGAAGCGGGGGCGCGGGCGCCGCGGGCAGCACTGACGGCGGAGCGGCACTCCGCCCCGCCTCGCGCATATTTCTGTTCCTTTTCCCTTGTTCGGACGTCAGTTGTTTC
The DNA here is from genome assembly GCF_055591025.1 of Streptomyces sp. NPDC041784. Classification (NCBI taxonomy): domain Bacteria; kingdom Bacillati; phylum Actinomycetota; class Actinomycetes; order Kitasatosporales; family Streptomycetaceae; genus Streptomyces; species Streptomyces sp. NPDC041784. Next base: position 18,174 of record NZ_JBVJAB010000047.1, read on the forward strand.
CCTCGGCAACGGATGAACGGAAATACTTCGCGCCTCGGGCGATCGATTCTGAATTCACCCGTTGCCGAGCCTGAACCCGACTCCCCGGATGGTGATGATCCATTCACTGGCGCCCAGTTTGTTGCGCAGACTGCTGACATGTGTGTCGACAGTCCGCCGGGACCAGGAATCGCCCCACACCTGCTGCATGAGTCGATTTCGCGGAATCACACTGCCCGGATGCGAGGCCAGCAGATGCAGGAGATCGAATTCCTTGCGGGTGACGACGACGGGCCTTCCGTAAAGACTCACCTCGCGGGAGCCGGCGTCGATCCTGAGCGGCCCGTGCGAAATCACCTCCACCGGCCGCGGCGCGGGCCGGGCCCGCCGCATCACCGCCTGCATCCGGGCCATCAGTTCCCGGAACCCGTACGGCTTGACCATGTAGTCGTCCGCCCCGGCCTGGAGGCCGAGGACCCGGTCCAGCTCGGTGCCCCGGGCGGTGAGGGCGATGATGGGGATGTCGGACACGGTCCTGATGGCCCGGCAGACCTCCAGCCCGTCCAGGTCGGGCAGTTCCAGATCGATGAGGACGAGGTCGGCGAGCCCGTACACCTGGAGCGCCATCCCGCCCCGCTCGACCACGTTTACTTCATGTCCATGCCTGCGCAAACCATGGATCAGGGACTCGGCATAGTGGACATCGCTTTCCACCACGAGCACCCGCCACGTCTCCGTCGCCATCGACGGCGGCATGACGGCCGTTCCGGTTCCCGCGGTGATCCCGGTATTCGCCAGAACGGGTAGTTCCGGTGCACGCTGACTCATCGTCTCCCCCAAGACTCGTCTAGCTCTCAAAGACCCCCGACCGGGCAGGGCCACTGCACTCGGCGAGTCTAAAAAGCCCTTCTTCCGACTGTCAAAGATCCATGGCGTAAACGAGCTATGTCGAACGAGTCAAGAGGAATTCCACATTCCGATTGCGGACCCTCGGAGAATACCGGACGAACGGGAACGCCGACCTTGCGCGGATCAAGCCATTCTGGATGCCCGCAACCAGCGATTCGTCCCCTCTCGGCCGATCGCGCCGCACGATGTGACGGATACTCAGAGGATCGCCGTACGGCTCCTACGTGTACACGATCGATCAGGACCGCGCCGCACCCCCACTGCTGGCCGGAACCATATGGTCAACGGCGTGCGCGGCACTCCCGCTCGCCTGCGCGCAATGACCTGGTCGCCATCCGTCCAACCCCCGGGAAGAGTCGCATTCCGACCCCAGGAAGGCCGAAAAGAGGCGCGAACACGAGTGTTCCCAGGGAACGCGGAAGTTCCCGCGAACGAAGAATGCCCGAGTCGGCGTCCAATTCATCCGGTCAGAAGAATATTGCGATTCCTTTACCACCGATCGGGAACACGGGCGTCATTCGGCGCGATACCACTCCCGTGCCGAGGGGTCCAGCGCGACCACGGACCGGCCGGTTCCGCCCCGCGTCGCCCGGACGACCCCGGCCACCGCCGCGGCGAGCACCCGCACCGTGGTCCCGTGCAGCGCGAGCCCGCTGCGCCGGCCGTCCGTGGCCAGGAAGTCCCGGAAGAGCTCCTCCCTGGCCCGGTCGTTCAGACTGTCCGACGCCGCCGCCCCGCCGTCCGGCGTCCGCACCCTGACCCGGCTGACGGCCTCGCCGCCGATGAGCCTCCGGTTGCGGTACACCACGACGTCGAACGGGCTCGGCCCGCCGTCGGGCCGGCCGTCCTGGCAGGAGTCGACCCGGATCGTCATGAGCGGCCCCACCTGAAGCGTCACCCGCTCGTGCCGGACCCGCCCGTTCCCCTTGTAGGTGTCCTCGGGCAGCTCCAGCCAGGCCCGGCCGGACAGCGAGGTCTGGAGCAGCGACAGCACCGCCGTCGTCACCACGTCCGGGCCGTTCATCAGCCGCGCCAGCAGCACCACGTCGGTCTCCCCCCAGGGCTGCCGCGGCACGGAGGCCGGCCGGGGCGAAGCGCTGAACCGCCCCCACCGCTCACGGCCGAAGAGCCGCTCGTAGGCGGCGTCCGTCAGCTGGGCGTCGACGCCCCGGGCGTCGACCGCGCTCACCTCGAGGCCGACCCGGTCCGGCGGCCGCGCGGATCGCCGGTTGACCTCGGTCAGCCAGCAGAACAGGTCGACGAAGTGGTAGCCGGAGTGCAGCAGCTTCCCGTAGCCGTATTTGTAGGGGTGACCGTCACGCGAGACGAATTCCCAGGGCATGTTCCAGGTGCCGTCGGAATGGTGGATGTCCAGATAGGTGAGCGGTATCCCGTATTCACCGACGACCTCTGCGAGGATCTCCTTGACCATCCGGTACGCCGGATGCGCCCGGCGCTGCGCCTGGACGACCACGGTGACGCCGTACTTTTCGGCGAGTTCGGCCAGATAATTCTGGTCCTCCACGAGCCGCAGCGCCTCCGTGGGCCCTTCCGTGCGCAGATCCCGGGCGGTCACCGGCTTTTCCAGGAGAACGTGCATACCCCGCCGGACCGCCCACTCGGCATAGGCCCGGTGCGCGCGGGGCTCGGTCGCCACGACACAGCCCCAGGCAGGGGTTTCGCGCAACGGATCGGCTCCGTCCAGGACGTCCGCGAGCGCGGCGGAATCCAGTGCGCCGGCGACCAGCACGACACGGCGGGGCTGATGGGAACGGCCCGCCAGGTATTTCTCGACGATGTCCCGCTGCGACTCCATTTCCACGACCGTGTCTATGGTGAGGAGTCCGGCCGACTGGTACCTTTCCAAAAGGGGGTAGTACATGGTCCGGGCATAGGGACCCAGACCGGCCAGCACTATTCGCTTGGCGAGCGCACCGGACATGGCTTTCTCCCTTCAGGGAGGGGATCGATTCATGCGTAAGAATTCTCATGGGAACCCCGCGGACATTCGCGTCTCTCCGGCCTCCGGCTATTTCGGCGCCGAGGTGTCCGGTGTCCGGCTCGGCGACCCGCTGGACGAGCCGGTGTTCACGGCCGTCCGCGGGGCGCTGCGGCGGTACCGCGTGCTGTTCTTCCGGCGTCAGTTCCTGACGCACGCGCAGCAGACCGGGCTGGCCCGCCGGTTCGGCCCGCTCGCCCCGCCGCACCCCTGGCGGAACGCCGCACCGGACCACCCGTTCGTGCACTCCCTGGTCACGGGAGGCAGGCGGCCGGAGAGCGCCGAGGAACACCACCGGGCCCGCTGGCGCAGCCCCGGCTTCCTCTCCGGCTGGCACGCCGACATCACCGCCGCCGTGGACCCGCCGTCCCTGAGCGTCCTGCGCGCCGAGCGGGTCACCTCCCGGGGCGGCGACACGACCTGGGCGGACCTGGTGACCGCCTACGAGCACCTGTCCGCGCCGCTGCGCCGCCTGCTGGACGAACTGACCGCCGAACACCGCTACCTGGTGGGATACGTGCCCTTCGGTGTCCTGGACGGCGTCACCCGGACCGCGCTGGACACGGGCCTCGTCGCCCACCATCCGGTGGTCCAGGTGCTGGAGGAGAGCGGACTGCGCGCCCTGTTCGTGAACCCGGCGTTCACCAGCCACATCAACGAACTCGCGCCGCCGGAGAGCCGGTACGTCCTCGACCTGCTCTTCGCCCACATGACCCGGCCCGAGTTCTGCGTCCGGCACCGCTGGGAGGCCGGCGACGTGGCGATCTGGGACAACCGGGCCACCGTGCACATCGCCCCGGAGGACCATGAACACCTGGGGGAGGAACGCGAGATGTACCGGGTCTTCGTGGCCGGCTCCCCCGCGGTCGGCCCCGACGGCCGGACGTCGACGGCCGTGTCCGGGTCCCGGTACCAGGCGGCGGACCAGCCCGCGGGCGAACCGGGCGACCAGCCCGGAGACGAAATCGCGGACGAGCCCGCAGCCGATGTCGCGGACGAGCCCGCGGACCGGCCCGAGCGGCCCGCTCACCCGGGAAGCGGCAGCGGCCGCACCGGCCACCGCGGGCCGTAGGACGGAACGAGCAGGACATCGCCGATGTCCGTCGGCACCGGGCACGCCGTGAACTCGACCGGGTCCCCGTCCCGGCAGAAGCCGAACGCCTTCGAGTGGCTCACCACGGTCACCGTCCCGTAGCGCGCGCCCGTGTCGGACCGCGCGTCCCGCACCGTGAAGAGCGCGGGCAGGTCGAGCTGGCCCGGCGGGCCGTCCTCGACGAAGACCGCGCGCATCCGTGCCGGGGGCCCGGGCGGCCCGTACGGCACGGGAGCCGCCGGAAAGCGTTCCGCGCGGCCGCGCGAGTGGTACGAGACGGAGACGCGCAGCCCCCGGTACCGCAGGTTGAACCGGTTTCTGCCGCCGGCCTCGAAGGCGGCGAACATCGTGTCCCACGCCGCCTGCGGATAGGCCGCCCGCCACACGTAGAAGAGGTTCGTCTGCTCGTCAGGCGGCAAGCGCCGCCGCCAGCCGGAGGCGTCGTCCGCAAGCAGCCGGGGGAGAGCGCGGGTCGTCGCGGCCACCGCGTCCGCGCCGTAGACGTCCAGGTCCACGTCGGAGCGGTCGCAGGACAGGCCGCAGGCGTACGAGCCGTTGAGCCCCACCCGCGAGAGATCGGTCCCGGCGGCCTCGGCCAGGGACCGGAGGAGTTGCCCGACCAGGCGTTCCCGCGCGGAGCGGGGATGGTCGACCACGCGCCGGGCCGCGTCCTCCGGGACGATCGCGGCCGCGACGGCGTCGGGCCCGAGGAGTTCGAAGCGGCGGGCGTGGAACGGCACGTCGACGAAGGGCAGCCGGCGGCGGACCGGGGTGCCGTCCGGCCAGCGGTGGTCACGGACCTTGACGAGGCCCGCGCGCTGCTCGAAGTCGCCGCGCGGCGCGTCCCGCACGGGGGCCCAGTCCGGGACGGCCAGCACGCCGTTCTCGGGGTGGTGGTCGCCGACCGCCTTGTAGACCCAGCCGTCGCGGGTCCAGAACTTGTCGGCGTACCGCACGCCCCGGTCGGCGAAGAGCCCGACGGCCGGCACCGGTGCCTCCGGTTCCCAGCGGGGCGCGTCGACGGTCCACGGTTCAGCCACCGCACACCTCCAGCAGGGCGGGAAGGCCCAGGAAGACGAGTCGCGAGTTGTCGAAGTCGCTCAGGAGCAGGGTCTGTTCGCCGACGTCCACGGCCACGTGCCGCGGGAAGAACAGGCTGCCCACCAGCCCGTCCAGCGCCGGGGACAGGGAGCGGACCCGGCCGTCGGGGCGGACCAGCAGGACGCGGTGGTGTCCCGTGTCGACGACCACCAGGGCGCCGTCGCGCAGCCGGGCCATCGAGCGGGGCCGGCACAGCGGGGTCCCGGTGTCGGCGCGTACCCGCTCCGGGTCCAGCCAGGTGGTGCGCCGCCCGTACCGGTCGACGTGCACCAGGCGGTCGGCGCCGGTGTCGCACACCAGGACGCCGCCGTCCGGCAGCGGCAGGGCCATGTGCGGGTCGGAGAGGCCGCCGTGCCACCAGTCGGCCACCCCGCGCCGGTCGATCCGGCCGACCGTCCCGGTCTCGCTGTCGGTCACCAGCATCCTGAACGGGGACACGGAGGTCACCACGACGTGGTGCGGGTCGCCGAACGGCCGGGGGGCGGCCTCCCCGCGCGGGCGCCACGCCGTCAGCTGCCAGCGCGGCGCGCCCGCCCCGTCCAGGCAGAGCAGCCGCCGCCGACGGCCGTCGGCCACCAGGGTGCCCTCGGCACTCGCCGTGGCGAACCTCGGCCAGTCGAGCCGGGGCGGAACGCACGACACGGGCACGGGAACGGGAGCGGTGGCGAGGGCGGGGGCGGGGGCGGGGGCCGGAAGCACCCGCCGCACCTGTCCGGTCGGCGTCACGTCGAGCACCCGGTCGTTGTGGCAGTCGGCCACCAGCACCCGGTCCGGGGCGACGAAGTGGGCGCCCCGGGGCTGGATCAGCTCGGTGGCGGCGATGTCGCACCGCCCCAGCAGCACGGTGGACGTGTCGCCGTCCCCGAGCCGCAGCAGCCGGTCACCCCGTCCCTCGGCCACCAGCACGCTGCCGTCCGGGCAGGCCACGGCCGTGTTCGGATGCCACAGCCGCAGCGCCGAGCCGGTGTGCGCGTCGGTCCGCCCCCACGTCCGTACCACCGCGCCGCCGGCGACCTCGAGCACCCGGTTGTTCTTGGTGTCCGCGACGAGCACCCCGCCCGAGGCGGTGACGCAGGCGTGCCGGGGCGCGTTGAGCAGCCCCGGTCCCTTGCCCGCCCGGCCGGTGCGGCCGTGGACCAGCCGGACGGGCCCCGCCCCGGAGGCACCCGCGACATGGAACACGCCGTGCGCCCGGGCGTCGGCGATCAGGAACCCGCTCCCGTCCGGATCGACGGACACCCCCGCGGGCTCGTCGAGGCCGTCCCCGGACCCCAGCCGCCGGCGGATCCGGCCGCCGGGCGTCACGACCAGCACCTGCCCGAGGCGCGGCAGGGCCAGCACGAGGTCTCCGCCGCCCAGCAGGCCCGCGGCGGCCGGCGGCCACGCCCCGGCGGGCAGGCGCCGGGCGTCGAGCAGCGGGGTGCCGGTGCCGTCCGGCCGCCGCAGCACGACCCCGGCCGGCCCGGTCAGCACCATGCCGTCGGGGTGCGCGGCGCCGTGCGTCACCTCCGCCGCGCCGGCCCACCCCGCCCGGGCGCGGCCGTCCGTCAGGATCCGCAGGCCGTGGTCGCGGTGGACGGCCACGACCCGGCCGTCCGCCGTGACGAACCCGCAGCGATAGCCCGAGCCGTCCAGCGGGTCGCGGCGCACCTGCCCGGGAACCGTGAGCCGCCGGCCGAGTTCCCACGCGGGGACCGGCCCCGTCGCCAGCCGCTCCAGCGGAAGCACGGCGGGCGCCGGCGTCGGCGCCGTGGCCCCCGGGGTCAGAAGATCGCGCGCGTCACCAGGGATGCGGATCACCCGCTCTCTCCACGAACGGCGGAAGCCTCCGCCGGGGATCGGTCAGCAGAAGGCGTACGAGGTCGGCGGCGGCGGTCCCCGGGTCGTCCCCTGCGTCCCGGGCGCCCATGGCCGTGCGCAGGGAGCCCGGGTGGACGGCCACGACCCGGATGTCCGCGCCGGCGAGTTCCTGGCGGAGGCTGAGGCTCAGCATGTTCTGGGCGGCCTTGCCGATCCGGTAGGCGTAGTGCCGGGCGCCCGGGCCGTCGTCCCGCGCGGCTCGCGCGAACGAGCCCCGGCGCGAGGAGACGTGCACGACGGTGGCGTGCCGGGCGCGGCGCAGCGCGGGCAGCAGGGCCTGGGTGAGCCGCAGCGGCCCGAGGCAGTGCGTGACGAACGAGTCCAGTACGTCGTCCGGGCTCAACTCCCGCAGGACGCTGGGCGGATGGGCCACCCCGGCGTTGTGGACCAGCAGGCCGACCGGGCCGTCGCCGACGAGCGCCGCGAGGTCCCGGCCCGCGTCCGGGTCCCGTACATCGGCCACGACGGGGTGCGCCAGGGGCCCCAGGGCGGCCCGCAGCACCGGGGCGGCGGCGGGGTCGCGGACGACGCACAGGGTGCGGTGACCGCGCCGGCACAGCTCGTGGGCGGTGTGGAAACCGAGGCCGCGGGCGGCGCCGGTGACGACGACGGTGGGCCGGTGCTCGGCGGCGCCTGCGGGCCGGGCCAGGGGTGCGGCGGCGCCGTCCTCACCGCCCGGCGCGCTCACCGGTGCGCCCGCGTCTCGTCCGGGCACGTCAGCGCCTCCTCCCGACGCGGGGCGGGCGTCACCACCTCGATGTCCGGCACCCGGGGACGCGGCGGCCCGGCGGCGCGGTCGTTGCCCCGGTACAGATGGCCGCCGCTGACGACGATCTGGCGGCTGCGGTCGGGGTGCCGGTCGAGTTCGTCGGCGCTGCGGAAGCCCAGCACCAGGCTCATCCGGCTGCGGTCACCGGTGTTGGCGCCGACCGTGTGGAAGGCGAGCGCGTCGAAGAGCAGGACCCCGCCGGCCGGCACGGGCACCGGCAGCGCCTGGTCCAGCAGGTCGGCGAACTCGACGTGCTCGTCCATCCAGGTGCCTCCGCCGTCGGGCTGCGGCACCCCGACGAACGGCAGGTAGTGGGAGCCGGGGACGAGATGCGTGCAGCCGCCGGTGACCGTGGACTCCTCCAGGTAGACGACGGCCGTGACCAGGCCGCGCGACCACTGCAGGACGTCCCGGTGCAGCCGCGGTGCGGCGCTGCCGGGGGCGTTGACGGCCGCCTGATTGTGGCGGTTGAGCAGGTAGACCACGTTGGGGCCGAGCAGCGACCGCAGCGCGCCGACGAGCCGCGGCGCGGTGATCAGCTCGCCGACCAGCCGGGGGTCCCGTTCGTACAGCCGGTACAGCTTGGGCCCGCCGCCCGGCGCGTCCGGGGCGGCCGGCGGGGACAGGGCGGCCTCGTCGCGCACCAGCCGGCGCAGCCGGGCCGCGAGCGGCTCGGGGACGACGCCGGGCAGCCGAAGGTAGCCGCAGTCCCTGAAGTGCCGTGTCTGCTGGGCGGTGAGGCTCATCGCGTACTCCGTCCGAAGGGGGTGCGCCGGCCCGCTCCGGCCGCCGCCCGGTGGCGCAGGCGTCGGGGCAGGTACCAGGCGAACAGCCGGAACCGGTGCCACCAGCCGTACTGGAGGACGGCCAGGGCGAAGAGGTACTCGCGGACCGCGAACACCCGGTGGGCGCCGGGCAGCAGGGCGACCCGCCAGGCTCCGGCCCGCGATCCGAGGAAGAGGTTGGCGGTGGCGAGCTGTTCGTAGCGTTCCCGCAGCGTCTCGTCGGTGACGTCGGGGTCGTCCGCCCGGTAGCCGTCGCGCAGCGCGCGGTGCCGGTAGCTCAGCATGCCCTGGAGGTCGCCGGACTCCCGGAACCAGGTCGTCGACCGGTCGGCGTGCGTGTGGTCGTCGCGAGGTCCGCCGCGGCGCAGGGCGTCGAGGCTGTCGCGGACGTCCTGGAGCGCCTGGAACACGGCCACGCGCCGCTCGACCTCGTCGTCCCCCGGCTCCTCTCCCGGGGCCGCCCCCGACGCCGCCCCCGCCTGTTCATCGGGTTTCTCCTCGGGCGGGGTCCCGGCGGCCGGCATCCGGGCGAGCAGCCGGCGGGCGAGGGGGCGCAGGTCGGGGGTGCGGTGCATGTGCTCGACCACCCGGTTCAGGGTCTCCTCCAGGACGTACGCCTCGTCCGTGCCCGCGGCGACGGCGGACCGCTGCCGGTTCAGCCACAGCCAGGCCGGGAGCAGCCGGCCCTGTGCCCACAGGCAGGCGCCGATGCGCTCGGCCCGCACGGTGCGGTCGGGGGCGTCGGCGGGGGCGCGCCGCCACATCCGGCGCAGGGTGCTCCAGGCGCCGGCCTCCCACAGCAACTGCGAGCGGACGGCACGCAGTTCGACGGGATCGTCGGCGCCGGTGCCGTGCTCGTCCAGCAGCCGGCGGACCTCCCGGTGCAGGCCGAGCGAGCGGTACAGCAGGAAGGTGGCGCGGTGGCGTTCGGCGTCGGTGACCGTCAGCCGCGGGGTGGCCGGTTCCCGGGGCTGCGGGGCGTCCGGCGGCGGCAGTCCCCAGCGTCGGGCGAGTTCCGCCAGCAGCAGGTCCGTAGGGCCGCAGACGACGCGGACGTCGGCTCCCGCCGCGCGCAGCAGGGACTGGAGCGGGATCGGGTCCCGGTCCGGCACATGCGGCGGGTGCGCCGAGTGCATCGCCCACAGCACCCGCAGGCCGCGCAGGCCGTCCGGCGGGAGCGCGGCGACGAGCCGGTCGACGTCGAAGTAGTCGCTGCCGCTGTAGCCGAGGACGATCACCGCGCGGTGGGTGCGCAGCAGGTCCCGCATCCGGGCCGCCTCGGCCCCCGGGAAGCCGGTCCGGATGAGGCTGAGCGTGGCGCCGAGCTGCTTGCCGTCCGGCGAGTCGGCGAAGGAGAGGTGGAAGTGGTGGACGGCGCCCGGGGGCACCGGACGGCCGTGGCGTGCCTGGTGGGCCTGTTCGACGCAGGTGTCGAAGTTCGCGGTGACGTGCCGTCCGCCCCGCGCGATGTGGTCGGCGGCGAAGGCGTGCAGCCGGTTGGGTACGGCGACCCGGACGTCGTCGAGGATGTCGAAGGTGTCGGGGAAGGCGTCCGGACGGGCCCGGGCGGCGGCGTCCAGCGCGGTCTCCAGCCGGGGCAGCCGGGCGGCGGGCAGACCGGTGTCCTGCTCGCACAGCGGGGTCGTGGTGAGCCCGACGACCTGGTGGTACGTCAGCACCCGGGCCAGTGCGCCAGGTTCGAAGAAGGTGTCGAAGACACGGCTGGTCAGTTCGGGGCCGCTGGGCAGACCGGTGGGCCCCTCGACGGAGAGGCCGGCGCCGGACCACAGCAGCGCCTCCTCGGGCCCGAGGCCATCGAGCAGCGCCGCCGCCTCGGCGACGGCGGGCTCCGGGGCGGTCACCGCGGCACCGCCTGCGGGTCGCCCTCGTCGGCCGGGGGCTGGGCGGGGCCGGGCAGGAGGGGGCCGGCTCCGGGTTGGGCGGCCGCCCAGAGGGCGTCGAAGCGGCCCAGCCAGTACGCGTACCAGTGCGGTGAGGTCCGGCGGTCCAGGCGCAGGTGCATGCGTTCGTTGATGGTGCCGTCCCCGAAGCCGTGGAACTCCACGACGAGTTGCCCGTCGGGGCTGTCGCCGTCGACGACGAGGAGGCTGAAGCCGGGGTTGAAGGGCAGCCGCCGCCAGTCGAAGCCCGGCTCCCCCTCCAGCCGGCGCAGGGCGCGCAGCGAACTCTGGAGCGCGGCGCCGAGGTCGAGGTTGTCGTCGAGCTGCGCGGCGGCGTGGGCGACGGCCCGCGGCTCCGGGTCGAGCAGCACGAACCGGACGGTGCCGCCGCGCTGGAGGATGCCCCGCCGGAGATCCTCCGCGCCGGCCAGGACGTTGATCGCGGTGGGGCCGTAGACCCGCAGGTCGCGGGCGCCGTCCAGGAGCCGGGACAGCGGGCCGAGGTCCTCCCGCCGGCGCAGCACCTCGTCGGGCGAGGCGGGCGGCGGCTCGGGCTGCGCGGCCGTCCGGAAGACCAGCAGCGCCAGGGCGCCCACGGTGAACCGGGCCATGCCCTTGGTGCCGACCAGGTCGAACAGACCCAGGACGACGAGGGTGGCGCCCAGGAGGAAGAACACGTACGCCTCGATGTGCCGGCCGTGGCGGATGTCGTCCACGACGCGGTCGACGCGCCGACGCAGGGTGTTCACTCGCGTGCTCTCTTTCGTTCGTGCCGCAGTTCGCAGGTGCCGTGCCGGGTGGGGCCGGCGCCGGAGGGTTCCGTCACGACTGAAGCGGGCGGTGCCGGGCGGCGACAAGGCGTGTTCGTGTCCGGTTCGGGTCTCGCTGTATCCGGGGTGCGGCGGCGCCCGGTTCGCTAGTCTCCGGGCGGTGGTCCGGGAGCCGGAGGGACGTGCATGGCGGGGTGGCGGGGCGCCGGCTCGGGTACGCCCGACGGCATCGATCTGTGTCTGACGGCCCTGCACCAGCGCGGTGTCTCCGGGACGATGGCCGTGATCCACGCGTTCCGCGCGGCGAACCAGGAGTACGAGCCGTCCGACTCGCTGGTCCGGGCCATGCTGAACGGCAACCGTGAGCCCAAGCCGGACTTCGTCCGCCGGCTGGCCCTGCTGGCCGGGGTGCCGGTGACCGAGGTGTTCGTGCAACTGGGCTGGCTGCCGCCCGAGGAGACGTCCGCGCCGAGCGTGCCGCAGCTGGTGCGGCAGTTCCGTACCGGTATCTCGGCGGTCGGGCAGCTCGCCCGGGACGCGGAGGGGCCCTGGTTCGACCGGGCGCCGGCCGCGGCCGCGGGGGCGGTCCTCGCGAGCGAGCACGGCGCCCGCCGGTTCACGGTCTCGCTGTCCGCGGTGGAGTCGGGCGGCCGCTATCCGGCCGCGCTCATGGACGTGGCCGAGTTCCGGCTGCGCGCCGGTGCCGAGCCGCTGCCGCTGGAGCGGGCCGTCGACCTCGCCGAGGGTGCCCCGTTGCGCGAGACCCTGGCCATGGCGCGTCGCGCGGAGGCGAGCGGGGACCCCGGCTACTGGGCGGTGCGGCTGGAGCTGACCGCGCTGACCCACCAGGCCCTGCGGCACCGCGGTGAGTACAGCTGGCAGGGCCAGCCGGGCAGCCGGGTCTGGCTGGACGCCGGCGACGGCTTCCGGCCCCGGCAGCTGCTGGTGCAGGACCGGATCGCGGGGCTGCGCCGGGAGCCGGTGCCGGCGGTGGCCGCCGACCGGGTGGAGCGGGGCGTCGCGCCGATCGTGGTGATCGGCCACCGCCCGCTGGCCGGCGGGGCCGCCGCGCTGCTCGCCGAGGCGCTGGGACTCCAGTACGTCCTGCCGCGCTCGGGCGAGGAGATCGTGGACGGCGTGTTCGTGCCGGTGCTGCGCACCGCGGTGCAGGGCCGGGTGGACGCCTGGCTGTCGATCGTCCGGCATCTGCGGGGCCGGGCGGCGGACGGGGACCCGTGGCCGGCGGTCGTCCTGACGCGCCCCTACGTGTTCGCGCCGCAGGACGAGGACGGGGAGTCGGTGCTGCGGGAGCTGCGGCGGCTGCCGGCCCATGTGGTGTGCGTGCGGCCCGCGGTCGGGATGCTGCGCTGGTGGGCGGAGCGGCGCGCGGGCGCGGGTCCGGGCGACGGTTTCGACGCGGCGGCGTGGGTGGCGCGCGAGCTGGCGGTGTACGAGCGGATCGAGCGCGTGCTGGCCGAGCGGTCCGCGGAGCGGACGACGCTGATCAGGGTGCCGGAGCCGGACGGCCCGTTGCCGGCGCTCGGCCGGGGCTGGCCGGACGCGGTCGCCGATCTCCAGCCGCGGCTGGCCTGGGCGGTGCTCGGCCGGCTGGACCGGACGGTCAACCGCCGGGGTCCGAAGCTGTCGGGGCTGCTGCGGCCGGGGCTGCTGGCGGAGTGGGCGCCCACTCTCGCCGAGGACCCCGGGGTGTCGGCACTGACACCGGGCTGACACCGCAGGGGCGGCGGCCCGGCGGATACCGACGAACACCGACTAATACCGATGAACAACGACGGACATCGACAGATACCGATGGCTCTGACGAGGTCGACGGCACAGAAGATGTCGTCGGCTCAGATGTCGTCGGGCTCCTCCGGATCGGTGGCGCCGGCAGCGTACGCAGCGTCCATGGGCTCCCCTCCCTTCGGTTTCCCGGTGTCCGTCCATGCCGGGGGCACGGCGCCGCGTGGCCGCCCGGCGATGGCTCCCCTCGGTGCCGGGCGGCGCGGCGGCCCCCGCAGCGAGCAAGCCATGCGGGGAGAACGGGCGACAGCCTGTTGCCCAAAGCCCGGACGAGCCCCGACAGTGGTCGGACAAAGCCGGACAGCGTGCTACAGCGCCTGCCACCGGCACACATACCGGCCGTGGGGGGACGGATGGCCGAAGGGCCCAGCAGGCACCATCGACGTCATGAGGACTCGGGCCCGAGGGCGATCGCCTCGGTCGCGGACTTCGCCCATCAGCTGACCCAGGCCCGGTTACGGGCCGGGCTGACCGTCCGTGAGGTGGCCCGGGCGGTGCGGGTCGCGCCGAGCACGGCCGGCGACTACTTCTCGGGCCGCCATCTGCCTCCGGTTCGGGCGCCGCAGTTGCTCACCGCCATCCTGACGGTGTGCGGCGTCGACGCCCCCGAGCTGCTGGACCAGTGGCACGAGGCGCTGGTGCGGGTGCGGATGGCGCCGGGGCGTCCGCCGGCCGGGGCGGTCGCCCCGTACCGGGGCCTCAGGGTCTTCGAGGAGGAGCACGCCGACTGGTTCTTCGGCCGGGAGGAGCTGACGGCCACGCTGACCGGGCGGTTGCGGGCGCTCGCCGCGTCCGGCGGCGGGCTGCTCGCCGTGGTCGGGCCCTCGGGCTCCGGCAAGTCCTCGCTGCTGCGGGCGGGGCTGATCCCGGCGGTGCGGGGCGGGGCGCTCGACGGCCCGCCGGGCATCCGGCCGCCGGTGGTGCTGATGACGCCGGGCCGCAGTCCGGCGGACGAACTGGCCACGCGGCTGGGGGCGGTGGACTCCGCGCCGCCGCTGGTGGTGGTCGACCAGTTCGAGGGGCTGTTCACCATGTGCGGCGAGCAGTCGGCGCGCACCCGCTTCACGGACGAGCTGGGCCGGCTGCGGCCGGGTCTGGTGGTCATCGGGTTACGCGCCGACTTCTATCCGCAGGCCCTGCGGTTCCCGCTGCTGGCCGAGGCCCTGGAGAACCACCAGCTGGTCGTCGGCCCGCTGAGCCGTGACGAGATGCACCGGGCCATCACCGGCCCGGCCCGCAAGGCCGGCCTGGAGCTGGAGAGCGGCCTGGTGGAGCTGCTGTTGCGGGATCTCGCCCCGCGCACGCTGTCCGGCGGTACCGACGGCGCCGGCCCCGCCCACGGGCCGGGTGCCCTGCCCCTGCTCTCCCACGCCCTGCACGCCACCTGGCAGCGGGCGGCCCGGGGCCGGCTCACCGTCGAGGCCTACCGGGACAGCGGCGGCATCCACGACGCGGTGGCGCACACCGCCGAGGCCGTCTTCGCCGAACTCTCCGACGTGCAGCGGGACATCGCGCGGCTGATCTTCCTGCGGCTGGTCCATGTCACCGACGACACCCTGGCCGCCCGGCGCCGGGTGCCGCTGGGCGAGCTGCTGGACCGTACGGACGGGGAGCAGGCGGCGGAGCCGACGGCCGTGCTGGCCGCGTTCGTCGAGCAGCGGCTGATCACCGCCGACCAGGACGCCGTGGAGATCTCCCACGAGTCGCTGCTCACCGCGTGGCCCCGGCTCCAGGAGTGGATCGGCGCCGACCGGGACGGGCTGCGCGTCCACCGGCGGCTGACCGAGGCGGCGCGCGGCTGGAAGGAGGCCGGGCGCGACCCCGGGCTGCTGCTGCGCGGCACCGCGCTCGCGCTGACCGGCGAGTGGGCGGCCGACGCGGCGCACCGGGACGCCGTCAACGCCGACGAACGGGCCTTCCTCGAGGCGTCGTTGCTGCACGAGGAGCAGGAGCGGCGGGCCGCGCGCAACCGGACGCGCAGGCTGTACCAGCTGCTGAGCGCCGCGCTGGCCCTGCTGCTGGTGGCCTGCGGTCTGGCGCTGTACGCGCAGACGCAGCGCGACCGGGCCGACCGGGCCCGGACCGAGGCGGAGTCGCGGCAGCTGGCGGCCGAGGCGGGCCGGATCGGCGCCCATGACCCGTCCGTGAGCGCCCAGTTGGCGCTGGCCGCGTACCGGACGGCCCGGACGCAGGAGGCCCGGGCTCGTCTGATGGACTCCTCGGCGGCGCCGTCGGCCACCCGGCTGACCGGGTTCACCGGGCTGGTGCAGTCGGTGGCGGTGGACAGCGGACGCCGGCTGCTGGCCGCGGGTTCGTCGGACGGCACGGTCCGGCTGTGGAGCACCACCGACCGCACCCGGCCGCAGCGGCTGGCCCGGCTGCGGGTGTCGAAGCGACTGGCGGTGTTCGCGGTCGCGTTGAGCCCGGACGGGCACACGCTGGTCGCGGGCGGCGGGATGGGGCTGCTGCACCGCTGGGACATCTCGGACCCGCGGCGGCCGAGCCCGCTGCCCGCTCTGCCGGGCAGCCCGGACGCCACCGTGTACGCGCTGGCGTTCGCCCCCGACGGGCGCGGTCTGGCCGTGGCGGGCGCGGACCGCACCGTACGGCTGTGGGCGGACGGGACCGCGGCGGGCGCCGCGGCGCCGGTGGTGTTCCGGGGCGGCGACGGATTCCAGCAGGCGGTGGCCTTCAGCCCGGACGGCTCGCTGCTCGCGGCGGCGGGGCAGGACGGCCGGGCCCGGCTGTGGCGTACGGGCGGTACCGGCCGGGAGGTTCCGGTGGCGACGCTGGGCGGGTTCGAGGGGGCGGCGCTGGGGGTGGCGTTCAGCCCGGACGGCAAGCTGCTCGCGGTGTGCAGCCAGGACCGCACCACACGGCTGTGGGACGTCTCGGCCCCGGACCGGCCGCGGTCGGCCGCATCGCCCGGCGGGAAGGCCACGAGCTGGGTCAACGCGCTGGCCTTCGGTCCGGACGGCGGCGCGCTGGCGATCGGGGGCAGCGACGACGCGGTGCGGATGTGGGACCGGGGCGCCGGTCACGTCACGGCGACCCTGCCGCATCCGGGGGCGGTCACCTCCGTGCTCTGGTTCGACCGGCGCACCCTGGTGACCGGGTGCGCGGACGGCGTCCTGCGGCTGTGGTCGCTGCCCTCCCCCGTGCTGACCTCGGAGCAGGGGGTCAACGCCCTCGCCTACAGCCCGGACAGCCGGCTGCTCGCCGTGGGCACGCTGGAGCTTCGGCTGTGGGACCTGGCGCGGCACGAGCCGGTCGGGAAGCCCTGGAAACCCGGGGGCGACTCCTTCGTGCAGTCGGTGGCCTTCGCACCGCGCGGCCGGGTCCTCGCGGTCGGCTACAGCAACGCCATGGTGCGGCTGTTCTCCTATACGTCCACCGGTGAACTCACCGCGCTCGGCGGGCCGTTCCGGGTGGCGAAGAGCGGGACGGTGGAGTCGCTGGCCTTCAACCGGGCGGGCACGGTGCTGGCCTCGGGCGCCGACGACGCGACCGTACGGCTGTGGGACACCTCCCGGCCCGGCCGGGTCCGCTCGCTGGGCACGCTCGCGGGGGCGACGGACGCGGTGCTGTCGGTGTCCTTCAGCCCGGACGGCCGGTATGTCGCGGCCGGCAGCATCGACCGCGCCGTGCGGGTGTGGGCGGTGAAGGGGGCGGGGAAGCGGCCGCTGGTGACGCTGGAGGGGCCGACCGGGTACGTGTGGTCGGTGGCGTTCAGCCCCGACGGGCGGCTGCTGGCGGCCGGCAGCGCGGACCGCACGGTGCGGATGTGGGACGTGCGGGACATGGGCCGTCCGGTGCGGGTGGGCCCGGAGCTGACGGGCTTCACGAGTTACGTGTACGCGGTCGCGTTCAGCCCGGACGGCACGACCCTGGCCGCCGGGAGCACCGACTCCACGGTGTGGCTGTTCGATGTCACCGAGGCCCGCTCCCCCGATCTGCGGGCGGTGCTGACGGCCGCGTCCGGGCATGTGTACGCGGTGGCCTTCAGCCCGGACGGGGCGACGCTGGCGGCGGGCGGCGAGGACCACACCGTACGGCTGTGGACCACCGACACGGACGCCATCGCCCGCCGGCTGTGCGAGACGCGCGGGGATCCGCTGACGGCGTCGGAGTGGCGCCGGTTCCTGCCGTCGCTGACGAGCGTGCCGACGTGCGCGTGAGCCGCGTGAGCCGCGTGAGCGTCAGTCCGGCGCGCCGTCCGGGGCCCGCACCAGCCCCGCGATGTGCGCCGTCACCGTCTCCAGGATGTCCGTCCAGGCGGCCGCGTCGCCGAGCACCAGGTAGTTGAGGGTCAGTCCGTCGGTCATGGCGGCCAGATAGCGGGCGAGGACGGGGACGGGGACGTCGAGCCGGAGGTCCATGGCGCGGCAGAGCTGTTCGATGAGTTCGGCGTACGCGTCGCCGTAGAGCGCGTACTGGCGCCGGGCCAGGTGCTCGAACCCGGGCTGGCGCAGGGCGTACTGGGTGAGTTCGTAGGTGAGCATGTGCTCGTCGGGGTGGGCGCGGACGTGGTCCCAGTAGGCCTGGAACCCGGCCGCGACGGTCTCCTCGAGCGTGGCCCGGGGGCGCAGGGCGTCCTTCACCACCGTCACCGAGTGGTCGGTGAGGGCGGTGATGACGGACTCGATCAGGGCCTGCTTGGAGTCGAAGCAGTAGTGGAAGACGCTCAGGGACACGCCCGCCTCGGCGGCGATGGACCGGGTCGTCGTCTTCGCGACGCCGTCCCGGGCCATCGCCCTGATCGCGGCCTCCGTCAGCTGCCGGCGCCGTTCGGCCGACGGCATGCGTGCCATGGGGGTCCTTGCTGCTCGTGGCGGTGGTCAGGCGCTGTGGACGCCCACCTCGTAGAGCGAGTATCCCCAGTCGGTGCCGCGGTCGAGACCGTGGACACGGACGTAGCGGGCCGGGGTGCCGGTGAACCGGGCCGTGTCCAGCCCGCCGTCACCGGCGGTGGTGGACCAGGCGGTCTGCCAGGTGGTGCCGTCGGTGGACAGTTCGATCCGGTACGACCTGCCGTAGGCGCGCTCCCAGTCGAGGGTGACGCGTGAGACCAGGTGGGTGGAGCCGAGGTCGGCCTGCCACCACTGGTCGTCGCTCCAGTCGCTGGCCCAGCGGGTGCCGTCGTCACCGTCCACGGCCCGCCCCGGCTGGTAGCTGGTGAACGGGTTGGACTCGGACGAACTGGCCGTCCCGGTACGGCCCTTCGCGAGGTTCACGCCGGCCTGGTGCTGCTCGGAAGCGCCCCAGGTGTCGAGGTAGGACTCGGCACCCCGGAAGAGGTCGTCCACCACGTCCTGGCCGGCGACGAGCCGGACGTCCTCGATCCAGTCGGGGATCAGGCCGGCGTGCGCGGCGCCGTCGGTGTTGTAGTCCCAGGTGCGCTGCCCGGTGGTCTGCCGGTCGATGGTGGAGCCGCCGTCGACGCTCTTGAAGGGGTACGTCACCGGGTTCGAGGTGCTCGCGCCGCGCGGGGCGGGGTGGTCGCCGATGCCGTTGAAGTCGGTGCCGTAGCCGTAGCCGACGCCGTACTTGTCGCGCAGGGCGTCGGTGCGCTCGGCCTCGTTCCCGAAGCCTTCCGAGCCGTGCATGTACTGGGCGACGAAGCCGCCGAGGGAGTAGACCCGCTCGGTCCAGTTGAGGTCCATCCAACTGTGCGAGGAGAGCACGCCCGGGTAGGAGGCGGCCTCGAACATGTCGAGGACCTGGCCGGTGGCCTTGACGCTCATGTGGTCGATCTCGAGCATCATCTTGCGCTTCATCATGCCGCGTACGGCGTACTCGCCGAGGTCGGTGAGCCCGCGCACGTTGCACTGGGCGTTCTCGTCGTACTCCGGGACCTCGGTGCCCGCGGGCAGTTCGTCCTCGGCGGCGGACGCGGCGGTGCCGATGGGGTTGTCGTGCTGCGGCCCGGTGCACTTCTCGGTCTTCCAGAAGGTGCCGGTCGACAGGAACTGGCCGACGTTGATGGCCGTTCCGAGGCCGCCCGAGTCGAAGCGGACGCCGCACAGCGCGTTGTCGAACTTGTGGCACAGGAACATGCTGCGCACGCCGAGGTCGTACAGCTCGTCGAGGCCCTTGTCGATGTCCTCCTGGCTGCACTGCGCGATGTCGAGGATCTGCTTGCAGCCGAAGGGCTCGGAGGTCTCCACGCCCAGGATCACGGCGAGCTTGCCCTGCTGGATGACGGAGCGGGCCTGCGCGCTGTCGGTGACGATCCGGAACCAGCCCTTGCCGGTGCCGCCGTACTGCTTGTCGATGTAGGCCTGGAGGTCGTAGGTCAGCTTGGCCTGGAGGCGGATCGAGGTCATCTCGTCGCAGCTGCGGTCCTTGAAGAAGTAGACCGAGCAGATCACGCCGTTGGTGACGAGGTCGTTGACGAGCACCCGCTGTCCGCCGCGCCAGGCCCGTTCCACCCAGGCGTAGTAGTTCGCCTGATGGGTCATCGAGTCGTAGGCCGGCCAGTCGGTGAAGGTGGGCCAGCCGACCGGGTCGTGCCGTCCGTCACCGCCGTGGGTGATGTAGTCGAAGATCGCGAGCGTGCCGTCGGGGTAGTGCTCGGGGCAGTCCTTGAGGGCGTCGGCGATCCCGGCCTCGGAGAACACCTTGCCGCAGATCAGCCGCCCGCCGAAGGCCTCGTTGGAGAACAGGTGGTTGTGCGCGTCGACGAACCCCCGCACCTCGCCCGCGGAGTTGGTGCCGGTGAACGGCTCCCCGGTCACGTTGATCTGGGAGTCGGGGGTGGGCCGGGCGGTCGGGTTCCACCACTCGGTGGCCGCCGAACTCGGTGTGGGACCGAGGATCGTGGCCAGCACGAGGAGGAGCAGCGAGACGACGGTGACGTCTCGGCGTCTGCGGTACGGGCGTCCGGTCCTGGTCACAGCCCACGTCCCTCGGTCGGCGGGATCGCGCGGTCGACGAGGGCTTTCTGACTGCCCGTGAATTGTCATGACCGACGCAAGATGTGTGACGAGGATCGCGATTGACGGATTGCGAGTCAAGAGTCCGGGACGCTTGACCTGATAAGTGCGGGTGGCCCGGTAAACCACCTGCCGGAAGCACGGCCGCGATCATGCGCCTACACGTTCAGGTGATGATCCGCCCGACCCCGCCGAAGGCGCCCCGCACGCCCCCTATCCAGGCCATATGGACGATTCCCGCACTTCCATGGACCCCGGCCGGCTGTCCCGCCGGCGGTTCACCGTGACGGCCGGCACCGCCGCCGCGCTGATGGCCTCGGCCCCTGCCGTGGCCCTTCCCGAACTTCCCGCACTCCCCGAACAGGCCCCTCACTCCCCCAGGTCCACGGCCGACTGGGCGACCTGCCTGGCCGTCGCCCGCGCCCTGCTGGTCGTCGACGACCAGGACCGGCCGCTCGTGCCCGGATACCGGAAGATCCTGGACGACGGTCTGCCGCGCACCCGGACCGCCACCGCGAAGAAGGTCCTGGTGGTCGGCGCCGGGCCCGCCGGGCTGGTGGCCGCCTGGCTGCTGAAGCGGGCCGGGCACCACGTCACGCTCGTGGAGGCCAACGGCAACCGGGTCGGGGGCCGCGTCAAGACCTTCCGCACCGGCGGGCACGAGGGCGCGGAGCAGGCGTTCACCGATCCGCAGCAGTACGCGGAGGCGGGCGCCATGCGCATCCCCGGCAGCCATCCGCTGGTCATGAACCTCATCGACCGGCTGGGCGTGCGGCGGCGCCGGTTCCACCTGGTGGACGTCGACGCGGACGGCAAACCCGTCAACAACGCCTGGCTGCACGTCAACGGCGTCCGGGTGCGCCGCTCGGCGTACGCGCGCTCGCCGCGCCGGGTCAACCGGTCCTTCGGAGTGCCCCGCAGGTACTGGGACGTGCCGTCCGCGACCATCCTGCGCACCGCCCTGGACCCGGTGCGCGACGAGTTCAGCACGGTCGGCGCCGACGGCAAACGCGTCGACAAGCCGATGCCGGAGCGGGTGCGGGGCTGGGCCCGGGTGGTCCAGAAGTACGGCGACTGGTCGATGTACCGGTTCCTGACCGAGGAGGCCGGGCTCGACGAGCGGACCCTCGATCTGGTCGGCACCCTGGAGAACCTCACCTCGCGGCTGCCGCTCTCCTTCATCCACAGCTTCATCAGCGCCTCCCTGATCAGCCCCGACACCGAGTTCTGGGAGCTGGTCGGCGGTACGGCCACGCTGCCGGACGCGCTGCTGAAGGAGGTCGCCGACGTGCTGCGGCTCGACCGGCGGGCCACGCACGTCGAGTACTGGGCGCCGGACCGGCAGGGCGCCGAGGACACCGCGCACGTGCGCGCCGACGGACCGCACGTGTGGATCGACACCGTGTCCGAGGGCCGGGGCGGGAAGGTGGTGCGCGAGCAGTTCACCGGCGACCTGGCGATCGTCACCGTGCCGTTCTCGGGGCTGCGGCAGGTGCAGGTCAGCCCGCTGATGTCGTACCGGAAGCGGCGGGCGGTGGCCGAGCTGCACTACGACAGCGCGACCAAGGTGCTGCTGGAGTTCGCCCGGCGCTGGTGGGAGTTCGACGAGGCGGACTGGAAGCGTGAACTCGACGCCGTGCGGCCGGGGTTGTACGAGGACTACCGGGCCGGGAGGGCGCCCGCCGACGGGAGTCTGCTGGGCGCGCACCCGTCCGTGCCGCCCGGGCACATCAGCGAGGGGCAGCGCACGCACTACGCGGCCAACCGGTGGGCGGCGCGCGACCAGCCCGAGGCGGCACACATCGTGGGCGGGGGCTCGATCTCGGACAACTCCAACCGGTTCATGATCAACCCGTCCCATCCGGTGGAGGGCAGCCGAGGCGGGGTGGTGCTCGCCTCCTACAGCTGGGCCGACGACGCCTCCCGCTGGGACTCCCTCGACGACGACGCCCGCTACCCGCACGCGCTGCGCGGGCTCCAGCAGGTCTACGGCCGGCGCGTCGAGGTCTTCTACACCGGCGCCGGGCGCACCCAGAGCTGGCTGCGCGACCCGTACGCCTACGGGGAGGCGTCCGTGCTGCTGCCCGGCCAGCACACGGAGCTGCTGACGGCGATCCGTACCCCCGAGGGACCGCTGCACTTCGCGGGCGACCACACCTCGGTCAAGCCGTCGTGGATCGAGGGCGCGGTGGAGTCGGGGGTGCGGGCGGCGCTGGAGGTCCACCGGGCGTGAGACCCGCGGCGGAAAGGTTTTGAACACGTTCAAATATCAGGTAGGCTCCCCTCGTCGAGGAGGGGAGCCTACCGATGAAGGTTGTCGTACCCGGGGGATCCGGGCAGGTGGGCACGGTGCTGCGCCGTGCGCTGACCGCGGCGGGACACGAGGTCGTGGTGCTGAGCAGACGGCCGTCGGGGCCGGGCGAGACCGGCTGGGACGGCCGGACCCTGGGGGCCTGGGCCGAGGAGGTCGACGGCAGTGACGTCGTGATCAACCTGGCGGGCCGCAGCGTCAGCTGCCGCTACACACCCGTCAACCTCAAGGCCATGATGGACTCGCGGGTGGAGTCGGCCCGGGTCGTGGGCGAGGCGATCGCCGCCGCCGCGCGGCCCCCGGCGGTCTGGCTCCAGATGAGCACGGCCACGATCTACACCCACCGCTTCGACGCCCCCAACGACGAGGCGACCGGGGCGATCGGCGGCTCCGAGCCGGACGTCCCGGGCTACTGGGGCTACAGCGTCGACATCGCGACGGCGTGGGAACGGGAGCTGGAGCGGGCCGACACCCCGCACACCCGCAAGGTGGCGCTGCGCGCCGCCATGGTGATGAGCCCCGACCGGGGCGGGGTGTTCGACGTGCTGTCGCGGCTGGCCCGGCTCGGCCTGGGCGGGCCGGTCGCGGGCGGCGCGCAGTACGTCTCCTGGATCCACGACCACGACTTCGTGCGCGCCGTGGAGTTCCTGATCGCGCGCGAGGACCTCGACGGTCCGGTGAACCTCGCCGCCCCCGCTCCGCTGCCGCAGCGCGGGTTCATGCGCGCGCTGCGCTCCGCGTGGGGCGTCCCGGTGGGCCTGCCCGCCACGCGCTGGATGGCCGGGATCGGCGCCTTCGCCCTGCGCTCGGACACCGAACTGCTTCTGAAGAGCCGCCGGGTCGTGCCCGGCCGGCTCCTCGCCGAGGGCTTCGCCTTCGAGCACCCGCACTGGCCGCTCGCGGCCGGCGACCTCGTACACCGCGCACGGGACCGCCGGGCACCGAAGTGACGTGGATCACCAACAGCCTGCTCGTCCGCGCCGGGGAGGGCGTGGTCATCCCGGGCGCCACCGGCAACTGGAGCCCCGACCGGTTCCCCGACCCCGGCCGGCTCGACGTGCGCCGCGACGCCCGGCGCCACGTGGCGTTCGGCTTCGGCATCCACCAGTGCCTGGGCCAGCCGCTGGCCCGCGTCGAACTCCAGGTGGTCTACGGCACGTTGTTCCGCCGGGTGCTCGGACTGCGAACCGCCGTCCGGCTGGACGAGGTCGCCTTCAAGCACGACGGATCGTGTACGGGGTGCACGAGCTGCCGGTGACCTGGTAGGCCGCGGCGCCCGGGCCGCGCGGACGCGCACACAGGGGGAGACGTCCGCGCGGCTGTCATGGGGCGCGCCGAGGCGTGGGGCACGCCGACGGGCGCGCACCGGGCGCGTCAGCTCGTGGCGCGCACCGCGTCGCGGATCAGGTCCGCGACCTCCTTCGGCCGTGACACGGCGACGGCGTGCGAGGCGCCCTCCAGCTCGACGATCGTGGCCCCGGCCCGCTTGGCGCCGAACCGCTCGACCTCGGGGTTGATCGCCTCGTCGGCGGCCGCGACCAGCGCCCAGGACGGCTTGGTCTTCCAGGCGGCCGTGGCCGCGGTCTCCTCGAACGCGGCGGCGGCCAGCGGGCGCTGGGCGGCGGCGAGCACCCTGGTGACGTCCGCGGGCACATCGGCGGCGAACACCGACGGGAAGGCGTCCTCGGCGATGGTGACCTCGACGGCCGGGTCGCCGCCCGGCACCGGGTACGTCCACTCCTTGAGGTTGCCGACCAGCGGCGAGAGCGGGAAGCGGCCCTGGAGCTCGCCGAGGCTCTCCCCCTCCTCCAGGACGTAGGCGGCGACATAGACCAGGCCGACCACGTTCTCGGTGGTGCCGGCGACCGTGATCAGGGCGCCGCCGTAGGAGTGGCCGACGAGGATCACGGGGCCGTCGATCTGGGCGGCCACGGAGGCGACGTACGCCGCGTCGGAGGCGAGGCCGCGCAGCGGGTTGGGCGGGGCGATCACGGGGATGCCGTGGCTCTGGAGCTCGGCGACGACGCCGGACCAACTGGCGGCGTCGGCGAAGGCACCGTGGACCAGGACGACGGTGGGCGTGGTGGTGGTCATGGCTGGGCTGTCTCCCGGGGATCAGACGTGCAGGGCGTCGCGCAGGGTGCCGACGGCCAGGGTGATGGCCGCCTCGGCCGCGTACGTCGGGCGCAGGGCGTTGAGCATCACGAAGTCGTGGATGATCCCCTGGAAGCGCACCGCGGTGACCGGAACGCCGGCCTCGCGGAGCTTGTTGGCGTACGCCTCGCCCTCGTCACGCAGGACGTCGGCCTCACCGGTGATGACGAGCGCCGGCGGCAGACCCGTGAGCTGCTCGGTCGT
>NZ_JBVJAB010000048.1:0-3764 GCF_055591025.1 Streptomyces sp. NPDC041784
CGAGAGGACCCTCAGTAAGTCCCATCGTTGCAGGTCAAGAGCACTTTCCGTTTTCTGATCAGCCCTCGGACAGCCTGCTTCGTGAAAGCGCGAGGTTAAGGAACACCTGCCAGACACCGGCCCGCCAACCCGCGGTTCCCAAACCCGTTGCGCAGCTCGGCGGCACTTGCACGACAGCGACTGACCTGCACAACCACACTGCGGGTCCACGGCGTGGAGGTTAAATCTCAAGTTCAGCTTGTTCTTTATCTACCAAGATCTGCCAGGTTTGCCGATGGCTTTGAGGGTCTCGGGGCGTTTGACGGTTTTGCCGACGTCGTAGCGGGTGGCGGGTCGCCGGTTCTTCGAGCCGAGGGGGCGTCCGGGCCCGGTTCCGGTCGGTTGAGGAACACGGGCCGGGCAGAGCAGGTGGGCGCGGATGTTCCTGAACCCGCGGCGGACCCGGGCCGGGGTGAGGCTGTCGGGCTTGGCCGGCTTCTCCCAGGGCCGGCGCAGATCGGTGGCCAGCGGCCGGGCGAGGCGAAGTTGGGTGTGGGCGACGACCAGGAGCCAGGTCCAGCGGTCCGCCGCCTCGGGAGTACGAACCTTCGGGGTGGTCCAGCCGAGCGTCTGTTTCCCGAAACGGAACGTGTGCTCCAGATCGAATCTCCTGAGGAACACCTGCCACCACAGGTCCACGTCCGCCGGGGCGGCGCCGGTCTTCGAGGACCACAACCACACCGGCGGGGCCTCTCGTTCCTTCGAGAGGTGCTCGACTTTCAACCGGACCAGGCTGCCTTCGACGATGGGGAGTTCCCCATCGTGCTCCAGCCAGGCCGAGCGGTGGGTCAGTCTCGGGTGGACCCGGTTCCACGCCTGGGCTTCGGCCTTTCCGTAGTTCACCGTGTCGGTGGTCGTGGTGATCGCCGGTTCGGGCCAAGTCTCGGGCTTGGCGAAGCGGAACTCCGGCCCGTGCTTGGGCGGCCGACCGTTGACGCCGTGCATCCTCCGTGGTTTCGGCAGACGCATCACCCGGTCGCTGCATATCCGCCCGACCAACTCGACAGGGAGATCCCGCAGCACCCAGGCCAGACGGGTGACGTCGTAGCCGGCGTCCATGACGATCGTGATGTCCGGGTCTCCGGGCGTCCACTGGCCGGCTGCGATGAGCCGTCTGCCACTGCCCTCAGCTGGGCGGCGGTGGCCGCGGTTGCGTCGTCCTCGGGCCCGAGGCGGACCACGTCCAGGATCCCGGTCCACGACGTGGCGCCGGGCTCCAGGACGGCGACTAAGGAGTACGGCCAGCCCGGGATGAACTGCGACGCAGACTTCGCCCGCCCGTAGACGTGGCAGAACAGCCTGTCCGCCGAGCATGGCGCGTCGCGACAGCAGCCGACGGCCGCCCTCGTCGATTGCGACGCAGTGGTGGTGAGTCTTGCCGGCATCGATGCCGGCCCAGATCGCGGCCATGTGGTGCCTCCGTGCGGTGTGCTGCTGATGCCTCCCGACGGACGACCTCGCTGTCGATTCCCTACGGAGCGATCATTCGCAATTCCTAATTGGCAGCCGAGTCGTCGTGGGGCGTCGGGCGGCCAATCCGGGCAAGCCACAAGCGGCAGAAGCGTGAAAGCCACACCCGACGCCCCTGGGCGGGTCAACCATACGAAGGGCTCACCGCGTCCCGCAGAACAACGTAGGGAAGCGTGACGCCTCCGCGAACGCTTCCCTCCGGACAGCATCAGCCAGCAGACTCACCCTCACGGCCTTCGTCGTAGTCACGTGCACCTTAGTCGGAGCACATGATCAGACGAAGGCCGCCCAGTGTCCGGCGAATGCCCAGGTGAGCGACCTAGTGCGAGACGTCGTTCGATGCCGGATGTCACATCGATCCAAACATGCCGTGGCGAGTACGCTCCCCACCGGACTCAACAGCGCGTCCCTCGACTCACCAGTCGATCTCTCCGTCCTCGTCTACGGAGGGATGGGCGACGGAGTCGAGCCAGTCGGTCCGATCGTGGTGTTCCATGGCCTCGGCCACCTCGTGGAGCCAGGTTCCAAGGCTCGGCCACCCCAGGAAGTAGGCATAGTCGGCATGCGGTGCGCGACCGAGATGGTCATGCCACAAGCCCGGGCCCGCGTCGATGAAGTGCTCATCGCCATCGCCACCGGCGAAGGGGATCCACTGCGTTCCCCACCAAGGGGTCTCCTGCTCGTCTGGGTCGTCCTCGCCCTCCCAGATATTCATGCGCCTCTGTCTCACGTCGGCGATTGCATCCGCGGAGTACAGCGAGCCGCACGGCAATATGCCGAGATAGGACGAATCCCCGTCGTGGCACAGCAGTGACGCGCGCAGGTCGGTGGGAAGACGTACGCCCAACGCGACTTCAAGCTGGTCGACGTCATCTGGCGAAGCCGGAGGAGCAAGCTCTGCGAGTCGAGCGGGCGCATGCCGGGCCAGCCATGTGTCGATGCGCTGCCAGGAGGCGGCAACGGGCGGAATCACCGGCGTGATGCCGATCAGAGGCGGCTGGATCATGAGCTAAAGCATCTCACCCGGGGTCAGCAGCAGGCTGAGAGGTGCAGGTTAATGGCGCTTCTCATGTGCTTGGGCGGGCTGGAAGATAAAGAACAAGTTCAGTGCCTGTTCCTGAAGCGGGCATGCCATTGGCCAAGTGTGGCCGTGCGTCGTTCGTGCTGGTCGGCCGCACACTGGACGGCCTGTGCAGGCGTCAGTCAGGCAGGGGCTGTGCCTTGGTCCTCCTTGTGGCGGCAGTGCTTTGCGCGGCGGGTGTGGTGCGGCGCCTTCTTCGCGGCCGGTGAAGAGTTCCAAGAGGGCGCGGACGCGCATGTCGGCCTCCGCTGGGTGCCGGAACGATCCGTCCAGGTGAAGGTGTACTGATTGCGTCGCCCGATGCGTTCCCGATGCAGGTAGGCGGCCTGTTCAAGGTCGGTCCCGATGGCCAGGACAGTGCGTTCGGTGATCCGGCATGGTGCGGCGATGTCCCGTAGCCGTGCGGTCGGGTCGCCGGCAAGGGTCAGCAGTACCCGTGCATGGCTGGTCAGGAAGGTCCACCGTTCAGCCTGGCTGTTCATACCGCTCGGCGCCTTCACCACCCTTGTCGGCGACTCGCCGCGGACACCGTCCGGAACTGCCGGAAATCCGGCTCGCCTATTGTCCCGGACAGGGTGCTGTGCCGCAGCCGGCGCGACGGTCGCTGTTTGGTGTCCGCAAAAGACGAAGTGGCCCGGAACGCCTGCGTTCCGGGCAGCATGCGTGGGCGGCAGCCGCGAAGCCCCCGGGGGGAGCCCTCAAGGCATAGCCGTTTCAGGCCGTGGCCGTCGGGTCCGCCGATTGGGCGGTGCGGCGGTATTCGGCGTTGATGCGCTGGGCTTCTTCGAGCTGGTCTTCCAGGACGATGATGCGGCAGGCGGCCTCGATGGGGGTCCCGCGGTCGACGAGTTCCCGGGCGCGGGCGGCGATGCGCAGCTGGTAGCGGGAGTAGCGGCGGTGTCCGCCTTCGGAGCGGAGCGGGGTGATGAGGCGGGCTTCGCCGATGGCGCGGAGGAAGCCCTGGGTGGTGCCGAGGAGTTCGGCGGCGCGGCCCATCGTGTAGGCGGGGTAGTCCTCGTCGTCGATACGGCCGAACGAGTCGTCTGCTGTCATCTGCACCTCTCTGTGGAACGCGTCGAGGGGGACTGGGGGCGGACAGGAAAAAAAAACACAAAGAAACGCTCCCCCACCTACCGACACCGAACAAGAGGGAGTCCTTTTTTTTTCCCCCCCC
>NZ_JBVJAB010000048.1:3774-36651 GCF_055591025.1 Streptomyces sp. NPDC041784
GCGGGGTATTCCTTGTTGGCGAGACGGCAAAGCGGGTCTTTTGCTGCCCTCTACCCCTCTCTGCGGAACGTGTCGGGGGGTTTTGGTCCCGCACGCCACCAAGGCCCCGAAGGAACTGCTACACCATCTGCCGACCCTGACAGGGCGTCGGCCGTTTGTTTCCGCAGCCCTGACCTTGATGCTGTCGGGGGTGCTGGGATCGCGGTTGCTTGACCGGAGACCACCTCACTATCGATGTCCTGCGGTACCCGGGTTCAAGATGTCGGCCCGGGCGATCCTGATGGCGCTCGGCTCCTCCGTTCTTCCCTCTGGGATCAACTGCTTACAAGTGGGGTACTGCGTACTGCTGGTGATGCGAACTGCTCAGCGGCCTGTGGCAGCGCCGCTCTTCGGCAGCCAGCCCCGTCGCCCGTCCTGCGTCTGCTCTGGCTTGGAACCCCACTGCCGAACCTCCCGGTGCGCGCGTCCGCAGCCGACGCCTTCACCGAGGTGCTGCTCACTTGCTTCACTGCTGGGTACCGCGAACTGCACTTACGGGTACTGCCACCGCGTCAACCGCGGTCCTGCTCACGGCGGCCCCTGATCAATGCGGGCCACCCGGTCCGGTCGCCAGTCCCGTCGCCGTCCTGCAACAACCCTGGCTTCGCAACTCCACCACCGCACCGTCCTGCGTACTGCACCTGCTTGTACTGCTGCCTGGCAGTTCGTGTCTGCCAGGCCCCGATTGATCTCGGCTACGAGAGAAACCTTAACCACGCTCCCACCCCAATGTCTACTCCAACAAACACAGATTTCCGCGCGTTCGAGGGTGAGACAGTCGGCTTCGACAGTGACGCGGGCAGGTGCGAAGCCGACACGGCCCGGTCAACGGGCGAGGCCGGGGCACAAGCACCGCGCAGACGGGACCGGGAATGGGCGATCCGAAGAGTGGTGCAGGCTGGAGGCGAAGGCCACGTTGATGCGGCGGCTCGACGGCTGAACCGTGCGGACTCCGGCCCGCGCGTACGAGGTGCTGGTGGCGCTGGAGAAGGTGCCGCGGCGGGATCTCGCCGAACCGCTGGAGCACTGGTACGACAAGGGCAAGGTCATCGCCTGGCTGCGCGAACACGGCCACGACACCGTGGGCGTCCGGCCCGGGGGCGGCTTCGTCTACCGGTTCACGGCGCTGGATCCCTTCAGCGCCGCCGAACAGGCCTGGCAGATGGTGGAGCGGATGACCGCCCGCTCGCTGTTCCTGCGCAAGGACCGCGGAGGAGTGGAGCCCCTCCCCCATATCTGGGTCGCCGGACACCCGGAGGCTATTCCGCTTGATCCCCCGGCGCGATGCGCGGACGTCCTGACGCTGGTCAACGAGGGGCACCTCTACCAGGTCGCCGGCACCCGCAGCCGGGTCGACGACGCCCTGGAACTCTGCCGTCGAGTCGCTGCTGACGCACCCGGACGACCCCAAGCCGGAGAACGAGCGGTCCGGGAAAGCCGTGGCTGCCGACCGCATGGCGGCCATCATCGCCTGCTCGTGGCCCCGGGCCGAGCTCACCGCTCTCGCACACCGGCACAAGCCCCGCACCCAGGATGGTCTCGGCCGGAGCATCGCGACCTGCAGCACGAACCAGGAGCATGCCCGCCTGGTCGCCGACGCGCTGCACGCGGGCGGCGCCTCAGCTCTGGACTTCACCCGGGCGTCGACGAAGTACAGCGACTGGCCCGCTGCGCAGCGCATGGCCGACTTGGTCCAAGGCCCCCGACCAGTGCTCGTCGACGTCGCTAGCGCCTTCCGCATCGCGCCGCGGCGCCTATACCGCACTCGCAACTTCATCCTGCACGGTGGCGCCACCCAGGGCGTTGCCCTGGAGGCCTCGCTGCGCACTGCTGCACCCTTGGTCGGCGCGGGCCTGGACCGCATCGCGCACGCCGCGTATGCCGAAGACCTTGTCCCGCTCGACCTCGCGGCCAGGGCCGAAGTCGCCCTTCAACTCGTCAACGGCGAGACCGGGCTTTCCGTTGTCGACCTCCTGGAACCTATCTGACGGCAGGGGCTTCACTGCGGAAGCAGGCAGTGACTCATGTGCGTGGTCCGTTCTGGTCCTGGTGGATAACGGCAGAGTCCAGCGCCTGTGCCACGCCCCTCAGGCGTTCCCGCAGTGCGCTACGGTCCGCACCGCGCGTCTTGTTGGCATGGCAGTTGGGACACAACGCAATCATGGCGCCCGGCTTGTCGCTGCCGCCCTGGGCGTGGTCGTCGATGTGATCGATTTCCAGCAGGGGCTGTCCTGCTGCAGTGCGGTAGGGCAGGACAGCGAGCAGGCAGTCGGGGTTCTCGCACCGTCCCCGGCTGCGCAGCAGGACCGCCTCGCGGGCGGCGCCGCTGCGGGCACGGCGCTCTCCGGAGGTGAAGATCCGGTCCTGGTCCAGGCCAGCCGCCTCCCTTGCCTCGGCTCGCCGCCGAAGTTCCCGGTACCGCGCGCGCCAGGGCACTGACCTGGCGCGCATCTTCCGGAGCGCGAAGGGCTTCTCGCGCAGGAGGAGTTCACCGGGCATCGTTGCGTGCTCCGCCGCGCCGAGTACCTGCTTGAACCTCAGCAAATCCGCTGCGCGGGTCTGCCCGTTCACGAGACACTGCACGTGCGGACTTGCCTCCCCGCGAATCATGTCCGCCAGGAGTCGGCCCGCTTCGATCGTCTTGCCCGCGCCGATCCGGCTGTCCAGCATCATTCTGTAGCCCGTACCGAACCGGCCGAGGCCATCACGTAGTTCCTGGTCACGGGACACCGTGCGCCGCGCCCGCATGCCCTGCAGCCATGCGGGCAGGCCACCTTCGTCCACACTGTCACTCCCCCGCACAAGCTCTCCCCTTGGGTGCCGTCCCCGTGCCGTGACGGCATCCTGGCACGCACCACCGACAACCGGGCTGCCGCTGAAGAGTTTGTGGCCGCCATCCCCTGGCTCGGGAGGACGTATCTCGTGGAGAGCCTCTTTGAGTGATCGGCCACGTACGACGGACCGGTGCGTGGGCGCGGTTCTACGATGCTCGGATGGCTTCCTACGCGAAGGACCCGCGCTGCCTCGCCATGGCCGAGGCCCTGGTCCCGTTGCTTCGCGTTCCTGTCCCGAGGGCGCCGGCGGCTCCTACCAGGTGAACCTGGACGACGAGGAGGCCGTCGGGCTCGGCGGAGTCGAACTGATCAGGGCCGCGATACGCAAAGCTGCCCGTCAGCTCGACTGGAAAGTCACCACCATCGGGTGGATCGGTACCCGCTTCGGCACGATGGTCGCCATTCAGGACACCCTCGAGGTCCCCGAGGAGTTTCGGGCCGTGGTCGACGCGGCGATGAACGAGCGTATGAGCGCCGCGGTGGCCAAGGTGTGGAGCGAGCCGGGCGAGGCGCCTGTCCAGCGCGGCTCGGTCGCCCTGATGACGCAGGAGTTCTGAGCCCGCCGGAGCGGCCCACGGTGACCTCGGGGGGATGCGGACCGAAAGGCGGGCAGGTCTCGGTCCTAGCGGCCGGCCGACGGCGTGGCCGTCGGGTGCCACTCGCGGCGGAGGAGACCGAAGACCCAGGAGTCGGAGACGTCGCCGTTGACGACGCAGTCCTCGCGGAGGGTGCCTTCGCGGACGAACCCGAGCTTCTCCAGGACCCGGGCGGACGCCACGTTGCGGGTGTCGGTCTCGGCCTGGACGCGGTTCAGGTCCAGGGTGTCGAACGCCCACCGCAGGACGGCGTGCGCGGTCTCCGTGGCGTAGCCGTGGCCCCACGCGGCGGCGTCGAAGACGTAGCCCAGGGACGCGCTGCGGAAGTCCGGGTTCCAGCTGGTCAGGCCGCACCAACCGATAAACGCGCCGTCGGAGACGCGGTCGACGGCCACCCGCGCTCCCGTGCCTTCCTCCTCGATCGTCCGGCAGGTCGCGATGAAGCGCTGGGCGCGGGCCGGTTCGGTCCACGGCGGGGAGTCCCAGTAACGCAGCACGTTGGCGCTGCTGTGCAGCGCGTAGAGCGGCGCCGCGTCGGCGTCGGTGAACGGCCGCAGTCGCAGGCGGGCGGTGTGCAGCTCGGGGGTGGGCAAGGTCATGCGGAGCATCCTGCCGCGTCACGCTCGCCCCCGACCATCCGTTTATCCGGATGGTCGGGGGGCGCGTACGTCCCCGGTGACGCCGGACGCGCCGCACAGCCCCGCAGGCCTATGGGTCTACCAGATAGGCCTTCTCCCCCATCATCAACGGGGCGCCGGCAGGTCCCTTGATGTACGGGCCGCGCCAGATCACCCGGTGCTCCTGACGGCTGGGGTACCACTGCCTGACCTTGTGCATCCGCACCGGCCACCTGTGGTGATACACCCGCTTCGTCTCCCCCGCCGGATCCGGCGGACGCGGCGAAGGCGCAGCGAGCCGGATGACCCTCACATCCGGGTCATCCGGCACACCGCCGTCGTTCCCGCCCTGGGCCGAACGCGGTCCAGTCTCGGTTTGCGAGAGGTGGGCGGCTGCGACGCCCTGGGCGTTCAGCCGCCAGAAGGCGAACATGTAGCGGCCCACGAAATCGTCGTACGGGTCATCCACGCGGCCGCCGCCCCACTCCCCCGTCTCGGGAACAGGCTCCGCACGCCACTCGGAGGCCCGGGTGAGGGCCCTCTGCATCTGCCGGTGCTGCTCGGACAGGTCCGCGAGCGCCTCGGCGCTCTCCTCCGCCAGGCACGCATCGCCCCGCATCCCATACATGCCGTCCGGCTCCAACGGAGGCAGCGGACTTGCCGACGCACACGCCCGGGAGACCGCCTGCCGCCATCCAGCTGGCTGCACCGGCCCGTCACGGTCCATGAAAGTTCACCAGCACGCCGGCGTACTGGGCAGTGGGCAAGACCTGATGCTGGGTGATGAACTGCCAGCCGAACGCCCTGGTGTCCGACAACGAACCCGTGCGGTTGACGATCACAACCGGCTCGGGCAGCACCAAGAGCCCGGTGGGCACGAGAATGTCCCGGTCGCGGTCCAGAGTACTGAGGTCGGCCGGCTCAAGGGTGACCGCCGCGGCCATGACTGCAGCGTGCGCGGCCGGAGAGACGACGAGCACCTCCGCCTGCCGCAGCAGCCTCCCGATCTGCCGCACCTGCCACGAAGCGCCCCCCCCCCCGCTCCACGAGGCCACGGCGGGCGATACCCCTGCTTCCCCAGCGTCAGCGACAACGCCGCATCACGCACGATGTCCTCGGGCTTGTCCGCCAAGTCCGCCGGATTGCTGTGGAGCAGCACCGCCTGCAGCTCGCTGACGACGTTGTTCATGTTGGAAGCGAGTGTCATCTGCACCCACGGATTACCGGTCAGACACCGCCGCGTCTGCTCCCGCAGCCG
Organism: Streptomyces sp. NPDC041784; assembly: GCF_055591025.1. Classification (NCBI taxonomy): domain Bacteria; kingdom Bacillati; phylum Actinomycetota; class Actinomycetes; order Kitasatosporales; family Streptomycetaceae; genus Streptomyces; species Streptomyces sp. NPDC041784. Next base: position 9,119 of record NZ_JBVJAB010000048.1, read on the forward strand.
CAGCGCCGCCCGAGCCGCACCCGCCGCCGACCACTGCCCCGCCCTGTCCCTGCTGCGCTCCTGCTTGGCCCGGCCCGCCTTCCCCACCTCGCAACCTCCCCACCGTGACGGCTTGCCGAAAGCCGTACCCGACCGCGAAAGCCACGACACGACATGATTCAGCCGAGACGTACGGTCACTGGTGGTGGCCCGGGCTCAGGCCGGTGGGGTGAAGCTCACCGGGGAGAGCGGCCTGCTGCAGCAGCTGACCAAGCGGGTGCTGGAGTCCGCCCTGGAGGGCGAACTCACTGATCATCTGGGGCACGAGCCCGGCGAGCGGGCCGAGGGCGGTCGGGAGAACTACCGCAACGGGCACCGGTCCAAGACGGTGATCACCGAGTCGGGGCCGGTCGAGATCGCGGTGCCGCGGGACCCGGCCGGGTCGTTCGAGCCTCAGCTGGTCAAGAAGCGTCAGCGGCGTCTGGGCGGGGTGGACGAGATGGTCCTGTCGCTGTCGGCGAAAGGGCTGACGCACGCCTGGGGAGATCTCCGCGCATCTTGCCCAGGTGTACGGCGCGGAGATCTCCAAGTCCACGATCTCCACGATCACCGACAGCGTGATGGCCGGCATGACGGAATGGCAGAACCAATCCGCTGGACAGCGTCTACCCGGTCGTCTTCATCGACTGTGTGAACGTGAAGGTCAGGGACGGGCAGGTTGCCAACCGGCCTGTGTACATGGCGGTGGCGGTTACCGCCGAGGGGCACCGGGAAATCCTGGGCCTGTGGATCGGCGACGGCGGTGAAGGTGCGAAGTACTGGCTCCAGGTCCTGACCGAGATAAAGAACCGCGGCGCGGCCGACGTCCTGATGCTGGTTTGCGACGGCCTGACCGGCCTCCCGGACGCCGTGAATACCGTCTGGCCTGCGACGATCGTCCAGACCTGTGTCGTTCACCTGCTGAGGAACCGCTTTCGTTACGCGGCCCGGCAGGACTGGGAGAAGATCGCGAAGGCGCTCAGGCCGGTCTACACCGCGCCGACCGAGGACGCCGCGCTGGAGCGGTTCGTGGAGTTCACCGACGCCTGGGGCGGGAAGTATCCGGCGATCGTCCGGCTCGGGGAGGCAGCCTGGGCGGAATTCGTGCCCTTCCTCCGGTTCGACGTGGAGATCCGCAAGATCATCTGCACCACCAACGCGATCGAGAGCATCAACGCGCGGATCCGCAAGGCCGTCCGGGCCAGGGGGCACTTCCCCACCGACCAGGCCGCCCTCAAATGCGTCTACCTGGCCGTCATGAGCCTGGACCCGACCGGCACCGGACGCAAACGCTGGACCATGCGCTGGAAGGCCGCACTCCAAGCCTTCGACATCACCTTCGACGGCCGGCTCACCGCCGGACGCCGCTGAACAAATCCGACCGAGTCCACCGTTTGCTACACAGACCCCCAGCCTGGAAGTCGCGCTCGCCTACCCGGAACGCACCGACTGGCCCGCCGCGGCCAACACCGCCGCGACAGACCCGCCGCCTCCACGCCCTCGCCGAAGACCTGCTGCTCCTCGCCCGCCTCGACACCCGCACCCCCATAGCCGGCCCGAAACCGTCGACCTGACAGGCCTCGCCTCTCGACTGACCGAGCAATACCCCCTCACCGAACGACCGTTGACCCTCACTTGCGACAGCACCGCCCCCGCACACGCACACGCACACGGAAACTCCAGACGAATACGCACGGCTGCTGCGCAACCTCATCGACAACGCCGCCCGCCACGCCGCACACCGCATCCAGATCACCATCCGAAACCAGGACGCCTGGGTCGTCCTCACGGTGCACGACGACGGACCGGGCGTGCCCACCGAGGACGCCGAGCGCATCTTCGAACGCTTCGTCCGGCTCGACGACGCCCGCTCCCGCGACCACGGCGGCACCGGCCTGGGCCTCGCCATCGCCCGCGACCTGGCCCACCGCCACCGAGGCATGACGCGCTTCACCGCGGCAGCCCTTCGGAACCGGAAGACCACCAGATGACCACGCCCACCGCCACTGCCGCAGAAACGATCAACCACCTCACCCGCCACCCGGCTGAGCCCGGCTGCTGTGGACCTCCACCGCCCGACCCGCGCGCGGCTCGGAGATCACCGCCTGCCGCCACGACGACCTGGTCGGTCGACTCCGTGCGGCCGCGCGGTGTTCTCGTCTGCTCCGGACCGGTCAGCGGCTCAGGCAGCCGCCAGCTTCCGGATGCGCGGATGGTTCTCCAACGCCCAGCGCACGGTCTTCGGCGGGCGTCCGAGCAGGGTTTCCAGCTGGTCGGTGGTGCCGCGGTACCCGCCGCCGCCCATCAGCCGGGTCAGGGTCTTCAGATGCTCTGCGGTGTGTGGGAGCGCGGCCAGGGCGGTGTCGACGTAGGTCTCGTTCCAGGTTTCCACGTCTTCGGGAACGTAGGTGACCGGGTGTCCCAGCACGGCCGCGTAGTCCTCTGCGAACCCGTGCATGTCCTTGAGCTCCGGGCCGTTGAGGTCGTAGGACTTCGAAATGTGGGGTGCCGGGTCGGTGAGGATCTTCACGCACAGTTCGGCCACGTCGTACCCCGCGATGGGCGCGAGTCGGTGGTCGCCGAAGGGCAGGCGCAGTTCACCTCTGCTCAGCGGCTCCAGTGCCAGCCAGGTCATCAGCGGGTTCTCGACGAACATGGCTCCGCGGATGTTGACGGTCGGGAGGCCGGACCAGTCCAGCACCTGCTCGGCGACCCAGTGGGCCCGTTGCTGCGGCGACCAGTCGGCGATGAGTCCGCCGAGCCACGCACGCCGTTCTTCCTCCGGTGCGGTCATTTTCTCGTACGTCATGAACGACTGCTCGTACTCGGAGATGTTGACGAACACTTCGATGTCGCCCCGGACCCGCGCCGCCGCGGCCATCAGGCTCACGGCGTCGGTGTAGTACGGCGACAGACTCATGCTGAAGTAGATGCGCCGCACCCCCTTCAGCGCGGCGGTCACGTCGGCGATGGTGAGCAGGTCACCGACGAAGACCTCGGCGCCGGCCCGGCGGAGCGAGTGCGCGCGTTCGTCGTCCTGGCGCACGAACGCCCTTACCGGGTGCCCTTGTTCAAGCAGCATGTCGACCATCGTCCGGCTCACACCACCGATCTCGCCGGCGGCACCAGTGATCAGGATGGGGGTGCGCTCTGGCATCAAGGTGTCCTCTGTCTGGTGGGGGTGAGACGGCTGTTCGGAAGGCCCAGGCAGCGCCTGCGCGTCAGCCGGCCAGCTGGTTCATCTTGCGGATCTGCTTGTCGAAGACTGCGGCGGGAGCGAGGCGGCGCAGTACGCGTGCGCGTCCGGCCAGGGAGCCTGCGCTGTAACGCGGCTTCGGCTTCGGGGCGGTCGCTGCCGTGACGATCGCCCGGGCGACGACGGCGGGGGCGTCGCCGCCCCTGACTGCCTCCGCCATGACGCGGTCGACGGTCTGCCGCTGCTTGGCGTACGCATGCATGGTGGTGTCGGGCTTCGCGCTGTTGGCCTCGAACCCGGTCCTGGTGTAGGCGGGTTCGACGAGGAGCGCTCGGACGCCGTGGTCGCGGATCTCGTGGTCCAGGGACTCGGTGTAGCCCTCGATCGCGTGCTTGGAGGCGGCGTAGGCGACCATGTAGGGCTGAGGCAGGAACCCGAGCACGGACGAGATGTTGATGATGCGCCCGCGGCGCTGAGCACGCATGTGCGGCAGGACCTCGTTCACCATGCGCATGACGCCGAAGACGTTGGTGTCGAAGACGGACCGGGCCTGATCGACAGAGGTCTCCTCCGCCGCACCCATCGAGCCGACGCCGGCGTTGTTGACCAGGACGTCGATCCGCCCGAACCGCTCGCTCACCTCCTGGACCGCGGCGGTGACCGAGGCGTCACTGGCGACGTCGAGTCCGAGGAACGTCACGCCGTCGAGCGGAGTGACGCGTGAGGTGTCACGGCTTGTGCCGACCACGTTGAATCCGGCTGCGACCAGGGCGAGCGCGGTTTCCTTCCCGATACCGGATGACGCACCCGTCACGAGTGCCACCGGCCGATCTGTCGTCATCTGGACTCCCGCACTCATTGAAAACCGATCGGTTTCCATTACAGTAAACCGATCGGTTTCCGCGCGCAAGTTCAGGCAGGGAGAATGTCGCCATGGGCAGGATCAGTGCGCAGGAGAGGCGTGAGGGCGTCATCCGCGCGGCGATTGCCGAGTTCGCGTGCACGGGCTACCACGGCACCTCCACGGCGGCGATGGCCCAGCGGGTCGGAGTCACGCAGCCGTATCTCTTCCGGCTCTTCCCGGACAAGAAGGCGATCTTCGTCGCCGCTCTGGTGCGGAGCATGGACGACACCCGCCTGGCTTTCGAGAGGGCGGCCGACGGGGTGGAGGGCGCCGAGCGGGTTCTTCAGGCCATGACGAGCGCTTACGCGCAGCTGATCTCGACGCGTCCCGAGACACTCCTGATGCAGATGCAGGGATACGCCGCCGTGGCGGCTGCCGAGGCGCAGGGTGATGACCTGATCGGTGAGGTCGTCCGGGCCGGCTGGATGAGTATCTGGGAATCCGTGCACCTGTCGCTGGGCGCCGATGCCGACAGGACCGCAGGCTTCTTCGCCTGCGGCATGCTCGGCAACACGCTCACGGCCATCGGACTTCCCGCGAGCGCCGGGAGGTGAGGGAGTTCCTGGACGGGCGACGCGTCAGCGCACGCCTGCCGCGTCGAGCAACGTGGTCACCGTGGGTGCGATGAGCCCGGTCAGGTTGTCGGCCTGGATTCCCGGGCGGGCGCTGGCTTCGTCGAAGACCAGGCTGAGCTGCCGGGCCAGCAGATCGGGATCGCCCGCCTCGCCCTGCTCGGCCTCGGCGCGGAAGAAGGCGGTCAGGTTCGCCTTGACCTGATGGGCGACCCGGCTCGCGGGGTGACTCTGGCCCTTGGGTTCGACCTGCACGGCCAGGTACCGGCAGCCGCGGAACTCGGGGGCGCCGGCCCGTGCTTCCACCTGCTCGAAGACGTGCAGGATCCGCTCGCGGGGTGACCGGCCGTCATCCGCCGCAGGCAGGAGAGTCGCCACGTAGGCGGAGGCGCGCTCCTTGAGGCTTGCCGCCAGGAGTTCGTCCTTGCTCTCGAACAGCTGGTACATGGAGCGTTTCGACACCCCCGCCGCCTTGCACAACGCCTCGACGCCGATGCTGACGCCGTCTCGGTAGGTGAGCGTGGCCGCCGCCTCCAGCAACCGCTCCCTGGGGCTCAGCTTCACTTCGGTGGTCATACCGGGAGGTCAACCCGAAGCAGACGAAATGAAAACCGATCGGTTTTCATGGTGTCCAGGCAGGGGCTCGGCGACGGCCTGGGGGATGGACCGTCGCCGAGCCATGATGGTGTGCGCGCCTGACGTCCCCGGCAGGGCGACACACACCGGGGTCACTCCGAGTGATGGCCCGTCTCTGGGTGACCTGCAGTTACGCCGGTACGGCGCTCTTCTCGGGCTTCGTCTGCGCCGGGATGCGGTGCAGTCCCTTGCGGTCGTACCACCCCAGTACGCCGAAGCCGAACAGCGCGGCTGCCGCAAGGGCGGCGGCCATCATGACCCAGCCTCGCGTCAGACCCGCGTCGCCCTGGGCGTGGTAGTAGAGAATCGAGCGGATGCCGCCGGTGATCTGCCGCAGAGGCTCGAACTCCGAGAGGAAGCGGTAGAAGCCGGGCAGGGCCTCGATGGGGGTCGTGGCACCGGCCGTGGGTACCGCCATCCCGATGAGGACCAGCGTGACCACCAGCATGCCGGGCGTGCCGAAGACCGCGAGGAGAGTGAGCACGCCGATCCCGGTGACGTCGATGGCGCACACCGAGTACAGCCACAGCAGGGGCAGTGGGAGGCGTCCATGCCCATGATGCCGACCGCGCCGACCATGACCAGGGTGCCCACCAGCAGCGACAGGCCGGTCATGAGGGTGCTGCTGACGGCGAGGGCCTGGACCCGGGTCGCCCGGATCAGCGGGCGGTGCAGGCGCAGCGGGCCCAGGTCGTTGTGGGCGTAGCCGAGGGCGTGGTCGACCTGGCCGCTGAGGACGTTGGCGGAGAGCATGCCGACGACCACGAGGGTGAGCGCGTAGTAGAACGCCGTCAGGCCCAGGCCGCTGTGTGAGTCGAGGGGGTGGCCGTCCTCGACCGTGACGGCGGCTGGGCGGCGAGCAGGACGCGTGCCGCGCCGGGCAGCTTCGTCTGCTGCGCGCCGGTCTGGGCGGTCAGCTCCTTCCCCACCTGGAGCGAGGCGTTCTCGGCCGCCTGGGTCGTCGCCGTCCGGGCGAGGCCGGAGCCCAGGCTGCCGGCGGACTCATTGGTGAGCACCGTCAGCGTCGGGCGGGCCGGGGTCCCGGTGGTCGTGGTGCCGGTCAGGGCGGTGGCGGAGGAGGTGAAGTCGGTGGGGACGACGAGCGCGCCGTACAGCTTGCCCTTGCCGAGCCCCTCCTTCATCTCCTTCTCGTCCATCACCTTCCAGTCGATCTTGTCCCCGCTCGCGGTCGACTTCTCGATCGACTCGGTGATCCGAGCCCCCAGGTTGACCTGCTTGCCGCCGGCGGCGGCTCCCTTGTCGGCGTTGACGAGGCCGACGGGCCGTTTGGTCAGGTGGTCGGGCGGATCGATGTCGGCGCCGACGTAGAACACGGCGAACAGCAGCGCGAGTACGCCCGTGATGACGCCGTTCGCCATCCACAGCGGCTTGGCGCGCAGGACGCGGAGGGGTGAATGCCACTCATGACGTATGTGTCTCTCGGTCGGTGGACGCGGCGCGTTTCGCCGGGGGCTGCCAGCCACCGGTCACTTCCTTGAGAGGCTTGTGGGGGAAGCGGCGCCGGGCGTACTCCTGTGCGTGGGAGCCCGGCAGGACGTACAGGGTTTCCTTCTTGTCCTGGAGCGGTCGCAGCACGGTGTCCATGAAGGTCTTGCGGTCGTCCAGGTACGGGCCCAGGACGTTCTCTCCGGCGGGGCAGACGGCAAGGCAGTAGCCGGACTTGTAGCCGGGCGGTGAGGACAGGCTCTGCCACATGGATGCGCTCTCGGAATCGCTGACCCGGGAGCGGTAGTCGGCGGCGTCCTCGCTGTCGGCCACGGTCTGCGCCCAGTCGGTGAACCCGCTCATGAACTCGCGGTAGTTGTGTGTAGTGCAGGCCAGCGCGTCGAAGGCACCGTCCTTGGCGATGGCACCGACCGGGCAGGCGGCGACGCACAACTTGCAGTCGATGCAGGGGTTGTAGTCCAGCTTCTGCCCGTACTCGCTCACCTCCGCGTCCACCAGGACGGTGACCAGCAGGACGAAGCTGCCGAACTTCGGGTGGATGACGTTGCGGTGCAGGCCCATCACGCCGAGCCCGGCGGCCACGGCGACCGTCTTGTGCGCCACCACCCAGATCCGCTCGCTGGGGAAGCGGTCCATCTCCTGGGGAAAGCCGACGGAGGGATTGAGCGCGCGGTATCCAGCGTCCTGGAGCGCCTGCGTGACGCTGCGGGCGGCGTGGTTGGCCTGTTCGTCGGTCTGGTGGAACTCCTGGTTGGCCACGCTGCGGGCGGGGGAGCGGCAGTTGTCGCGGTTCATCCGGACCGCCATCGCGATCAGGGTGCGGGTGCCGGGCAGCGCGGCCTGTACGTGCTCGCGCTCGCCGGCCAGATCGGGGTGATCCAGGCTGACCGGGGCGGCGTCGTCCGCGCCGGCCGCGAGGCACAGCTCGCGCAGCCATTCCGCGTCGATCACCGCCGACGGACGCGCGATGCCGCCGGTCCTGCGCCGGGCGAGTACGGCCTGTACCGACGGGTGGGCCGCCAGCTTCGCCGGAAGCCTGGGATGAGTGGGTTGCCCCTCGGCGTCGCGCGCGGCAGTCATCCGTGCTCCTAGGGATGCGGGTTCGAGGCTCGCCACCACGGCGAGAAACCGATCAGTTTCACCACCGTAAACCGATCGGTTTCCGCGCGCAAGCCCAAGCGGCGAGCCTCTTCTGCGGGCTGTCGATCAAGTTCCTCGCGGACGTTGGCGATCGATCGCCAGGCGATCAGGGCTCAGCCCCACGAGTTGGTCCGGGCCGCTGGATGCCTGTGAGGCCGTGCACCTGCGGCTGCGGGCCTGTAGCGATGAGACCACGCCCGTCCCTGGCTCACGGCATGCTCACCGCCACTCCTACTGCTGTCGGACTCCCCCCCCCGGATGGCGGTGGGCAAGGGGGTGGCGCCACGGGAATTTCTCGGATCGCCGGAGGTCGGCTGCGACTCGCCGGGCACATCGGTCGCCGCAGCTGCTCGTGAAACGCGATGCGTCAGCGCATGTGCGCCGCATCGAGCAGGGCAGTCACGGTGGGGGCGATGAGTCCGGCCGGCGTGTCGGCTTTGATTCCCGCGCGGGCGCTGGCGCCGTCGAAGACCAGGCTGAGTTGCCGGGCCAGCAGGTCCGGGTCGCTCGCCCCGCCCTGTTCGGCCTCGGCGCGGAAGAAGGCGGTCAGGTTCGCCTTGACCCGGCGAGCCACCTGGCTCGCGGGGTGGCTCGGGTCTTTGAGCTCGATCTGCACGGCGAGGTACCGGCAGCCTTGGAAGTCGGGGGCGCCGGCCTGTGATTCCATCTGCTCGAAGACGTGCAGGATCCGCTCGCGGGGTGGACGGTTGTCGTCCGTCGCGGGAAGGAGCGTCGCCACATAGGCGGAGGCGCGTTCCTCCAGGCTCGCCGCCAGGAGTTCGTCCTTGCTCTCGAACAGCTGGTACATGGAGCGTTTCGACACCCCCGCCGCCTTGCACAGCGCGTCGACGCCGATGCTGACGCCGTCTCGGTAGGTGAGCGTGGCCGCTGCCTCCAGTAGCCGCTCTCGGGAGCTTGACTTCGCCTCGGTGGTCATATTGCGAGGTTAACTCGATTCCGGCCCGATGGAAACCGATCGGTTTACGATGCTTGTCGGGGCGATCCGCGGTGCTGCCCACGACCGAGCGGGCATACGGGTACGGTACAGCCCCTGGGGGTCGTACCAGCGCGTCACCCCACAGCCGAGGAGTGCGGCCGCAATGAGGCCGGTGGCCATCATCATCCAGCACCGGGCCAGGCCCGCGTCACCTCGGGCGCCGCAGTAGAGGATCGAGTGGATACCGCTGGTGATCTGTTGCAGCGGCACGAACACTGCGAGGAAGCGGTAGAAGCCGGGCGGCGCCTTGATGGGGGTGGCGACTGGACGTCGGCACCGCCATCGCGGTCTCCGGAATCGGTGCGCTCACCCTCCTTGCCGCGCTTGGCCGGCACACCGCTCGCCTGCCGCTGCTGTGACTGCACCCGGTGGCACCCGCGATGGCCGACGTGTCCATCGGCCTCGCAAATTCAGCACACATCGCGGGCGCCCGCCACCGGCGATGATCGGTTTGCTGAAGACGGAACGCACGGGACCATCGCCGAGGACCCCTGTGTTCCTGCGCTGATGCGTGCCTGGAGAGCACCAATCAGCGCAGGACATTTCTTACCACGGTGGATTCAGGCTCAGTGGGCGATCACAGGCTCGCCCTCCGACGGCGCCAGAGCTGAATTCGGCATCAGGAACGCCGTGAGCACCGCACCGACCACGAAGATCCCGGCACCCCACGCCAGGGTGGCCGTGTAGCTCTCGACCCCGGCCTGGGCCACGGTCAGTGCGCCCGGCTTGTGCGAGGACAGGTAGTCGGTCGCGGCCGATGAGGCAACGGTGGTCAGCAGCGCCGTGCTGATCGAGCCGCCCACCTGCTGGCTGGTGTTGATCAGCGCCGAGGAGACGCCCGCGTCCTCGTGGTGCACGCCTGCGGTCGCACCCTGGAACGCGGTGGTCATCACCCCACCGATACCGAGACCCAGCAGGATCATGCCCGGCATGATGTCGGCGACGTAGGCACTGTCCAGCGTGAGCCGGGTCAGCAGGGCCATACCGGATGCGGAGACCAGGAAGCTGACGCTGACCACGACCTTCGGGCCGACCTTGGGCAGCAGCAGCGAAGGCACCGTGGTCGACGAGGCAACGATGCCGCCGACCATCGGCAGGAAGGACAGACCGGCCTCGATCGGCGAGTAGCCGATGCTGGCCTCCAGGTAATAGGTCAGGAACAGGAAGATCGAGAACATCCCCATGCCCAGGACGAACACGGCCAGGAACGAACCACCTCGGGTCCGGTCCAGCACGACTCGCAGTGGCAGCAGCGGATGCGCGACCCTGAGCTCCAGCCAGGCGAATACCGCGAGCAGCACCACGCCGCTGATCATGGAGCCGAGGGCGACCGGGTCGGTCCAACTGGTGGATTCGACGTGCGCGAACCCGTAGACGATGCCGAACAATGCGGCGCTCACCACGACGGTGCCAGGAATGTCGATTTTGGGTCGCTCGGTGACCACAGGCTTGGCCAGCAACAGCAACGCGCCGACCAGCGCGACGCCCGCGAAAATGACGTTCACGTACATCACCCAGCGCCACGACGCCCATTCGGTGAGCATGCCGCCGAGCAGGAGTCCGACCGCGGCGCCCGCACCGGACAACGCACTGAAGATGCCGAAGGCTTTCGGCCTTTCGGCCGGCTGGGTGAAGGTCACGCTGAGCAGTGAGAGCGCCGCGGGCGCGAGCAGCGCGGCGAAGAGGCCCTGGGCCACGCGTGCCGCGACGAGTATGTCGAAGCTGGCGGCCGCGCCGCCGACGACGGATGCGGCCGCGAAACCGATCAGGCCGGTCACGAAGGTCGTACGTCGGCCGAACAGGTCACCGAGTCGGCCCCCGAGCAGCAGCAGGCTGCCGAACGCCAAGGCGTACCCCGTGATGACCCACTGCCGACTGCCGTCACTGAAACCGAGGTCATGTTGCGCTTCGGGCAGTGCGATGTTCACGACGGTCGCATCGAGCGTGACCATGAGCTGTGCCACACCCAGCACGACGAGCACCCACCAGCGCACGGCATGTGAGCCGCGGCGGCCCGAGTCTGTTTTCCCGGAGGCGGGCGCCCCGCGGTCGTAGGTGGTACTCACTGTTCCCCTTAGTTGCTGGTCATCGGCCGACCACGGGCCGGAAACCGATCTGTTTCCGCTTAGGTAAACAGATCGGTTTCCATGGTGCAAGTACGGGTCGCTTCCTGCCCGGGAGCGACCCGACGAAGCCGAAGCCCGCGCAGGCCGGTGGCGCGCGACCGGTTGCTCGACGTTGCGGCACGGCCGTTCTGGTGAGCCGGCGGTCCATGGCGACACCCTCGACGCGTTCGGCTCGAGCCTGGCCGCTCCGACGCCCACGCCGACGACCGCGGAACCATCCGACGCGCCGCCGGCCGCACCCTGTGCGTGCCCCACCCCCGGCCATCGGACCCCGGAGTCGTCGTCCCGACCGGCGCCCACCACAGGGACCTCCCCCACCTGTGACATCAGTGATCTCAAAGCTCCGGAGGACACGAGCGCCGGTCGATTCGCCGCCGAGTCCTGGAACATGAAGGGAAGCCGCCTCGAACTGCGCGACCTCGTCTTCGGCGGCGCGGTGACCGTGGACACGGCCGCCGGGCCCAAGCGGTGCTCAAGTTCTCCGTGGTCACGATCCGCGACCTGAAGATGGCCGTACCCGTCGGCCCGCAGATCCAGCACATCGACGGAGCGCCCGGCTCGACGGCCACGCTGCGAGGCGACCGCATCACCATGTACGTCGAGAGCCCGACGGGCACCCTATCCGGCGTCGAAGGCGTCCCCCTCCCTTCAGTCCTCCGCCTCCACCTCGCGCCCGACATCGTCCCGGAGTGGCTCTACGACACGGTCGGAACTCGACCTCAAGCTCCAACTCGGCTTGGACGACGCGGACATCGACCAGGCCGGACGGACAGGCGGAGAGCTCGTCATCCCGGGGATCCACGGGTACGGAACGCCCCGGTGAAGCCGGGGCCCTGCCGGGCTTGCGCCTGGAAACCGATCGGTTTACCTTGATGGGAACCGATCGGTTTCTCATCCTGTGGAGAGAGTCATGACTGTTGTGAAGGGCGCGAACGTCTTCGTTACCGGCGGCAGCCGAGGCATCGGCAAGGCGCTGGTGGAGGAGTTGTACGCGCGCGGTGCCGGCAAGGTCTACGCCACGGCCCGCGACCCGCGCAGCGTGACGCACCCCGACGCCGTCCCGGTGGCGCTGGAGGTCACCGACCCGGCCTCCGTGGCGGCCGCCGCCGCGCAGGCGCAAGACGTGACAGTGCTGATCAACAATGCCGGTGCCGCGGTCGGCGCGTCCTTCCTCGACTCCCCGGTCGACGACGTACGCCGGGAGTTCGAGACCAATTTCTACGGCCCGCTCCTGGTCGCCCGGGCCTTCGTGCCGGTCATCGAGCGCAACGGCGGCGGCCACCTCCTCAACGTGCACTCCGTGCTCTCCTGGATCGCGCTCGGCGGCTCCTACAGCGCCTCCAAGGCCGCCCTGTGGTCGCAGACCAACTCCCTGCGCCTGGAGCTTCAGCCGCGTGGCATCGCCGTCACCGGACTGCACGTCGGCTACGTCGACACGGACCTGGCCGCGGACGTCGACGCACCCAAGTCCGACCCGCGTGACGTCGCCGCGCTCGCCCTCGACGGGGTCGAGACCGGCGCGTACGAGGTGCTCGCCGACGACATCTCGCGGCAGGTCAAGGCGGGCCTGGCCGGCGACCTGGCCGGCCTGTACCCCCAACTGGCGAAGTAACCCCCTTCACACCAAGGAGTCGGCGAGATGCCCAGCCACGAGTCACGTCCCACGATCCACATTCCGGGGACCACCAGCCACACCATCGCCCCGCGAGCGGGACTTGACGGCCGCGAGGGAACCCTGCGCTACCTCAAGGCGGGCATCGGCGCTCCCCTGGTCCTGCTGCACACCGTGCGCACCCAGGCCGAGCACTTCCGCCACCTCATCCCGCTGATCGCGGACCACTACACCGTGTACGCCCTCGACCTGCCGGGGATGGGCTACTCCGACATCGTGCCCGGCGCCTCGTACGACGAGTCGGCCATGCGCGCGGGCGTCAAACGGCTCCTCACCGAACTCGACCTGCACGACGTGACGCTGGTCGGGGAGTCCATGGGGGCGGTGCTCGCCCTGACCACCGCGGCCGATCTCCCGGAGCGGGTACGGCGCGTCGTCGCGGTCAACACGTACGACTTCCGCGGCGGGATCGCCCGGTCCAGCCTCCTCGCCCGCGTGGTGATCAGCGGTGTCCTCGCCCCGGGGGTGGGCCCGGTGATTGCCGGGGTGGAGCCCAAGCCCGCCCTCAGCAAGATCCTTCGGGGCGGCCTGGGCGACAAGAGCGCGCTGCGGGAGGACTACGTGGACGAACTCCTTCAGGTGGGCGCCCGCCACGGCTACCCGACCGTCGCGCGGGGCGTGTACCAGGCCCTGCCCAGCCTCATCGCGGCCCGCTCGCGCTACCCCGAGGTCAAGGCGCCCGTCCACCTCGTCTACGGCGAGAAGGACTGGTCCCGGCCCTCCGACCGGGAAGCCAACAAGCGGCTGCTGCCGGCCGCCGAGTTCACGCAGGTTCAGAAGGCCGGCCACTTCATCGCCCTGGAACGGCCCGACGTGCTGGCCGACCTGTTGAACGCGGCGGCCTGACTCCCGGGACCACTGGCCCAAGGAGCAAAGCGGTGCTCTTCGCCGCCACCGACGGCCCCTCGACCGACTGGATGGCCCGCCTGCGCGACGTCGACGAGAACGGCGTCTCCCGCAATGTGACCGACGGCATCGTGCGGGTACGGGCGACACCGGGTGAACTCGCCGCGCACGTTGTGGACCTGCGGTCGACCAGCATCGTCTTCCGGGCAGGGCACCGGATACGGGTCCAGGTCACCTCCAGCAACTTCCCCCGCTGCGACCGCAACCTCAACACGGGAGAACCCGAGCAGAGCGCGACCTCTGCCCGAGCAGCCCGACAGCAGGTCTTCCACGATCCCGTCCGGCCGTCCCGGATCGTTCTGCCCGTGGTGCCTCCGGCCTGAGCGGAAGTGGCGGGAGGGTCGGCCGATGCGTTGCGTCGGTGGGCAAAGGCGCCGAATCCCACCAGCGGACCTGCGTGCGCGATGATCGGCCTGCCGCTCGACTACGACCAGATCGACGAGCCCCTGAGCGCGAGTCAGTTGGCCGGGGCCGTGCCCAGCCCGCACGACCCGCGCTCCGTCCGCGCCCTCGAAGTGGCCCGGGAGGGCTGGACTTTGCGTGACGTGATCGCCCACGGCGTCATCGACTACCACCCGGTGGTGGCCGGCACCGCCGCCGACGTGGCCGACCATATGCAGCAGTGGTTCGAGGCCGGGGCCTGTGACGGCTTTTCGCTGGCCATCGACGGCTACCACGACGGCGTCGACGCCTTCGTCGACCAGGTCGTCCCTCTCCTGCAGGAACGCGGCCTGTTCCACCTCGACTACGAGGGCCCTACCCTGCGCGACCACCTCGGGGCCCGCGAGCAGTACGGGCTCGACCCGCGTTACACGGAACTGCCCCGGTCATGACCGCCACCCCGATATCCGACACCTCCGCCCGGCCCGCATTCCGCGACGCCATGGCAGCCGTCGCCTCCCCGGTCGCCGTGGTCACCGCTCTGGACGGCAGGCGCCCGCACGGCACCACGGTCAGCGCCTTCGCCTCTCTGTCCCTGACGCCCCCGATGGTGCTGGTGTAGTTGGACAACCTGTCGCAGCTGCTGGCGATCATCCGCCGTACCGGCCGCTTCGGTCTCAACGTCCTGGGCTCGCACCAGATCGACCTCGCCATGGTCTTTGCGCGCTCGGGCCAGGACAAGTTCCAAGGGATCCCCTGGTCGCCGAGCGAGGACCTGCCCCGTCTGCCCGGCTCGGCGGCATGGATCGCCGCTGAGGTCGACGCATACGTCCCGGGCGAGGACCACACGGTCCTGCTCGCCCGTGCCGTCGCCGCCGAAAGCGACGCGGGAAGCCCGGGCCCCCTCACCTACCACCGGCGCTCCTTCGGCACCCACACCGCCGGCCGCCTGACCTCACACCACGCGGCTCACCCGCGCTTCACGCGCGCCCCTCGGTACACCTGCCGAACGTATTTCCCGCTGGTCCGGCACCAGGACTGGCAGCAAGGACAGACTGACCATGAAGCTCTCCCTCGTCGAACTGGCCACCGTGGCTCCCGGCGGCGACAAGCCGCAGGCGCTGCAGGACGCCGTGAACGCCGCCCGCCAGGCGGAGGACCTCGGCTACCACCGCATCTGGTACGCCGAGCATCACGACGCCGCCAGCGCCGCCTGCTCGGCGCCGGAGATCCTCATCGCCCTGGCGGCCCGCACCACCTCACGTATCCGGGTGGGCTCCGGCGCGGTGCTGCTCAACCACTACAGCCCTTACAAGGTCGCCGAGACCTTCCTCCAGCTCGAAGCCCTCACCCCGGGCCGGATCGACCTCGGCCTCGGCCGCGCCACGGCCGGCCCCGTGGCCGACCTCGCCCTGCGCCGCGACCGCAACACCCCGCCTGCCGACGACTTCGAACTCCAAGTCCAAGAGGTACTCGCGCACTTCGACCGCCGCTTCCCGCCCGGTGATGTGTTCGCGGGACTGAACCCCGCCGCCGGCATCCCCTCCCGGCCCCAGGTGTGGCGCCCTGGTGGAGGGCGCCAACCGGCAGAAGACCCCCAACGAGCCGGCGCTCAACCTGCTGTTGGTCATGCTGACCTTCGTCTTCCTGGTCGCGGTCGTGACCCTCCAGCCGATGGCGATCTTCTCCAAGGACGCGATGGCCGCCGCGCCCGACACCGCGGCGCTCACCGCGGACGGCGTCACGGCCATTGTGCTGGTCTCACTGCTGGTCTGTCTGATCCCGACCACGATCGGCGCGCTGCTCTCGGCGATCGGCGTCGCCGGCATGGACCGGCTGGTGCAGCGCAACGTCCTCGCCATGTCCGGCCGGGCGGTCGAGGCCGCCGGTGACGTCAACACTCTGCTGCTCGACACGACCGGCACGATCACCTACGGCAACCGGCGGGCGAGCGCGTTCCTGCCCGTCGGCGAGGTACCAGTGGAACGGCTCGCGCGGGCCGCACTGTTCGCGTCCCTCGCCGACGAGACACCCGAGGGCCGCTCGATCATCGAATTCGCCTACACCGAACGCCAGTTGACGGAGCGGGTGGTGGACGGCGCCGAATGGGTGCCGTTCACCGCCACCACCCGGATGTCGGGGGTCGATCTGCCGGACAGCAGGCTGTTGCGCAAGGGGGCGGCCACCGCGGTCACCGCCTGGGCGCGCGAACAGGGCGGCGAGGCCCCGGCGGCCCTCGACGCCATCGTCGACCAGGTGTGATCATGGTCGTCCTGGTGGCCGTCTTCGTCGGCGGTCTGATGGTCGGCCGCACGCCCGAGTACCAGCGCAAGCGCATGGATTTTGCGCTGGGTCGTCGTGTACGCCCTGATCCCGCCCGCGGTGATCCTGGCGTGCACCGGCATCGCGCTCGCCTTCGGCGACGGGCAGTCCTCGATGGGCAACCCGGGGGCGCACGGCCTGACCGAGCTGATCTACGCCTGCACCAGCAACACCAACAGCAACGGCAGCGCGATGGCGGGCTTCAACGGCGCCACCGACTTCCACAGCCTGCTGACCTGCCGATGGTCTGCGTCCTGGCCCTGGCCGGGCCGCCTCGCCAGGCAGCAGCCGGGCGTCGTCACGGTCGGCACGCTACGGGCCCAGGGCGTCAACTTCGTCGTCCTGGCCACGGCAGCGGCCGTCGTCCTGGCACTGCTCAACTTCCTTCCGGCGCTGTCTCTCGGCACCATCGCCGACGGGCTGCTGTAGGCCGGGGGGGATCTTCAGAGACTCAGCCGGTACGGCACCACGCACACGACGACATCGAAGGACTCGACCTCCGGGATGAGGAGGGCGATCTGCCGTCCCTCCTCCGCCGCCCGCTGGACATGGTCGACGATCGGCTGGACGAGCGAGCGCTGCGGGCTGTCGATGACGTCGAGCCGTACGCCGGATCCCAGCGGTCCCAGTTCTCCTCCAGCCCACGGACCTTAACCGGATCGCTATGGACGGCGACCTCGACGACCTCGTGGCCGAGGGCGCGGACGTAGATGCCGGATCATTGCCGAGTCGGCTGAACGCCGGATGCGACCGGGAGGCCGAGGACCATGGTGAGCCCGCCGCCCGGGGTGTCCTCGGCGTCGAGGGTGCCGCCCATGGCCTCGGCGAAGCCCCGCGCCACCGCCAGACCCAGTCCGACCCCGGCACCGCGGGGTGCGTCCCCGTAGCGCTGGAACGGTTCGAAGATGAGCCCCTTGGCCTCGTCGGGGACGCCTGGACCACGGTCCACCACGCGCACCTCGACCCGGTCGGCGAGGGAACTGGCGGACACCAGAACGGGCGCGCCCGGCGGGCCGTACTTCACAGCGTTCTCCACCAGGTTGGCCACGGACCGCTCCAGGAGCCCCGCGTCGACGGAGACCATCGGCAGGGTCTCGGGGATGTCCAGCTCCACGCTGCCCTCCGGGACCCCGCCGAGTGCCATCGGCACCACCTCGTCCAGGTCCATCTCCCGGACGATCGGCGTGACCGTGCCGGTCTGGAGACGTGACATGTCGAGGAGATTGCCCACGAGGTGGTCGAGGCGGTCGGCACCCTCCTCGATGCCTTCCAGCAGCTCGGCCTGGTCCTCCTCCGACCAGGCCACGTCGTCGGAGCGCAGCGAGGAGACCGCCGCCTTGATGCCAGCCAAGGGTGTACGAAGGTCGTGGCTGACGGCGGCCAGCAGGGCCGTGCGGATGCGGTTGCCTTCGGCGAGCGCGCGGGACTGGTCGGCCTGGGACTTCAGCCGCTGCCGGTCCAGTACGACGACGGCCTGGGCGGCGAAGGCCGCCAGCACCCGCCGGTCGGCGGCCGGCAGCACCCGGCCCGTCAGCGCGAGCGCCGTGTGGTCGCCCACGGGCATGTCGACGTCCGCGTCCTCCGGCCGCTCCACGGGCCGTCCCGTACCCGCGCGCCCCGCGCACGTCCACGGCGCCACGTCGCTCTCCCGCTCCAGCAGGGCCACCGACTCCATGCCGAAGGTCTCCCGGACACGTTCGAGGAGTGCCTCCAGGCTGGTCTCGCCGCGCAGCACGTTGCCGGCGAGGAAGGAGAGGATCTCCGACTCGGCACGCAGCCGGGCCGCCTGATGCGTGCGCCGGGCCGCCAGGTCCACCACCGAGGCCACCGACACGGCCACGCCGACGAAGATGGCGATGGCGACGATGTTCTTGGGGTCGGCGATCGTCAGGGTGTGGACGGGCGGGGTGAAGTACCAGTTCAGCAGCAGGGAACCCACCACCGCCGAGGCCAGTGCCGGGTACAGACCCCCCAGCAGAGCCGCGGCCACCGTCAGCGTGAGGAACAGCAGCATGTCGTTGGCCAGGCCGACCTCGGGCGTGACGCTGGTGAGCAGCAGCGTCAGGAGGGCTGGGCCGGCCACACCGACCAGCCAGCCCCAGACGACCCGGGACCGGCCGAGCCGCGCGCCACGGGCCACCGGCAGCCCGCGCCCCTTGCCCGCCTCGTCGTGGGTGATCAGGTGGACGTCCAGGTCGGGGCCCGACTCCCGGGCGACCGTGGCACCGACACCCGGCCCGAAGACGTACTGCCATCCCTTGCGACGGGACACGCCAAGGACGATCTGGGTGGCGTTCACCCCGCGGGCGAAGTCCAGGATCGCGACCGAGACGTCCTCGCCGACGACGTGGTGGAAGGTGCCGCCCAAGTCCTCGACAAGGGTCCGCTGGATCGCCAGTTCCTTGGGCGAGGCGGAGGTCAGGCCGTCGCTGCGGGAGATGTAGACGGCCAGGACCTCGCCGCCGGCGCCCTTCTCCGCGAGCCGGGCCGCCCGGCGGATCAGCGTGCGCCCCTCCGGACCGCCGGTCAGCCCGACCACGATCCGCTCACGTGAGCCCCAGATCGCCGACACCTGGTGTTCGCTGCGGTACTCGGTGAGATACGCGTCGACCCGGTCGGCCACCCACAGCAGCGCCAACTCCCGCAGAGCGGTCAGGTTGCCGGGCCGGAAGTAGTTGGACAGAGCCGCGTCGACCTTGTCCGGCTTGTAGACGTTTCCGTGCGCCATACGCCGACGCAGCGCCTGCGGCGACATGTCGACCAGCTCGATCTGGTCCGCCCGCCGCACCACCTCGTCCGGCACGGTCTCCTGCTGCCGTACCCCCGTGATGGACTCGACGATGTCGCCCAGCGACTCCAGGTGCTGGATGTTGACCGTCGAGACCACGTCGATCCCGGCGGCCAGCAGCTCCTCCACGTCCTGCCAGCGCTTGGTGTTGCGGGAGCCGGGGATGTTGGTGTGGGCGAGTTCGTCGACCAGGGCCACCTGCGGTCGCCGGGCGAGCACCGCGTCCACGTCCATCTCGGTGAACGTGCCGCCGCGGTACTCCAACTCCTTGCGCGGGATCTGCTCCAGGCCGTGCAGCATCACCTCGGTGCGCGGCCGGTGGTGGTGCTCGACGAAGGCGACCACGCAGTCGGTGCCGCGTTCGACACGGCGGTGCGCCTCGGAGAGCATCGCGTACGTCTTGCCGACGCCCGGTGCCGCACCGAGGTATATCCGAAGCTTGCCGCGTGCCATGGTCTCGTCTCTTCGTCTCGGCGGTCGGGGTGCGGGGCGGGCGGGACGGCGTTCAGCACGCGAAGCGGTAGCCCATGCCGGGCTCGGTGATGAGGTAGCGGGGGTGGGCGGGATCCGCTTCCAGCTTGCGGCGCAGCTGGGCCATGTAGACGCGCAGGTAGTTGGTCTTGTTGCTCTGCGAGACCCCCCAGACCTCCTGGAGCAGGTGCTTCTGGGTGATCAGCCGGCCCGGGTTGGTGATCAGTATTTCGAGCAGGTGCCATTCGGTCGGGGTGAGGCGGATGTCGCGTCCGTCCCGTACGGCCTTCTTGGCCAGCAGGTCGATGGTGAAGTCGTCGGTCTCGACGAGCGTCGCCCCCTGTGCGAGCGGTACGTCCTCGGTGCGGCGGACGGCGGCCCGCAGCCGGGCGAGCAGTTCGTCCATGCTGAACGGCTTGGTGACGTAGTCGTCGGCGCCGGCGTCGAGCGCGGCGACCTTCTCCTCGGACGCCTGACGCGCGGACAGCACGAGGATCGGCACCCGCGTCCAGCCCCGCAGCCCCTTGATGACGTCGACGCCGTCCATGTCGGGCAGCCCGAGGTCGAGCAGGACCACGTCGGGCTGACAGGCGGCGGCGAGCCGCAGCGCGGTGGCGCCGTCGGGGGCCGCGTCGACCCCGTACCGGCGTGCCTGGAGATTGATGATGAGAGCCCGGACGAGCTGAGGATCGTCCTCCACCACCAGCACACGGGTCATGGGCGTGCGCCTTTCCTGTCGTACGTCGTCGGGCCGTACCGGCTTCATGGCGGCGGGAGTCGGCGGACCCGGATCGCTCCCGGACCGCCAACTCCCCTGTGGGTCGCGCAACGCCGTCAGCTCTTGGCCAGGAGTTCCTTGAGCGCGATGTTGAGTTCCAGGACGTTGACGCGGGGTCCGCCGATGAAGCCGAGGGTGCGGCCGTCGGTGTGCTCGTCGACCAGCTTCTGGACCTGAGCGACGGACAGGCCGTTCTTCTCCGCGACGCGGTGGACCTGGATGTCCGCGTAGTCCGGGGAGATGTCCGGGTCGAGGCCGGAGCCGGAGGAGGTGACCGCGTCGGCGGGGACGTCGGAGGGCTTGACCGTGTAGCCGCCGACCGAGTTGTCCTTGACGACGGCGGCCTTGGCGGCGGTCACCCAATCGATCAGGTCCTTGTTGTCGGCGGACCGGTTGGTGGCGCCGGACAGGATCAGCTTGTACTGGGTGTTGACGCTGTTGCTGCCGAGGCCGTTGGCCGGGCGGCCCTGGAACCACTTCAGGTCGGGCTCCGGGGTCTCCTGGCCCTTCCTCAGCGGCAGGTTGTACGACTGTCCGATGAGGGAGGAGCCGACGACCTTGCCGTCCGCCTTGATCTCGGAGCCGTTGGCCTGGTCGCTGAACAGTCCCTGGGCGATGCCGGTGACGAGCAGCGGGTAGATGACGCCGGTCACCAGGGTCAGCACGAGGAGGGCGCGCAGGCCCGCCCCGAGCAAACGGGCGGTGTTGGTTACGGAGTTGTTCATGGCGGTCAGCCGATCCCGGGGATGAGGGAGATGAGCAGGTCGATGAGCTTGATGCCGATGAAGGGGGCGATCAGGCCGCCGATGCCGTAGATCGTCAGGTTGCGCCGCAGCATCCGGTCGGCGCTGACCGGCCGGTACCGCACCCCCTTCAGCGACAGCGGCACCAGCGCGATGATGATCAGCGCGTTGAAGATGACCGCGGACAGGATCGCGGAATCCGGCGAGGACAGGCCCATGATGTTGAGCTTGTCCAGGCCCGGGTAGACGGCCGCGAACAGCGCCGGGATGATCGCGAAGTACTTCGCGACGTCGTTGGCGATGGAGAACGTCGTGAGCGCGCCCCGGGTGATGAGGAGCTGCTTGCCGATCTCGACGATCTCGATGAGCTTGGTCGGGTTCGAGTCGAGGTCGACCATGTTGCCGGCCTCCTTCGCGGCCGACGTTCCCGTGTTCATCGCGACACCGACGTCCGCCTGGGCGAGGGCCGGGGCGTCGTTGGTGCCGTCACCGGTCATCGCGACGAGCTTGCCGCCCGCCTGCTCCCGCTTGATCAGGGCCATCTTGTCCTCGGGGGTGGCCTCGGCGAGGAAGTCGTCGACGCCGGCCTCCTCGGCGATCGCCCTGGCCGTCAGCGGGTTGTCACCCGTGATCATGACGGTCTTGATGCCCATCCGGCGCAGCTCGTCGAACCGCTCGCGCATGCCGTCCTTGACGACGTCCTTGAGGTGGATGACACCCAACACCCGTGCGCCTTCGGTGTCCTCGACTGCCACGAGCAGCGGTGTACCGCCCGCCTCGGAGATCCGGTCGGTGAGCGCGCCGACGTCCTCGGCGACCTCGCCGCCCCGCTCCCGGACCCAGGCGACGACCGATCCGGCCGCGCCCTTGCGGATCTTCCTGCCGTCGACGTCCACGCCCGACATGCGGGTCTGGGCGGTGAAGGCGATCCACTCGGCGCCGGCGAGCTCGCCCTGGTGACGCTCGCGCAGCCCGTACCTCTCCTTCGCGAGTACGACGATGGAGCGGCCCTCGGGCGTCTCGTCGGCCAGTGAGGAGAGCTGAGCGGCGTCGGCGACCTCGGCCTCCGTAGTGCCGCGCACCGGCACGAACTCCGCAGCCTGGCGGTTGCCGAGGGTGATGGTGCCGGTCTTGTCCAGCAGCAGGGTGGAGACGTCACCGGCGGCCTCGACGGCCCGGCCGGACATCGCCAGGACGTTGCGCTGCACCAGCCGGTCCATGCCCGCGATACCGATCGCGGAGAGCAGGGCGCCGATCGTGGTCGGGATGAGACAGACCAGCAGCGCCACCAGCACGACCATCGTGAGGTGGGTGCCCGCGTAGTCCGCGAACGGCGGCAGGGTCGCCACCGCCAGCAGGAACACGATCGTGAGCGAGGCCAGCAGGATGTTCAGGGCGATCTCGTTCGGCGTCTTCTGCCGGGCCGCGCCCTCGACCAGGTTGATCATCCGGTCGATGAAGGTCTCGCCCGGCTTCGTCGTGATCTTGATGACGATCCGGTCGGAGAGGACCTTCGTGCCGCCGGTGACCGCGCTTCGGTCGCCGCCGGACTCACGGATGACGGGCGCGGACTCGCCGGTGATGGCGGACTCGTCGACTGACGCGACGCCCTCGACGACGTCACCGTCGCCGGGGATGATGTCGCCGGCCTCGCAGACCACCAGGTCGCCGATCCGCAACTCCGTGCCGGGCACCCGCTCTTCGGACTCCCCCACGAGCCGGCGCGCCACGGTGTCGGTCTTGGCCTTGCGCAGGGTGTCGGCCTGCGCCTTGCCCCGGCCCTCGGCGACGGCCTCGGCGAGGTTGGCGAAGACGACCGTCAGCCACAGCCAGGCGCTGATCGTCCAGCCGAACCAGTCGCCCGGGTCCTTGAAGGAGAACACGGTGGTGAGCACGGAGCCGATCCACACCACGAACATCACGGGCGACTTGACCATCACCCGCGGGTCGAGCTTACGGAAGGCGTCCGGCAGCGACTTCAGCAGCTGCTTGGGATCGAAGAGGCCCGCGCCGACACGGCTCTCCTTGTGACCGGTCGGGACGTCCTGGTGGGGAGCCCGGGTCGGGGTGGCTGTGGACATCGAGTCCTCTTGCTTCGTTACGTCGGTTGTCATGACGCCAGCCCCTCGGCCAGCGGACCCAGCGCCAGGGCCGGGAAGTAGGTCAGACCGGTGATGATCAGGATCGCGCCCACCAGAAGACCCGTGAACAGCGGCTTCTCGGTGCGCAGGGTGCCCGCGGTCGCCGGCACCGGCTTCTGCTCGGCGAGCGAACCGGCCAGCGCCAGGACGAACACCATCGGCAGGAAACGGCCCAGCAGCATCGCCAGGCCCAGGGTGCTGTTGAACCACTGGGTGTCCGCGTTCAGCCCGGCGAAGGCCGAACCGTTGTTGTTCGCGGCCGAGCTGTAGGCGTAGAGGATCTCGGAGAACCCGTGCGCGCCGCTGTTGGTCATCGAGTTGCCCGGGGTGGGCAGGGCCATCGCCGCGGCGGTGAAGATCAGCACCAGCGCCGGGGTGATGAGGATGTAGCAGGCCGCGAACTTGATCTCACGGGTGCCGATCTTCTTCCCCAGGTACTCGGGGGTGCGGCCCACCATCAGGCCGGCGATGAACACCGCGATGATCGCCATGATCAGCATGCCGTACAGGCCGGAACCGGTACCACCGGGCGCGATCTCGCCCAGCTGCATGCCCAGCATCGTGATGCCGCCGCCCAGACCGGTGAAGGACGAGTGGAAGGAGTCCACCGCACCCGTCGAGGTCAGCGTGGTCGACACCGCGAAGATCGACGAGGCGCCGACCCCGATGCGCTGCTCCTTGCCCTCCATCGCGCCGCCCGCGATGTCGAACGCCGGGCCGTGGTGCGCGAACTCGGTCCACATCATCAGCGCGATGAAACCGACCCAGATCGTGCCCATCGTCGCCAGGATCGCGTAGCCCTGCCTGACGGAGCCGACCATGATGCCGAACGTGCGGGTCAGCGCGAACGGGATGAGCAGGATCAGGAAGATCTCGAAGAGGTTCGTGAACGGGGTCGGGTTCTCGAACGGGTGGGCGCTGTTGGCGTTGAAGTAGCCGCCGCCGTTCGTCCCCAGCTCCTTGATGGCCTCCTGCGAGGCGACCGCACCGCCGTTCCAGTCCTGATTGCCGCCCATGAACTGGCCGACCTCGTGAATGCCGGAGAAGTTCTGGATGGCACCGCACGCGACCAGCACGATCGCGCCGATCACCGCTATCGGGACCAGGATCCGGACGGTCCCGCGCACCAGGTCCGACCAGAAGTTGCCCAGCTCACCGGTACGGGACCGGGCGAAGCCGCGCACCAGCGCCACCGCGACGGCGATACCGACAGCGGCGGAGACGAAGTTCTGCACCGCGAGACCGGCCGTCTGCACGACGTGGCCCATGGCCTGCTCGCCGTAGTACGACTGCCAGTTCGTGTTCGACACGAACGACGCGGCGGTGTTGAACGCCTGGTCCGGGTCGATCGCGGCGAAGCCCAGCGAGCCGGGCAGATGGCCCTGGAGCCGCTGGAGCAGGTAGAGGAACAGCACGCCGACCGCCGAGAACGCGAGGACGCCGCGCAGGTACGCGGGCCAGCGCATCTCGGTGTCCGGGTTGGCGCCGATGCCCTTGTAGATCCACTTCTCGACACGCCAGTGCTTGTCGGAGGAGTAGACCCTGG
Source organism: Streptomyces sp. NPDC041784 (assembly GCF_055591025.1). Lineage (NCBI taxonomy): Bacteria > Bacillati > Actinomycetota > Actinomycetes > Kitasatosporales > Streptomycetaceae > Streptomyces > Streptomyces sp. NPDC041784. Next base: position 33,923 of record NZ_JBVJAB010000048.1, read on the forward strand.
CCATGTAGTTGCCGAGCGGGACGTAGGCGAGCCCCAGCGCCGCTATCAGAGCGAGCAGTTGGAGGATGCCGGCGAGGACAGGACTCATGTCGCTTCTCAGAACCTCTCCGGGAAGATCAGGGCGAGGACGAGATAACCCAGCAGGGCGACGGCCACGACGAGGCCGACGATGTTCTCGGCAGTCACAGCTTGGTCACCCCCTTGGCGACAAGGGCCACCAGCGCGAACACCGCGACCGTGGTGACGACGAAGGCCAGGTCGGCCATCGCGAGCTCCTAGAAGAGGTTCGGATCGAACGGACGGTTAGAGGAAACCGCCTCCCTGGCCGGTTTCGGTCGCCGTTGACACCTCCCTTACGGCAACGGGTCCGGCTTTGACGGAACTCATACGGCAGCCCCCTCCATCTGCGGGACGAATCCCCCTTCCGCTTGAACACGCCGACGGCCCGCCCCGCGAGGGACGGGCCGTCGTGAGACGTCAGGTGCTGAGAAACGCGGAGACGCCGAGATCAAACTGCACGCGGTGTACGGCACGGTGGTGTTCCTGCTGGAGAGCGTGGTGTTCTCCCTCATCGGTCTGGCCCTGCCCGCCCAGGTCCGCGCCCTCTCCGACGGCGACCGCGCCTGGCCGCTGTACGCGCTCGCCGTCGCCGCCACCCTGATCGCCATGCGCCTGCTGTGGCTGGCGCCGCTGTCGGCGGTGGCCCAGCGCAAGGGCGGCATCCAGCGGATGAACTGGCGGGTGCCGGTGGTCCTGACCTGGGCCGGCACCCGAGGGGTCGTCCCGCTGGCGGCGGCCCTGTCGATCCCGGTGACCACTCAGGCCGGGACCCCGCTCACGGAGCGCCCTCTGGTCCTCGTCCTGACCACGTCGGTCGTGGTCACCACTCTCGTCGTCCAGGGCTTCACCCTGGCACCCGTCGTCCGTCGCTCCGGCATCGCCCTGGAGCCCGATCACACGGATCGCGAGGAGGCCGAGGCCCGGTGCGGCCTCGCGAACGCCGGTCTGAGTCGGCTGGAGGAGATCGCGGACCTGGAGGCCGTACCGGAGGTCGTCCTCGACCGGCTCCGCCGCAGTCTCACAGCGAGGGTCGACGACGCCCGCGACCGCCTCGCGCAGGCCGCCGGCGCCGGCCCGTCGGCCGAGTCCGCCGACCTCACCTACCGCCAGCTGCGCCGCGACCTGATCACGGTCGAGGCAGCCGAACTCCAGCGCCTGTACGACGAGCACCGCATCAGCGACACCACGCGGCGCCGGCTGCAACGCTCGCTGGACCTGGAGGAGGCCAGGCTCGCGGACGCGTGAGCGGGCGTCGGGTCAGCGGAACTCGGCCAGCCGCGGCCTCAGCCCGACGGCGGTGAGCGCGGCCGTCGCGAGGAGAAGGCGTCGCGGCGGGCCCCGCGCAGGTGCTCGGCGGAAGCGGACAGCAGTTGTGTGCCGAGGACGACGGCGAGCAGGGCGAAGGCGGTGGCGGCGAGCAGGGCGGGGTTGAGGATCCGGTGGAAGCGGCGGGCCAGGTACCACTGGAGGACACCGAGCGCGGCGAGCAGCAGCGCACCGATCGCGAGCGCTGCCGTGAGCTGGGCGGAGAGCGTGGAACGGGCCCGAACGCCTGGTCATTGGAGGACACCAACTGCCGTGCATCCGGAAGGAGTCGGTGCTGAAGCAGGTCCGTGGCCGTGCGGTAGTCGGCCAGCGCGGCCTGCTTGCCGCCGGTGCGGTCGTCGTTCTCCAGGGCGCAGCCGATGAGTTCCTGGTACGCGGCGAAGTCGTCGGTGAGGGACTCCACCGTCCGCTCGTCGGCCCCGTCGCCCTGCGCGGCGACGGCGAGGATGCGCAGGTCGTGGCTGATCTCGCGGCGGGCGTCGCCGCAGAAGCCGACGGCCTTCTCGTACGGGGTCTTCAGCCGCCCCTCACCCCCGTCGCCGCTGGACAGCAGGAGGTTGGCGGCCTGGGCGTCCATGTCGTTGAGGGCGAGGTTGAGGTCGGCGGCGCTGGTGGTGCGGGGTGCGTCGCGTCCCGCGACGGCGTCCCAGGTACCCATGGCCGCGAGCCCGGCCAGCAGGAGCAGCGCGGCGAGAGCGGCGGCGAGCGAGACCGTGGCCGCGTGCAGGATGCGCAGCCGCGCGGGCACGGTGGCCCAGAAGCGGCGGCGCAGAGCGGCCCGCGCGGCCACGGTCCGCCGGCGGAGGCGGAGGCCCGAAGCGCCCGGCCGCGGCCCCCCTCCGGGCCGCGGACCGGGCCGTTCTCCGGGCGGGACGACCGATTCGTGTGGTGCCCGTGCGCCGGTCCCGGCCTCCGCCTCAGGACTGCGCGTGGTTCTGGCCGTGAGCGTCACGAGCCCTCCAACCTCACGACACGGACGGTCGTCCGCGTCCCCCGTGCCGCTCAGTCTGCGACCGGTCTCGGCCAGGGAGGCCGCGCGTTGATGCGCTCCTGACGCTTTCTCAGGTGACCTTGACGGGAGCTTGACGGCGTCGCCCGGACGGCCGTCAGGGAGGCGCAAATTCCGTGCCGGAAGAGGCGGTTCGGGTGTCCGGCCCGGCTAGGTTTCTCCGGGCACGCGACGGCGTCTCGTCGTCCTCGCCGCCGTCGTCGTTGCGGCGCAGTCCTGGGGGGGGGGGGGGTTGGGGGAGGAGGGAACGGCGGCTAGCAAACAAGCGGTTCGGCCAGACAGTCACAAGAAGTGTCCTGTCAGAAGTCGTCCCGTCCTCCCCCCAAGAATCAAA
>NZ_JBVJAB010000048.1:36661-42169 GCF_055591025.1 Streptomyces sp. NPDC041784
TGGGGGTGCGGGGTGGGGGTTGTGTTGATGCCCTATCGCGCTTTTTCTTCTCCCCCTCCCTCCCTCCCCCTCCCCCCCCCCTCCCCCCTCCTCCCCCCCCCCCCCCCCCCCCCCCCAGGACCCGGCGCCCGCCACACGCTCTGTCAGCCCGACCGGTCACCGGCGTGCCCCTGCACGCGTGCGTCCGGTCCTCCACCGAGGCATTAAGGTCCCCCATGTTCTCCGCCGCTCCTCAGCAGGCTCCGCCGTCCCGCACCCAGCGCGCTCCCCGGTCCGGATCAGAAAGAGGAGCGAAGCGCCGCGCGCCGAGCGGACTGTTCGAACCCGCGCAACTCGTGCAGTCCTTCCCCGAGGCGTTGCGCAAACTGCACCCGCGCGCACTCGTCAAGAACCCCGTGCTCTTCGTCGTGTCCGTCGGAGCCGTCCTCACCACCCTCTCCGCGGTCCTCCATCCGGCCGTCTTCACCTGGGTCATCAGCGCCTGGCTGTGGCTGACGGTGATCTTCGCGAACCTCGCGGAGGCCGTGGCCGAGGGCCGGGGCAAGGCCCAGGCCGAATCGCTGCGCAGAGCGCGTACGGACACGGTCGCGCTGCGGCTGCGCCACTGGAGCTACGGCACCGACCTGCGGAGGGCCGAGACCGAGGCCGTCGCCGCCACCGACCTCAAACCGCTCGACGTCGTGCTCGTCGAGGCGGGTGAGCTGATCCCGGCCGACGGCGATGTCGTCGACGGGGTGGCGGCGGTCGACGAGTCGGCGGTCACCGGGGAGTCGGCGCCCGTGATCCGCGAGTCGGGCGGCGACCGCAGCGGCGTGACGGGCGGCACGACGGTCCTGTCCGACCGGATCGTCGTACGGGTCAGCGCCCGCCCCGGGCACTCCTTCCTGGACCGGATGATCGCCCTCGTCGAGGGGGCCGCGCGGCAGAAGACCCCGAACGAGATCGCCCTGAACATCCTGCTGGCCGCGCTCACGATCGTGTTCGTCATGGTCGTGGTCACCGTCCAGCCGATGGCCGCGTACGCGGACGCCGCCCAGTCCACGACCGTGCTCGTCGCCCTGCTCGTCACCCTCATCCCGACCACCATCGGCGCCCTGCTGTCCGCGATCGGCATCGCCGGCATGGACCGGCTGGTGCAGCGCAACGTGCTGGCGATGTCCGGCCGCGCGGTCGAGGCGGCCGGCGACGTGAACACCCTGCTGCTGGACAAGACCGGAACCATCACTCTCGGCAACCGTGAGGCCGCCGCCTTCGTCCCGCTGCCCGGCATCGACGAACGGCAGCTCGCCGATGCCGCCCAGCTGTCCTCCCTCGCCGACGAGACACCCGAGGGCCGCTCCGTCGTCGTCCTGGCCAAACGGCTCCACGGACTACGGGCGCCCGCTGAGGGCGAGTTGACGAACGCACGATGGGTGGCGTTCAGCGCGCAGACCCGGATGAGCGGCGTCGACCTGCGCTGGGACAACGGAGCCGTGTGCGCCATCCGCAAGGGCGCCACCCAGCAGGTTGTCGAGTGGGTGCAGATGTACGGCGGTCATGTCCCGCCCGAGGCACGGCTGTTCGCGGACTCCGTGGCGGCCTCCGGAGGCACGCCGTTGCTGGTCGCCGTGCATGACTGGCACGGCCCAAGGGTGTTGGGCCTGATCCACCTCAAGGACGTCGTCAAGGACGGCATCCGTGAACGCTTCGCCGAGCTGCGCCGCATGGGCATCCGCACCGTCATGATCACGGGCGACAACCCGCTCACCGCCCGCGCCATCGCCGAAGAGGCGGGCGTGGACGACTACCTGGCCGAGGCGACCCCTGAGGACAAACTCGCCCTGATCAGACGGGAGCAGGAGGGCGGCAAGCTGGTCGCGATGACCGGCGACGGCACCAATGACGCCCCGGCGCTCGCCCAGGCCGACGTCGGCGTGGCCATGAACACCGGTACATCGGCCGCCAAGGAGGCCGGCAACATGGTCGACCTCGACTCCAACCCGACCAAGCTCATCGAGATCGTCGAGATCGGCAAGCAACTCCTCATCACCCGGGGCGCGCTGACCACGTTCTCCATCACCAACGATGTGGCCAAGTACTTCGCGATCATCCCGGCGATGTTCGCGGGCGCCTACCCGGGCCTGGACGCGCTGAACGTGATGGGCCTGCACAGCCCCACCTCCGCGATCACCTCGGCCATCATCTTCAACGCACTGATCATCGTGGCGCTGATCCCGCTCGCACTGCGCGGCGTCCGGTACACGCCCTCGTCGGCACACGACCTGCTGCGCCGCAACCTGCTCCTGTACGGCCTGGGCGGGCTGATGCTCCCCTTCGTCGGCATCAAGCTCATCGACCTGCTGGTCTCCGGGGTGCCCGGCCTTGGCTGAACCGCTCTCGCGGCTCGGCCGTCAAGACCTCGTATGCGCACGTCAGAGGCGTGTCAGGGAACGGCTGAACGGCTTGCCCGGGGCCTGCGGGACGGCTTGCATGGAACCTGTGAACAGCGCCTGGCTCCTCTTCGACCGGCCGCCGAGTCCCGCTCGGCCGCTCCGTCGTGCGCCCCGCTGTGCGGAAACGCCCGCGCCGTCGTCCCGCTGACGGGCCTTCCGCATCCCCAGGGGCGCCGTGATCCCCATCCCGGCGCCCCTTTCACCTTTCCTACCCGCACGCGCGCCACCCTCTGAGAGGGGTGCGGGGCGTGCCCGCAACCCCGGATCGGACCATGTCCGACTCTGCCCTTTCCTCCTTCTCCGGCCGCACCGTCCTGGTCACCGGCGCCACTTCCGGCATCGGTCTGGAGACCGCCCGGCAGCTCGCGGAACGCGGCGCCACCGTGCTGCTGCACGGCCGCACCGCCGAGGAGGCCCGCGCCGCCGCCGACCGCCTGGTCGCCACGGCAGGCACCGACGCCTCCCGACTGTGGACGTGCGCCGCCGACTTCGCGCGTCTCGACGAGGTGGAGACCCTCGCCCGCGAGGTCGTGACCGAGCACCCGCACCTGGACGCGCTCGTCAACAACGCGGGCATCGCCGCCCCCGAGCGCCACACAGTGACGGCCGACGGCAACGAGATCGCCTTCCAGGTCAACTTCCTCGCCCACTACCTGCTCTCCTGCCTGCTGGAGCCCGCGCTGACCAGCGACCCCGGCGGCCGGGTGGTCAACGTGTCCTCGGCGCTGCACCGCACGGGGTCCATCCAGTGGTCCGACCCCAACCGTGCCCGCCGCTACTCCCGGCTCGCCCTGGCCTGCGTCGCCTCCCTGTGCGCCGACATCTCCGCGCGCGGCCACATTCCCAGCTGGAACTGCTCGGTCCACAACCGTGCCAGCCGCCTCCTGGCCTGGACCGCGGGCTTCCGACTGGTCCGCGGGTACGTCCACTACGCGGTCGGCAGCCCCGTGGCACATGATCGACTCACCACATAGACACCGCTCGTAAGAGGAAAGAGAGCCCAGGTGACCAGAACCCCGCTCCTCACCCTTCCGATCTTCGCGGGCCGCCACGAACTGACCCTCACCCGGCTGAAGCGCGCGGACGACTCCTTCACCCTGCACTACACGGTCGTTCCCCCGCTGCCCGACTCCGACAGCGAGCCGCCTCTGGCTCCCCCTCCTGGAAGCCCGGGACGACCCGGGCACCGCGTACGAGGACCGCGGCGGCGCCTACGGCACCAGCCCCGACGCCGGCCACACCGACGGATCACTCACGGCATGGCCGGCCCTGGCTCCGGACGCGCGCCCTCCAAGTCCGCATCACCTTCGTACAGGGAGCCCGCAAAACGGCGTACGAGGCGTACGAGGCGTACGAGATGACGTTGGGTGTGCGCGCCTGGCTCGTGGCCCATACGACCACCCGTGTGGCCTAGTTCATGCCCACACAACCGAGACGTCGTCGTCTTGATGTGCCACCGACGCTCACACCGCCTCTCTTAACGGAAGCTTGACGCGAGCGACGGACTCATCCGTGGCCCGCACGTCACTCTCTGCATACGCTGGTGCCGCCGTCCGCGTGATGGCCGAGGACCGCACCCTGAGCCGCACATCAGGAGCATGCCGATGGCCACCACCCAGCACCCTCCGCCAAGCCGCCTGCGCTCCTGGATGCTGGAGGGGCTGTCCGACATGGGCAAGGGCGGCGGCCACACGGGTCCGCACGCCGAGCCCGAGCCCCCGCACAAGGGGCAGCGCTGGTACCGGGTGATGTGCCTGACCGGTGTCGACTACTTCTCTACTCTCGGCTACCAGCCGGGCATCGCCGCCCTCGCGGCCGGTCTGCTGTCGCCGATCGCGACCATCGTGCTGGTGATCGTCACCCTGGTGGGTGCCCTGCCGGTCTACCGGCGGGTGGCCGAGGAGAGTCCGCACGGCGAGGGCTCGATCGCGATGCTGGAACGCCTGTTGTCCTTCTGGAAGGGCAAGCTGTTCGTCCTGACCCTGCTGGGCTTCGCGGCCACCGACTTCCTGATCACCATCACCCTGTCCGCGGCGGACGCCTCCACCCACCTGGTCGAGAACCCGCACCTGGCCGACGCCCTGCACGACAAACAGATGATCATCACTCTCATGCTCGTCGCCCTGCTCGGCGCGGTGTTCCTGAAGGGCTTCCTGGAGGCCATCGGCGTCGCGGTCGCCCTGGTGGTGGCCTACCTCGGGTTGAACGTGGTCGTGGTGGCCGTCGGCCTGGGGCATGTGTTCACCGAGGGCCATGTGGTCACCGACTGGACGAGCGCCCTGACCGCCGAGCACGGCAACGTCTTCGCGATGATCGGTGTCTCCCTGCTGGTCTTCCCCAAGCTGGCGCTGGGCCTGTCCGGCTTCGAGACCGGCGTCGCGGTCATGCCGCACGTCCAGGGCGACCCGGGCGACACCGAGGAGAACCCCAAGGGCCGCATCCGGGACACGAAGAAGCTGCTCACGGCCGCCGCCCTGATCATGAGCGTCTTCCTGATCGCCACCAGCTTCATCACCACGGTGCTGATCCCGGAGAAGGAGTTCGAGGAGGGCGGGCAGGCCAACGGCCGCGCTCTGGCGTATCTGGCGCACGAGTACCTGGGCAACGCCTTCGGCACGGTCTACGACGTGTCGACCATCGCCATCCTCTGGTTCGCCGGCGCCTCCGCGATGGCCGGGCTGCTCAACCTGATGCCGCGCTACCTGCCCCGCTACGGCATGGCCCCGCACTGGGCCCGCGCCGTCCGCCCCATGGTGATCGTCTTCACCCTGGTCGCCTTCCTGGTCACCTGGATCTTCGACGCCGACGTCGACGCCCAGGGCGGCGCCTACGCCACCGGCGTCCTGGTGCTCATCAGCTCCGCCGCCATCGCCGTGACCATCGCCGCCCACAAGGCCGGGCAGCGCAACTGGACGATCGGCTTCGCCGTCATCTCGGCGGTGTTCCTCTACGTCACGGTCGTGAACGTCTTCGAGCGCCCCGACGGCGTGAAGATCGGCGCCTGTTTCATCGCCGGCATCATCCTGGTCTCCCTGCTCTCCCGGCTGGCCCGCGCCTTCGAGCTGCGCGTGACCAG